>JARLGJ010000020.1 GCA_031296105.1 Acidobacteriota bacterium | reverse complement strand
TGCTTCGCGACGCCAAAGCACGAACCAAAGAAACACTCGATCAGGCCATCACAGAGGCTCTGCCATGCATAACACCAGACAATGCAAGTGCTTGGTTCAGACTCACCATGAACAGTCTACAGTAAAGCGAAAAATGCTCTAAGCTGGGCTTCGTGAGCCTGGCGGGAGCAGCCTATGCCTCTGTTTGAATGGAACGCCGAATACACCGTTTTCGTCCCGCAGTTCGACGACGATCACAAACACCTGTTCGCTCTCGTCAACGAACTGAATGATTCCATGAGCGCCGGGCACGGGCGGCACACGATCAACAACGTGGTGGCCGAGTTGGAGCGCTACACCCGGGAGCATTTTTCGCGGGAAGAATCGGCTCTGCGGGCCGCCGGTTTTCCCGGGCTTGCGGCGCACCAGGCGATGCACCGCGCTTTTGTCGCGAAGGTTGCCGGGTTCCGCGCGCAAATGGAGTCTGGCACTGTGGTGTTGCCGATCGATGTGCTGTTCTTTCTCGGCAACTGGCTGCGCGACCACATCCTCCAAGCCGACCACGAGTACATCGAACTGTTCGCCGTGCAGAAACGCAATTTGGGCCTATCGCATTCGAGCCGGGTGCAATAGGATGTCCGCATGTCCAACATCGAAAGCCCGTTTGCGGTACTGACCGCGGTGGCCGCTCCGGCGTTGCTCACCAATTCGTCCTCCGTGCTTGTGCTGGGCATGGGCAACCGCATTGCCCGCGTCATTGACCGCACGCGCACGGTGGCCACGGTGATGGCCAGCACTGCGGAGAACTCCGAACTGTTTCAGCGCCTGCAACAGCAAACCCTCCAGCTCAAGCGGCGCACCGCATACCTGGGCCGCGCCATTCGCCTGGGATATGCCGCGGTGGGCGGCTTTGCCGCCGAAGCGCTGATCGCCGTGCTGGGCGGAATGCTGGTGCACTACGAGTTGCACTTCTATGCGCGCGCGGCGGCACTGGCCGCCCTGGGCATCGGCTTCATCTCCGTGGGCAGCCTGGTGGCCGCCTGCGTGTACATGGTGCACGAAAGCGCCCTGGCCCTGGACAACCTGGCCGACGAAGCCCGGACCGTAATGATGGAAGCCGAAAGACACCTGCACAAGTTGCCGGCAAAATAATCCCCGCTGCGGAGCAGCCCGTCCACGGTGCGGCCAATTTGCCTCGCCCTTGCCAGCGGGCTACAATCAGCGCGGTTCATACCATTTGGATCATGCGCCACGGCGCACAGGCGGCATCCGCCCAGGCGGAGCCTCACTGGAGGAGTTCATGAGCATCACCACCGGCGATTTCCGCCAAAAAGTCACCGTCCACACTCTGGCGGACAAAAAGCACAAGCACGAACCCATCGTCTGCCTGACGGCCTACGACTACGCCACCGCGCGCCTGGCCGACGAGGCCGGCGTCGAGCTTATCCTGGTTGGCGATTCTTTGGCGCAGGTGGTGCTCGGATATGACAGCACTCTGCCGGTAACGGTGGAGGAGATGCTGCATCACTCGCGCGCCGTGCGCCGCGCCGTGCGCCAGGCGCTGCTGGTGGTGGACATGCCCTTCGGCTCCTATCACACGGGATTGAACGCGGCGCTGGAATACGCCACGCGCTTTGTGAAGGAAGGCGGCGCCGAGGCGGTGAAGATCGAGGGCGGCGTCTCACGCGTGGAGTTGATCCGCGCCATGCTCGACGCCGAGATTCCCGTGGTTGGACACATTGGCCTCACTCCGCAATCCGTGCACCGCATGGGCGGCTACAAGGTGCAGGGCAAAACCGTGGAGGCCATGGACAGCCTGCTGCGCGACGCCGCGGCCCTGGATGCCGCAGGCGTTTCCGCGCTTGTTCTGGAAGGCATTCCGCGCGAGGTTGCGGCGCGCATTACCAGCGAAGTGGCAACGCCTACCATTGGCATTGGCGCCGGGCCGGAGTGCGATGGACAGATCCTCGTCTTCCACGACCTGGCCGGACTTACCTTTCACCCGGCGGCAAAGTTTGTGCGCCGCTACTGCAACGCCGGCGAACAGATCTCGACGGCTATCACGAGTTACCGCGACGATGTGCGCCGCCGGGAATTTCCCTCCGACGCCGAGAGCTACCACCTGCCGCGCGAAGTGCAGGCCGGCGTGCTCAACGAATTGAGCAAAAGAAAGATTGGCGGATGAAGAAAGTATTGCTGACCGCGCTTTTGTGCGCGGCGTCCCTGACGGCGCAAACCAGTCAAGCCGCGGCCCAGTCCGCGCGCGCCGCAAGCAACACCAGGAAGACTTCGGCTTCCGCCACGCGCGAGGAATGCATCGCCCGCGTGGGGCTGTGCGTGGCCGTGCCTTCGGCGTGGCAGCGGCTGGGCGACGCCTACGGCGAACTCGGCTTGGTTGTTGCCGAGCCGCATGAGGGCCTTGACCAATCGCTTTGGCCCGATCTCAACGTTGTCGTGCTCGATCCTCCCGACCAGCCCGACGGCACGCCCGTTACGCTGGACGCCATGGTGGAAGCCATTACCCGCACCCCTTCAGCCGAAGTCGAGACCTTGCAGCGCACGCGTTTGCTGCTGAACGGCAACGACACGCAGATTGTGCGCGTGCGTCTGCGCGACCCGGAGACGCAGGCGGAGAGCATCGAGGAAGTCGCGCTGATTGCCGACGAAGGCCTGGTGTACTCCTTTGCCTTGCGCTGTGCGCCGCAGGACTTCGACCGGCTCGACCCGGTCTTTCAAAAAGCGATCCGCAACTGGACCATCACGCCTCCCCCCGCGGCGCAGGAGCCCGAGAAGACTCCCGCCCCGGCCAACCCGGAGGCGCAACCCGGAGACCCGGCGCAGCAGAATCTTCCCAATGCGCCGTCGGCCGCCAAGCCTGAGGACACAAACAAGCAATGAAGGTTGTACACACCGTTACCGGGATGCGTGCGCTGCGCCATGACGCCACAGCGCAAGGCTTGACCGTGGGCTTTGTGCCCACCATGGGCGCGCTGCACGCGGGCCATCTATCGCTGGTGCGCGAGGCTCGCCGCCGTGCACAGTTGGTGGTTGTCTCCATCTTCGTGAACCCTTTGCAATTCGGGCCGAACGAAGATTACGGGCAGTATCCGCGCACGCTGGAAAAGGATTGCGCGCTGCTGGAACCCGCGGGCGCCGACGTCGTGTTTGCTCCGTCGAGCGAGGAGATGTATCCCAAGGGCGCCACCACCATCGTCGATGTCGAGGACCTCGGCATGAAGCTCGATGGAGGATCGCGCCCAGGGCATTTCCGCGGCGTGGCCACCGTCGTCAGCAAGCTCTTCCACATTGTGCAGCCCACCTGGGCCGTCTTCGGACAGAAGGACGCCGCGCAGGTGGCCGTGCTGCGCCGCATGGTACACGACCTGAACATGGATCTGGAACTGGTGGTTGCCCCCATCGCGCGGGAGAGCGACGGCCTCGCGCTCAGTTCGCGCAACGCATACCTCTCCGTCGCGGAGCGCCGCCAGGCCCTGGTGCTGCACCGCGCACTGATGGCCGTGGAGCAACTGGCCGCCACGGGCGAGACGCGCGCCGGGCAGCTTCGCCAATGCGCCTTGCAGGTGCTGGCCACCGAACCTGCCGCCAAACTTGACTACTTGGAGATCGTCGATCCCGATACGCTCGATGCGGTAGCGGAAACTTTGCACGGTGCGCTGGTGGCCGTGGCCGCCTGGTTCGGCCCAACGCGGCTCATCGACAATCTTTTGCTGCCGGTGCGTTAAAGGGCCGTCAGTTTTTCTTCGAACTACAAGTGCTAGGATTCGCTTCTCATGCGAAACATCATGCAACTTCGCTCATTGCGCGCGGTGGTGGCCCTCTTGCTCGTGCTTGTTCTGTCTGGGCCCGTCTCGGCCTCTGGACACCGTAAGGAAACGCACAAGGAATCTCCGAAGGAGTTGGCGCGGCAAATTGACGCGCTGCTGGAACAGCCAACGGCGTCGCGCGCCGCCTGGGGCATCGCAGTGGAAGACCTCGCCACCGGCGCCGTGGTTTATTCTCACGACGCCGAACGCCTGTTCACGCCGGCCTCCAATGCCAAGCTCTTCACCACCGCCACGGCCTGGGCGCGCCTCGGCGCCGCGTATCAATTCCACACCACTCTGGAGTCTGCGACCGCCCCGGATCAATACGGACGCCTCGCCGGCGACCTCGTTTTGGTTGGCCGCGGCGATCCGAATCTGAGCGGACGCGCGTTGCCCTATGAAGGTAAAACGCAACGGCCGTTTCCTCCCGATCAGGCGCTGGCCGCACTGGCCGATCAACTGGCTGCACGCGGAGTCAAGGTCATCGACGGCGACCTCGTGGCCGACGACAGCTTTTACAGCAACGAGCGCTACGGGCAAGGCTGGGCGCAGAACGACCTTGTGTGGGAGTACGGCGCGGCCGTGTCGGCCTTGGCCATCAACGACAACGCCGTCTTTGTGAACATTAAGCCAGGCGCAAAAGAGGGAGACCGCGCCTTCGTCTCGCTGGCTCCTGCCGCGGAGTACTTCGACATCGACAACCGCATCACCACCTCGGCCACCGGAGAACGCAAGCTGGGATTGCAGCGCGAACTCGGCTCGCGCCACGTGGAGTTATGGGGCGCTATTCCACTCACCGACGCCGGCACCAGCCTGGCCGTGGCACTTGAGGACCCTGCCGAATACTGCGCCCGACTGCTGCATGAGTTGTTGCTGCGCCGCGGCATCGAGATGCACGGCAAGGTGCGCGTGCATCACTCGGCAACGCCGCCGGAGAGCGCGCCCCTCGCCGCGCCCGCTCGCGTGGTGCTGGCCGAGCACGTCTCCGCGCCGCTGGGGCAGGATCTGATGGTGATCAACAAGGTGAGCCAGAACCTGCATGCCGAAATGCTGCTGCGCTTGCTGGGCCGCGAGAAGGGCACGGGCGGCTCCATCGCCGGAGGCCTGCAAGTGGTAAAGGAGTTCCTGAGTGAGGCCGGCATCTCCCCCGACGAGTTCGCTTTCTATGACGGCTCCGGTCTCTCGCGCCAGAACCTCGTCACACCGCACGCCACGGTCAAGCTGCTGCGCTACTCTGCACAGCAACCCTGGGGCGCGGACTTTGCCGCCACACTACCCGTCGCGGGCACGGATGGCACATTGGCCGGGCGCTTAAAATCACTGCCTGCCGGAGCCGTGGTGCAAGCCAAAACCGGCACGCTGGATCATGTAAACGCCATCTCCGGCTACCTGACCACCGTGCGCGGCGAGCGTTATGCGTTTGCGATTTTCTGCAACAACAATACGCTTGAAAATCACGGCGCCAGCCAGGTGATCGATGCAATTCTCGCGGCCGTGGCGAACGCAAAGAACTAGGCGCTTCGCTACGCGGATTGTTTTACACTGCAAACAGAACTCCCGCGGAGAATGCACTGCAATGTTGAAGATTCGTCCGGCCGTCGCCTCTGACGCGGCTACCCTGCGCTCGTTGATCCTCGGCCTGGCCGAGTATGAGAAACTCACCCACCTGGTAAAGATCACCGAGGAGGATTTGCTGCGCGACGGCTTTGGCCCCGCGCCGCGTTTCCGCTGTCTCATTGCCGAGTGGGACGGCCAGCCCGTGGGCTACGCGCTGTTCTTCTACAACTACTCCACCTTTCTCGGCCACGCCGGAATCTACCTGGAAGATCTCTTTGTGTGGCCGGAGTTACGCGGGCGCGGCATTGGCAAGGCGCTGCTGCTGAAGGTGGCGAAGATCGCCGTGGACGAAGGCTGCACGCGTTATGAGTGGCAGGTGCTGGATTGGAACCAGCCCTCCATCGACTTTTACGAATCAATGGGCGCCAGTCTCAGCAAGCAGTGGATTCCCGTGCGCGCCGAAGGCGAAGTGCTTGCGGAGATGGCGCGCAAGTCGCGCGATTGACGCGCGGCCGTTATCGTTGCGGCGGGCGGAAGCCCTGCTCCAGCACACGCCGGTTCGCATCCAGCAACACGTAAGCCTCCAGCACCTTGCGCTTGCCCACGGGATCGAGGAAGCGCACATCCTGAAACTGCACCACGTCATGCGGCGCGGGCTCGGAGATGTGCTCGTCTTCAACAATCGGAAAGCGCGCCCACTCCATGTACGCCCGGCCCAGCTTGGAGGCACGCGCCGCGGTGCTGGCCGCCGTCGGCTCCGGCTTGTAGCAGGTCACGGCCTGTCCCTGCGCATCGATCTCCGAATGCAGCGAATCCACCGGCAATGAGACATAGGCCGTTGAAGTTTCCGCCACGCCCTGCCAGCGGAAGGGATTCACCATCTCCGGAAAAGCCGCCAGCCGTTCCGCCGATTCGCCGTTATAGAGCCGCGTGTCCATCACGGCCAGTGCGCGGCGATGCTCGAAGTCGCGCACGCCCCACAACAGCACCATAAACACCAGCGCGGCAATGGCCGCTCTGCGCCCGGCCGGTCCTTTGCGGCGCGCGCCAATCTCCGCGCCGATCAGGCCAAAGAGCCAGGGCAAGGTCAGCGCGGCAATCAGCGCCAGTAAGAGCAAAGGCTCGACAATGAAAACGATGTCCCAGGCGAACCACTCGCGGCGGAAGGGATAGAACGGACGCACGCCGTAGTTGTTGGTGAAGTCCAGCAAAAGGTGAGAGAGCGCCGCCACCACGGCGCCCAGGTAGAGCCATCCCCAACGCAACGGCACCGCGGGCTTCCGCTTCGCGCCGCCGCGCAGGCGCTGCCACAACTTGTCCGCGGCCCACACTGCGGCCATGGTCACGGCGGCCACCACGGGCACGGCCAGAAACGTGTGGGTAATGCCGCGATGCTGAATGAACCCCTCGGCCGAGCCGCGCACGTAGGCGACAACGTCGAGATCGGCGGCCTCGGCGGCCAGCGCCATGGTCACCGTGGCCAGGGCGGTCTTGCGATTGAATCCGGTGCGGGCCAGTACGGCCCCGGTCAGAAAGTGGGTAACGGGTTCCATGGTGTGGACTTCAGGTTGGCAAGGATTGCCGTGAATGTCAAAGCAGCCCGGCCATGGGCTGGCTGGTCGCTGCGCTCTGCGCGGCCAACTCTTCCGGCATTAACAGGCGCAGTCCGTGGGGAACAATGGCAATCTCCGCCGGAGCAGGGCCCAGCAATTCGCCATCGGCCTGCACTCGCAGGTGGGCCGCGCGCTCCTTGGGAGGATGGCACACAACCGACTGCGCCGAGACAAATGACAGGTCGGCGTCCTGCTTCTCCAGAGAGTCATACGGAGCCAGCCCGGTAAGCGCCTGCATGGTGTAGCGCAGCATGTGTCCGCGGCTGGCATTGCGCAGCAGCACCAGCTTCAGGTCGCCGGAGAGCAACGAACTTCCCGGACGCCAATGGCGCAGCGGCCCGCCAAACGAGCGCACGCGCATGGCTACCAGTTCCAGCGCCGTGGTTTGAATGGAGCGGCCCTCGCTGGTAAGAATCTCCACCGGAAAGGGCACAAAAGCGTGGCGGAACAGCAGCTTCATCCCGTGCGCGTAATACGCAAGGTACCCATTGCGCTGCTTGGCCCTGGCGCTGGCGCGGTACAGCAACTCGGCGTGGACGCCCACTCCGGCGGCCACGGTAAAAAAGCGGGCGCGTCCGGCGGCGGCAATGCGGCCCACGGCAATCGTCTGCGGCTGGCATTCCAGCAGTTGCGCGGCGGCGCGCTCGGGCTTGCCGGCCAGTCCCAGGTCGTGTGCCAGCACGTTCCCCGTGCCCAGGGGGATGACGCCCATCATGGCCTGCGATTCGGCCAGGCCCTGCAAAACCTCAAAGACCGTGCCGTCGCCGCCACAGGCAAAAACCGCGTCGCATCCGCTGGCAATGGCCTGGCGCGCCTGCTCGCCGGCCGAGCCGCGGGCTCGCGTGGCTTCCACCGTCACCTCCACACCGGCACGGCGATATTGTTCCGCAATATGGCGAATGGTGGCCGCGCGCGCCTCCTGATGGGCGCCGCTGACGGGATTGAAGAGCAACAGAGCTTTGTGAAAGGCCGGCATGAATCGATCGTTGGGACGCTTAACGCTCTGCGAGTATAACCCACACACGTTACGGAAAAGTTGCAATGACGGCCGTGGCCGTCAGTCTCCAGCCGCGGAGAGGGATGCCCCCGAAAGGCCGTCGCCCGGGCCGGGATGCGGTATGGCTTCCTCCCCGTCCTCGGAGCCGTCGCGCTGCGCCTCGTCAAACAGGCGCAGGGCCTCCAGCAACACCGACTGCGTGCTGTGATGGATCGTGTACTCGCACTCGATGCGCTCGAAGTCGATCTGGAAGGAACCTTCGCTCCAGCCGGCAACCTTGTACACGGCCTCTTCGCCGGAGAGATTCCCCATCGTGGCATGCACCAGTTGCCCTTCATGGAAGATCATCTCGCAGGGCTGGCCACGCTGGCTCAGCTTCAGGCGGCAATTCTTGCGTCCCATGTCGATGGTTTGCAGCAGGTCGATCACCGACATCTGCGCCAAGGTGCCGCGCACGCTGGTAGAGTTCGTCGCCTCGCGGGTGGCCTTGCTCAGGGCGATGCGATCCAGCACGCGCCGTATGCGAAGTATCGCGTGATCCACCAGAAAAGGCTTTTCCAGGAATTCTTCCACCTGGCGGCCGGCGCCGGCCAAGGGGCCGTTGATGTCGGCACGCGAGGCCATCATGACCACGGGCAGATGCGGATGGGCGGCGCGCAGCTTGCCGATGAGTTCCAAGCCGTTGACGCCGGGCATGCGGTAGTCGGAGATGACGAGATCGGGAGCCTGGATTTCCGTGTCATCGAGGGCTTCGGTGGCGCCGGAGCAGGTGTGTACAGTCATCTCCGAAGCCAGCGAATCCAGCATCAGTTCGCGAATGGCCGGGTTGTCGTCGATCAATAGAACCTTGGCTCCATCCTTCATCTCTTGGCCCATCCTTCCTGGAGGGCTATTGCGGCGTGCGGCGATACTCTCCGCTCTTTCCTCCGCTCTTGTGCTCCAGTTGTATACATCGGATCACGATGCCTTTATCGAGAGCCTTGCACATGTCGTACACCGTCAAAGCGGCCACCGACACAGCGGTCAAGGCTTCCATCTCCACTCCCGTGGCACCGCGCATCGCTACGTGGGAGCGAAGGATAAAGCCATCTTCGCACGGTGCATAACTGACATCTACGTGACTAAGGGCCAATGGATGACACATTGGTATTAGCTCTGAAGTGCGCTTGGCGGCCTGAATTCCGGCAAAGCGAGCCACCTCGAAAGGGTCTCCCTTGGGATTGTTCTTCAACTCCGCCAACACTTTTGTGCTCAGCACGATATGAGCGCTGGCCTCGGCCTCGCGCAGGGTTTCCTGTTTCTGGCTCACGTCCACCATCCGCGCCTGTCCGGCGCGGTCGTAGTGGGAGAGGCGGGTGGGTAGCTTGGCGGATTTTACGGGGGCGGTTTTTGGGGTGGTGCGGCGAGCCATGGGATCAGTCTCCTTACCGTGCAAGGCGCAGATTTCAGGGGCCTTTGCGTCTTGCATTGTACCGCGGAGTGGCCCCGGCTTTCCTGCGGCTTCCGTGATCTGCGACAATGGAGAGCGTGAACCGGGAAGAGCTTTCTATCGCCGTAGTGGGCGTGGGCGCCTTTGGCAAGAACCATGCCCGCGTCTATCGTGAACTGGCCGATGACGGAGTGAAGCTGGCCGCCGTAGTGGACGCCGACCTTGCGCGCGCCCAGGCCATTACCGCCGAACATGGCGGCCGCCCCTTTGCCAGTGTCTCCGACCTGCTTGCCTCTGGACTGAAGATCCACGCCGCCAGTGTTGCCGTGCCCACCGTGTACCACCTGGCTGCGGCGCGCCAGTTGATGGAAGCCGGCATCGACGTGCTGATCGAAAAACCCCTGGCGTTCTCGCTGGATCAGGCCGATGAGCTGGTTTCGTTGGCCAGCAAGCTGGGCCGCGTGGCCCAGGCCGGCCACTTGGAGCGCTTTAACCCCGCGGTGCGCGCCACCTGGCCGCTTTTGACGCGTCCCATGTTCTTTGAGGTGCACCGCCTCAGCGTGTTTACCCCGCGCTCGTTGGACGTGGACGTGGTGCTGGACCTGATGATCCACGACCTGGACATTGTGTTGAAGATGGCAAAGTCGCCCGTGCGCGAGGTGCGCGCCGTGGGCCTGCCCGTGCTCACCGGCAAGGTGGACATTGCCAGCGTGCGCCTGGAGTTCGAGAGCGGCTGTATTGCCAACCTCACGGCCAGCCGCATCAGCACCGAGCGCGTGCGCAAGCTGCGCTTCTTCCAGCCTGCGCAGTATGTTTCACTGGACTACTCGCGGCGCGACGTTTTCTCGCTCACCGTCCAGCCCACCGAGGGCGGGGTGCCGCAGATTGTGCCGTACAAGCCTCCGGTGAGCAGCGAGGAGCCTCTGCGCGCCGAGCTTTCCAGCTTTTTGCGCGCCGTGCGCGAGCGCAGCCAGCCCGAGGTAACTTTGGCCGACGGACGCGCCGCCCTGTCCCTGGCCATCGAAATTCAGCAGCAGATGGCCGATCATCGCAAGCGCGCTCACCTGGAGGATGTTGGTTCCATCCTGCATGTTGGAACGCCAAAAGATAGTGGTTCCGGGGCGGATTAGCCAGACACGATGCCGCGCCTGGGGCGGCTTCGGTGCGAAGATAGAAACATGCCCGCCTCTCCGGCGGGCGTTGGCGCGCCCGCGTGGCGCCAGAGATATTGAGGAGTAACGGCAATCGGTTCCTTAAATCCCAATTCCATCGTCCCGCCTCCTGACGACGAAGAGCGCGGCCCCAGCGGGGCGCGCCGCCGTTATTTTGCCGAGGAGACCGCCGAATTCCAGCCCCACATGTTGACGGAGCTGGAAGATGAATTGGCGCGCTCGCGCGTGCGCGAAGCCTTCTGGATTTCGGTTGTCATTCACATGCTTCTGGCGATTGCCCTGTTCACCTCGGGGAAGTGGATGCCGAACTGGGCGCAGCCGCACCTGGTAAGCGTGGACGACCTGATGCGCGGCAAGCAGCCCACTTACCTGGCCCTGCCGCAGGACGCCTTGAAACAGACGCGCAAGCCGAATACCGAGAAGCTAAGCGACAAGAACCGCATCGCGCAGAGTCCGCACGCCCCGGACCCGAAGACCTTGGAAGAACTGCGCCGCGGCAATCAGCAGGCTCCCGGGCCCAATGGGCCGCAGATGGCACAGCCCGCACCGCAGAACTACGCGCAATCGGCTCCGCAACATAACGATGCGCAGGGCACAATGGGTTTGCCGCAGCAGCGCATGGTGCCCGAGCAGCCGCAGTCGAATCCCTTCCGCATGCCCGGCTCCGCCGGCGACCAGATTGCCAGCGCCACGCGGAACATTCCGCGCGGTGGCGGCGGTGGCGGCATGGGGCTGGGCAGCGGGCCGGTGGACCGTAACGCGCGCATGGGCGGCATCGATATTTTGAGCGATACCCAGGGCGTGGACTTCGGTCCCTACCTCTCACGCGCCCTGCAATCGATCAAAATGAACTGGTACAACCTGATTCCCGAAGAGGCCCGGCCGCCGATGCTGAAGCACGGCAAGGTCAGCATCCGCTTCCTCATCCTGCCCGACGGGCGTGTGTCCGGACTCTTTGTGGAGACGCCTTCCGGCGACGTGCCTCTGGACCGCGCGGCCTATGGCGGCATCTCGGCATCGAATCCCTTCTCGCCGCTGCCCCATGAGTTCCACGGGCAGTATCTGGCGCTGCGCATCCGCTTCTTCTACAACCCGCGCACCGGAGAGATGGAAGAGGCGGAGTAGGCGCCGTCATCGCGTACAATTGCGGCCATGCCCCTGCTCAACCGCCGTCCGGAAGCACACCATGCCGCGGGATTGCTGATCCTATTGGCACTGGTGCTGGCCGTGACGGCCGCGCGTAACTGGCCCTTCTTTCTCCATGCCATGGGAGTGCACTGATGCAGCCTCTGCTGGTACTGGCCGGTCCCACGGCCAGCGGCAAATCGGCGCTGGCCATTGCCTTGGCTGAGCGTTTTTCCGGCGAAATCATCAGTTGCGACTCGGTGGCCGTCTATCGCGAGTTCGAGCTGGGCACGGCCAAGCCCTCCCGCGAAGAGTGCGCCCGCATTCCGCATCACCTCATCGACGTGGTTGCGCCCGACGCATACTTCACCGCCGGTGAATATGCGCGGCTGGCGCGCCAGGCTGCGCGCGAGATCAGCGGGCGCGGCAAGCTGCCGATCGTCTGCGGCGGCACGGGACTCTATCTGCGCGCCATGCTCGAAGGACTCTTCGATGGTCCCGAGCGCGACGAGGGTTTGCGCGAGCGCCTGCGCCAGGCGCGCCCCGGAGCCCTGTGGCGCTTGCTACGGCGTTTGGACCCGGCGGCGGCCGCGCGCATCCATGCCAATGACCAGGCCAAGCTGATCCGCGCGATCGAGGTCTGCAAAGCCGCCGCCCGCCCCATTAGCGAAATGCACGAGGAAGGCCGCGACCCTTTAACGGGCTTCCTCGTTTTGAAGATTGGCCTGGCGCCCGCGCGCGAAAAACTTTACGAGCGCATCAACCAGCGCTGCGCGGAGATGTTCGCCGCCGGATTGATCGAAGAAACACGCGGCCTGCTGGCGCGCTACGGCCCTGACGTATTCGCCATGCGCGCTTTGGGCTACCGTCAGGCGGCGGAGTTCCTGCGCGGTGAATGCAGTGAGGCCGAAGCCCTGGCGCGTGCGCAGCAGGGACACCGCAACTATGCCAAGCGTCAGTTGACCTGGTTCCGCGCCGACCATGAAATGCAGTGGATCGAGGACTTCGGCTCGGCGGCTGCGAAACATGCAGCGGAGCAGTTCGAACAATTCTTGCAGACTTAACGCAGTCGGCTCGTTGGGTGCGGCAATAACGCAGCAAGGCATTCAGCGCCCGGCAGGGCGCTACAGCAAGCCGGGGGATGCAAGAGCGGTTCCCGAGTAACCATGTGCGGTGTGAATAGTTCACTGCCGTTGGCTTCGGGACACAGCGACTCGGGAACCGCTCTTGCCGGGTATTTCGCGATGGTACGGCGCTCATTTGTGAGAAAATCTCTGCATGGCGAAAACATCCAGCAGACGGCCCCGGCGCGCCGGGAAGGACCACGCACATGCCGGCTTAACCGTGCCGCAAAGGCTGCGCCGCATTGTGGAGGCGTTCTCCAACGTCAGCGTGCTGGTGGTGGCCGACCTGGTGGCGGACGAATTTCTGGCCGGAGAGATCGCGCGCGTCTCGCGCGAGGCCCCGGTGCTCATCCTGCGCCATCGCGAGCGCACCCTGGTGCCCGGCGGCGGCGCCAACGCGGTAATGAACCTGGCCGCTCTCGGCGTGACCGCCCTTCCCGTAGGCCTGGTAGGCGACGACGAAGCCGGCCGCACCCTGTTGCAGATCTTCCGCAAGCACAAGATTCCCGTCAGCGGCATCACCAAGCTGAAGGGCCACATCACCACCACCAAGACGCGCGTGCTGGCCTATTCGGCGCACTCCTCGCGGCAGCAGGTGGTGCGTATCGACCGCGAATGCGACCCGCTGAGCGACAACCATCCGGCGCTGCGCGAGTTGGTGGCCTCGGCGCGCGAATACGTCCCCGCGGCCGACGCCGTGTTGCTCAGCGATTACGGCTATGGCTCGGTGACGCCGCATCTCTTCGAGCAGATTCGCGCCAAGAGCGCGCTGGGCGAAATACCCGTCACCCTGGACAGCCGCTATCGCATGACCGAGTACCAGGGCGTAACGGCCGCCACTCCGAACGAGGGCGAAGTGGAAGAGGCGCTCAACGTGCGCATTGGCCACGATCACGAGCAACTGCTAAACGCCGGAGCCGAACTGCTCCGCCGCATGAAGCTGGAGTCGCTGGTGATTACCCGCGGCGGCGACGGCATGGTGGCCTTTGAACGGAAGAAGAAGCCGCTGGAGATTCCCATCCACGGCTCCAACCAGGTGGTGGACGTAACCGGCGCCGGGGACACCGTGATTGCCACGTTTACCGCGGCCCTGGCCGCTGGGGCCGATACCGCCAGCGCCGCCCTGCTGGCCAACTACGCCGGCGGCCTGGTGGTGATGAAGCGCGGCACGGCCACCATCTCCCAGGCCGAGCTGCTGGAAGCGCTGGCGGACTGATGGCCAGGATTGTTGCACGCAACGCAGTGGGGCAGCTTGCCGATGAGTGGCGCCGCGAAGGCGCAAGCATCACCCTGGCCAACGGCTGCTTCGATCTGATTCATGTGGGACACATACGATATTTGCAGGGCGCCAAGGCCCTGGGTGGGAGACTGTTAGTGGCCATCAATTCCGATGCCAGCGTGCGCCGCCTGAAGGGTGAAGGACGCCCGGCCATGCCGGAAGCGGAGCGCGCGGAGATCCTTGCCGCCCTGGCTTGCGTGGATGCCGTAGTTGTTTTCGACGAACCCGACGTGCGCGCTTTGATTCGTGACATACGGCCGGACGTACAGGCCAAGGGAACCGATTACACCGCCGAGTCGGTGCCCGAGCGCGACGAGATCATGGCCCTGGGCGGCCGCGTGGAAATTGTCGGCGACCCGAAGGACCACTCCACCACGGACATGCTCCGCAGGATCGGGCAGTAACGATGGCGAATTCCCCGGCCCGCGTGTTGATTGTCCGTCTTGGCGCCATGGGAGACATCCTCCATGCGCTGCCCGCCGTTGCCTTGCTGCGCGCCACCTTGCCTGAAATCAAAATCGGCTGGGTGGTGGAACGCCGCTGGCACGAGCTTCTCTGCGCTCCCGGCGCCGAACTGCGCGGCGAGCGCAGCGTGCTGCGCCCCCTGGTGGATGAAGTCCACCTGGCCGACACTCGCCAATGGCGGCGCAACCTGCTGGCTCGCGAGACCCGCGCCGAGTTGCTGAGCCTGCGCCGCGGCATGAAGGCCGCGCACTACCAGGCGGCGCTGGACCTGCAAGGCTCCGTCAAATCCGCCGTGGTGGCCCGCATGGCGGGAACGCCCGGCATCACCGGCTTCCGCTATCCGCGTGAGGCCGTGGCCACGATCTTCTACCAGATGTCCGCGCCCACGCAGTCGGCGCACGTGATCCGGCAAAACGTGGAACTGGTGCGCTACTGGTTGCGCGGAATTCCCTGCCAGACGGTTTCCACCTTTGCCAGCGGCTCCGCGCCCTTGCCGCGCCATGCCGAATCCGAAGCGCGCATGGCCGAGGTACTGCACACGCACGGCATCGAGGGTCCGTTTGCAATTCTGAACCCTGGTGCGGGATGGCGCGCCAAGCAATGGCCCGCCGCGCGCTACGGCGAATTGGCTCGCCGCCTGGAAACCTTGGGCTTGCGTTCGGTGATCAACTACGGTCCCGGCGAAGTGGCCATGATGCAGGAGGCCATGGCGGTGAGCGCCGGCGCGGCGGTTCCCATCCAAAGTTCTATTAGCGAGTTGATCGCCTTGACCCGCAAGGCGCGGCTCTTTGTGGGCGGAGACACCGGCCCCACACATCTGGCCGCGCTGCTTGGCATCAAAACCCTGGCGCTCTTCGGACCCACCGATCCGGCGCGCAACGGCCCTTTCTGGCAAGACAGCCTGGTGCTGCGCGAGGAAGACAGCGTGACCGATTACAGCCACAGCCGCCATCTGGATTACGGCTTGCAGGCCATGAGCGTGGAGCACGTGCTGGAAGCCGCGCAAACGCTGCTCGCCTGAACCGGTATTGCCCGCGCACGGCCGCGCCGCGGGTTTCGGCGCAGAGCAGTGACATGACGGTTTTCCGCAATCCGGAGATGAGAATCGGAAGCCGTCAGCGGGCGATAACGTAGAATAGAAATCGATATCTACGTTCAGGGGAAACGCATGAGCTGGGGCCGCATCGCCAAACGAATTCGAGTGCCGCTGGGATTCCTGTTTGCGGCGTTCTTTCTCTGGCGGGCACGCCCAGAATGGTGGTCGCTCGCGGCCGGTTCGGCCATCGCCCTCTGCGGCGTCTGGATTCGCGCCGTGGCCAGCGGACACGTGAAAAAGAATGAAGAGCTGGCCACCTCCGGGCCTTATGCCTACACGCGCAACCCTTTGTACTTCGGCTCCATTGTGATTGCCGCGGGCTTTGCCCTGGCAGCCCTGCGCTGGGAGGTTGCCACGGCCCTGGTAGTGATGTTCGCCGCCATTTATATCCCGGTGATCCGCGGTGAAGAACAGTTCCTGAACGCGCACTTTGCCAATTACGCGGAATACTGCTCGCGCGTGCCGCGCCTGCTGCCTCGCCTTACGGCGCAGTCCGAGGGCCGCTTCAGCTTCTCCCGCGAACTTTACCTGAAGCACCGCGAATACAACGCGCTGCTGGGCACCGGCGCCGTGATTGCCGCGCTGATGGCCAAGAAACTCTGGATGGCGTACTAAACGGATGCGAATTTTCAAGTCTCCCCTGGCCCTCGTTTTGCTGCTCATTGCCGCGGCCTCGCTTACCCTGATGGCGGTTGGACAATCCGTGCTCTCCGCGCAGCCCCACGCCACGGTTGCGTCCGTTCCCGAAGGCCACCGCTTCGCCAACGGACAGGTGCTGCACTATGACGCCGAGTGGCGCTTGTGGAAGTCCGGCGTGGGCACCCTGCGCATTGACCAGACCGGCGAGTTGGAACACGTGACCGGCATCGCCGAATCGGCCGGCGCCGTGGCCATGCTCTACCGCGTGCAGGACCGCTTTGAGTCTTATTTCGACCGCCGCACCTTCTGTTCGCTGCGCATCATCAAGCGCGCCGAAGAAGGCCTGCACCGGCGCGAAACCACTTTGACATTCGATAACGTGCGCAATCGCGCCATCCTCGACGAGCAGAACCTGCGCTCCGGGGAAACCAAGCACCAGGAGACCGATACTCCCGGCTGCGTGATGGACGTGCTCAGCGGCATCTATTACCTGGGCGCGCAGCGCCTGCAGGCCAACGACACCTATCACATCCCGGTGAACGACGGCGGCAAGAACTTTGAAGCCATCGCTTACGTGGAAGGCTACGAAGACGTGAAGACCGAAGCCGGCCTCTTCCACACCGTGCGCGTGGCGGTCTATTCCAACGCCGGCCCCCTCAAGGGACGCGGCAAGGTCTGGATCTGGTACGCCAACGATGGCTCGCACACGCCGGTGCAAATGCGCTCGCGACTCTTCTGGGGAACGCTGACCCTGCACCTTACGCGCATCGACCGCTGATTCCAGGCTGAAACCAGTTCCTTCCGCGATTTGGGGCAGGCAGAGCATATTCTGCCTGCCTCTTTCCATTTGACCCGCCACGCAAATGGAACTACTCTCTAGCGTTCGCATCGAACGGACAGGAGGCGGTTATGGCGGAAGCACTGCGCGAGGAACCCAACGAGGCATTGGCCATCGTCTTTACGAGCGAACAGGAATCCGAAACCCTTGTCGTCCAGGGCCTGCTCGAATCGGCCGGCATCGAGGTGCTGGCCACCAACTTTGACGCGCCCCAGGACGTGCTGCCCGGCGTGGGCGGCATTGCGCTGCGCGTGCGCCAGGACCAGGCCGACGAGGCCAAGGCCATTCTGGATGAATACCGCAGCAAAGGCCTGAGTGACGCCGAAGCCGGGGTGGACGTCTAACGCGCCACGCTGGGATGCACGCCCGCCGCATCCAGGTAGAACGTGACCGGCCCGAACAGATCCGTGCGGTACACGCGGGCTCCTTCCGCGGCCAGCCTTCCAATCACTTCGGGCCGGGGATGGCGGAAGGGATTGCGCACGCCGCAGGAGAGGACGGCCCACTGCGGCCGCACCGCGTCCAGCAACTCCGCGCTGGTAGAGGTGGCCGAGCCGTGATGCGGCACCTTCAGCAAATCCACATGCAGCGCCGCGCCATACTCTTCCGCCAGAATTCGCTCCATGCGGCGATGAATATCCCCGGCTAACAGCACCGAGCGCCCCGCGTAACTCACGCGCAGCACCATGGAGCTGTCATCCTGCCCGCGCGGCTTCAGCACCCAGTCCGCGGGTGGCGACAGCACCTCAAACTCCACGCCATCCATGGCAAAGCGCTCTCCCGCCTTACGCTGTACGCGCGCCGCACCGCTGGCATCGGCCGCCGCCAGCACCACGCTTACCTCGTGCGAAGGATAGTTGGGCCCATACCAGAGTTGTTGCGGATGAAAATTGTGCAGGACGGCCGCCATGCCTCCAATGTGATCGCTATGGCTGTGGCTGAAGGCCGCCACGTCCAGCCGCGCCAACCCTCTCTGCCACAGGTAAGGCGATACCACGTCTTCGCCAATGTCGAGATCGCCGCGCCGCCCTCCCAGCAATCCTCCGGAATCCATCAACAGCGTGCGCCCGTGCGGCGTCACCAGCAGGAAACTGTCTCCCTGCCCAATGTCGATGGCCGTGATCTCCAGTTCGCCTGGATGATAGGCGAAGGCCCTCGGCATGGTCACCAACACAAAGGCCGCGGCTCCCAGCATGGCCAACGACACAGCCAGCAGCAGGCGATGCCGCCGCGCACAGAGCAGCGCCACGCCATAGGCCGCGGCGAAAAAGGCAATCGTCCACCAGGCCGGCATCGGTATGCGCCGGTCTATCAGTTGCGCGCCGCCCGCGCCATGCACGGCCCACAGAATTCCCTGCAGCGAGCACCGCGCCGCCAACGCAAAGGGCCAGGCCAGCCAGTGCGCCGCATAGCCCAACGCCACCGCCAGCATGGAAGCCGGCATCAGCAGGGCGGTCAGCGGCAGCACCACCATGTTGGCCCACACCGCATGAACATTCACGCGATGGAAGTACCACGCCATGGGCAAGGTCAAGGCCACCTGCATCAGCCCGGAGAGCACCGCCAGTTCGACAGCGGCAACCGCGGCCAGCGATCCTTTGGCCACCAGCCAAAGCGCGGCCTGCGGGCCCACCATGCGATCCAACCATCCCGCCACGCTGCGCAAATCCAAACGCAACTGCGCCTGGCGCGGACGCAGCAGGCGGTCGCGCGGCACGTCCGCAAGGTCGTCGAGCGCCTCGCGCAGCGGAAGAGTGGTGCGCACAAACAGCGGCACGCCGAGGCCGCCAATGGTGAGCACGGCGAGAAACGTCATCTGGAAGCTCGCCTCGAACAGCAAATGCGGCGTCCACGCCACCAGCGCCAAGGCGGCCACGGCCACGGTGTTCAGCGGCGCGCGGTCGCGGTTCAGCAAGGCCGCCAGGCGATAGGCCACAATCATCAGCACCGAGCGCAGAATGGGAGCGCCCAGTTCGGTGAGCCACGCATAGCCGCAGGTGAGCGCGATGGTGGCTACAATGGCATACTCCTCTGGCAGCCGCACGCGGCGCAGGGCCCAGATGAGAAACACGGCGAACACCGCGACGTTCATGCCGCTGACCACCAGCAGGTGAAAAGTTCCGCTGCGCTGGAACTCCGTGCGCTGCTCGCGGCCGACCAGCCCACGCTCACCCAGGACCATGGCCTGGAAGAGTCCCGCGTAGGGTGCGGGCCACAGGACTTCCATCTGGCGCAGCACGCTGCGGCGGGCGCGCCAGCGCAGGCGCTCCATGGTGCTGCCGCTCAGACCGGGAAGCACCACAACGGCCGTGGACCGCGCCGAGCCGAGCACGCTCACCTTCTGCTCGCCCAGCCAGCTCACGTAGTCCATGTTGCCCGGGTTGCGGTAGTTCACCGGCGGACGCAGCTTGGCCTGAAGCCGCAAGCGCTGACCGTAGTCGAAGACCGGCGGCGCGACTTGCGCATCCACTCCGTCTTCTTCGCTCTCCCATCCGCCAAAGCCCGAGCCCGGCATGTATAAAGACAGCCTGGCGCGCCCGTGGACGTTCTGCGGCGCTTCCCCCTCGCGCTGCGCCTGCTCCACTTCCAAGTCCAGCGTCTCGCGCAGGTCGCGGCCTGAGTGCAGAGATCCGGAGCGCGCCACGTAGCCCGTCAGCGTCACCTCCTCGCCGCCGCTGTAATCGAGGATGGTGGACGGCTCTTCCGGCCGCGCAGCCAGCGTTGTGGAGCACAAGGCTCCGGCGGGGAAGTAGGCCAGAACCGCCGCCGCGTAGGCCACCAGCCCGCGCCGCGAAGTGTGCACCCACAGCATGGCGGCCACCGCGCAAAAGGCAAACGCCACCGTGCCGTATAGATACAGCGCGGCGGGCTTGTACATAAATTGATTCAGCAGAATGCCGCCGGAGAATGACAGGCAGGCGGCAAATACAGGTGCGGCCGGAGGACGGCGCGGAAGCGGCGCATCCGGTGAGACGCTGCGGTCGGAATGGGCGGCGCGGTCAGCCATGGTGGCGTTCACCAAACTGCTGCACTACAATCGCCGGCGCCCTCGGACGACGGCGATCCCATTGGCCCTTGTTTACAGCTTGTCCAAACCTTCCTGACCGATAACGACGTTCCAGGCCACCACTTCGTAGCTGGCCACGTGCTTCTGGTAGAACGGGTCGCCATCGCGGAGCGCCGTCAACGCGGCCTGCACGTTATCGTCCGGCACGCGCACCAGCAGCACGCCGCCGGACATCGGATCCATTGGCCCGGAGGCGACCAGTGTTCCTTTTTCCTTCAGTCCGCGCAAGTACGCGCGATGCTCGCCGCGCACTTCCTCGACCTTTTCCGCGCACAGACGGTAGCGAATGATGACCAATCCATACATGAGCGTTGCTCCTCCCGTTTCAGTTCGTTCGTACCAGTTGCAGAATGCTTTCCATGTGGCAGGTCTGCGGGAACAGGTCCACCATGTGTGCCGCTTCCACGGTGTATCCGGCCGCCAGCAGTATGCCCAGGTCGCGCGCCAGCGTCGCCGGATCGCAGGAGACGTAGGTGATGCGCGGCAGTTGCAGCGCTCCCAGAAAACGCGCCGCGCGTTCGCCCAGTCCGGTGCGCGGCGGATCCACCACCGCCAAGTCCCAGCGTCCGCGGGCCGTGCGCAAAAAGTCTTCCGTGGTGCCGCGGACTTTTTGCATGTTGCCGCCCGTGGCGTTCGCTTCCAGGTCGCCATACGAATACGGCGCAATCTCCACCGAGGTGACACGCGCAAAATGCCTGGCCAGCGGCAGCGTAAACAGTCCCACGCCGCTGAACAGGTCCATCACCGATTTTCCTTCGCGGCCCGCGGTCACCAACTCCACCAGTTCCGCGACCAGAAAGCGATTCGTCTGGAAAAACGATCCCGCCGAGACGCGATACTCGTGCTCGCCCACTTGATAGACCATGTGCCGCGAGCCTTCCACGTAAGGCGCTCCGGCGCGCAGCAGTTGCTTGGCCGCCTCAAAGCTGCCATCGTCCAGGTCGCCCTCGGGAGCGACTCCGGCGAAGATGGCCACGCCCGCGATCTCCGGCATCTTCTCGCGCAGCAATTTTGCCAGCGGGGCAAACTCCGGCGGCTTGGCCGTGTAATGCACGAACAGCTCCAACAGCAGCGCCGAGTCGTCGTGATTGGCGAAGAACTGCACCTCGCGTAACAAGGGTTGCTCGCTCAGTTCCTTGGCCATTCCCCACAACAGGGACACCGCGCGGTTGATGAGCGGCGAGCTGATGGGGCACTCGCGCACCGCCTCCAGTTCGTGCGACCCGTGACGGTAATAGCCCAGCGCAAACTCCGGCTCAAACGCAAACTTCATGCGCGAGCGGTTGCGGAAGCCCCAGGGCTCGGCCGTATGCGTCACCACCTCGGGCAGCTCCACCTTGGCGCCGCGTTGCAGCGTCTCGCGCAGAATCAGAGCCTTCTGCTCCACCTGCCCGGCGTAGTCAAGATGCTGGTAGCTGCATCCGCCGCAGTGTGTGAAGTGCGGGCAAAGGGGCGCAATACGCGCCGGCGAGGGAGTAAGAATTTCCGTTGCTTCGGCGCGGATGAATCCCTTGCGCTCTTCCACCACGCGCGCCTCCACGGTTTCTCCGGGCAGCACGTAAGGAATGAAGACGGTTTTGCCGCGGCGCTCGTCGCCCTGCGCGGGAATTCGCGCCAGGCCGTCGCCACCGTAAATCAGCTTTTCAATTGAGCATTGCACATTATGAGCATAGCGGTCTTTCCGCAAAGTACCAAATGCCGTGCGGATTACAGGTAGAACAGGCTCAGACGCGGCAGCCTGTATTTCTCCAGCAATTGCTTGTTGCCGTACTGCCGCAGCAACTGGTCGATCTGCGCCGCCGTCATCTTGGAACGGTACGGTGCCAGCTCGTGCTCGGCCTGCGCGCGGGCGGCCAGTAGCTCGTCTTCCGAGGCGTTGCTCCACAAGGCCGCAAACAGCTTTTCTTCGCTTATGGTCATGCGGCGCTCCAGGTCTTCCAAATCCGCCGGAGCCTCACTGGCCGCAACCTCCGCAGCCAGAGTGCGCAGCGCGTTGCCCTGCATGGCCAGCAGTTCGCGCACGGCCGCCGCCGGATGTTGCGCAGCCTCAAGGGTTTCCGCGTTGTGCGTAAGGTACGCGGCCACCGCCTGGTTGGGGATGGTCGTGGCCGAGGGATCGCGCTTTGAGCCCGTGGCCGCCTCCAGCATCTCTTCGGCGGCGGCCAGAACCTCCTGCTGGCAGAAGGCGATCGAGTTCACCTTGCGCGTCTTTTTGGCCCTGCGGTCATAGCGGTCAAAGGCCGCATCAATGCCGCGCAGAACGGCCTCCAGAGGGATTCCGGCTTCCTTCCAGGTTTCCATCAGCGCCCAGTCCAAAGGGGAGCAGATGAGAATGCTGCCCCGGCGGCGCAGAAAGTGTTCTTCGATTTCAGAAAAATATGCGAAATGTTCCACGGATGACTACATTTTACTTCCGGCGGGCATGGACGTTCCTGTCCCAGATAATGCGCAGCCCTTCGAGCGTCAGCCCGTCGTGTATCTCGTCCAGGTAGCGCGAGCCCGCGGCCAGAAACACCGCCATGGCTCCGGTGGCAATCACCTTGGCCGGCCCTACCTCGCCCAGCAGGCGGTCGAGCACTCCATCCACCAGTCCCACGTAGCCATAAAACAGGCCTGATTGCAGCGAGTGCACCGTGTTGCTGCCCACCACGTGCGGAGGCCTTTTCAGGTCCACCCGCGGCAGCCGTGCCGTGCGCTCAAACAGCGCGTCGGCCGAGATGCCAATGCCGGGGGCGATGACGCCGCCCAGGTACTCGCCCTTGGCGCTTACGGCGTCAAAGGTCGTGGCCGTGCCGAAGTCCACCACAATGCAGGCGGTTTTGCAGCGCTCGTAGGCGGCCACGGCATTCACAATGCGGTCGGCGCCCACCTCGGCCGGATTGTCGTAGTGCACCGGCATTCCGGTCTTGATGCCCGGCTCGATGAACAGCGCCTTGCGATTGAAGTAGCGCTCGCACATCTGCCGCACGGTGGTGTCCATGGGCGGCACCACGGAGCTGACGATGATGCCGTGCACTCCGTTGGGGTCGATGCCTTGCAGCGAAAAGAGCTGGCGAATCAGCACGCCGTGCTCGTCCACCGTCTGCTGGCGCGCGGTGGAGATGCGCCACTGCGCCATCAGCTCCGGCGCGGCCGTAGAGTCCTCGCGCAAGGGAAACAGCCCCAGCTCGGTCTCGGTGTTGCCAATGTCAAGAACCAGCAGCATAAGTGTTCACCATAGTACCGCAGCATGGAAATTCCGCAGCCTTTACCGCACGCCAATCGCTTCCAGCATCCCGCCAAAGCGCGCGTTCATGTTTTCCAGCTCAATGCGCAGTTCGGGAGCCACCATTGGCTCCAGGCCCATGCCTTCCAGCTTGATCAGGTCTTTCTCCGTGGTGACAAAGCCGTTGGCCTCGTGCTGACGAGCCAGCCGCCGCAGCAGCGCCACGTCCTTGGGGCGGTAGCCGTGATGATCGCCGAAGGCATAGGTTCCCACCGGATAAATACCGATGTCGCCCAAAGCCTGCCAAAACTGTTTGGGCCGCGCCACGCCGCAAAATGCCAGCGGCCTTGTCGGCGCTGGGCAGGGCAGCACCAGCCTCCGCTTGATGTGCCAGATGTTCGGCGCCTTCAGCAGCTCGGCCAGGTCCTCGGGAGCCACCACGGCCTGCGCGCGATCCAGCGAACTGAGCGGCTCGCGCAAGCGTCCGAAGGGAAGCAAGCTGCCGCGCAAATCTCCCGGAGCCAGCAAGACAATGTCAAAGTCGCGATGCAGACGGCGGTGCTGAAATCCATCATCCAGCAGATGCAGGCGCAGCGGCCGCCCTTCGCGTGCCGCGTCTTCTTCCGCCGCTTCTTCCGCTGCCATGCCGGCCGCGTAGCGCTCCTCGCCCACGAAAACCGGCACATTCAGCGAGCGCGCCAGCAACAGCGGTTCATCGCCGTACATCGCGGGCGTCCCCGCGGGATCGACCCGCAGCACGCCCTTCGACTGGCGTCCATAGCCGCGGCTGAGAATGTCGAACGCCACACCCTGCGCCGTCAGCCAGCGCCCCAGTGTCTGCACAAACGGAGTCTTGCCCGACCCGCCCACGCTGAGGTTGCCCACACTTACCACCGGCATGCGCAGGCGTTTGATCTCGGCCTGTCCGCTGTCGTAGCGCCGGTTGCGCTCGCGCACAATGCGGCCAAAAAGCCAGGTCAGCGGATCGGCGATCATCGCGCGGCCTCCGCCAGTTGCAGCAGCCGCGCCACGCTGCGCTGAGTGGCGCCGCGCTGCGCCAGCAGAACTTTCTGCGCGCTCGTGCCCAGGCCTTCGCGCGCCTGAGTTTCCCGCAGCAACAGAATGAACGTGACGCCGAGGTTCTCGATGGTGCAGCGCACCACGGCACCGCCTTCTTCAAAGCAGCGCAGAATGTCGCGGAAGTTTTCCGTGTGCGGCCCGGTGAGAATGGCGCGGGAGAAGAACGCCGGCTCCAGAATGTTGTGTCCGCCGCGCGGCACCAGCGAGCCGCCGACAAAGGCCAGGTCGCAGTAGCGATACACGGCCGCCAACTCGCCCAGGGTATCCAGCAGCAGCACCGCGCCGCGCAGGTCCGACTGCGTGCTGTTGGAGGCCGAGCGGCGCACAAACTTTACATGCCGCGCGCGCAGCACGCCAGCCACTTCCTCAAAGCGTTCCTTGTGCCGCGGGGCCAGCACCAGCGTGGCGTCGGGAAACTCCTTCAGCACCAGGCGGAAGGCCTTCAGCACGTGGGCTTCTTCGTCCTCCACCGTGCTTCCGGCCACAATCACCGGAGCGCCCGCCCGGCGCAGGGCGGCGCCAATGGCCGCGACGGCTTCGCTCTCCACCGGAGGCGCGGCGTCAAACTTCAAGTTGCCTGCCACCTCCACGCGCTCGGCCACGGCGCCAATCGCGCGCAGACGATGCGCGTCGTTCTCGCTTTGCGCCAAAAAAAGGTCCACCGGCGCCAGCACCCGGCGCAGCAGGTTCTTAAAGCGCAGGTAGCGCGGATACGAACGGTCGCTGATGCGCGCGTTCACCACCGCCACGCGCGCGCCGCTCTGCCTGGCCATGCGCAGAAAGTTGGGCCAGAACTCGGTTTCGGCCAGCACCACCAGACGCGGCCGCAGCAGCTTCAAATACGGACGGATGCAGAACGGAATATCCAGCGGAAAGTAGAAGACATTCTCCGCGCCAAACTTATTGCGCGCCAGCCGCTGGCCCGTGTGCGTTGTGGTGCTTACCACCACGCGCCAGCCCGCGCCGCGCAGCCGCTCCACCATGGGAACCACGGCCAGCGTCTCGCCCACGCTGACGGCGTGCAGCCACACCACGGGACGAGTGTCATCCACACGCAGACGTTGCGCGACAAAACCCAAACGCTCGCGCAGCCCCGCGCGATACTTGCCCAGCCGCAGCATTTGCACCAGCCACCAGGGCAGGGTTAGCACCAGCAGCAGGCCGAGTGTCAGGCTATAAAGGAAATACACAGGAATCATTGTAGAAGAGGCGCGGCGCATTCGGCGATAAGGCTTGCATTTCCCGCGGCTGGGAGCAGAAGTCCCGCCAAAACCTTCGAAACCGCCAGCCCTTCTCGCTATAATCAGTCATGGCTACTGCGGCAAACGATGTCTCCACCAAGTACGAGGCGGTCATCGGCCTCGAAGTTCACGTTCAGCTTTTGACGAAGACGAAGATCTTCTGCGGTTGCCCCAACCACTTTGGTTCGGAGCCGAACAGCAACGTCTGCCCCGTCTGCCTGGGCATGCCCGGCGCTCTGCCGGTGCTCAACCAGCAGGCCGTGGAGTTTGCCGTCAAGGCCTCGCAGGCCTTGAACCTGGTGGTGAACGAGACCTCCATCTTTGCCCGCAAGAATTACTTCTATCCCGACCTGCCCAAGGGCTACCAGATCAGCCAGTTCGACAAACCCCTGGCCGAGCGCGGCTGGATTGAGGTGACCACCGCAGAGGGTGCCCTCAAGCGCATTGGCATCACCCGCCTGCACATGGAAGAGGACGCGGGAAAGTCCATGCACGAGGGCTTTGCCGACTCGGACGCCAAGACCTACGTGGACCTGAACCGCACCGGCACGCCTTTGGCGGAGATCGTCAGCGAGCCCGAAATCAGCACGCCCGACGAAGCCTGGCAATACCTGACCAAGCTGCGGGAGATCATGCTCTACACCGAGGTCAGCGACTGCAACATGGAGGAAGGCTCGCTGCGCTGCGACGCCAACGTCAGCCTCCGCCCGCGCGGACAGAAAGCGCTTGGCACCAAGGTCGAGGTCAAGAACCTGAACAGCTTCCGCTTTGTAAAGCAGGCCTTGGAATACGAGATCGAGCGCCAGGCCGAAGCGCTCGGCGAGGGCGGCACCATCCAGCAGGAGACGCGCCTCTACAATCCCGGCGAGGGCCGCACCTACACCATGCGCACCAAGGAGCGTGCCCACGATTACCGCTACTTCCCGGAGCCCGACCTGCTGCCGCTCATCGTCACCGCGGAGCGCCAGGCGGCCATCCGCGCCACCTTGCCCGAGCTTCCGGAGGCCAAGCGCGCGCGCCTGATCGCCGAGTACGGACTTAGCGCGGGCGACGCCGCCACCTTGACGGCCACCCGCGAACGCGCCGACCTCTTCGAGACCGAAGCCAAGCTGGCCAAGAGTCCCAAGCGGCTGGCCAACATCGTTCTTAGCGAACTGCAGGGCCGCCTGAAGGCCGCCGAAATCGAGTTGGAAGATTCGCCCGTCACTCTGGCCGGTGCGCGCCTGGCGGCCGACCTGGTGGAGGAGGGCAAGATCAGCTCCAAGATCCTGAAGGAACTCTTCGACCACGCCTTTGAACAGAAGCTCGACTTCCCGGCGATCTACGAAAAGGAAAAGCCGCAGCAGATCACCGACAGCGCCGAAATCGAGAAGATGATCGACGAGGTGATTGCCGCCAGCCCCAAGCAGGTGGAGCAGTACAAGGCCGGCAAAACCACGATGATCGGCTTCTTCGTTGGCCAGATCATGAAGGCCTCGAAGGGCAAAGCCAACCCGGCCGTGGTGAATGAAATTCTAGTTAAGAAACTTAGTGAGTAATCCGTAAGTAAGTAGTTACTCGCAGAAAACGCCCGGAGCCGCGCTTCGGGCGTTTTCATTTCACACCACTCAGAGCTGCGCTAAGATGCTGTGTATTCCCTGGAGGAACACATGAAACGCGTCCTCGCTGTTTTCTTGTTGTTACTGCTTGCCGTTCCTGCATTTGCTAAAGACCAACCGATCATTATGACTTGGCCCTCGGTCGAGAAGCCTTTCGTGCGCTTTACTTTCGGAAAATTCAATAAAATCGGGTCTCTGGGAAATCAGAACTCTTATTCGGTGGAGGTCGTCGCCGAAAATCTTTGGGGCAAGCCGATTCCGGAAGCATCCTTTGATGTTTACTTCTTCAGCAAGGACAACATACGTATCGGCAGCGGACACATCTACCTCACCCAAGTCGGCGTAAAGGAGACGGTTCGCTTCGTGATGCCGTTTGGCGGCGCGGGAGCTCAGCCAGCCACGCTCAAGCTCTCCCCGGACCGTCTGCCCAAGGAGCTGAGCCCGGCGGAACCCGCGCGCAAGGTCCGGCTGACGGTGTACTCGATTCCCGCCGGAGCCAAGCTCGCCCTTGACGGCGTTGACCAGGGAGAGACGCCGAAACAGGTGGAGATGGCGAACGGCAAGCACGTCCTTACCTTTGCCATGGAAGGCTACAAGACGGGCAACTATCCGGTTGAGATCGGCCCCAACGACGTTAGCGGAGGCACCGTCTCGTACGAATTGGGCGGCGTGGCGCACGACACCATTGAACTGCGCGACGGAACCACGCTCAATGGCGATCTGGAAGTTGTGGACGCCACATCAGTACAAGTACGCATCGGCGGCAGGATCCAAACGTTTGAGCGCAATCAGGTAAAGCGCATAATGATGGTGGAGCGCGAAGCGCCGCCCGCACTGCCGGCTGCCAAGTAGCCACTCGATTTTGTTAAGTGCCGGGAGCTCGCGTCCCATGCCGACAGCGAGCCCCAGCCTCATTCGCAAGCTACTGACAAAAATAAGTTGATCGGGTCATCAAACCTGGGAATTCCGCAGGCTTTCGGAGGCAGAGTCCTCGGCCTCAGCATGCCACCATAAGTCCAGATAGCAATTTCGAGGGAGATATCCCCTCGCCGCTTGTACAATTGCACATCCTTTTGAATGAGATAGATCCGGGGTATTTATGAAACGAGGAGCTTGACGCGGGAGAACGCGAATCGGCGCCCTCCCTTGCTGCTCCGCTTCCTGAAGGGGCCGGGAACTTATTCCGCCACGGCCTTCAGCAGTTCTTTGGTGTATTCGTGCTGCGGGTTCGCGGTGATCTGTTCGGCCTCGCCGGTTTCCACGATTTTGCCCTGGCGCATCACGGCAATGCGGGTGGAGAGGTAGCGCACCACGGGCATGGAGTGGGAGATAAACAGGTAGGTGAGGCCCATCTCCTTTTGCAGACTCTGCAAAAGGTTCACGATCTGCGCCGCCACGCTGACGTCCAGGGCGCTTACGGCTTCGTCGCAGACGATGAAGCGCGGGCGCAGGGCCAGGGCGCGGGCAATGCCGATGCGTTGGCGCTGTCCGCCCGAGAATTCATGCGGATAGCGGCCCAGGGCACTGACGTCCAGGCCGACGGCGCCCATCAGCTCGGCGGCGTGCTGGCGCAGGATGGCCTTGCCGAGGTCTTCGTGAATCTCCAGCGGCTCGATGACGATTTCTTCCACCGTCTGGCGCGGGTCGAGCGAGGCGAAGGGGTCCTGGAAGATGATCTGCATCTCGCGGCGGGTTTCGCGCAGGGCGCGGCGGCCCAGGGAGGTCAGCTCGGTGCCATCGAAGCGGACGCGGCCGCTGGAGGGTTCGATGAGGCGCAGCAGAAGACGTCCGAGGGTGCTTTTGCCGCAGCCGGATTCGCCGACCAGGCCGAGGGTTTCACCCGCTTCGATGGTGAGGCTTACGTCATCCACGGCGCGCAGGCCCTGCCCGGGACGGCCAAAGCCGTCTGCCGGCTCATAGACTTTCACCAGGTGTTCGGCTTCAATCAGCGGCATAGTAAGCAGCGTATCACGGAGGGCAAGCCTGGCAAGCAGCGGCACCAGGGCGCGGGCCTTCGCGGGCGGGCGGGGCAAAGTCCAATCTGTGGAAGGAGAAACAGCCCGCGCGTGCTAAAATTTTCCACAGCCTAATCGAATCGAGAGAAGCGTTTGATCGAGCTTGCGCCATCCATTTTGTCGGCTGATTTTGCCCGCCTCGCGGAGCAGGTAGGCCCGGTGATTGCCGCCGGCGCGACCGTGCTGCATGTGGACGTGATGGACGGCCACTTTGTCCCGAACATCACCATCGGTCCGCCGGTGGTGGCCGCGCTGCGCAAGCACGTGGAAGTTCCCTTGGATTGCCACCTGATGATTGAGGAGCCGGACCGTTATATTCCGGCCTTTGCGCAGGCGGGGGCGAACTGGATCAGCGTGCATCAGGAGGCCTGTGTTCACCTGGACCGCACGATTCAACTGATCCGCTCCCACGGAGCGCGGGCCGGTGTGGTGTTGAACCCGGCAACGCCGGTGGAGACACTCTCCGATATTCTGCCCGAGGTGGATTTTGTGCTGGTGATGTCGGTGAATCCAGGCTTCGGGGGGCAGAAGTTCATCCCGCGAACGCTGCGGAAGATTCGCCATCTTGCGGAATTGAGGGTCCGGCAGGGCCTGGCGTTCCGGATTGAGGTGGACGGCGGCATCGCTCTTGATACCATTACAGAGGCCGTGCAGGCCGGAGCCGAGATACTGGTTGCCGGTAATGCCGTCTTCGGCCGTGGCGACTCGGGCGCCAACGTGCAACAGCTTTTGCAAACCGCCCGGACGGCGGCGCTGCAGAAAGCGTAATCGCTCCTAATCAGGTTCTGAGGTGTTATCCGGCATGTTTCGTCGCGCAATGATCGCCCTGATGCTGGCAGCCAGCCTGCTGGCAACGGTGGCCTGCTCCCATAAGAAGGCCAACAACCCACTGGCCCACATCAATTCCAAACAGCCGGACAAAATTCTGTACGACCGCGCGATGGACGCGATGAAGCAGCGCAAGTACGACGTAGCGCGCATCACGCTGCAGACGCTGATCAATACCTATCCGGATTCCGAGTTTGTGGCCCGCGCCAAGCTGACGGTCGGCGAAAGCTGGTACGAAGAAGGCAGCTCGGCCTCTCTGGCCCAGGCGGAGACGGAATTCCGCGACTTCATCACGTTCTTCCCGAACATGCCGGAAGCGGCCGAAGCGCAACTGAAGATCGCCGACATCCACTACCGCCAGATGGAGAAGCCGGACCGCGACTACACGCACGCCCGCCGCGCCGAGGATGAATACCGCCAGTTGCTGTTGCAGTATCCGGACAGCAAATTGGCCGACACCGCCCGCGTCCGCCTGCTGCAGGTGCAGGAAGTGCTGGCCGAGCGTCAGTTCCGCATTGCCAAGTTTTACTTTGCACGCGGCTCGCTGCTGGCGGCCATTGCCCGCGCCCGCACCCTGACCGATACGTATCCCTTGTACAGCCAGGCCGATGAGGCGCTGTACATTCTGGGACAGTCCTACGAACAGGAATCCGACCGCGTACGCGCGGTGAAGCTGCCGGACGACGTGAAGAAGCGCCTGGGCAAGGAATATGCGGATGAGGCGGCGGCGGCCTACACCAAGATCGTGACGCGCTATCCGGCGATGCCGCGCTACCAGGACGCACGCAAGCGGCTGGCGGCGATGGACCGTCCGGTACCGGCTCCGGCGCCGGAGATGGTGGAGCAGAACAAGAAGGAAATCAACAGCCGCATGGCGCAGACGCACTACGAGCGCTTTGTGACGGACATGGGCAAGCGTCCGAACCTGAGTTCGGCAACGCGCGTTGGACAACCGACGCTGGTGGATCCGAAGGAAACGGACGCTCCCACGCTGGTGCGCGAAATCGACAAGGTGGCGCGTGAAGGGGCCCCGGGCGGCCCGAACACGGTGAAGGCCGAGGCGGTTTCCAGCGGTGGCAAGGTTCCCGAGAACCAGCCGGCGCCACGCAGCAATACTGCCGACGTTCCCTCCCAGGCGCCCTCCCAGCTCAATGAGGCGGAGATGCAGAGTTCTTCCTCTTCGTCTTCGACGGCTGCCACCGAGCAAAAGGCGGGGGATTCTACTTCCACGGCCACCAAAGAGGACAAGAATTCATCCTCCAGCCAGAAGAAAAAGAAAAAGCATCATTTCAAGCTTCCGATCCCGCTTTAATTCCGGGAACCCGAAAGTTCACGCCCGCCTCGGTACCAAGGGGCGGGCATTTTTGTTCCAGCGTGTATGGGAAATGGTACAGGCGCATTGACCTGTGCAATGGGTTGCGCTAACTTGACACCCAATACACTCTCGATTTCGTCCGTTCAGGAACAGCCCGTGCCGTTACATATCCTATTAGCCGATGACAGCGTGCCCGCCCAGAATATGGGCAAGAAGATCCTTACCGATGCCGGCTTTGAAGTAACCACGGCCAGCAATGGACTGGAAGCGATCCGCAAGATCGCCGAAGCCGTGCCGGACGTCGCCATTTTGGACATTTTTATGCCGGGATACTCCGGCCTGGAAGTGTGCCAGAAACTGCGTGCCAGCGCCGCCACCGCCTCACTGCCCGTGATTCTTACCGTGGGCAAGCTGGAACCTTACCGGCCGGAGGACGGAGCCAGCGTCCACTCCAACGGCGTGCTGGTGAAGCCCTTTATTGCGGCGGAGCTGGTGAAGACCATCATGGAAACCGCCGGGCAGGCGGCCACGCCAACGGCGGCCGCGGAGACAACACCCGAGCCGGCAGCCGCGACGGACGAATCCGACGAACCGATGTTCTCCTATGTGCCGTCGATTTCCGCGCGCGATATGCTGATGACCGATGAGAGCGCGCCGCAGGCGGCCCCGGAAGCGGTACTCTCGCTTCACGATTCGCCGGACAGTTTGCAGTTCAATCCCGACGCCAAACACATTCCGTTTGTGGCCTCCGCCATTGATGGCCTGATTCCCAACGTCTCCATGGGGGAGACAAGGGGAGCCCCGGTTGAATCCGTGCTGCAAGACGCCAACCTGGAATTAGAGGAAACAGCCTCGACTCCGAACCACGGAATTGCGCCGCTGGCGCCGCAGGGATTGCTGCCTGAGATCACACCGCCGCCTCTCGACATCCCTTCACTCGATCCGCTGCTGGAGAATGGTACAGCCGAAGCACGCGAAAACATTGTGGCAGCAAGCCACGTTGAGATTGAAATGCCGCTGGAGAGGTTCTCTCCCCTGCCGGAGACTGAGGCCGAGGTTCTGACCGACGAAGAAGCGGCACGCCGCAAAGCCTTCGAAGATCTGTTCAATTCGGATGAGCTTCCCCCGCTGGAAGAACCCGCCGGGCTAGCGGGAATGCCGCCGTCGGCTGGCGCATCGGTTGCCGAACAGTTTGAAGCTGCAGGTTCTGCGGAAGCTCCGAGCCCCTCCACGCCGGAAGGGGAGGCAGAGGCTCATGGCGGACCCGGAAACGATTTTGAAGCCGCGTTCAACGGCCTTGCCTCCAGCGAACCCGCGACGGAGTTCAGGCCCGAGCCGCTACTGGCAGAAGAAGAGATGCGCGCCTGGGAGATAACGCCCGCCGCCGCGCCGGAGTCCTTTACGGCTGAGCCTGAGCCAGGGGTGGAAGAGGCAGTGGAGGCGGAAACCCGCGCGGTAGAGCTTCCTGAGACGCATGTGGAACCTGCTGCGTCGGCGGAAGCCGCTGCGTTCGAAATTGCGCCGCAAGCGGAGACTGCGAAGCCGGAGATTGAGACGGAAATTGCGGACGCGTTGGCTTTGCTGATGCCCGAGACGACGGGGGAGCCTGAACCAGTGCTGGCGCCGGAACCTGCGCCCATGACCTTTGCCGCTGCGGAGCCGGAGCCAGAGGTTATTGTGGTGCCCGATGCAGTGACCGCCGCGCCAGTTCCTGAAGTTGCCATTGAGAAGGAAGCGGAGACGCACACGGCGATTGCGCCGGTTGAGGAATCCAAGGAATCGCTGCCGGTAAAGCCACTGGAAACGGCCGTGGAAGCCCTCCCAATGGCTCACCTTCCTGAGATACCGGCCGCGGCAGCAATTGCGGCAAAAGTTGCCGAAGCGGCTGCGCCCGTTGCAGCAGCGGCTGCTTTCCTTGCTCCGGCAGTGATTCCGGCGCACCCCGAAGCACCGGTGGAAGAGCCGGCACATGCAACGCCAGTAGTGACGGCCCCGCCAACGCCGCGGGAGCCTGCCATTGAGGCCCAAGCCTCTGTTGCCCCAGCCGCCGCGCCGGTAGCCGCTCCAGAGCCACCCGAGGCCGCTGCCGTGGTGGCGCAAAAACCGAAAGCCTCCGCCGCAGGCTCCGAGGAGGTTCGCTCGGACGAGGCTCAGCGCATGCACCAGGCGGTGGAGCGGGTGATAGAACGCTTTAAGCCGCTGCTGGTGGCGGCCATCGTGCGCGAACTGGCGCGGATGGACCCGGAATAAACCTTTGCACGCAAAAGAAAAAGGGCGCGGAATCACTCCGTGCCCTTTTTCTTTTGTAACCACAAATCGCGCTACGCGGCCTCGATCCTCATGCTCAGGTCCACGGCGCGGGCGGAGTGGGTGAGCGCGCCGACGGAGATGTAATTCACTCCGGCCTCGGCGTACTGGCGAACATTTTCAATCGTGATGCCGCCCGAGGATTCGATCTTCATCAGCGGCGAGCCGCGGCGGATGAAGCTGACGGCCTCGCGAGTCTGCGAAGGGGTCATGTTGTCCAACAGGATGGACTCGGCGCCGTACTTCAGTGCCGCCTCCAGCTCCTTCATGTTGCGCACCTCGACTTCGATGGGCTGCTCACCGCGGCGATTGGCCAGCACGCGCTCCAGCGCCACGCGCACGCCGCCCGCCAGGTCGATGTGGTTGTTCTTTACCAGGATGCCGTCGGAGAGATCGAGGCGGTGGTTCTGTCCGCCGCCGCAGCGCACGGCGTACTTTTCCAGGCGGCGCAGGCCGGGCACGGTTTTGCGCGTGTCCAGGATGACGGCCCCGGTGCCGGAGATGGCGTCCACGTAGCCGCGGGTGGCGGTGGCAATGCCGCTGAGGTGCTGCAAGAGGTTCAAGATGAGCCGCTCGCAACTAAGCAGCACGCGGGCGCTGTGGCGGATGGATGCCACCTTTGCGCCCTTGTGCAACGGCACGCCGTCGAAGATCTCCTGAGGGATGCTGACCTCGGGATAGCTCTGCGCCGTGGGGTCGAGCTCGGCATAGACCTCAAAGATGCGGCGCACCAGGGCGATGCCGGAGAGCACACAGTCCTGCTTGGCCAGGATGGTGGCCACGGCCTTCTGCCCGGGATCGATGGTGGCCAGCGTGGTGGCATCACGCGTGGCCTGATCTTCCAGCAAAGCCTCGGAGAGGAACGCGGTCATACGGCGGCTGTTGAAGTTCATGGTCTCTCCTCGGGGGAGTCTCTGAATAAGTCACGCAGCATTGCCTCAGGGGCTGAAGCCCCATGGTTTACGCAGCTTATTCGGCACGGCTGAAGCCATGCCCTGACAAACTCAGACTTTTTCATGCCTCCCCTTTTACTTACTTCTGAGCGGCCAGTTCGGCGAGGCGTGCATTGGCTTTTTCAATCAGCGATTCCAACTCCACGCGGCGGGTCTTCAGGCCCTCGACGACCTTGGCCGGAGCCTTGGCCAGGAAGCTCTCATTGCCGAGCTGCTTGTTGTTGCGCTCAAATTCGCCTTCGAGCTTTTCCAACTCTTTTTTGGCGCGGGCGGTTTCGGCGGCTACGTCGATCTTCTGCTCGTAGACCAGGCGCACCTCGAAGCGCGCAGTGGCCCTTGAGTTGGTGGCCTTGGCCAGCGACTCCTCGACGAACGAAAGATCGCTGACGTTGGCCAGCCGCGACAGGGCCGGCAGGTTGGACTCAAGCAGCGCGCGAACATCTAGCTCGGCAAAGACCTGAATGGGCAGCATTTCCTTTTGCCCCACCTTCACCTCGGCGCGGACGTTGCGCACGGACACAATCAGATCCTGCAGGATGGCCATGTCGCGCTCAGCCGCGGCGTCGAGCTGCGCTTCGTTGGTCGCCGGGAAGGCGGCCAGCGCAATCGACTTCAGCGGCGGTTGACCGTCGTAGAGGGCGTGCCAGATCTCTTCGGTGATGAAGGGCATGAAGGGCGCCAGCAAACGCAGAGCGCCTTCAAAGATGCGCACCACGTTGGCAAAGGCCGCGCGCGCTTCCTCGCGATCCTCGGAGAGCAGGCGCGGCTTTAGCAACTCCACGTACCAGTCGCAGTACTCGCCCCAGAAGAAGTGATAGACGACGTGCGCGGCCTCGTGGAAGCGATACTCCTTGAGCGCCGCGGAGACCTCACCGGCCACGCGGTTGAAGCGCGAAAGAATCCAGCGGTCTTCCAGGGTAACGGCGGCAAAATCCTTCAAACCGGAGGCGGGCTGCGCGCCCTTGGCGGAGAACTCCGCCAGAGACCACACCTTCTGCTCGGTGGCGCGATCCACGTTCATAAAGAGGAAGCGAGCGGCGTTCCAGATTTTATTGGCGAAGGCGCGGTAGCTCTCGGTGCGGCTTTCGCTGAAGGAGATATCCGTGCCCGGCGCGGCCATGGAGGCCAGGGTAAAGCGCGCGGCGTCGGTGCCGAACTTCTCGATAACGCCGATGGGATCGACCACGTTGCCCTTGGTCTTGCTCATCTTTTGGCGCTCAGCGTCGCGCACCAGCATGTGAATGTACACCTCGCGGAAGGGCACAACGTCGCGCTTGTTGGGCTTCTGCTCATCCATGAAGTGGCAGCCCAGCATGATCATGCGGGCGACCCAGAAGAAGAGAATATCGAAGCCGGTGACGAGCACCGAGGTGGGATAGAAGGCGTCCAGGTCGGGCGTCTTCTCCGGCCAGCCGAGGGCGGAAAATGGCAGCAGGCCGGAGCTGAACCAGGTGTCCAGCACGTCGGTGTCCTGCGCAATGTCCGTGCCGTGGCAGTGCTCGCACTCGGTGGGATTGGTGCGCGCCACGGTGATGCCTTTGCACGCAGCGCAGTGCCAGGCCGGAATGCGATGTCCCCACCAGAGCTGGCGCGAGATGCACCAGTCGTGAATGTTCTCCATCCATTGCAGGTAGATGTGCTGGTAGTTCTCCGGGGTGAACTTGATGCGGCCGTCGCGGACCACGTCCTGCGCCACCTTTGCCAAAGGCTCGCGTCCGTCCTTGGTGGCCTTGTTCACGGCCAGGAACCACTGGGTGGAGATGCGTGGCTCTACCACGGTCTTGCAGCGGTCGCACTTGCCGAGCGGCACGGTGTAATCCTTCACGCTGACCAGGGCGCCGGAGGCTTCGAGATCGGCCACCACTTTCTCGCGCGCCTTGTAGCGGTCCAGACCTTCGTAGGCGGCACCGGCGGCGGCGTTCATGTGGGCCGTCTCGTCCATGATGACCAGCTCGGGCAGGTTGTGGCGCTTGCCGGCCTCAAAGTCATTGGGATCGTGCGCCGGGGTAACCTTCACCGCGCCGGTGCCGAACTCGGGCTGCGCCAGCTCGTCCAGGATGATGGGAATTTCGCGGCCCACCAGAGGCAGGCGCACCATTTTGCCGTGCAGATGGGTGTAGCGCTCGTCGCGCGGATTGACCGCCACGGCCGAGTCGCCCAGCATCGTCTCCGGACGCGTGGTGGCAACGACGATGAACTCGTTCTCCATGCCGACGACGGGGTAGCGTATCTCCCACAGCTTGCCCGGCGTCTCCTCGTGGATCACTTCCAGGTCGCTGAGGGCCGTGAGGCAGCGCGGACACCAGTTGACGATGTAAGTGCCGCGATAGATGAGGCCTTCTTCCCAGAAGCGCACAAATGCCTCGCGCACGGCGCGGGAGAGATGGTCGTCCATGGTGAAGAATTCGCGCGACCAATCGACCGAATCGCCGAGGCGCTTCATCTGATCGAGGATGTATCCGCCGTACTGCTTGCGCCATTCCCAGGTGCGCTCGATGAAAGCGTCGCGGCCCAGATCCTGGCGCTTCTTTCCCTCCGAGGCCAACTGGCGCTCCACCATCATCTGCGTGGCGATGCCGGCGTGATCGGTGCCGGGCAGCCACATGGCGTGCTTGCCCAACATGCGCTGCCAACGGGTGAGAACATCCATCTCCGTGTGGTTGAGCATGTGGCCCATGTGCAGGCGTCCGGTGACGTTGGGCGGCGGCAGCAGGATGGTGAAGAAGTCCGAGGGCTGGCCGTGATTGTCGGCCTGGAAGAGGTTCTCGCGGACCCAGTATTCGGCCCAGCGTTGTTCGATCTCGGCCGGGTCGTAGGCTTTCGGCAGTTCGTGGGGCATAGGACGGATATTTCCTTAAAGACCTGAAACTACAAGTTTAGCAGAGGGGAACAAGGGAATTGCAGGGGAAGAGGCGAGTTGGCGGAGATGGCGCACATGCCAACCAACCAGCCAGGGCGAGGGGGCGCAGGAAAATAGCCGCAAGCCGTGCCTGCGTACTGGGGCGTTGCAGGGAAAAAGCCATCTCGCTCCGGATATACAAATTGAGGAGCCGCCCCGTAGAATTTCTACAAAATATGCAAGGAGAACCGATCCATGCCTACCAGAGACAGTCAGTCCGCAGAAGTGGTTGCTGGAGAGGTTCGAAGTTGCGGCGCGCCACCCACCGCAACGCTGCCGTGGCGCAGAACGGTGTGTGCCGCCTTCCTGCTTTTCTTTCTGTATGCGCTGGTTTGCCACTTGTTTCTGCTTCTGGCTCCCTGGCAGTTGGAATATCGCGAAGGCGCGGTGCTGTTTCAGGTGAAGGGTTTACTGGCGGGCGTGCCGGTGTACAGCCCGGGGCAATTGCCTGTCTATCTCAACGTCTATGGGACGGTGTACAACTCCTTGGCGGCCATACTGGGGCAGGTTTTCGGAGTGAGCTTCTTTCTGTTGCGTGCCATCTCCTTCGTGTCCATTGCCCTGAGCCTGGTAGTTTTCAATGACATTCTTCGGCGGCGCGGCGCGGCGGCGCTCATTCGCCTGGCGCTTTGCTTCTACTTGTATCTGGCGCTGTTGTACGCCACAACACCGCTGGCGCGGCCGGATGCCATGGGCTTTCTGGTTATGCTGCTGTGCTTCTGGTGCTACGTGGTATGGCCGGAAAGTTTGTGGTCCATGCTGGCGATCACCATGCTTTCCCTGATGGGACTACTCATCAAGCAATATTTTGCGATGGCCGGCCCCTTGCTGATCTCGCACACTTTCTTCTTCCGCTCCCACAGGCGCGGTGTTGCCTGGGCGGCGTTTTTCTTCTGTGCCCTGGCCGCGGCCTGGACTGTTCATGGATATTTCTATCCGGGGTATTTGCCTCTGGCGCTGGCCTCCACCTCGGGCAAGGCCAGCCCGCTCGACCTGCACTCCACGCTGTACATGCTGAAGCAGAGCACACATTTTCTGCGCCTGTTCCTGGGAGCTGTGCTGCTGTGCTGGGTGTATTCGGACCGGTCGCCGCAGATCTGGCGGCAGAGGCTGAGGCTCTCTTGCTGGCCGGTGTATTGCGCGTGCCTGATGCTGTTGCTGCTCGAGGGCAAGCTGGGGCATCACGATGGCGCGTACCTGACGTATTACCTGCAACTGCTGGCGCCATTTCTGCTGCTGGCGGTGGCGCCCTCGGCGAATGAGAACGTGCGGCCGATGCGCTTTGCGGCCGCCGTGCTGGCGGTGGTTCTGCTGCTGACGGCCGCGCAAACCTGGAAGACAGTGCGCTCGCCCTTCCTGACGGCACGCGCGGGGCGGGAGTTTGCGGCGGCGGCAGAGGATCTCTCCGCCAGGCATTCCGTGCTGGGGTCGCCCATACTGGTGGGCATATTGCTTGCGCAGAACAAGCCGGTTTACTACTCGGGGCAGAGCATGGACTTGATCGCCGTGGCCAACAAGAAGGCTCTGCACCTGCCGGGACTGAAACCATCTCCGGAGCAGTGCGCGGCAATTGACGCGGCGTACCAGGCAAAGATTTTGAACATGATCATGGCCCGGCAGTTCGACCTGGTGGTGACGGATGACGATGATAGCTTAGCGCCGCGGCAAAAAGAGGCAATCCGGGCGTATTACACCCTGGCGCGGGTTCGCAACATTAACGGTGTTGCGGAGAACGAGTGGGAAGCGAAGGACGCCGCAATCGATAGAAACCCGCAGGAAACGCGGTGACTGCCGCAAAACCCGAAGGAAACTCCGAGCTTTGCCGGGAAACGAAAAACTAATTCAGCTTCATCGCCAGCAGCCAGATTTCCTTTGCTCGCTTTTACGATCTAACCGCGGAGACGCCAATCAGCGTTGTTTTACCAGCCTTGTACGGCTCCGCACGTCAGGGCGCCTAGAGCGGTTCCATAACCGGCCGCACATCACTACGCTGAGTTTCCTCAGAGGCTAAACAGGCTGCGGAAATAGTCCGTTCGCAGTTTGGTGTACCTCTATCCCTTGGATGCCGCGACAGTTCTACACACATTGAGGAGCGTCTCGCTTGTTGCCCGGCGGGCGGTAACCACTGGTTAAGAACTGTGAAGCACCCCGCTACTTTTTTCCGCCCTTTTGCAGCTCGCGATAGACCTCGCTCTTGCTGATGCCCATTTCCTTGGCCACGCGCTTCATGGCCTCTTTCTCGTCGATCTCTTCGGCCTTCATCAGCTCGCGCACGCGGGTGCGGGCGTTCCTCTGCGCCACTACCGAGGTGCCGTGCTGCTCTTCGCCGCGGCCGACCAGCAGGGTGATTTCGCCGCGGATCTCTTCGCGCGCCTTGAAATCGGCGAGCACCTCGGCTGCGGTGGCGCGCACAAATTCTTCGTAAATCTTGGTCACCTCGCGCGCCACCACCACCCGACGCGCCGTGCCCAGCACCTCCACTACGTCTTCCAAGGTGCCCAGCAGGCGATGCGGCGCTTCGTAAAAGATCTGCGTCTGCGGCAACGCGGCGATCGACTCCAGGACTTTGCGCCGCTGGCCCAGCTTGACCGGCAAGAACCCGTGGAAGACGAACGAGTCCGTGGGCAAGCCGCTGGCCACCAGCGCGGAGAGAAACGCCGACGCTCCGGGGATAGGCACAACAGGGATTTTGTGGCGGATGGCAAGGGCTGCCAGGCGGAAGCCGGGATCGCTGACGCCAGGCATGCCGGCATCCGTCACCAGGGCAATGGACTGACCCTGCTCCAGATGCATGATGAGTTCAGCCGAACGCGTCAGCTCGTTATGTTCGTGGTAGCTGATGGTTTTACTGGAGATGCCATAGTGATTGAGCAGCTTGGCGGTTTGCCGCGTGTCCTCGCAGGCGATCCAGTCCACTTCCTTCAAAATGCGCAGCGCGCGCAGGGAAATGTCCTCCAGATTGCCGATGGGGGTGCCGACCAGATAAAGCGAAGGATGAACGGACATGAGGCCTCCAAGCTTTTGCGTCGGCGGCGTTTACCTTCGCGGCGGCGCGAACTGCTTCCAATTGCGCAGTGTACCAAACCGGGCCGTTCATTGACCCGGAAGGCGCAGGAACCTAGAATCAAGATAGACGGTTTTGGCAATACCAGGCCGCCGCCGCCCCGGCGCGGCTTTCAAATCAGACTCAGGGACCCATGCCTCTATACGAGTTTCAATGTAACAAGTGCGCTCATCGCTTTGAGCGCATGATGAAGTTTAGTGACCCCCAACCGGAGACCTGCCCTTCGTGCGGCGGCCCCATCCGGCAGTTGATCTCCGCCCCCGCGGTGCAGTTCAAGGGCAGCGGCTGGTATGTGACCGATTACGCCCACAAGAATTCGGCGCCAGCCTCGCACTCCACGCCGGCCGCGGAACACTCCAGCGAGGGCAGCACGCCAGCCGCAAGCTCCACCCCGAGTGCACCCAGCACCAGCGGCTCCGCACCCACTTCCGGAGACAGCAAGTAGCCGCTTGCCTTTGATGAAGCAGGCCGGGCGCGCCCGGCCTGCGCGTTCCTCTGGAAGTTTTCCGCGCAGCGCTCGCATATACGCCTCTCCATTTTCGACTCGATTTGCCCTGCACAAGAGTTGCCTTCCGGCCCGATGAATCCAAATTAGTTGTTACAACATCTATCTCCTCGAAGCCGCTCCCGCTGCGGCACGGAGGTTCCCCATGATTACCCTGCGGCCCGCCAAAGAACGTGGACACTTCGACCACGGCTGGCTCAACACCTATCACACCTTCAGCTTCGCTTCGTATTACGACCCGAAGCACGTGCACTTCCGCGCCCTGCGCGTCATCAACGAGGATGTAATCGCCCCGGGCCGCGGCTTCGGCATGCATCCGCACGACAACATGGAGATCATCACCTACGTGTTGGCGGGCGCGCTGGAGCATCGCGACAGCCTCGGCACCGGCGCGGTCATCCGCCCCGGCGATGGGCAGCGCATGAGCGCCGGCACGGGCATTGTGCATAGCGAGTTCAACCCTTCGCCCGATGAGCCGGTGCACCTGCTGCAAATCTGGATTCTGCCGGACGAGGACAAGCTGAACGTGCAGCCCAGCTACGAGCAGAAGAGCTTCTCTGACGCGGACAAGCTGAACCGCTGGCGCCTGATTGCCTCACCCAACGGCGCGGATGGCTCGGTGACGATTCACGCCGACACCCGCCTGCTGGTGACGAAGCTGGCAAAAGGCGAGTCGCTGCCGGTAGAACTGGACGCGGCGCGCCACGCATGGCTGCAAGTTGTACGCGGTGCGGTAACCCTCAACGGACAGCCCATGCAGCAAGGCGACGGCGCCGGCGTAAGCGAGGAGAACACGTTTACGCTGGCGGCCGCGGAAGACTCCGAGGTGCTGTTCTTCGACCTCGCGTAAGTTGCACTTGCCTTGGCAAAACAATTCAGCCCCGGTCGTAGCCGGGGCTGAATTTTTGCAAATACACAACGGTTACGCGGGCTGCGCTTCGTGCTGCTCGGCCTGCTGGTGCTGCACCGTAAAGGTCAGCGCACCTTCGCCCGCATCCACCAGCACATGATCGCCGTGCAGCACTTCGCTGTCTAGGATCTTCATCGCCAGAGGATCCTGCACCATGCGCTGGATGGCACGCTTCAACGGACGTGCGCCGTAGGCGGGATCGTAGCCGCTGGTGAACAACTGCTTCTTGGCCGCGGCGGTCAACTCGAGGGTGATCTTGCGGTCGGTCAGCAACTGCTTCAAATCTTCCAGCCGCAGATCGACGATGCGCGTCAACTGCTCGCTACCGAGCGGATGGAAGACCACGATGTCATCCACGCGGTTCAGGAACTCCGGCTTGAAGTGCGCCCGCAAGGCGGTCATCACCTGCTCGCTGGCGCGCGCAAAACGCTCCGGCGTACTCATGTCGCCCGTCAAGGACAACGAACCGATGTTCGAGGTCATGATGAGGATAGTGTTCTTGAAGTCCACCACCCGGCCCTTGCCGTCGGTCAAGCGGCCGTCGTCCATGATTTGCAGGAAGACGTTGAAGACCTCGGGACTGGCCTTTTCAATTTCATCGAACAAGACCACCGAGTAGGGACGGCGGCGCACGGCTTCCGTAAGCTGCCCGCCCTCTTCATAGCCAACATAGCCCGGAGGCGCGCCGATGAGCCGCGACACGGAGTGCTTTTCCATATATTCACTCATGTCGATGCGAATCATGGCGTGCTCGTCGTCGAAGAGAAACTCAGCCAGGGCGCGGGCCAATTCTGTTTTACCCACGCCCGTTGGACCCAGGAAGATGAACGAACCAATGGGACGGCGCGGGTCGCTGAGTCCGGCACGCGAGCGGCGGATGGCGTTGGAGACCCTCTCCAAAGCCTCGTCCTGGCCGATGACGCGCTGGCCGAGACGCTCTTCCATGTGCACCAGCTTCTTCACTTCGCCTTCCAGCATCTTCGACACGGGAATGCCGGTCCAGCGGCTGACGATGCTGGCCACGTCCTCTTCGTCTACTTCCTCCTTCAGCATCCGCTTGTCGCCTTCGGCCTTGGCCGTCAGTTCGGCCATACGTTGCTCGGCCTTCGGCAACTCGTCATACTGAAGGCGAGAGGCACGTTCGTATTCGCCCCTGCGCGCGGCCTCCTGCTGCCGCGCCTTCAACTGCTCAATGGATTCCTTCAGCTTGCGCACTTCGCCGATGGCATCTTTCTCCGAACGCCAGCGCGCCTTGAGCGTATTGACCTGCTCGCGCACCTCGGCCAGTTCGCGCTCCACCACCGCAAGGCGGTCGCGGGAGTTCGCATCCGTCTCCTTCTTCAACGCCTGGCGTTCGATTTCCAGGCTGGTGGCACGGCGCTGCAACTGGTCGATCTCCGTTGGCATGGAGTCGATCTGGATACGCAGAGAGGCCGCGGCTTCGTCCACCAGATCGATTGCTTTATCCGGCAGGAAGCGGTCGCTGATGTAGCGGTGCGACAGCACGGCGGCCGAGACAATTGCCGAGTCCTTGATGCGCACGCCGTGATGCACCTCGTACTTCTCCTTGAGGCCGCGCAGAATGGAGATGGTGTCCTCCACCGTGGGCTCGCCGACAAAGACGATCTGGAAGCGGCGCTCCAACGCGGCATCCTTTTCAATGTACTTGCGGTACTCGTTCAACGTGGTGGCGCCAATGGCGCGCAGATCGCCGCGGGCCAGCGCGGGCTTTAGCATGTTGCTGGCATCCATGGAACCTTCGGCCGCTCCGGCGCCGACCAGTGTATGCAACTCGTCAATGAACAGGATGACGGTGCCGTCACTCTCTTCAATGTCCTTGAGCACGGCCTTCAGTCGATCCTCGAACTCACCGCGATATTTTGCTCCGGCCACCATGGCGCCAAGGTCCAGGGCCACGACGCGCTTGTTCTTCAACTGCTCGGGCACGTCGCCCAGCACAATGCGCTGCGCCAGACCTTCCACGATGGCCGTTTTGCCCACACCGGGTTCGCCGATCAGCACGGGATTATTCTTGGTGCGGCGCGAGAGCACCTGAATGGTGCGGCGGATCTCTTCGTCACGGCCGATCACTGGATCGAGCTTGCCGCGGCGGGCCAGCTCTGTCAGGTCGCGCGCATAGCGCTCCAGGGCTTGATACTTCGACTCGGGATTCTGGTCGGTCACCGTCTGATTGCCACGCACGGCGGCGAGAGCCTTCAGCAGCGCGTCTTCCGACACACCCATCGCCACGAGCAGCTTCTGTGCCGCGTCGCGCTTGATCTTGATCAGCCCCAGCAACAGATGCTCGGTGGAGACGTACTCATCCTTGAAGTTCTCGGCCGCTTTAAAGGCCAGGTCGAGCATCTCGGTGGTGGCGTCGCCCAGATGCGGCTGCGCCGCCGGAGTGCCCAGCTTGGCCAGATTGGCAATCTCGCGCTGCAACTGCGCCTGAAGGGCCGCGGCCTGCACGCCAGCCTTGGCCAGCAGCGGCGGCACAATGCCCTCGCGATCTTCCAAAAGGGCGGCCAGCACGTGCAGCGGCATTACTTCGGAATTCGCGTTTTCATTGGCGAACTCCGCCGCGCGCTGCATTGCCTCCTGCGCCTTTACGGTGAGCCGGTCCCAACGGATTGCCATAACTTTTGCCTCCTGCGCTGCGGGTGGCGCGGCGCGATGATTCTATGCCCGATGTACGCCGGGGGAGCCGGGATTCGCTCATGGAATCTCCGCGCTCCCCCGATTTGGATGCCCGGATAACGGCCCAGGGCCATGCATTTGACGCAGTGAATTACTTGGCTGCCAACTCCGGCGCAGCGCTTTCCGAAGTAACATTCACCTTGATCTGCTTCGGCTTGGCTTCGGCGCGCTTGCCCAGGCCGATGGTCAACACGCCCCTGGCGTAGCTGGCCTTCACGTCCTCGGTGTTCACCGTGTTGGGCAGGCTAAAGCTGCGGGTAAACGAGCCGTAGCTGCGCTCGATGCGGTGATAGTTCTCTTCCTTGGTCTCCTTCGCCAGCTTGCGCTCGCCCTTCACGGTGAGCAGGTTGTTCTCCAGGCGAATGTCGATGTCCTTCTCGTCGATGCCTGGAACTTCCATCTTCAACTGGATGCCGGACTCGTCTTCATAGACGTCCACCGGCGGAACGAAGGAGCCAGCCGACAGGGATTCCTGCGCGGTCACTCCGCCATAAGGTTCATTGAACAGACGATTGAAGCGGTCCTGCAGAGCTGCCAGCTCGCGAACGGGTTCCCAACGGGTTAATACGGTCATGGTCTTATCCTCCTACCTAGGAATTGTTAATTTGTCTGCGCGGCGCCACACCCTAACGGGCGGGAGCCGATCTACAGACTTGGATGCAATCTCAATACGAATGAAGCATAAAATATGAGTCTATTATTGTCAAGTATGACTTCAAGGTCTTTTCGGCGAGGGTGGAATCGGTGTAAAGTTTTTATAAGTTACTGATAAAAAGCACGATAACTCCAGCGCACGTCACGAGTACGACTGTCCCTACATGCTCGGCTGCCACGAATACCTATCAGAGTGACAACCCCGTAGCGGCAGCGGGCGGCCATCCGGGCGAAGATTCCTCCGCGCCAGTAGGCCATCAGCCGCTAGAATTTCGAGATGGACTGCAAGCTCATCAACCTGGAGGAGGGCCGCCCGACGGTGAACCAGGGGCTGTTGCGACTGGAGCGTGCCCTGGCCGACGCCCGCGCAAGAGGTGTCTGCTTGTTGAAGCTGATCCACGGCTATGGGTCGAGCGGCGAAGGGGGACGGATGAAGCCCGAGGTGTGGAAGGTGTTGGACCGCTACAAGCGAAACGGCATGATCGCCGACTTCATCCCGGGCGAGGAGTTCCGTCTCTCCAACGAAACCACCTGGGAGCTGGTGAAGCGCGACAAAAGCCTGAAGCAGGACAGCGACATGGGCCGCGGCAATCGCGGCATCACCATCGTGGTGCTGTGAGTTCGACGATCTATCACTAGACCAATCTTCAACCGACTACGATGCGGCGCTACGCTGCAAGAAATTTTCGCGCACGACAAAGCCGGCCCCGAGGGACCGGCTTCATAAGGACAAAAGAGCCGTGACTACTTCTTCTTCGCCGGGGCGATGGCGTCCTTGACGCTCTTGCCGACGTAGAACTTCACGACGGTCTTGGCCGGGATCTTGATCGGGTCACCGGTCTGCGGGTTGCGGCCGATGCGCGCCTTGCGGGCGGACTTCTTCAGACGGCCCAGTCCGGGCAGAACGAACACCTCGTTCTTCTTTGTTTCCTTGATCGCGATCTCTACCAGTGTGGTCAGGAACAAACCAGCGGTCTTGTTGCTCGTCTCCAGCTTTTCCGCCAGAAGGCGGACGAGAGCGGTCTTGGTCAAGCCTGCAGCCATTGTGTATTCCTCCTTGAAGATGAGGCACTGCGCCTCAGTCCCGGTCATCTTATCGCAACGTTTTTCCCTGCGACAAGACGATTCGCCTGATTTTATGCGGGTTTTTCCACAGAGAGACGGCGTTTGTGCCCTTTTTACGAGGGCTTGGCGCCGCTACCCATACGCAATGGCTTGTGGATTCGCTGCGCGCGCCGCCGATTCGCACAACCTATTGTGTCGCGCGCAGCCTGTGTTTTCGCGCCTTTGGCGCATACAATACCGGGGAGGATGGGCGGCGTTTTCGTCCTTTGCCAATATGGAAGATGTCTTTCTCTCGCTCGGTTCCAACCTTGGAGACCGCGCGGCAACCCTGCGCGCGGCGCTGGCCCGGCTTGCAAAACTGGGCCGCGTGGCCGCCGCTTCCTCTTTGTATGAGAGCGAACCGGTGGACTACACCGCGCAGCCATGGTTCCTGAATGCGGTGGTTCAACTCAACATCGATGCCGGTGACGATGCGGAAGCGCCGCACCGTTTGCTGACCGCGCTGCACGCGATTGAGCATGATCTGGGACGCTGCCGCGAAGGCGCAATTCCCAAGGGTCCGCGCCCCATCGATATCGACATACTTCTCTATGGCGCTCGCGTGCTGCGCACGGCGGATCTCACCGTGCCGCACGCGGCCATGCACGAGCGCCGCTTTGTTCTGGAGCCCCTGGTGGAGATTGCGCCCGAGGTTCGGCATCCCGCATTGCGGCGCACGGCGCGGGAACTGCTCGCCTCTCTGGCACCCGGCCAGCAACTGCGGCGGCTGGGCCCATTCCTGACGGCGGGCATACTTTAAAGCAGTACAATTTCCTTGCGAATGACTCCGCGCGGAGGAAGCACGATGCAAACGGGATTGCGGCAGCGGATACGAACCGGAGTGCTCTGCGCGCTCGCTTTCCTGTTGGCTGCCCCGGCCTTTGCGCAAAGCGATGCGGCGAGCAAGCTCGCTGAGGGCGCGGAGAAGATCACCGCGGCGCCCGGTGCAAACGTGCCTTCCCCGGCGGAGGCCAACGACGCCACGCTGCTGGAGTGGATTCTGTCGCACAGCGGTCCCGCCATTGGAGACCGCCGCGCCGGAGAGTTGCGCGTGGCCTACACCTTTACCGCCGCCGAAGGCTGGTGGGAGAACGCTGCCGACAACAAGCTGGCCTGGCACGACGCTCCGGCAGGGCAGGTTCATCTGCGCATCTTTGTGCTCGGCGCCGATCTCCGCCTGCTGCCCAACCTTGCCGTGCACGCGCGCCTCACCGACGAACTTGGCAATACGCGAACTTTGCCCGTGGACATCGGCTGGTATCCGTTGCTGAATGCCTATGGAACCAACCTGGAGCTTGCGCCGGGCCACTCCTACGCCTTGCGCGTGACGGTGGAAGCTGACGCGGCGAACGGCAATGGCCTGCCCATCGTTGCCGACTTTTCGCCGCTGCCGCTCACCGCGGAAATGTTGGCGGCAATGCCGCTGGCTTCAAGCATCAGCTTTGCCGAAGAGGCCGAGTTGCTGCGCCCGGGCAACGCCGCTCAGACGGCGGCGATTACCTCCTTGTGGCAACAGACCGATAGCGGCGCGGAAGAAGCCGCGGGCGATTACTTTGTCGGCTATGCCATGGGCGAGGCCACGGTCATCCATGCGCGGCGCGACGCCGATTTGCATCGCACAGGCCTGCGCGCCCTGGGGCGCGTCGGCGCAACGGCCCTGGCGGTGTTTCCGAGGGACGCGCGCACCGGTCGCGTGGTCCCTGGCCTCACGGTTCACGCCGAGCTGCTCAGCGGCGAGGGGAAATCATTCGGCGACGCCATTCTCTCCACGGAGCACACGCGTTGGTTCGACCTGTATCAACGCCAGGCGAACGTGCCGCGCAAAGCGGTGTACAAGCTGCGCGTGCGCTTTGCGCCGCCGGGCTTCCGCCGCTGGGGACGCCAGGGCGAGCGCTTTGCCGCGCCGGTGGATGTTGAGTTGCATAACGTAATTCTGAAGTAGCGCTGCTTCTTTCTATTCCGCACGCGCCGCACCTGCTATTCTCGTGCGGAGTTTTCCCGCCGTGCGAATCCCGTTGTTCGGAGACCGCCATGAGCGCCGTCACCGGGCCCGAAGAAATTGCCAATCTCATTGCCGGCTACCTCAGCGTGAATGCCGAGTCCGTGGTGGTGGAAGACAGCCGCACGCTCTTCGATTTTGCCAGCGCGCACTACTCCGTGGCGCCGGAGCGTGAGCGCTGCCTGCTGCAGATATGGTCGGAGGAGCGCAACATTGTGCGCCGCGCCGTGGCGGCCGAGGTGAAGAACGGCATCCTCAAACTCTCCGTGATGCGCTTTGGACAGGCCAAGCCCGCGCGGCTGGAGATATGCCCCAAGACTCAGCGGCGCAGCGCCTCTTCCTTGCGCGCGGTGCGGGCCACCTATCAACGCGCCTTGGAGCGCGCGCTGGAGCACGTCTTTCCCGGCTGGATAATCGAGCGCCTGACTACCACGTCCGACCTGGAGCACTCCTTTAGCGCCGTTTATGCGCGCGCACTGCTGCGCCGCGGACAGCAGCGCATTGCCGTCGTCGGCTGCGGCGCGGAGGAGTTGCAATCGACCATCGACAACGCGGTGGCCGTGGCCGTGCTGTGGCTTGACTACTGCCGCGAGAATCTTTCCGGCAAGGGACACGTTGGCACGGCCACGCTCTTTGTCCCCGAGGGCCGCGCACTGACGGCGCAACTGCGTTTGTCGCATCTCAATCGCGAGGCGGCCAACTGGCAACTGTTCGCACTTGACGAACACTCCGGCGATGTGGCAGAGCTCGACTTGGCGACGGAACTCAACCTGAGCACGCACCTGGTGCATTGCTTCCGCCGCGAGCAGGTGCTGGAGCGCTTTGCCGGGGCCGTGGCGCGCATGAACGCCTTGTGTCCGCAGGCACAGCCCGTGGCCGTCAGCACCTCGGCCATCAGCTTCCGCTTTCACGGCCTGGAGTTTGCCCGCGCCACCTTCGAGGCCGGCGCGCACTTCCGCATGGTGGAGCGCATCGTCTTTGGCGCGGCTCCCGCCGAGTACGAACTGACGGAAGAGACCGAGCCGCTGCTGCGGCAGTTGATCGAGTTGCTGCGGCAAAAGCGCGGCGGGCGCGATCACACGCACCCGTTCTACCGCTTGCAGCCAGAGCGCTGGCTGCAATCCATCGTCGAGCGCGACCTGAGCCTGCTCGATGCGCAGCTCGATCCCGCGATGTTTTATCCGCAGGTGCCGGCCTTTGCCGCCGCCGACCGCGCGGTGATCGACCTGCTAGGAATCCTGCGCGACGGGCGGCTGGCGGTGATCGAGTTAAAGGCCGCCGAGGATTTTCATCTGCCGATTCAAGGGCTGGATTACTGGGCTCGCGTGCGCTGGCTGCTGCGCCGCGGAGAGTTTGCGGCAAGCGGTTATTTCCCCGGACGCGAACTCTCCGAGCGCGATCCCGTTCTCATTCTGGCCGCGCCCGCCCTGCACCTGCACACCACCACGGCCACCATGCTGCGCTATCTTTCTCCCGAGGTGGAGTGGCGTCTGTATGGAGTGGATGAGCGCTGGCGCGACGGCGTGCGCGTGGTCTTCCGCAAGCAGAGTGGCGCGCTATAGCCCGGCTTCGCGGGCGCGGAAGGTCCAGTAGTCGCCAGCGGTCTCGCTGAGATCGGCGGCGGGCTTTTCTCCTTTAAACACCCTGCCCACGGCGCGCACTACGCGGCGCATGGGCAGCGCACCGGCTTCATCTTCAAAGAAAATTTCGCCCACCTTGCTGCTGCGGTAGTACCAGCGCTTGACGAGCGCCAGGTGCTCCATCCACTCGGCGGCCGAGCGCGGCGCGCGAACCTCGATGGCCGCCAGCGTGGCCTTCAATCGCGCCTCCATGCTTTGCGCCTGCGGCGGCGCGGGACGCGGATGCAAGGCCGTCTCCGGCACTGCGGAGGGCTGTGCCGGACGCGGACTCACGTCGAACGCCACGGGGCCGAAGAGCATTCCTCCGGCGAGGCGGAAGAGCGCGATGTGTCCCGCTTCGTGTGACGGTTGCAGCAGCACGCCGTTCAAAAGGTCCAGACGATGTACGATCTCCGCCGCGCGCGTGCTGACGGCTTTGATTTTATCCAGCCGGGCATGTGCGGCGGCCGCGGCCTCAAACTCCAGCCGCGCGCTGGCTTCGTCGCGCTGACGGCCAATCTCGACAAGCAGTGAATGTCCCGCAGTCTGTAGATACTGCTCCACGCGCGCGGCTTCCTCCGCGTAGCGATCGTCGCTGCATCCCTGGAAGCACGGCGCCAGGCACATCTTCATTTCGGAATAGACGCAGCCGGGGAACTTCGGATCGGGCGCGAGTTCTTCCGTGCAGCGGCGCAGCAAAAAGAAGTCGAGCGAATCGTTGCCGTACTGTTCGGCTTCGGCGCGCGTGGCAAAGGGGCCAAAGTACACGCCCGTCCTGGCGGAACGGATGCGCGAGGTCATCGCCAACCGCGGGTAGCGATTTTCCTTGAGCAGTTGCAGCAGCGGCGCGGGGCGCAGATGCATGCGCTCGGCATACTTTGCGGGAAACTCGCGGCGCAGCACCTGGTAGAGCGCAAAGCCCGCCTCGAAGTCTCCGCCCACTTGCTGGTATTCCACCCTGGCCGCGCGCTCGCGCAGGCTCAGGCGCCGTCCTTCGGCCGGAGCCAGAAGGCGCTCCAGGCGGCGGCGCAGATTGGCCGTCTTGCTGACGTAAGGCTCACCGCCCGCGGCGTTGGGACGCAGCATGAACACGGCGGGCGCGGCCGGCAGCGCCGCAAAGAACTCTGCGTCTGTCTCCGGCGAAAATGGAAGTTCGCACCACACAGCCGTCAGTGTATCGCAACGCGACCGACGCACTGCTTGTGCATGGACGGAAGGATTCCCAAAACATGAGAAGTGCATTACCGAAGTGCGAAAATCTCCATGCGCAACAATTGCCGTAGGTGCGGGTTACTTTCATTATTGTGACCGGGTGAACATTTGTTGGCGGAGCAGAATCACAGCGTCGCCGCATGGGCTCTGGCAGACTGCAAGAAAGGGAGAGGGTGAGCCATGGCAGCAAATCCTGTTTACGTTTTACCGGAATCTGAATCACAAAAGTTGTTGCGCGCAACGCTATGTCAGTTGCGCACGTTCCTGACGCGCTTTGAAAATATTCAGTTGAGCAATGAAGAGTGCGAGTCTCTGGCCGTGGCCGCCGTCAGCGGACACGCCGAAGCCGAATTCATGGTGGGCACCGTGTACGATGCCGCCGGCGAGCCAGCCTGCGCCATGGAGTGGTATCGCCGCGCCGCCATGCGCGACTACGTGCCCGCGCTGCTGCAAATGTTCGCCATTCGCTGATTCCTCCGCGCGGGCGCCGCCGAGTGGGAGATCCTCCTCCCTCCCCTTGGCGGCGTTCGCGTTGTACTTCTTCCTTCGTCATTCCCCGGACTTGTCCCGCATCCACGGCTATGTTGCAATCAGCGTATGGCCGTCTTTTTCTACCTTCCGCTGTTCGCCTCCTGCGTTGCGCTCTGCCTGGGTCTCACATTGCTGCTCATTACCCGCCTGCCGGAGCTGCTGACCGCGGAACTGAAGGTTCGCCTGCTGCAGATTGCCGCCTTCACAGGAATTGCGTTTCTGCTTTGCACCGCGCAGTGGATCTTCGCCCTCGTGCTGATTGGCTTCGTCTCGGGATGGTACGGCCGCAGCTACCAGCACTGGCTGGGCGAGACTTCGCGCCGATCGCTGGACCAGGCTTCCGCTTATCTGCTGGCCGGTGGCATCTTCGGCCTGGTGGATTCTCTGGGTTGGCTGGACGCAGTCTTCCACGCGCTGGGGCGCCTGCTGCGCCATCCCGTGCTTTCGGTGGGCTTGGTTGTGTTGGTGCTGATTGCGCTGGTGCGCGAGGCGATCAAGAAATCCGGCGAGACGGCCGGTTGATTCGCGAAGGAAGCGACAATAACGTGGAGCGCTAGCGCAGGCTGGCGCTTTTGTACTTCATACGGTAATCGTCGCCTTCCACCTGCACCACGCGGCACATCTCATGCAGGCGGGAGCGCATACGCTCGCCGATGCGGTCCCCTAGCGTTTCTTCGCGGGCAGCACGGGAAGCGCGCGAGTCCAGCTCGCCTGGCGCCAGATCCTTAAAGTTGGTGGTGATGATGGTGGTGCGCTTGTCGTTGTAGCGCGTATTCAAAATGTGCGAGACCGTATCCCACACCCACTCGGTCGGCTTGGCCGCGCCCAGCTCGTCCAGCACCAGCACCTCGGCCTGAAAGACCGGCCGCAGCACTTCCATTTCGGTGGCTGGAACGCTGTTGTTGTAGGAATTCTGAATCTCCTTGAGCAACTCGCGATAATCGTAGAACAGGCAGTTGGCGTTCTTCTGGGTGATGAGTTCCTTGATGATACCCACCGCCAGGTGCGTTTTGCCGCTGCCGATGGGACCGGTCAGCAACAGCCCGGCGGTCTCCATCGGATACTCCTCGACGAAGCGCATGGACGCCAGGTAGGCCGACGCCAGCGAGCGGAACAACTGGCCGTCGTGATCGAAGTTCGAGAGCTCGCAATGGCGGTAGCGGCGCGGAATGCGCGCGCTCTCCAGCAGCCGCTCGCCGTGATGGCTGCGGATGCAGTCGCAACGGCTGGCCTGCTCCACCATGCGCCCGCGGTGCTCCACCTGCACCATGTGCCATCCCGTGCCGCCGCAAATGGGGCAGCGCGCCTCTTCGGGGCTGGCTGAACCGGACGGAGTTGGGGTGACTTCCTGAGACATACGATGAGAATGCGGCCTGCGGGGCCGGTTAGGCAAGCGTCCGGCGCCACGCTGCCGTGTAAAGGCTGTGCGTAAACTGTGGAAACAGTGGAAGAAATCTTAATTTTGCGTAATTTGTCCGAATTTTTATCCTCGAAGCCCTGAAATGGAAGTGGATTTCATTTTCTTCTTGCCTTCCCCGCAGCCCTTCGCTAATCTTCCCCATCTCGGAGGGCGGGGGTGTCGCGCTTTTTTTGCGACCACACATCCCTCCGTTAACTCTAAAACAGCCAACAACGGGCGTGCGGACCAACCAGTTCCGGCACGGCCAGCGTGACTGCCTAAGATAGACCTTTTGCCCTCCGGCCCCAGGCATTGTGGGCCCCTTCATCCAGCCGGCGTCAACCAGCGCCGCGTCCCGTTTGTTCCTCAGGGTTTTTGTCACGGTGCAAGCAAGTTCCGGATGCAGGTGAGGACCGCCGAGCGCTGCCGATTCTGCGGACCGGCGCGGCGCAGGGCGATCCCTCTCTGTTTTCACCGGACCGAAAGGCAGTGGGCCCCTTTTCAAGCAATTCCGCCCGCGGCGCGGCATGGGCACAGCCTGGTTGCAGCCTCGGCGGAGACGACACCAACCACTTTTTGAAGGGGAAATGACGACAGTGACTGCACACGAAAACAGCAACGACATCACCAAGACCTGGACCACCGATGCGCGCTGGAGCGGCATTGAACGCACTTACACCGCGGCCGACGTGGAGCGTTTGCGCGGCACCATTCACGTGGAACACTCCCTGGCCCGCCTGGGCGCCGAGCGCCTGTGGCAGCTTATGCACGAGCGCCAATGGGTTCCGGCGCTGGGAGCCATGACTGGCAACCAGGCTATTGAGATGGTGGAGGCCGGGCTTGACGCCATCTACGTCAGCGGCTGGCAGGTGGCCGGCGACGCCAACACCTCCGGGCAGGTCTATCCCGACCAGAGCCTCTATCCGGCCGACAGCGTTCCTCAACTCTGCCGCCGCATTAATAACGCTCTGCTGCGCGCCGACCAGATTTGGAAGCAGGAGGGCAAGAACGGGCGCTACTGGATGGCGCCTCTCGTCGCCGATGCCGAAGCCGGCTTCGGCGGCACGCTCAACGCCTTCGAGCTGATGAAGGGCATGATCGAAGCCGGCGCCGCCGCCGTCCACTTTGAGGACCAGCTAAGCTCGGCCAAAAAGTGCGGACACATGGGCGGCAAGGTTCTTGTCCCCACCCAGGAGGCCGTGCAGAAGCTGATTGCCGCCCGCCTGGCGGCCGACGTCTCGGGCGTACCCACCATTCTCATCGCCCGCACCGACGCCAATGGCGCCAAGCTCATCACCAGCGACATCGATCCCTACGACCATCCGTTCCTCACCGGCGAGGAGCGCACCGGCGAAGGCTTCTACCGCATCAAGAGCGGCCTGGACACGGCCATCTCGCGCGGCCTGGCCTACGCGCCCTACGCCGACATGATCTGGTGCGAGACCAGCGAGCCCAGCATCGACGAGGCGCGGCGCTTTGCCGAAGCCATCCACGCCAAATTCCCCGGCAAGCTGCTGGCCTACAACTGCTCGCCCTCGTTCAACTGGAAGAAGAAGCTGGACGACGCGACTATCGCCAACTTCCAAAAGGAGCTGGCGGCCATGGGCTACAAGTTCCAGTTCATCACCCTGGCCGGCTTCCACGCCTTGAACTATGCGGTCTTCGACATGGCCAAGGGCTACAAGGAACGCGCCATGACCGCCTACAGCGAGCTGCAGCAGAAGGAATTTGCCGCCGAGAAGGACGGCTACCGCGCGGTGAAGCATCAGCAGTTTGTGGGCACCGGGTACTTTGACGACGTCTCGCAGGTCATTGCCGGCGGCACCAGCAGCACCACCGCCCTGCACGGCTCCACCGAGCAGGAGCAGTTCCACGAGGCCGATACCTGCGGCCGCGCCCAGGACTGCGAGCGCCGCGTGCCGTTGAGTTCCGTCTCCAAATAACGGTGTAGCTGTATCGCGCCAGCCCGGCCCCGAGCGGCCGGGCGTTTTTTTCACTCGCAGGGCAATTTCCCCCACAAGGACACGTCCCCGGGGCCATGGATTACGGCCCGGTTGGACGCATTCTGGCCGCATCGTAGTCCCAGCCACCCGTGCCTTCCGGCATCGTGCTGAAGAGGATGCCCGGTGCTACGCTCCTGACATGCCGAACTTCGTCAAGCCTTCGATGCTACTGGTGGATGATGACGCCGCCGCCCGCGACGTGCTGGGAACGGTCTTTGAACACCGCGAATTCGACGTGCTCACCGCGGCCTCGGCCGCCGAGGCGCAGGCCGTGCTCTCCATCTTTGCCTTCGACCTGGTGGTTACCGACCTGCACATGGAAAACGATCACTCGGGCTACGACGTGGTGCGCTGCGCCAACGCCTGCAGCGAGCGTCCCTTGTCGGTGATCCTCTCCTCGTGGCCCATCCCGGCCAGCGAGTGGCAGGCGGCCGGTGCCGACGCCGCCTACGTCAAATCCGCCGGCCTGCGCAAAACCGTGGAGAGCATTCAGAGGAGCCTGGCCACGCGCAACGAGGCGCGAATCGCGTAAGCGGCTGCGCTTCGTCCACCAATCAGAGGCTCCCAACTCGAACGCACGGCAGCATGTTCCTCATGATTCCCCGGTTTGCTTCTCCTCGGCGAACTCTTTATCCTTGAGTGGTCACTATTTTCTGCATTGCGCACTTGTAGGCGCGAGCGGAGACCTACCCTATGTCAGAAATCAAAGTTCAACTACCCGACGGCAGCATCAAGCAAGTTCCTCAGGGCACCACCGCCCTGGATATCGCAAAGTCCATTTCGCCGCGCCTGGCCGACGCAGCCCTGGCCGCCCAGGTGGCGCCGCTCAACGACGGCGCAATGGCGACCATTGACCTGACCCGGCCCCTGGAGCAGGACGTGCGCCTGCGCCTGCTTACGGAAAAAGATCCCGAGGCGCTCGACGTCTTCCATCACTCCTCGGCGCACCTTCTGGCGGCCGCTGTTCTGGAACTCTTCCCGGAGACCAAGCTGGGCCACGGCCCGGCCACCGAGACCGGCTTCTTCTACGACTTCCTGCGCGAAACGCCCTTCACTCCCGAAGACCTCATTAAGATTGAGGCCAAGATGAAGGAGATCGTGGACCGCAACGAGCCCTTTGCGCGCGAGTTCTTGGACCGCGACGAGGGCCTCTCGCGCTTCAAGGACGAAGGCGACTTCATGAAGTGCCACTTCATCGAGCAGTTCGTCCAGCCCGGTGAGAAGGTGTCACTGTACAAGACGGGCAAGTTCGTGGACTTCTGCCGCGGGCCGCACATTCCGTCCACGGGCCGCATCAAGGCCTTCAAGCTGCTGAACATTGCCGGCGCCTACTGGCTGGGCAAGGAAGGCAATCCGCAGCTCCAGCGCATCTACGGCACCTCCTTCTATTCCAAGAAGCTGATGGATGAGTACATGAAGCAGCTCGAGGAAGCCAAGCGCCGCGACCATCGCGCGCTGGGCAAGCAGCTCGACCTGTACTCCATCCAGGAACTGGCCGGCCCGGGATTGATCTTCTGGCATCCCAAGGGCGGGTTGATCCGCACCATCATGGAAGACTGGCTGCGCGCCGAGTACCTGAAGCGCGGCTACTCCCTGGTGTTTACGCCGCATGTGGCGCGCCGCGCCCTGTGGCAGACCTCGGGACACGAGGGCTTTTACGCTGAGAACATGTTCGACACCATGGAGCTGGACGACGCCGAATACCGTCTGAAGCCCATGAACTGCCCCTTCCACATCCTTATTTACAAGGATCAGCTCCGCAGCTACCGCGACCTTCCGGTGCGCCTGGGCGAGTTGGGAACGGTGTACCGCTACGAGCGCTCCGGCGTAATGCACGGACTGATGCGCGTCCGCGGCTTTACCCAGGATGACGCACACATCTTCTGCACTCCGGAGCAGATTGAAAGCGAAGTGGAAGGCTGCATCGACTTCGCCATCAGCGTGCTGCACACCTACGGCTTCCAGGACTTCAAGGTCGAACTCTCGGCCTGGGATCCCGAGGACCGCACGCACTACGTCGGCTCTCCCGAGCAGTGGGAGCTGGCACAGAACTCTTTGAAGACCGTGCTGGAGCGCAAGGGGATTCCCTACAAGTTCATCCCTGGCGAAGCGGCTTTCTACGGGCCGAAGATCGACGTCAAGCTGGTGGACGCCATCGGCCGCCTGTGGCAGCTCTCCACCGTGCAGTTCGACTTCAACCTGCCCAAGCGCTTTGAGCTGGAGTACGTGGGCGAAGATGGCCAGCGCCATCAGCCGTTGATGGTGCACCGCGCGCTGTACGGCTCGGTGGAGCGCTTCTTCGGCGTGCTGATCGAGCACTACGCCGGCGCCTTCCCCCTGTGGCTGTCGCCGACGCAAGTGGCCGTGGTGCCCATCGCTGAACGCCATCAGGAGTACGCGGAGAAAGTTGCCGCGGCCTTGAAGGCCTCGGGAGCGCGCGTTGAAGTGGATTCGCGCAACGAGAAGATGAACGCTAAAATCCGCGAGCACGCCTTGCAGAAGGTTCCGTTCATCCTGGTGGTGGGCGACAAGGAAGCGGAAACGGGCGAAGTGAACGTGCGCGTGCGCGGCCAGGAAAAGGCCGAGGGCAGCATGGCATTAGCCACGTTCGTGGAGCGCGTCAAGAAGCTAAACGAGTCGCGCAGCACAACGCTGGCATAAAAACTCGCAAGTTAAAAAGAGGGCAAGCCGCGCGGCTTGCCCTTTTCATTTACAGGAGGAACTTCACAGGTGGGTAGCCTAGTCGTCGTCTTCCTCGAACCAATCGAGCAGCATGGCGACCTCCAGGGGAGAAACAATCATCACCTGTCTGGCGCTGTCCGCGGGAACACCGCACTCCTCAAAACTTGGAGGCGCGGGCAACGGCGGGCTCGAAAGGGCGGGTAAGTTGAGCGGCATGGCTTCCTCCAGCTTCATCTTGGCCCCGCTCTCGCCGCAGGCCAAGACGTTGTTTCAAACTTCGGATGCTGCCAGATTTCACTTTAGGAACAACGCTCAAAATGATGACCTTGGGAATCCAAAAGGACAGTGTCCGTTAAGGCAATTGGCCGGTAGGCCGTGTATCTATTTCTCTACTCCGCACTTACCATGGTGCCGGGATATGATGGTGCGATGGTAAAGGCGCTGGAGCAGTACATTCGCAAGCTTCGCCTGGTTCGCCCCGGCGAGCGGGTCGGCATCGCCGTAAGCGGCGGAGCAGATTCCGTGGCCTTGCTGCGCGCCTTTCTGGAGCTGGCTCCGGGCTTTGGCGTTGTGCCCTTCGTGCTGCATCTGAATCATCGCCTGCGCGGTGCCGAATCCGACGCCGACGAGCAGTTTGTGCGCGACCTGGCGGCGCAACACAATTTGGAAGCGGCCATCGAGTCCGAAGACGTCTCCGCCTTGGCCACGCTCTTCCACCTCTCTCTGGAAGCTGCCGGCCGCCGCGCCCGTTACGCGTTCTTCCAAAAGGCCGCCGCCGCCCTGCGCCTCAACGCGGTGGCCACGGCCCACACCCGCGATGACCAGGCGGAGACGGTTCTGCTGCGCCTGATGCGCGGCGCTGGAACCAATGGCCTTGCCGGCATTCACTCCAGCTTTGAGTTTTCCCGCTTCCATGTATCCACCCTGGACAACAGCGGGGACAATGGCTCCGGGGCGCGCATCATACGGCCCCTGCTGGCCACCTCCCGCCGCGAGGTGGAAGAGTACCTGAACCTTCTGGGGCAGAGTTACCGCCAGGACTCCAGCAATCAGAGTCCCGAATACACCCGCAACCGGGTCCGCTCCGGACTGTTGCCCTCCCTGGAGCGCGATTACAATCCGCGTCTGCGCCAGGCCTTGAGCGACACCGCGGAGATTGCCGCCGCCGAGAACGAGTTCTTCGACCGCCTGACTGATGCCGCGCTGGGCCCCGATCCCGACCCCGAGCAGGGAATCGAGTTGGAGAGCCTGACGACGCAGCCCATTGCCATGCAACGCCGCCTGCTGCGCCGTGTTTGCCGCTATCTTGGGTTGTCGCTTGATTTTGCGCACCTGGAAGAGCTGCGGGAGTTTGCCCTGGCCGGACGGGCCGAGCAACTTGCCCTGCCCAAGGGCTATGTGGCGCAGGTGGTGCGCGACCCTCAGGGGCCGTCGCGCCTGTTCCTTTTCTCCGCCGAGGCCGAAGCCGCTGAGGGCGGATACTCTTTGGAGCTTCCTTTCCCCGGCAGTGTCCAGGTGGGCGGGTTTTTCGGGGGTCCGGAAACTGCGATTCGTGCTACTGTGTTGAACGAAGATTCAGCCAAACTTGTGTACCATCGTGCAGATCTCTTGCGCGCCGCTGACCTCAATGGTCCACTGGTGGTACGCAACCTTCAGGCAGGTGACCGCTTCCTCCCACTGTTCTCCAAGGGGGAGGAGAAAGTCACTCGTTTGTTGCAAAGATTGATGGTTACGGGCGCGGTCCGCAAAAATTGGCCGGTCGTTCTCAGCCGCGATCAGGTGCTTTGGGCACCGGGATTGCCAGTGGCCAAACAATTTGCCTGGACCCCTGGAGATGGCAACGCGATTGCTATTGATGTATGCAGCACAAATGGCAATACCTGTAACACTTTGACCACGGGACGGTCCGCTTTGGCGCAACTTTCGTTCAAGACATTGCCACTGGAAAACTACGATGTCGTAGTCTCGCAGGCGCAGCTACAGGCACGTATTGCCGCCCTGGGCCGCCGTATTTCTCATGATTACGAGGGCCGCGCCATTTACTGCATCGGGGTGCTGGAGAACGGGTTCATCTTTCTGGCCGACCTGCTGCGCTCCCTTCACGGCGACGTTCGCTGCCAGTTTGTGCGCACCAACGTCCGTGAAATCAATGAGAACAATATTTCCACCACGGAAATCTTCTACACTCCGGAACTCGACGTGGACGGCCAGCACGTGTTGCTCTGCGACGGCATTGTCAGTTCGGGGCTGACCACCGAGTTCCTGGTGCGCAACCTGAAGGCGCGCGGAGCGGCCTCGATTTCAGTTTGCGCGCTGCTGGATCGCCAGTCGGCCCGGCGCGTCGATCTGGATGTGACCTATTACGGATTCCAGGTGGGTCCGCAGTGGCTGGCCGGCTTTGGGCTGGGCGCGCCCACCCGTGAGCGCAATTTGCCCTTTATCTTTGCCGCGCCGGAGCTGGGCGGGTTGTGTATGCCCCGGAATTGAACTCTTTTTCCTCTGTTCCCGTATCTTTCAATCACGTTCTGGCTACCGGGCCAAGGGCACTCCCTGCGCCGCTGTTTTGTTTACAGTTGGCAGTGGGATACCTGCTGCTAAGCGCCGGACCGGTAAAACAGGTAAAATCAGGGATGTGGAAAAAGCTGGGTCTTACCGCCCAGCGGGGCATCTAACTTGCAGGAATGGTCTGCAATAGGCCCTTTCGTGGTTTCTATAGGAGTCACAGGTGAACTCGACCGTCAAACAAATTGTCTTCTGGGTCGTCATCATCCTCTCCGGCGTATTGCTCTATTCCGTAGTGAAGAACAATAGCGCCGGCGCCAAAGAGCGTGAGATCAACTTCTCGCAGTTCCTGTCGGAGGTTGATCAGGGCAAGATCAAGGACGTTACGGTGAATGGGCCCGAGGTGCGTGGCAGCTACAAGGATGAAAAAGCCGGCTTCCACTCCACGGTTCCGCCCAACTACACCGACATGTACAAGAGCCTGCGCGACAAGGGCGTGAACATTACGGTAAAGGATGCCAGCGGCAACGGCTGGCCCAACCTGCTGTTCCAGATCCTGCCGCTCGTGGTCATTCTCGGCCTTTGGTTCTTCATGATCCGCCAGATGCAGTCGGGCGGAAACAAGGCGCTGTCGTTCGGCAAAAGCCGCGCGCGCCTGCTCTCCATGCAGCAGAAGAAGATCACCTTTAAAGACGTGGCCGGCGTGGACGAGGCCAAGGAAGAACTGCAGGAGATCATTGAGTTCCTGCGCGAGGCGCAGAAGTTCCAGAAGCTGGGCGGCCGCATTCCCAAGGGCGTGCTGCTGGTTGGACCTCCGGGAACGGGCAAAACCTTGCTGGCGCGCGCCGTGGCCGGTGAGGCCAATGTGCCCTTCTTCTCCATCTCCGGCTCGGACTTCGTCGAAATGTTCGTGGGCGTGGGCGCAAGCCGCGTGCGCGACCTCTTTGAGCAGGGCAAGAAGAACGCTCCCTGCATCATCTTCATCGATGAAATCGACGCCGTGGGACGCCATCGCGGCGCCGGCCTCGGCGGCGGTCACGACGAGCGCGAACAGACCCTGAACCAGTTGCTGGTGGAAATGGACGGCTTCGAGTCGAACGAAGGCGTCATCCTGGTGGCGGCCACCAACCGCCCCGACGTGCTCGATCCCGCGCTGCTGCGCCCCGGCCGCTTTGACCGCCGCGTGGTGGTAGCGCGTCCTGACGTGCGCGGCCGCGAGGAGATTCTGAAGGTTCACACCCGCAAGATTCCCATCAACGACGACGTCGATCTTTCGGTGCTTGCCCGCGGCACACCCGGCTTCAGCGGCGCTGACTTGGCCAACATGGTCAATGAGGCTGCTCTGCTGGCCGCCCGCCAGAATCGCAAGTCGGTCCTCATGTACGACATGGAACTGGCCAAGGACAAGGTGATGATGGGCGCTGAGCGCAAGTCCATGCTGCTGAGCGAAGAGGAAAAGCGCATTACGGCCTACCACGAGGCTGGTCACGCCCTGGTGGCAGCCAAGGTGCCCTGCGCCGACCCGCTGCACAAGGTCACCATCATTCCGCGTGGCATGGCCCTGGGCTTGACCATGCAGTTGCCGATCGATGACAAGCACGGCTACAACCGCACCTACCTGGAAAGCGAACTGGCCATCCTGATGGGCGGCCGCGTCGCCGAGGAAATCTTCCTGCAGACGATGACCACCGGCGCCGGCAACGACATTGAGCGCGCCACGGAAATGGCTCGCAAGATGGTCTGCGAGTGGGGCATGAGCCAGCTCGGGCCGCTCACCTTCGGCAAGAAGGAAGAGCAGATCTTCCTGGGCCGCGAGCTCTCGCAGCATCGCGACTACTCCGAGGAGACGGCGCGCGAGATTGACGCCGAGGTTCGCCGCTTCATCGACACCGCCTACAAGACGGCGTTCGACGTGCTGGGCAGCAACCGCGACGTGCTGGAGAGCATTGCCAAGGCGCTGCTGGATCGCGAAGTGCTGGACGCCGCAGAGTTGCAGGCGATCATCGCCGGCAACCCGATGCCCGACCGCAACACGCCGCCGTCCGATAGCGGCAGCGGAGTGCAGCAGGTGCTGCGTCCGGAGCCAAACCGCCAGCCAGGATTGAACCCCGGCGAGCGTCCCAGTCCGGCCTAAGCGGAGCAATCACTGGGCGGCGCTTTTGCCGTACAGCGAGTGCGGAGCGCACGGAAGCGGCGTTTGCCACGTACCCTGCGCGAAACAGCAAGACTCAACAGAAGGGCGGCCCCAGCGGCCGCCCTTCTTCTTTACTCTACCGTTGCTCACTAGGACCACCGCGAGCGGAATTGGCCCGGGGAAGTTTTACAGGAGCATCGAGCGGAAGACGTTCCTGCCAACGAATTCGTCCCGTGATTTGCATCAGGATAAACAGTGTCAGCACCGATCCAATGGTGATTGTTAGTCCTGTATAGCCGTCGAAGAAGAAAGCGTATGAGAACAACACCAGATAGATCAGTTGTGCGATACCTGCTTCCACCATGGCAAAGCGAAAGCCCACGACCAGGCGCAGATAGGAAACCACAAGGAATATGGACACGATGGAACTGATCAAAAAGGCGGCATGAATGGAGATGTGATCCGCCAGATAAGCCATCATCAAATGGAATGAAAAGAAAGCGCATGCCAGAAAGAAATAGTTCACTGGGTGCATTTCGATCTGGCGCAGGGTGGTGATCACCAGCATCACGAAAAAGAAGAAGAAAAGCGATACCGGTGCGAAGAAACTGATTTCGCCTACGAGCGGCCCTGGTTGCAGCTTTTGCGGCATAGACAATCCAATCTGACACCCAGAGACGAGCTTGTCGTATTGCCAGGTCATCACCCAGCCGTTTTGGGTTTCGCGCTTATTTCCCGGAGAGAGCGTGTTATCCGGAAAGTCCACGTTCTTGAAATCGGTGGTCATCTGTAATTCGAAGTCGTGAACCTGGGCTATGCCGTCTGAGAAGCGATAGGTCCAGCTATCCAGGCCCTGGGATCGATAGGTCACGGCAACTTGCACCGCTTCGCCCGCCTGTAGCGGAATTTGCGTTGTGAGCGCTTCGTTAGTGTTATCAAACGCTTGCGGCTGGCCGTTTATTGTGAGTTTCAGATCGTCATAGACTGCGTTGGCGGCGGGGAAGGGAAACTTAAACGCCAGGGTTCCGGACTTGTCCGTGGTGTTACGGAACGTATAGTCGCTGTGGAATCCGACCTTATAGGTGCTATACCAGAGCAGTCCTTTTTGCCGGTAATCGAGATGGAAGTTTACCTCGGCTTTCGTGTGTTCCACGGCCTCAGGGGTTTTGATCTCATCAACGACGGTGCGAATGATCTTCTTTCCGTTCTCTTCCGTCTCCTTTTGGCGACTTACGGACGATACCAGAGTCGCGGTGGGCGCTTCCTGCACATGCGGCGCTCCCCACAGGCTTGACACTCTCTGCCGTAAGCGGACATCGTAGGCGCTCGTGCGGCTCTGTGTTACTGCCGCAAGAATCATCCAGGCAATGGTTGTACAGACGAAAATGAAGGCGACCGCTCCAATGCGTTTAACCAAGGTGTAACTCCCGCGGATTTTTTCCGACGCAGCAATAGTACAAGTTGCCGGGCAAGGACGCCGGCATTTTTGCAAATACTAGTTACCATCAGGCCATCTTCGAAGTACCGCACCTTCGCTCGTAAGACAGGTTTCCCGGGCACTTCTCCTTGGATACAATCGCTCATGGCATTTCGTCGATTCACCTTGATTTTTGTTCTCCTTTCCGCCTCCACGCTTTTCGCGCAGGATCGTGCCGTCATCGCGGCTCACATTCACGGCGAGCTTGGCTTTCTGGCCAGCGACGCGTTGCGCGGGCGCGGCAGCGCCACGCACGACGAGTTTGTTGCGGCCACCTACATTGCCAGTCAGTTTCAATCCTTCGGGCTCGACGAGGCGAAGGTGCAGCAGGTCGATCTTCCCTCCGGCGGCCACACCTACAACGCCATGGGCGTCCTGCGCGGCTCGGACCCCGTGCTCTCTCATGAAGTGCTGCTGCTGACGGCGCACCTCGATCACCTGGGCGTGCGCAACACGGCGAATGGCGAGGTCATCTTCCACGGCGCTGACGACGATGCCAGCGGCTCAACTGCCGTGCTGGAGCTGGCACGCACCTTGGCCCAGAAGCGCTCGCGGCGCACGGTGATCTTTGTCTGCTTCGGCAGCGAGGAGACCGGAGGCCAGGGCAATCATTATTTTCTCGAACATCCGCCCGCGCCGCTGGAATCGATTGTGGCCAACCTGGAGTTTGAGATGATCGGCCTGCCCGATCCCTTTCTGAAGCCGCACGAGCTGTTTCTTACCGGCTGGGAGCGCTCGAACCTCGGCCCGGAGCTGGCACAGCGCGGCGCGCCGCTGACGGCCGATCCGCATCCGGAGCAGCATTTCTTTGAGCGCTCGGACAACATTGCGCTGGCCCGCCGCGGCATTGTGGCGCAGACCGTCAGCAGCTACGGGCTGGGCAAGCACTACCACCGCCCCTCGGACGATTTGGCGCACATCGACTTCGACCACATGGCGCGGGCCATCGAGTCCATGCTGAAGCCCGTGGAGTGGCTGGCGAACACCAATTGGAAGCCCGCATGGAATCCAGGCGCACGTCCGTAAACGCGCCGGTTGCCCAAAGCTGCGGCTTGTGCGAGAGTGTTTAGTTGCGTTTTCGCGGGGGGATAGGATGACGAATTTTGCTCCATTGAAGCGGCCGGTGCGCTCATTGAAGGATGCGCTGGATTGGCTGGCTCAGCAAGGTTGCACGGTCACGCCGGGCGCGCATGACCGCGTCACGCTGGGCGGCTGCACGGCAGAGATTGAAGCCCAGGGAAAGGCCGCCCGCCTGGTGGGCTTTCCTACCTGCCTCGTAGGCGGAGAGCCGGCCACGCTGCTGGACCGCGGCTTCCAGAAATTCTTTCAAACCTCCAAGTTCGAAGTCCCCGCCACGGCCGATCAGCTCACCGAGTTGCACAAGTTCAGCGAGCTGCTGAAGGAAGCCCTGGGCACCACCAGCCTGTACAACGAAGGACTCGGCTCGGTGAGCGTAAGCTACCACTACGACCGCGTGAAGGGTCGCAAGTAGAGACGCGCGCGCAGCGCAAATGCAGGGATAGCCTGGCTTCGGCCGGGCTTTTATTTTGTGTTCCCTTGCATCGAATAAAATAGACCTAGGAGTTTCTCACTCGCTCATGCCGTTCAGCGAACATTTCGACGTTGCCGTGGTAGGCGCCGGCCATGCCGGGTGCGAGGCTGCCATGGCCTCGGCGCGCCTTGGGCTGCGCACTGCTTTGTTCACGCTGAACGCCGACCTCATCGCGCAGATGTCCTGCAACCCCGCTATTGGCGGCATTGCAAAAGGGCATCTCGTTCGCGAGATCGACGCCCTGGGCGGCATCATGGGCGAGGTTACCGATGCCGTGGGCATCCAGTTCCGGTTGCTGAACACCTCGCGCGGACCGGCCGTTTGGTCACCACGTGCGCAGTGCGACAAGCAAGCCTATCGGCAGAAGATGCGCGAAGTTTTGGAGGCGCAGCCTGACCTGCACATCAAGCAGGCCGAGGTCTGTGAGGTCTTGACCGAGGAGCGCGACGGCCAGCGCCACGCGACGGGCCTGCGCGTGCGCGACGGCCGCGAGATTGGCGCGCGCGCCGTGGTGGTCACCACGGGAACGTTCCTCAACGGGCTGATCCACATGGGCGAGCAGAGTTACCCCGCGGGACGCAGCGGCGAACCGGCCTCGGTGCTGCTCGGCGAGAATCTAAAGGCTCTTGGCCTGCGCCACTGCCGGCTGAAGACCGGCACGCCTCCGCGGCTGGACGGACGCACCATTGACTGGTCTCGCTTCCAGCCGCAACCCGGCGACGCGGAGCCGACGCCTTTCAGCTTCCGAACCCGCAGCATTACGCAGGCGCAGGTGCCGTGCTACATCGTGCACACCACGGAAGAGACGCGGCAGATCATTTTGGCCAACGTGCATCGCTCGCCGATGTACAGCGGACAGATCAAGTCCACCGGGCCGCGCTACTGCCCGTCCATTGAGGACAAGATCGTCAAGTTCCCCGACAAGCCCACGCACCAGCTCTATCTGGAGCCTGAGGGCCTGAACACGCACGAGATTTACATCAACGGACTCAGCACCTCTCTGCCCGTGGACGTGCAGCAGGCCATCCTCAAAAGCATTCCCGGCCTGGAGACGGCCGACATGCTGCGCCCCGGCTATGCGATTGAGTACGACGCCATCGACTCCACCGAGTTGGAGCGCACGCTGGAGACCCGCAAAATCCGCGGCCTTTACCTGGGCGGGCAGATCAATGGCACCAGCGGCTACGAAGAAGCGGCCTGCCAGGGATTGATGGCCGGCATCAACGCCGCGCTCAAACTGAAGGACGAACCGCCGCTGATCCTGAATCGCAGCGAGGCTTACACGGCCATCCTCATCGACGACCTCATCAGCAAAGGGACCAACGAGCCGTACCGCATGTTCACCTCGCGCGCCGAGTTCCGCCTGCACCTGCGCATCGATAACGCCGACCGCCGCCTTACGCCGCACGGACGCCGCATTGGACTGATCGGCGTCGAAGCGTGGAATGAGTTTACGGCGCGCCAGCAGCGCATGGTACTTTTGCGCACGCAGCTTGAAAAAGAGCACGTAAGCGAGGTACCCGCGGCACTGCTCGAAAAGCTCCCGGGCAGCAACCTCGCCGGACAGACTTGGGCGCAGGTTCTGCGCCGCCCAGAGGTGAGCATCGATGACCTTGCGCCGGTGTGCCGCCGCCTGGCACCGGAGATATTTGTTCGTGAGGGTGCCCCATGTTTGCCGCCGGTAAACGAAGGCGATCCACCCATCCCTCGCTCCGTGTGGGTGGAACTCAAATCGGTGGAAACAGAAGTTAAATACGCAGGCTACCTGCAACAGCAGGAGAAGGCCATCGAACGCCTGAAAAAGGCCGAGGGCAAAGCGATCCCGGAGTGGTTCGATTACTCGAACATCGCCGGCCTCTCACGCGAGATGAAGGAGAAACTCTCGCGTCTGCGCCCGCAGACCATTGGCCAAGCCTCTTGCCTGCCTGGAGTTACACCTGCGGCAGTGTCGCTGGTAAATGTGCACATTGAAGTACAGACGCGGCAGCGGAAAGAATCTAAGCCGTCAGATAGCTGACGCTTGTCGTATTCCGCTCTTCTCCTTTGGCATCCTGCGCCGCCTTATTGTGACAAATGTCATAGTCGTATGTTCATCGTGCCCATAGGCTAAAAGTGAGGGACATTTCTCTCGCTTTTATCGATATGTCGAATCCTATGGAGTCCGCAGTGGAAGCAAGTACGCCCATCCCCGCCCCAGAGGCCAGTACGGGCAAAAAGAAACAAATTCGCCGCCTGGAGCCGGATCGCTCGCAGCGCGTGCGCCTCATCGTGCAGTCGGTCTTCATCCTGCTGAACATTTTTCTGTGCGCGCAGTTTTATTTTTTCGTCCGTTATTTTGAAACCGGTCAGAGCGGCCCGCACGTTTCCCGTCCTGCCGGTGTGGATGGATGGTTGCCTATCGCCGGCCTGATGAATACCCGCTATTTCATTGCCACCGGCCATGTCCCGGCCATTCATCCAGCGGCCATGGTGCTGTTCCTGGTGTTTGTGGTGATGAGCCTGGTCATGAAGCGCGCCTTCTGTTCCTGGCTATGCCCCATCGGAACGCTCTCCGAATACCTTTGGAAGCTGGGCCGCAAGCTGCTGGGACGCAACATTGTGCTGCCGCGCTGGCTGGATCTCGGACTGCGCGGCATCAAGTATCTGCTGCTGGCATTCTTCGTCTTCATCGTTGGCGGCATGACGGCTGCGGCGCTGGAAGACTTCATGATGCAGCCGTATGGCGTCTTGGCCGACGTGAAGATGCTGCACTTCTTCCTGCGCATGAGCACCACGGCGATGGTCATTGTGGTCGTGCTGATGCTGCTCTCGGTGGTTATCAAGAACTTCTGGTGCCGCTATATGTGTCCTTACGGCGCGTTGATGTCGCTGGTTTCCGCCTTCAGCCCGGTGCGCATCCGCCGCGACGCGGAGGCCTGCATCGACTGCGGCAAGTGCGCCAAAGCCTGCCCGCAAACGCTGCCGGTGAACAAGCTGGTGGTGGTCCGCTCCGTGGAATGCACGGCCTGCATGGAGTGCGTCGCTAGCTGCGGAACCCAGAACGCGTTGCAACTCTCCCTGCCGCCACAAAAGGCTGCTACGGCCGCCGAGCGTTGGCGCCAGCGCGTGGTTTCTCCGGTGGCGGCGGCCATCCTTCTGGTGGTCATCTTCCTGGGCGGAGTGGGCGCGGCCCGGCTGACGCATCACTGGCAGACGGTTGTGGACGATCAGGTCTATCGCGAGATGATTCCGCAACTGGACACGCTTTCGCACCCTGGTTTTTAAAGGGTTTTCATCATACGGGCGCTCCGCGGAGCGCTCGTATTGCTGTGTCTTTAGATCGACATATATCTATGTAGTAAACTACGACTTTGGCGCTTTTACCCTCTCGCATTTATTCTGTCTCCATGGATGCCACCCGTTTGCGCGAGCTTCTCGCGCCCTATCTTCCGCCGGATGCTCTGGACGATCCGCTCGTCGCCCGCATCCTGGCCCATCTCGATCTGCTGGTGCGTTGGAACCAGCACATGAACCTGACCGCCCTGCGCAACGAAGAGGAGATGGTGACGCGCCACTTTGGCGAATCTCTGTTTGCCGCCGCGCAGCTCTTCTCACGAGACGCCACAGGGTCTCTCTTTGACGTGGGCAGCGGCGCCGGCTTTCCCGGACTGCCCATGAAGTTCTGGGCGCCGGGGCTAGAGGTCACGCTGATTGAGGCCCACGGCAAAAAGGCTACCTTCCTGCGCGAGGTTTCGCGCGCGGTCAATCTCCCGGGTCTTACCGTGCTCAACTCTCGCGCTGAGGACGTGCAGGCGCAGGCCGCCACGGTTACTCTGCGCGCCGTAGAGAAGTTTGAGGCTGTACTTCCTTTGGCCCATCGTCTGATTGCCCCCGGCGGCAAATTGGCGATTCTAATCGGCGATGCGCAGCGCGAGAAAGCCTTGGAGTTGCTTCCTGAGGGAGCCAGCTCTTTCCTTCCGCTCCCCGGTTCGGAGAGCCGCATCCTGCTTCGCTGGCGCGCCAGGGGCTGACGTTTTCCTCCGTTTTATCCACATCCAGTTGCGCTGCAATGTTCCACGTGGAACACCATGAGCCGCAATGGCTTAATGTTCCACGTGGAACACAGAATCCAGGCGTAATCCGAGTCTCGCACAGGATAGTCACAGGCGCTCAAAACCAGCAGCACGCACATTACACCGTCCGTTAGGAACACCGCCCCAAGACCTCACCCTGTTCCACGTGGAACATACTTCCCGGGTTCTCCACAGCTATTTGCATTTATCCACCGCATTCACAGCCCCATACATGACGTCGTGGTTGTCCCGCGCCTCAGCAACCAGTACTCTGAACTTGTTCGATTGTGCAGCCGATGCCGTCCTACTTCCGGCTGCCGGAGTGGTTATGTCTCGGGTTATCGCCATTGCCAACCAGAAAGGCGGGGTGGGGAAGACCACGACCAGCATCAATCTGGCCGCCAGTTTCGCCACGCAAGGTGTCCCAACCCTGCTCATCGACTGCGATCCGCAATCCAACTCCACCTCGGGGCTTGGACTTGTGAAAGATGCAGACCGCCCCGGCACCTACGCCCTGTTAATGGGCGACCTGGAGGCGCCGGAACTTTTGCAGTCCACGGAACTCGACCATCTCAAGCTGATCCCCTCGTCCAAGAACCTCATCGGCGCCAACGTCGAGCTGGTCAACGCCGAGTATCGCGAATATCGCCTGCGCCATGCGCTGCAATTGATACGCGAACAGTTTGAGATAGTTGTCCTCGATTGTCCGCCAGCTCTCGATTTGCTTACCCTAAACTCGCTGGTGGCCGCCGATTCCGTCCTGGTGCCCATGCAAGCCGAGTATTTCGCCCTGGAAGGCGTTAGCGAGCTGCTGGATACCATTGAGCGCATACGCCAAACACTGAATCCCGGCCTGTTTGTCGAGGGAGTCGTGCTGACCATGTACGACGACCGCACCAACCTGGCCCAGGGCGTTACCAACGAACTGAAGAATTTCTTCGGGGAATTACTGTACGAAACGCCGATTCCGCGCAATGTGCGCCTGGCAGAGGCTCCCAGCCATGGCAAACCCGCGATTCTGTACGACGCCAAGTCCCGCGGTGCCGAAAGCTATATGCAATTGGCCGAGGAAGTTCTGAAGCGCATCCGGAATCGCGCGGCTGCCCCGGCGCAGCCTATCGTTTAGAGAGGTCACCCTTGACTGTAAGCACAAATAAGCACAAAGCTCTCGGCCGCGGACTGGACACGCTGCTGCCCGCCGCCCGCGGCTCGCAAGCAGCCGCCCCGGCGCAGTCGCAGCAACCCGCCGGAGACAGCGTCCGCGAACTCCCGGTCGAGCAGATCGACCGCAACCCCTACCAGACCCGCGCATACTTCGATCAGACGGCGCTACAGGAACTCGCCGAGTCCATCAAAGCCTCCGGCGTGGTGCAGCCCATTACCGTCCGCCGGGCAGGTGAGCGCTTCCAACTCATCACCGGTGAGCGCCGCTTGATGGCTTCCAAGATGGCAGGGAAGGCCACCGTGCCCGCCATTGTCCGCCAGGTCTCCAACGAACAGGCCATGGAGATCACGATTATCGAGAATCTCCAGCGCGAGGATCTGAACCCCGTCGAGCAGGCCAAGGCCTACGAGCGCCTCTCACGCGAGTTCGGACTAACTCAGGAGCAGATGGCCCAGCGCACCGGCAAGGACCGGTCGTCGGTCGCCAACTTCCTGCGCCTGCTGAAATTGCCGGAAGACGTACTGAGGATGGTGGAAAGCTCCAAGTTGGCTTTTGGCCACGCCAAGGCCCTGATGGGGCTGGACTCACCGGAGGCCATCCTGAAACTGGCGCAGCGCGCTGTGCAGCTTTCCATGTCAGTGCGCCAGGTGGAAGGCTCCGTATATAACCTGATGCACCCAACGCCGCAGCCGGAGAAAGTTCAGCGCATGCTGGACCCGAATGTCCGCGAGGCGGAGCAGCAGCTTCAGCGCACCCTAGGCATCAAGGTGCAGATCCATGACCGCAAGGGCAAGGGCAAGATTGTGCTGGAATATAAAACGTTGGAAGACTTTGATCGCGTCCTCGAAGCTCTGAACTCGCGTTAAGTCTTTTGTTAGCAATGCGATGGGCAGATCACGCCGCCCATCGCATTGTTTACTGTTTGATTACTCTTTACCCTCAGACCTACTTATTGTCGGAGTCCGCGCTCTTGTCCTTCTTGTCGCCGTGATTCTTTTTGCAGCACATTTTCTGATTCCCCTGCTTGTCCTTCTTGCAACAGGTCATCTTGCCGCTTTTGTTGCGTGTGCACATGGCATGGTCATCCGCCTTCGGAGCGTCCTGTGCCACCACGGTCATGGCGCTCAACAGCAGAACAGCAATCAATCCACGAATCTTCATCGAAGCTCACCCTCACATTAGAAATACAAGCCGGGCGATTATAACTCGCAACCTGCGTCAGCCTCATCAAATCACGCATCCCGCAGCCGCCCGCGTCATCTAACAGTTCGTCGAGCAACCTCTCCCAAAAAGGACACCGGCATGCACCGCACCACGCTTGGCGATTTCGAACTCACCGTTGTCAGCGACGGTCTCTACTACCTGGACGGTGGCGCCATGTTCGGCGTCGTCCCCAAGCCTATGTGGGAGAAGAAATACCCGGCCGACGCGCAGAATCGCCTGCACGTTGGAATGAACTCTCTTGTGGTGCGCACGGGGGAGCACACCATCCTGATTGAGACCGGCGCTGGCCGCGGCAAGCTGCCAGACAAAGCTGCCGCCCTCTTCGATCTCGAATCGAAGCTGCTCGACAACCTGCACGCCTCGGGCTTTGCGCCGGAGGACTTCGATATCGTCATCAACACACACCTGCACTTCGATCACAGCGGGTGGAATACTACGCGCCGCGCCGATGGCCATGTGGTTCCTACGTTTCCCAACGCGCGCTACTACTTCCAGCGCGGAGAACTGGTGCACGCGCACCAGCAGCACGAGCGCGACCGCGTCAGCTACCTCAGCGACAACTACGACCCACTGCTCAGCAACGGGCAGGCCATTCTGCTCAACGGAGACGCGCAGTTAGCGCCCGGCGTACGCGTAGCACTCTATCCCGGACACACCGAGCATCATCAGATTGTCATTCTGGAAAGCCAGGGGAAAACCGCAGCTTATGCGGGTGACCTGATCCCCACCGCGGCGCACCTGCAACCCACCTGGGTGATGGGTTATGACCTCTCGCCGATTGCCTCAATCGACAACCGACACCGTTATTACCGCAGCGCCATCCCGGAGCGCTGGCTCACCGTCTTCACTCACGATCCCAACACGGTGTGGGCCACCATCACCCGCGACAACGCGGGACGTTACACCGCGGAGCCCCTCGACAAAGCGGGAAATCAGATCTCGATGACGTCCGCCACTGAAGCCAGGTAGTGCAGAATCGCCGCGCGCTGTTCCTTGCTGGGGTCCGTTAACTGTAGGCCACAGCGGAAGCCGCGCACATTGCGCACCACGGCCGGCGTGCGGAACGGCTTGACGCCCGGCAACGAAAACTCCACTTCCAGCGCTGTCCCCACGGTCAAAGCCTCAGTGGTGTACACGCTCAGGCCGCCCTCGCTCATCTCATAGGTGCGGACGACGGCGCTCTCACTCTCCCGCTCCGGGAAGTGAAGCCTTACCCGGACATCCACCTTCGTACGGCGAAATTTACGCGTCGGCGAAGTCACGATATCTTCCTCTTTCCGGACCGATTCATTCCGTTTCTCAACGGAATTGTAACCCGATCGCTCCATTCCAAATCTCAACCCAAGCAAAAGCAGAAACTTCCGTACCTAACTACTTTGATCCAGTAATGCAGTACCGGCGGGCGCCGGCTCCTCAGGAACCGGTCCGGCAAAAAACACATCCACGGACTCAACCACGTGGCGCGGCTCGCGAGCGTCATAGATCGCCTTGCGCAGCTTGGCCCCGCCCTGCACGCCATGCGTGAACCAGGAGGCGAACTGCTTCATTTTACCTAGCGCGCCAGGAAACTCCTCCTCCACCAGCATGGTGAAATAGCGGTGGATCATCCTATAACGGTCCTCGCGCGACGCAACCTCATAACGGCCATCGGCGGTAAACTGCGCAATCTGGCGGAAGATCCAAGGATTCGACGCCGCGGCGCGACCTACCATGACGCCGTCGCAGCCGGTCTCGGCTACCATGGCCCGCGCATCCTCGGGAGTGATGATGTCGCCATTGCCGATCACCGGAATCTTCACCAGCGACTTGACCTCACCGATCCACTGCCACTGCGCCTGGCCGGTATAACCCTGCTCACGCGTGCGTGCGTGGATGGCAATCGCATCCAGCCCGCAATCCTCGGCCATCCGCGCCAGTTCGTGATAAACCAGCTCGCGCTCGCTCCAGCCGGCGCGAATCTTTACTGTAAAGGGGATCGTAACGGCCTTGCGCACCGATTCAAAAATCTCGCGAATCGCGGGAAGGTCGCGCAGCAGGCCGCTGCCGCCATTGCACTTCACAACCTTCTTCGCGGGGCAGCCCAGGTTCAAGTCCACCATGTCAAAACCATGGTCCTGGATGCGCTTCGCGGCGTCGGCCATCGCGTCGGCGTGGGAGCCAAAAAGCTGCGAGCTGATGGGATGCTCATCCGGAGCGAAGTGCAGGTAGCGCTTGGCGGTAGCGTTGCGCCAACGCACCACGCCGTCGGCCGAGGTGAACTCGGTCATCAGCAGGCCGCAGCCGCCCATCTCGCGAATGAATCGGCGGAACACCGTATCCGTCACGCCAGCCATCGGCGCCAGCACCGTCGCCGGCCGGATGCTCACGTTGGCGATCTTCAGCTCGGCGGGTACCCGCACGCCCTCCGGCACTTGCCGGACCATCGGATTGTCAAAATACTTATGCACGTCTTTATTGTATTCGGCGGCCAGGTGACAGATTCCCATCGCATCGGCAACAGAATCGCGCCCTTGTCCTCTTTTGGGTTAGATGAGCAATAGAAAGCCCCCGCTTCTGGCGAGGGCTCAATTTCTTGCGCCGAGGGCATCTTCACCCCAGCAAGGATCGCTTGCCGGAGACCCCGATCACCCACGGGACTATTTCTGCTTGGGCTCGACCTTCGCGTACTTGCGGCGGAAGCGCTCGATGCGTCCTGCAGTGTCCAACATCTTCTGCTTGCCAGTGAAGAACGGGTGGCAGGACGAGCAGATTTCAACGTGGATGTCGCCATGGTTCGTGCTGCGGGTCGTAAAACGAGCACCGCAAGCGCACATCACCTGGACCTCTTCATATTTCGGGTGGGTTGATGCTTTCATAATCCTCATCCGTCTGCAAAACGCAGACTACTTAGTTTACCGTGCTGGTAGCCAGACAGGCAACCCCCGGGTGTCAGCCCTGCTGCTTTCCCCGTCCGGCGCGAAAAATCCCCACCAGCGTCCAGACGAATGCCACCCCGCCGCACACCGCCGCCACGGGCACGGCGATCACCCGGTAGGCCAGGCTCATGTCCGGCACATGGTGCTGGAAAGAAGTGGCCAGCATCACGAACAGAATCCCGAAGAACAGTCCCACGGCCATGCCAATGCCGGCCCATAGCAAAGTAAAGCCAAGCACGCGTGTGGCCTTCATCACGCTCCACACGAACCAACCCGGCTGGGGATGCTGTTCGCCACCAAACAGCACCTTGGGTTTGCGCTCATCGATCTCGGCCTGCATAGCTTCTCCTCTTCCGCGGCCCCATTTCTCGCAGCCGCCGCTGGTGTGCTGTAGAATGTCTTAGTTTCCTATGGCCCATACACAACAGGCAACCACGCATTCCCCGGCAGAAGTTCTCCGGCTCTCGCCTGTACAACAGGCCACCAATGGGATCTGCTATGCCTCCAGCGGCGAAGTCAATCTTTCTTCCGCCGAATTGCAGAGGATGGTGGATGCCGTGCCCCAGGCAATTGCCGCCGTCATGGCGCGCAAGGCATTTTACTTCGTTCCCCTTACCGTGGCCGATGGCGAGCAGACGCTGATTGCCGACCGCTACGACGTGGAACTGAGCGACCGCGCCGTTTGTCACCGTAATCTTACTCTCGGCGATGCGCAGTGTGTCTTCATCTCCACCCGCCTGATGGACGACCGCTTCTCCGTGGCCTTTGAATTCTTCATCAACGTGGCCCACGCCTTTACCGAGCAGACCGGCTTTTCGCAGACCTTTGCCGACCTCGTGTGGAAGCAGGTGCAGGACAAGGTGAAGGGCGAAACCTCGCTCGACGCCAACGAGTTGCGCAAGATTGTAACCAGCACCGTGCCCGACGCCGAGCGCGCGCGCCAGGAATACTACGAGACGGCCTTTGCCGACTCCATTGCCATCTATCTGCTCTCGCTTTACCTGGACGTGGACTACTACGAACTGCGCGAGCGCGATTATCCGCTGCTGGCGCCCTCGGCGCTGGCCGAACGCCTGCGCCTGGTGCATGATCTGTTCCCCGCGCCGCGCGGCTTTGAGTTCAACATCTTCTACAAGCGCCGCCCGGAGCCGCGCTAAATCACGATGATTGCCCTTCTGCGCGGGATCCTGCACGCAACCACGCCCGGCCGCGTCATTGTGGACTGCCACGGCGTGGGCTATGAAGTTGCCGTCAGCATGAACACCTTTACCGAGCTGCCCGAGCCCGGCAAGGAAGTAATGCTCTTCATTTTTACCTATGTGCGCGAAGATCAGCTTGCGCTCTTTGGCTTTTCCTCGGCGGCGGAAAAAGCGCTCTTCGAGAAGCTGCTTTCCGTCAGCGGAATCGGCCCCAAACTAGCCGTCAACGTACTGGGCGGCATGAAGCCCCTGGACCTGGTGGCCACTCTGCGCGGAGGTGATGCCATGCGCCTGACGCGCATGCCCGGCGTGGGTAAAAAGATTGCCGAACGCATGGTGCTGGAGTTGAAGGACAAGCTCAACGAGTTCGCCGTGGCCGCCGCTCCGCCGCGGGTGCGCCACGCGCTGGAGGAAGACGTGCTCTCCGCCCTCGTCAATCTTGGCTACCAGCCGCAAGCCGCGGAGAAGGCGATGGAAAAACTCGGCCCTGCCGAGGGACGCACTTTCGAGCAACTCTTCCGCGCCGCGCTCGGCGAACTAGCACACTAATTTCCGCTCCGCCCCCAGGCTTCCGCACGGCGCTCGATTCCAGTCCAAAAACTGCTATGGACGCCGCATACCCTTCTATCGAATAATGTGCAGAATGTTTCTGACGCGTGCGGCTGATTATGGTATTCGGGTGATGATTCACCTGGCGAGGCTCCCTGCCGGCGAGCGCGCCGCGCTTCCTACGCTCGCCAAGGCCGCCGAGGTTCCCAAAAGCTTTCTCTCCAAGGTGCTGCAATCGCTCACCCGTGCCGGGCTCATTCTCAGCTATCGCGGCAACGACGGCGGATTCATCATTCTCCCCGCCGGTCAAAGGGCCACGCTGCGCACGGTGATCGAAGCCATTGATGGTCCACTCTTCCTCAACCTCTGCCTCACTTCGGGCCGCGCCTGTAGCCGCTCCAAGCAGTGTCCGGCGCATCCCCTTTGGATAGAGGCGCAGCAGCAGGTTCTGGCGGTGCTCGAGCACCGGGACATTTCGCAGATTGCGAGCACATCCGAGACGCTGCCCGTGGCCATCAAACGCGCAAAGCCCAGTGCAAAAACGGTGATTTAGGGAGTCCCGTACAGGCCGCGCGGCAGGTACGCTAAGAACAGTCCGTTGTGCTCACCCCGAGCACCCGGAACTGCGTAACAGCATCCAGATTCACAAAGACCAGCAGATTGTTGCTCTCCGGGCTCGACGGCCGCAGGAAGAATCCGCCTTCGTTCAGCCTGGGCAGCGCGTTCTTCATGTAGCCCTCCAACACCTCGCCGTCATGGAACGTCACTTCCACCCAGATCGTGCGAATCTCCGGCCCCTGGCCGTAGAAGTGAACCTTCTCCAGGTCGCGGTCTCCTTCAAAGCTGGAGACAAAAAAAACGGCCTTGATCTCCGGCCATTTCAACTCACAAGGATTAGGTTGTTCCTTCGCGACAAAGCCCCTGTCGCCCTGCAAAAAACGGTGCAGAAAACCATCTACCGCGGCGAGGCTGCGAATTGACTCCGCATCCGCGTAATGCCCCTTGATGACCGCGCCGTCCTGCATCCGCACCACGACCTTGTGCGCCGCAGTCTGCTCAGCCGGAGGCGGCCCCTTGCTGTCGCCGCTCATAAGCAGGCAACCTTGCCGCCACGGCCATTGGCATCACGCGAAGGCGAAAGCCCGTACTGCCGGATTTTGTACAGCAGCGCCTTGTAACTGATCTGCAGCTCATCGGCGGCGCGGCGGCGATTCCAGTTATGCCGCTGCAACACTTCGTCAATCAACTCGGTCTCTGCCTCGTTCATCGCCGAGCGCGCGCGCTTCTTCAGGCTGACGTTGAGGCCTTCCGCCTCCGTATGCACCGGCCGGGGAGCATTGCCCCGGGCGCTCATGGCACGGCTCAACTCGGAGAGTACGTGCTGCTCACTGCCCAGCACCAGGAAGCGCTTCACCGAACTCTCCAGCTCGCGCAGGTTGCCCGGCCAGTCGTGCTGCATATAGGCATCCAGAAGCTCTTCGGACATGGTGATCGGCTGGCGGGCGAACTTCGGTGCCAGTTTCCGCATAAAGTGCTCCACCAGCACGGGAATCTCTTCCTTGCGCTCGCGCAGCGGCGGCATCTGGATTGAAAAGCCGTTCAGACGGTAGTAGAGATCTTCGCGGAAAGTACGAGCGGCGATGGCGGCATCTATGTCAATGTTGGTAGCGGCTATGACGCGCACATTCACCTTCACCGGCGTGCGCCCGCCCAGGCGGGAGAACGTGCCGTCCTGCAGGACTTGCAACAGCTTGGACTGCATGACCGCCGGCATTTCGCCGATTTCATCCAGCAGGATGGTGCCCATGTTGCAAATCTCAAACTTGCCGGGCTTGGCGCGCGAGGCGCCGGTAAACGCTCCCTGCTCGTAGCCGAAAAGTTCACTCTCCAACAGGTCGGCCGGAACGGCAGCGCAGTTCACCTTGAGGAACGTGCGGTGGGCGCGCGGCGACATCTTGTGGATGTACTTGGCCACAATCTCTTTGCCCGTGCCGCTCTCGCCGAGGATCAAAATCGGCAGGTCCACCTGCGCCAGCATGGCGCCCTGGCTGCGGATCTCGTTCATCCGCTTGCTGGCGCTCACAAAGTAGGTGTCTTCGGTAAGGGCTGTTTCGTGGACGGGCTCGCCCAGCGGACGGCGCGAAACCGTCAGACAGAAGAAACGATCCACGGTCTCTTTCAGCGATTCCAGGTCGAAGGGAAGGCGAATGCATTCCGTGGCGCCCGCCTGATGCGCATCTACGGCAAATTTACCGTCCGGCATCGAGAACACGCCGACAATGGGAACAATCGGCAGCGCCAAACGCAGTTCGGCCAGCACACCTAGCGATCCGTTTCCGTTCAGGTGCAGCACCACCAGGTCAGGAGTCAGTCCCCGCTGGACCCTTAACTTGGCATGTTCATAATTCAGCGCGGTTGTGCGAACACCCTCCCGCGCCAGGAACCGATGCAGATACGAAAGAAGAGGCGGAGCATCACAGACCAGCAAGAGTTGACGCGGGTCTGGACGTGCGGACTCACTCCCCTTCGAAAGGACAGCAGCCATTGCATCCTCTTCGAGATGCCACAAGTTGAAATTGTTTGAGATGCTGCCGGATCGAAGGAGGATCTGTGGCGCAGACGGCTCTCCAGCGACTACGACAGACGCGGCCCTACGGCACCAGTTGGACTGGACAGAGCATAGCACATAAGGACCAGATCGAAACCTTGGGTATTTAGATTGCTAATGAATTTCCCGTATCTAAACGCTCCCTATGGCCGGCTAAGAACCGCGTCGGTCGCTTGAACTGTCGCCTCAACAACTTTGTTTTGTTGCTCTTCCGTAATCTGCGGGAACATCGGCAGCGAGAGCAGCTCCGGCACGCAGCGCTCGGTAACCGGCAAATCTCCTGCACAGTATCCCAGTGAAGAGTACGCATTTTGCAGATGAATCGGCACCGGATAGTGAATCCCCGTGCCAATTCCTGCCGCCCCCAGCTTCGCCTGCACCTCGTCGCGCTCCTGCACACGCACCACATAGAGGTGATACACGGGCTTTGCCCACGCTGGCACGACGGGCGTGACTACCTGCGGCGAGTTCTTAAAGTTCGCGTCGTAGCGCGCCGCGGCCTCGCAGCGCAGGCGAGTCCACTCCGGCAGGTGCTTCAACTTAATGTCCAGGATTCCAGCCTGGATTGCGTCCAGCCGCCCGTTGAAACCTACCAGCTCGTGATAATACTTGCGGGACTGTCCATGGTCGCGCAGCATGCGCGCCCTGACCGCCAGTTCCGCATCCTGGGTTGTCACCGCACCGCCTTCGCCGCAGGCTCCCAGGTTCTTTCCGGGATAGAAGCTGAAGGCCGCCGCGCGGCCAACCGAGCCGGCCTTGCGCCAGCGGTTCAAACGCCGCGAAAAGTACTCGGCGCCATGCGCCTGGCAGGCGTCCTCATAAACCTGCAAACCGAACTCGGCGGCAATCTCTTCAATGGCGTCCATGTCGGCCATCTGTCCGTAGAGATGCACCGGCAACACGGCGGTGATGGGCGAGCCGGTGCGGCAGCTGACGGAGCGCCCGGAGGCGTCGCGGGAGCAGCTCTCCAGATATGTGCGCAGCTTGGCGGGAGACAGGTTGCAGGTCTCCTCGTCGATGTCGATGAACTCCGGCATGGCGCCCGCCTGCGAGATTGCTTCGGCCGTAGCGATAAACGTGTTCGACGTCGTCAGCACGGTCTCGCCGGGCTTGACGCCGCCGGCCAGCAAGGCCAGCAGCAGGGCATCCGTGCCGCTGGCGGCGCCAACACATTCGGCAACGTCATGGTAGGCGGCAAAGTTCTTCTCGAAGTTGCCGAGCGCGCTGCCGCCGATGAACTGCGCGCAGCGCAGCGCCGTGCGGAAGCTCTCAACCAATTCATCTTCCAACTCGACGTGAGGCGCAATCAAATCAAGAAACGGAACCTGGGTGTTATTCATGTGCGGGAACCTTGACCTCGATGTAACGCAGAATTTTTGCCGGATTGCCGGCTACCACCGCGCCCTTCGGAACGTCGCGCGTCACCACACAGCCAGCCCCAACCATGGCGCCTTCGCCAATCGTCACGCTGGAAAGAATCGTGGCGCCCGAGCCGATCGACGCGCCCTTTTTTACCAGCGTGCGCTCCACCTTCCAGTCGGCCTCGGTCTGCAAACTACCATCCTCGTTGACTGCACGCGGAAAATTGTCATTCACGAACGTGACGCCGTGCCCAACAAACACGCCATCCTCGATGACCACGCCTTCGCAGATGAACGTGTGACTGGAGATCTTGCAGTTCGCACCGATCGACGCCTTCTTCTGCACTTCCACAAACGCGCCGATCTTTGTCCCGTCGCCGATCTCGCAGCCGTACAGGTTGATGAACTTCGACAGACGCACGTCCTTGCCCAACCGCACGTCCGGCGCAATGCAGCAGAATTCGCTCATATGCGCACCATGGCTCCGCGGCCGCGCAGCGACTCATCGGCCGCCTGCAACATCCTCACAATGCGCAGTCCAGCCTGGCCGTCGTTGATCGGCACTTTCTGCTGCATGATGCATTCATTGAAGTAACTGAGTTCGAGCTTCAGGGCCTCGGTGCTCTCCACCTGCGGCGCCCACATGTCGCCGGAGCGATAGCTCACCAGAAGGTCGTACACACCCTCGCGGGTGTTGATGTTCACGCCGCGGTCGTACACCTTGATCTTCTCGTCGTTCTCCAGGTCGTTCCACATCAGCATCTTTTTAGTGCCGCCCACCAGCGTGGTACGCACCTTCACCGGAGAAAGCCAGTTGACGTTGACATGCGCAATCAGCTTGTCCGGGTAGTACAGCGTCATGAAGGCGATGTCTTCCACGCCATTCACATGGCGCTGCCCGGTGGCCGCCACGCCTTCCGGACGATTCGGCAGCAGGTAGTCCATGATGGAGAGATCGTGCGGAGCCAGATCCCAGATCACGTTAACGTCGTGCTGAAACAGGCCGAGATTCACGCGTGTCGTGTCGTAGTAGTAGAGCGCGCCAAGTTCGCCAGCATCGATCAACTGCTTGATCTTGCGCACTGCTCCGGTGAACAGGAAGGTGTGGTCCACCATAATCTTGAGGTTCTTGCGCTCGGCCAGTTCAATGAGTTCTTCGGCCTGCGCCGAGGTGGAGGTAAACGGCTTCTCCACAAAGACGTGCTTGCCATTCTCCAGCGCGGCCTTGGCCAGTTCGAAGTGTGTCCACACCGGAGTCACCACGGCGACCACGTCAATGGAAGGCGATTTCAATACCGATTGAATGTCGGTCGTGACTTCCATGTCCGGATACGCCCGGGCCACCTTGGCCAGCGCCTCCGGCCGCTGGTCGCAAACCACCGAGACGGACGAATTCTCCTGCTGGTGGAAGTTGCGGACAATGTTCGGCCCCCAATATCCATACCCAATCACGCCAACCGAAAGCGCTTTCTTCCCCATGCGAGGGCGAAGGCCGTAGGGTGCCTGGTACAGCATCGATCCAGAAGGCGCGACCAGTGGCGATCCCACAAGCGCTCCGGAATCGTGAATGACAGAAACAGGTGCAACGGCAACTTCGGGCTTTTCCATACTTCCTCCTGGCAGGAGTCTGGCGTCGAACGGCAAGTTTTCCATGGCATGCTGCCCACTGGCCCAGAGCAGCAACCCAATAACGTTCAGGACTCGTAATCGGATAAAGCAATCTGCTAGCCAGAAGTACGAGCGGTATGCAAAACGTCAGCGGACAGCCGTAAATGTCACTTCGTTGTCCGTTAGCGCCCCGGCGAATCGACCCATCCTTTCCTTGCAAGAAAATCAACATCTCGCCATCCGGCACGCCTTCGCCCCAGGCAAATGCCCTGCTCCGTCCTTTTGCCACGTAACTCAGAATGAAGCTATTCTATTGATTTATAAGGGGAAGCTGCCTCATGAACACTCGCGGGCCGAGCCGTCTCAGGCGTTTTCCTGACGTGCACCTCGACTGACTTCCCAAGTCGGCCCGCACGCAAAACCTCTTACAACGACCGGAACCAGCGTGGGATTCATGCACCATCACACGGCACGCTGAAGTTGGGAAAATTGCCGCCCACGGGGCAATGTGAAAATGCTTGCCTATGCCGTCGCGCTAATTACCCATGGCCGCCCGGCGGAGAGCTATTCGGCCATAGGGCAGCAACCGCCGTAACACTTTCAAGATGTACATGCCCATGGGACCGCAAGGGCGAGCACCTTCGACTGCGGCAGCGGTTGAAGGACGGCTGGCATTTGATCCGTTCAATGTTACGGTCGCACCAAGATCGTAATGAGCTCCCCAGACTCACCCTGACCGAGGCTCCCTCTGCACGGTGTTGAGCTCGAAATCGCGAGAGCCTAACTGATCGGCCGCACTCCGCAGGCAGCGCATTGCTTTCTGCCGGCGGCGCCGTCAGGAGAAAGCTGTCTGGGCTCCGTGACGGGAAATTTGCCGCAAGCTGCGGAAGTCAGAGGAGTTGATGTCCATGAGAAAGCTGACCGTTTGTCTCCTGCTCCTGGTTGTAACGGCGTCGCTGCACGCGCAGCTCATACTGCGCGTAGCTACGCCAACCAGGTTGCAAACCGTGAAACAAAGCATTTCCCTGTCGCCCTCGTCTTTATCGTTCTCCGCCCAGAACGTGAATACCACGAGCACGGCCAAGAAAGTGACCTTGCTCAACAGTTCCACCAAGAGCCTGACAATATCCAGCATCACCGCGCCCGCCAACTTTGGGCAAACCAACAACTGCCCATCCACCCTGGCGGCCAGCGCCAGTTGCACCATCTCCGTCACCTTCGCACCCACAAAGGCTGGCTCACTCAAAGGAAGTCTCCTGGTGGCCGACAGCGCGACGGGCAGTCCGCAGGCGGTAGCGTTATCGGGCAACGGAGTCGCCAGCACGGCTTCAGTGGCTACGGCCAAACTCTCGGCCACCTCGCTCTCCTTTGCCAGCCAGTTGGCAAACACCACAAGCGCGGCCATGGGCGTCAACTTGTCCAACAGCGGCAGCGCGGCGCTTACCATCACCGGCATCACCATTACCGGAAGCTTCACCCAGACCAACACCTGTGGGACTAGCCTTGCGGCGGGCGGCAGTTGCGCGATCTCCGTCACCTTCAAACCCACAGCGGCGGGCTCTTACAGCGGAACTCTCTCGGTGGCCGACAGCGCAACGGGCAGTCCGCAGAGCGTGACATTATCAGGCGCGGCAGTGACCGCGGCCAAACTCTCCGCCAGTCCTTCGAGCGTGGCTTTTGGCAGTGTCAACGTCGGCCAAACCAGTTCAAAGAGCGTGACGCTCAGCAACACCGGAGGCTCCAGCGTGACCATCAGCGCGGTCAGCGTGAGTGGCGCGGGGGTTGGCGTCTCCGGGCTAACTACGCCGTTGACCCTGGCCGCCTCCGCCAGCGCTGCATTCACCGTCAGCCTTGCACCATCGGCGGCGGGCAGCATATCCGGCACGGTAACGCTTACCAACAACAGCGCTACAACTTCGTTTCAGATCCCCGTGACGGGAACGGGCGTGGCCACGGCGGCGGCGAGCCTGTCGCCAAGCTCGCTCACCTTCAGCAGTCTGTCTTTGAACACCACCAGCGCGGCACAATCGGTGACGCTCACCAATAGCGGCAGCGGTACGTTGACTATCAGCAGCATCACCGCCAGCGGCGACTTTGCACAATCCAACACCTGCGGAGCAAGCCTGGCCGCGGGCGCGAGCTGCAACATCGCGGTGACCTTCACACCCATCTCTTCCGGCACGCTCACTGGAACCCTTACAGTGACGGACAATGCCAGTGGCAGTCCGCAGTCCGCTGCCCTGACCGGAACCGGCACGGCAACCGCCGAGGTGCAAGTAACCTGGGACGCTTCGGTGAGCGTGGTGAGTGGATACAACACATATCGCGGTACGGTCACCGGCGGACCTTATACAAAATTAACGTCCACGCCGGTGTCGGCAACCACCTATATCGATGCAACCGTGCAGTCCGGCACAACTTACTATTATGTAGTCACCGCGATTGGCACGGATTCCTTGGAGAGTTCTTACTCAAATCAAACAACGGCGGTGGTTCCATAACTTCGCGCGGCAACATCGCACGCCGCCACGGTAATGGCCCATGAATCTCCGTAAGGACAATGTGCGGATTTCATGAGAACCCGACCCTAACAACCGTGTATAGTCTTCGTAGTGAAATTCCGTCTCCATCGCCACGCCGGCGGTGGAGACGGTTCAAGAACGCGCCAATTCGTCCGAATTTCCTTGTATTTTGCTGGTTGCAAGCACTGCCGTCACGAGGCGGGGCAAAGTAAAAGGGTGACACGTTCTTGACCGCCAGGCTTGCGTCAGGCGGAATTGTAATTGTGCAAACTTATTCACATTACAAAAGAACCTGTCCAACCCAGTTATTACCCTTATACTGATGTTCCGCAAAGGGTCCCTTCGTGTACGCAGTTTCGCCAACGGCAGAATGGAGTCTCTTTGGTGACCGCGCATTCTTCACGACGGCTGGGCATTCCTCTTCTTCTGCTGCTCGCATCACTATGCCTGCCATTTGCTTCCTGCGGTGGAGGAGGGCAATCGTCCTCGACAACTTCCACTGAACCGGGAGCAACGCTTTCCGTTACATCGCTGGCTTTTTCCAGCCAGACGGTGAACACCACCAGCGCCGCCATGACGGTAACCTTGGCCAACACCGGGACCGCGACACTCACCATCGGCAGCATCGCCGTCAGCGGCAACTTCGCACAGACCAACACCTGCGGATCAAGCATAGCTGCCAGCGCAAGCTGCACCATCTCGGTGACCTTTACGCCCACCTCAACCGGGAGCCTCACTGGTACACTCACCGTAACGGACAATGCCACGAGCAGTCCGCAAACCGTCGCGCTCAGCGGAACCGGCACGACAACAACTTCGCCGTCGGCATCGCTTTCGGCAACAGCGCTTTCGTTCTCCAGCCAGACAGTCAGCACCACCAGCGCGGCCATGTCGGTGACCCTCACCAACAACGGTTCCGCGACGCTCACCATCAGCGGCATCACCATCAGCGGTAACTTTGCGCAGACCAACACCTGCGGATCGAGCGTCGCCGCCGCCGCCACCTGCACCATCTCGGTGACCTTTACGCCCACCACCACCGGCAGCCGCACGGGCACGCTCTCCATTGCCGACAACGCGTCGAACAGCCCGCAAACCGTCGCACTCTCCGGCACCGGAGTCACCGCGGCCAGTCTCTCTGCCAGTCCCTCCAGCGTGGCCTTCGGCAGCGTCAACGTGAATCAGACGAGTTCCAAGACGATTACGCTCAGCAACAGCGGCGGCACCGGGGCAAACATCAGCGCGGTCAGCATCAGCGGCAGCGGCATCACCGTCAGCGGACTCACCACGCCCTTGACCGTAGCCGCGGCGGGCGCAACAACATTTACCATAACCTTTGCGCCAACCGCGGCGGGAAGCGTCAGCGGCTCGGTCACGCTAACCAACGATAGCCCTACAACTGCGCTGCAAATCGCCGTCACTGGAACCGGCGTGGGAGCGGCTGCGGCATCGCTCTCGCCAACCTCGGCTGCGTTCGGCACCATCGTGGAGAACATCACCAGCCAGGCGCAGGACATCACGCTTTCCAGCAGCGGCACGGCTTCCCTTACAATCAGCAGCATCTCGGTGACCGGCAACTTCGCGCAGACGAACACTTGCGGAACTACGCTCGCCACCGGCTCGACCTGCACCATCGCGGTGACGTTTACTCCCACTGCAACCGGATCCCTGACCGGCACGCTCTCCGTGGCCGATAACGCCAGCAGCAGTCCGCAGACGGCTTCGCTCTCCGGCACGGGAGTCGGCCCCGACGAGGTTGATTTGACCTGGACGGCCTCCACCAGTACCGTAGCCGGCTACAACGTCTATCGCTCCACGGTCTCCGGAGGCCCTTACACGAAGGTCTCGGCCTCCACCACGCCCTACACCTATTACGCGGATGTAACCGTGCAATCGGCGACGAACTACTATTACGTGGTTACGGCCGTGAATAGCAGTGCAGCCGAAAGCGGCTTCTCCAACGAGACGGAAGCCGTAGTCCCCTAACCCTCTTGGTAGTAGCCTTTTATCCCCGGCTGTGGCCGGGGATTTTCTTTTCCACCTGGATTTGTTCCTAAATGGCTCAATTGGCGAAAAACGTGCACATCGATGGGTGACTTGGGACCTCAAGCTATGCCCACATTGACACGCGAACCCGATTCCACCATTCAGTCCGGACCGGACATGCCCCCCTTGGACGTCATCTTCGGATCCACGCCCGCGATGCAGACTGTACGCGCAAAGCTGGCGCAGGCCGCAGCCACCAATATTCCCGTTCTCATTCGCGGCGCCAGCGGCACCGGCAAGGAGATCGTCGCCAAACTGATCCACCGGAATTCCCCGTGGGGCAATGGCCCGTTCGTCAAAGTCAACTGTCCGGCCATCCCTGGCACGTTGATGGAATCCGAGCTTTTCGGCCACGAGAAGGGATCGTTTACCGGCGCGTACAACCGCAAATCCGGACGCTTTGCCTCGGCCGATAAAGGCACGCTTTTCCTGGATGAAATCGGCGACCTGGAAGCCAACTTACAGGCTAAGTTGCTGCAAGTATTGCAGGATGGAAAGTTCTCCCGCATAGGCGGCGAGCATGAAGAGAGCGCCGAGGTTCGCGTCATCAGCGCCACCAATCATTATTTGGAAGAGGATATGGGCACCGGCGCCTTCCGCCAGGACCTCTATTACCGCCTGGACGGCATCTCCATCACGCTGCCCAGCCTGGCCGAGCGCCGCGAGGACATTCCGCATCTGGCGGAATATTTTGTGCAGCACTATAACGCTGCCTTCAGCCGCCGCACCCCGAGCTTCTCTCCGCAAGGCGTCAAGAAACTGATGGATTGCCAGTGGCACGGCAACATTCGCGAGCTGGAGAACGTGATTCGCCGCTACGTGATCTTCGGGCAGGAAGATGCGTCGCTGGCCGACATCAAGCACCACGACACGCTGACCTACGTTCCCGAGATCTCGTTGGAAGGGGATATCTCCCTGAAGCAGATCACACGCCGCGCCGTGCGCGAGCTGGAATACAAGGTCATCAGCCGGGTTCTGCTGGAGCATCACGGGAACCGCACCATGGCCGCCAAAGCCCTGAAAATAAGCTATCGCGCACTGATGTACAAGATTCGCGACAGCGGCATTCCGCGCCTGCGCAATATCAGTCCCAAGCAGGCGATAGCCGTGCCCGAGGAAGAGGTTCCGGATGCCTAGAGCAAGCTGTCGCGGAATATCGTCCGCGGCGTGGGATGGCGGAAACTAAGCAAGCGACTTCCGCAATGCACTGCAATCTTTTGCGCAAGCCAATCGCTGACGGAGTGCGAACTGATTGCCGATCTTTCTGCTGGTGCCAAATAGCTCCCGCAAAGACGTCCTGAGAGGGAAACAGTTTTCAGTGTGGAGAAAGTTTTCGCCTCTTTTCCTGTCCCCATGGGGAAACTGTGAAACAAATCGCCCAATTCCCGGGTTCAGGATGCTTCCCGCTGGGCAACGTTCAAGGAACAAGGCGTGTAGCGGGACTGGATTGTTGGAAGCGTAATTGCACTACTCAAGCCGCAAGCAGTATGGACATTAGAGGTGAGGTGGAGATGGAAGTGATTCCAATTCCGAGTCGAACGGCCGCCACGGCCCATTTGCGCGATAAAGCCATTGAACCCGAGCGCGACTTTCTTTCGCGCATCGCCCAGGAATGCCGCCGCGCCGAGCGTTCCGGGCAGCGCTTTGTGCTGGCCTTGGTGGAAGGCACTGATCGAATTGAGGACCTGGTGCCGTACCTTACTGTTTCGCTGGCGCCCATCATCCGTGAGACGGACTCCTGGGGCTGGTATGAAGAGAATTACACGCTTGGTATTCTCTTCACCGAGCTCGGTAAGGCGTCCACGGCCGAGGCGCAGCGCACCCTGGAAGACAAGCTGCACGTCGCTCTCGAACAACAGGTGGAGAGAGGAAGGCTGGTGATCTCCAGCTTTGCCATGCCGCGCGACTTGAAAGAAGAGAACGACGCGGACGGCACTCAAGGCCGTATGAAGCAGAACCTGCGGGCAATGCCGGGCAACGGCCTGCTGGGCATCAAGCGCGCCATCGACATTCTGGGATCAGCTGCGCTCCTGCTGATTTTTTCACCGTTTTTGCTGGCCGTGGCCTTGGCCGTTAAACTCAGTTCGCCGGGGCCGATGCTCTTCCGGCAAACACGCGTTGGGGCGCAGGGAAAGCACTTCACGTTTCTCAAGTTCCGCTCCATGCGCGTGGCCAGCGACCAGAGCGTGCACGAGAGCTACGTCAAGCAGTTCATCGCCGGAACCGCGGGCAAGAAAATCGATGCTTCGGGCCAGGCGGTGTACAAGCTGGTGAACGATCCCCGGGTCACCCGCGTTGGCGACTTCATCCGCCGCACCAGCCTGGACGAATTGCCGCAGCTCTGGAACGTGCTGGTCGGCGATATGTCCCTGGTCGGGCCGCGCCCGCCCATCCCTTATGAAGTGGATTGCTACGATCTGTGGCACCAGCGACGGTTGACGGAAGTAAAGCCCGGCATCACGGGCTTGTGGCAGGTGTACGGCCGCAGCAAGACCTGCTTTGACGACATGGTGCGCCTCGACCTGGAATACGCGCGCACCTGGTCGCTGTGGCTGGATATCAAGATCCTTCTGCAAACACCAATTGCCGTGCTGATTGGCGTGGGTGCGCGGTAAACTCGAAAATTTACTGCAAGCAAAAAGAAAGCCGCGGACATTCCGCGGCTTTCCTTTTACCGGCAGGGAGCGAGTTTTCTCCGCCCGGCAATCTTTTCTAAAAACGCTTTCTACCTGCCGTGTCCACCGCCCTGCAACTCCGGCAGCGCATCCTGCGGAGCCTCCAGGCTGTAACGGATGCCATCGCCGTCGAGGATCGCATAGGCAATGCGCGCGCGGCCTTCCGCGTCACCCTCAATGCGCCAGCCTTGGCCGTCGGCCTTCAGCTTCAGGCCATTGCGGTAGCGCCACCAATCGTTCACCGCGCCGGGCAGCGCCAGCCACATCCCATCATTTTTTGCGAATTCGGCAATGTGCCGCAGCAGGCGGAGATAGAGTTCGCGCGACCAAGGCTCCATCAGGTAGTCGGGATGCGTAAGCACGCTGATCAGTGCGTGATGCTGGTGCAGCGCGGCAATCTGCGTCTCCCAGATTTTCATCGAGCGGCTGTTCACCAGATGGAAGAGCGCGTAATCCTGCGTAGTGGTCAGCGGCAACTCCACCAGGTTGTCCATGAAGTACGGCAGGTTGGTGCAGCAGCCTCCGCGCTGCGGCTCCAGGTGCGCCACGCTGGGCACGGACATGTCGTATTCGAAGTCCAGCAGGTGAAACCAGCGCTGGTTGCGGTACATGACGCCGGCACGGAAGCCGCGCGCGCGGAACTCCTTGCCATAGCGATTGATCTCCACTACGCGCTGGCGGAAAGTCTCCTCGTTGCGGTATAGCATTCCATCGTGATTCAGGTCGTGCACGTTCACTTCAAAGCCACGCTGGCGAATGCTCTCCAGATATTCCTCCGGCACGGTGTAGCGTTCCTCGGGCACAACCTGGAACGATGACTTCATACCGCACGATTCGTCGATGTCCATCAGTGTGGAGCAGAAGTCGCGGCCGGCGGTGGTTTCCACGTCGTGGGTCACAATCGCGCAACTCTGATGACCCTCAGGCCAGAACCAGATAAACGGCACGCTGCTAGCGCCGATCGACTTCATTCCCAGGGCGAGCGTGCGCTCCATCAGAGTGTCCACCGAGCGCTCCACCGGCCAGTGCGGAAAGGTCACGCGCTGCCAGCCTGACAGGTAGATGCGCTGCAAGTATTTGCGAATGCGCACCGACATAAACGGACGGAGCATGTAGTACGCCATGCGCACGCTGCCGCGCAGCATCCGCTCCGAGCTGGCGGGAACATACTCCTCCCACCGCATGTCGTGAACCACTTCGTCGAAGTCGAAGGGAAGACGGACCACACCCTCGCATCCGGAGGCGAATGACAACGCGTCGGGAAGGGTTCCTTCAGGCCCTGGAGATACCTGGCGGCAGCGCCCGTAGAGCGTGACGCCGTCGCCAAAGGTAAAGAACCCGCGCGGAGACGCCGCGTCCTGCTCGCTGGAAACGGTGAAAAGAGAATCCGGTAACTGGAAGTATTTTGTGAGCTCGTTTGTCATGGCGCAATCAACATCCAGAATTCAGGTTAGACACGTGGGTGATTTACATCGCCGCCGGAAGAGCAGCACACAACCGGCGGCGATGCCGAGAGTTGGCATAATGCCCGAAGTTAAAGCAGTTCCAGAGTAACTTTAGCCGGCATGCCGGTAGAGTATTCGTCCTGCCAATACAAGCAGACTCTGCGGCGCCATCTCCACTGCGCGATGCACCAGCGGCGCCAGGCGCGAAGGTTGTTTCACTGCTTCCGGAGCGTGCTCGCAGAATCGAAAGTACGTCAGTTGTTGCATGACACCGCCGAGCCTGCGCTTGAAATCCAGCAGCCCCGGATTGTCCAGGTCGGTGCGCCCCAAATCGAGCGCGCGCATCCCCTTTTCCTTCGCACGCTCGAAGACCTTCCAGAAAAGAAACGGTGTGCCGCCGAGTGCCGCATAACGTTCGTCGGAGCAGCCGTATTTATACGTCACGGTTTCCTTGCAATCCATTGTCAGCAGCGCCGCCACGGGCACTCCATCTTTTAAGGCAAGGTGCACCGACATGGCACTGCCAAGATTGCGGGCCAACGCATGGAACCAGGCAATGGGCTGCGGCGGAACGCCGTGGCGTTTGCGCGTGAGCAGCATCAGCCCGAAAAACTTCTCGATCAGCTCGCGGCTGTGTCCTTCCTCGTAGTGCAGCCCCTCGCGGCCGGCGCGCGCAATCTTGCTCTGGATGCAGCTCTTGTGCAGCGAGCGGTACAACTCTTCCAGCGGGCGCTCCAGGGCGACGACGTGCAGCGCAAAGCTTTTGCCGCTGTGCATCTGTTCCTGCTGCTCCATCGCGTCGAACTCCATGTGCGGACGCAACTCGATATAGCGCAAGCGGCGTTTGGCCAATCTGTCGCGCAGCGCAGCCAGCAGCACTTCGCCATTTTCCGCCGTATCCAGCAAGGGATCGCAGTGATCGGAAAAGGGCAGAGAGACCAGCCGCCGGCCGGTGAGCCAGCTATCGACCTCACACAGAACAATCCCATTGCGCAACGCCTCGTTGGGCGGAGTTGTGGTCAACGCCAGGGGACGGTAGCCATACGTCTGCTGCAGCGCACGCAGCCAGCCGCAGCCATGAAAGACGCCGCCACGCGGATGCGCGGCAACAAGCCGCTCCCATCGCCCATCGGTGACGGGATCGATTGTATAAACCGCGGCTGCATTCTTCTCAGAGGCGAGCACGCGGAACCTTTCTTGAGCGGCAATTGCCATAGGTTTGGATGCTATGCCGCGCTCCGCCGTAAAGGCACGGAATTGGCGGAGCGGCGGCGATTCGATTCAAAAGCTATCCGCGAGCGCGGGGGAATCGCTCACGCCTGTCTTACCACACCCTCTTCCACGGGATGGCCGGTGATCCGGTCAACGAGTTGCCGGTACACTTGCATGCCCTCGCTCCATCCGTGTTCATGCACATAGGCAAGTCCGTTACGGATGAGACGTTCGCGGACCTCATCATTGGTGCAAACTTCAATCACGGCTTCGGCCAGCGCCTCTTCGTTCTCCGGTTCAAAGTACCGCAGCTCCGAGTCATTGAAGAAGCGGCTCTCTACTTCCGTGCGGCTGGCAACCACCGGCACCCCGAGCGCCATGAATTCGGAGATCTTGGTGCTGGCGGCTTCATTGCCGAAACGCGAACTGACGCGTTTGGGCACAATGGCCACATCGCACTCTGACATTTTTTGGATGATCTGCGGCAACGGCAGCGCAGGCATCATAAGTACCGATTTCTCCAAGCCGAGTTCGGCAACCAGGGCCGCAAGGTCGCGCCAGGAGTCCCCAACTCCGTAGATGTGAAACTCCATCCCGGGGATGGCTTGCAAAATCCTGGGAAACGCGCGAACGGCAATATCCACGCCCTGGTGCCAACTAATGGTGCCGGGATACATCATGATCTTCTTCTCGCCCGGCACGCGCGGCTGGGGCTGGAAGTACTGCGGGTCCGGGTAGTACCAGATCATCGTGCACTTTTCCGGAGGCACGGCGCGGCGGCTGATTTTTTCCATCCACACCGGGTTGGCGATGATGACGTGCGAGGCAAAACGCGTGGACCAGCGCTCGATTTGCAGCAGCACGCGCACCGCCGTCGAATCCATGGAGCGGCCGAACTTGCTGGCATACAACTCCGGCATGACGTCGCGCAGGTCGAGCAGCACGGGCGTGCCCATCAATTTTGGCACCAGGGCGCTGAAGACCAGGAAGTCCGGCACGGCCTGCACATGAATCAGGTCGTAGGGGTGGCGCAAGTGCAGCCACGCTAGAAGAAACGTGGTCTTCAACTGATATCGCAACATGCGAAACAGGTACTGCAGCGGATGCCGCTCGGTGATGCTGCGATGCTGAATGCGATAGACGTTCACGCCCTCAACGTTTTCCCGCGCGGAGGCCCCCGGCGAGCGCAGGGAGATAACGTCCACCTGATCGCCGCGCCGGACCAGCGCATTCGCAAACTGCATCATGTGCGTGTTGTTGTCGTAAAACCGGTGCGCAATGAGACAAATTCTCATAGAGGAAGTGTGCCGTGAGTCCTGAAATAAAAAAAATGATTAATGTGCTCTGCGCCGCATCCCGGGCAACCAGCGAACCCGCGATAAGAGACGGTCCTGCTGCTCGGCGCGCAGGAATTCGATGAACTTCCGCGAGACGGCGCGCGGCGTGCGCGCCACAGCCGACCAGCAATATCCGGCCAGCCGCGTGACCGCGCCCTGCACGGCGGGCTTCTCGCGCAAACGGCGCAGGCACTTGAAGAACTCAAACAAGGCGCCATAGCCGAGCGTGTAATCCATGCGTCCCTGGCGAAAGCGCCCGCGCAACACGCCCCCGGCGCTGCCGGTGAGGCGATAGTGCTGCACCACCAAATCAGCGAAGCCCTGCACTTCCCAGCCCTTCATGCGCGCCATCACTTCCGCATAAGTATCCGGGCCGCCAAAGCGCAGCGCGGGGTAGCCGCCCACATCCTCAAAGCATTCGCGGCGGAACATTTGAATGGCGTGGGGAACGGACTGCAACAGTTCGCCCTCGGGCGCGACCGTCAACGAGCCATCCAGCTCGCGAATCACGCCGCCGCTTAAACCCAGCCGCGGATTGGCGGCAAAGCGCGCAAACAACTGCTGAAAGTAATCCGGCGCAAAGGAAATATCGGCGTCGAGGTTGCCGAGAAAATCGAACTCCACGTCGGCCAGCGCTTCCACGCCGCGGCGGATGGCATAGACCTGGGCGGCAAAGTTCCGCGGATGATCCTCGGTGATGCGCACCAGTTGAATGAAGGGATAGCGCTCCTGGTAGGAGAGCACAATCTCATCCGTGCGATCCGTGGAGGCATCGCTCACGATCACCCACCGCACCGGCCGCAGCGTTTGCTGCACCACCGAATCAAGCGTGCGGCCAAGATAGTTCTCTTCGTTATAGGCAGCGGTAACAAGGGCGTATTTGGGTTCAAGCATGTTTTGCGCTTCCTTGCGCGCGGGATTTGACCGCTGGATTCACTCCGCCCGCCAGCCAGCGCAGGCAGGCCACGCTGCGCGCCACCTTAAAGCCGCTCTCTTCGCGGCCCGCCGGACGCAGCAGGTATTGCAGGGAATATCCCGCCGCACGGAATGACTGATGCAGCGCGACCAATGCCAGGTAAGCAACCTGCGACAATCGCCCGTGGTGCAGTTGCCAGTACTGCAGGTTGGCGCGCTGCATCTCCACGTAAAAGCGCACCGGCGCGCGCTTGGAACTTCCGCCGCCGTAGTGCGTGGCCTCGGCTCCGGCAAAGTACACAACCTCCCAGCCGGCATCGGCGTAACGATGGCACCAGTCAATGTCCTCGCCGTACATAAAAAAGCGCTCGTCCAGGCCGCCAACCTGGCGATAGGCCTCGCCGCGCACCACCCAGAACCAGCCGTTCAACACGTCCACCGGCTGCGTGCGCTCGTGGTCGAACTTTTCCATGTGCAGGCTGTAAGCGGGAAGCACACCCGCCAATCCAAACGCATGAACCGCCCAGATGGCCAGCGTCGGACGCCGCATGGAGGACGGACCCCAGGCGCCAGAGGGAGTCAACATCTTCGGCCCCAGCATTCCTACCTCGGATGCGCGGTCCATATATTCCACAATGCTCGGCAGACAGCCGGCGGGCGCGGTCACATCGGAGTTGATGAGTGCCAGGTAACGTCCCGTGGCCTGGCGCAAGCCAATGTTGTTGGCCTTGGCAAAGCCCAGGTTCTCACGATTTTCGATCAGCACAACCTCGGGATATTTGACGCGAACCATCTCCTGGCTGCCATCGGAAGAGGCATTGTCCACCACCAGAATCTCCAGGTCGAGCGCGGCCGAGGAGGCGCGCAACGAACCCAGACAGGCGTCCAGAAACTCCCGCGTGTTCCAGTTCACGATGATGATCGAAACGTCTTTCACAATCACTCTTCCGCGCCAGTTCTTCTAGGAACCGGTCTTCTCCGTCCCATAACCGTAACCATATCCATAGCCGTAGCCATATCCCGGGTAGCGCGCGTCGGACACATCCGCGGCCCGGTTGAGCACCACGCCCAGCACGCTGTCGTGCCGGAACTCCTGCGCCGCGCGTCGCGCCAGCTCGGAGTGTGTTTTGGAGTTGACCACCAGCAGCACACCGTCGCTCACGTCGGCAATCACCCGCGCGTCAGCCGTGGGCAGCACCGGAGGAGTGTCAATGACAATCCAATCAAAGAGCGGCTTAAGCTGTTCGAGTAGCGCCCCGAATTTCGGATCGCCGATCAGCTCTCCAGGCTGTGGAATGCGGCGGCCCGCGGGAATCAGGTACAAACGCGGCAGCTTGCCCACCTGCAGGATGTCTTCCAATTGCTTCTCCCCCAGCAGGTATTCGGTCAAACCCGGCGAGCTGGGCGCATCCAACGTTCCCACCAGCCCGGTCGCCTTGCGCATGTCGGCATCAATCAACAACGCGCGGCGTCCGCTCTGCGCGGAAAAAGCGTGCGCCAGGTTGGCGGCGACGAAACTCTTGCCTTCGCCGGGGATGGCGCTGGAAACGGTGACCACCTTCAACTCCCCGCGCGAGCGCACCTGGTACAGCAGAGAGCGCAAGGTACGGAATTGCTCTTTGCCGGAGATCTCCGCCTTCTCATTCAGGAAGGCCAGCCGCTCGGTGGACTTCGGCCAGTCGCATTGGCGGCAGCTCAGCAGCAGCGGGCGGTCCTCGACGGTAAGGAAAGTCTCCGCCGGAGGATTGGACAGCAGTTTCTCCATGCCCTCGGGCAGCGCGGTGGGCGAATGCGCGACGGCGCCGGCCACGGCATGGCTTCCCGTGGCAATAATCTCCTCGACATCCGGCAGGTTCTCCACGGCTCCCGTTGGAGTCTGACGGGCCTTGCGCAGCGCTTCTAAAATGCGGCTCATTCGTCGGTTCCTTTTCCAGCTTTGGTTACGCGTCGCGCCGCATTGTTTGCGGCAACTTCATCCAACTCTTCATCGGGAGCCGCGGGATCTTCCAACTCCAGTTCCTGCGCGGCCTGCTCCACGTGCCGTGCGCCCACCATCGGCTCATCGTCGCAGAAGGCACCCATCAGCGCGTTTTCGCAGATCAGGTTCACCAAACGGACTGTCCCCTCCGAGTAGCGGTAGATCGTCTCGAACGCCTCGGGGAGAAAAATGCGGTTGGCGCTGCCGCCAGCCACCTGCACGCGCCGGGCAATGTACTCGATGGTCTGCGCCGAAGAGAGCGGCAGTGTTTTGCAGCGCAGACTGATGCGCTGCTTAAGCTGCCGCAGCGAGGGCCGCGCCAGTATCCCTTCCAGTTCGCTCTGCCCGGAGAGCACGATCTGCAAAAGCTTCTGCGTCGGCGTCTCCAGGTTGGTCAGCAGGCGGAGCTCTTCGAGGGTCTCTTCGCTGAGCTGCTGCGCCTCATCCACAATCAGCACCGCCGGGCGGCCATCGTGCTGGAGTTCCAGCAGCCATTGATTCAGGGCAATCAGACGCTCGCTTTTGGAACGTGCATTACATGGCACTCCGAAGTCCGCCATCATGAACGACACGAACTCGTCGGGATCGAGGCGCGGATTGAAGACGAATGCCGTGCACGCCGATTGATTGACGAGCCACTGCACAAAGACGTTGAGCAGCGTCGTTTTGCCCGTGCCCACGTCGCCGGTCAAAAGCACAAAGCCGCGGCGATTGGTTATGCCGTATGCCAGGGTCGCAATCGCCTCGCGAAAGGAAGGCGTGACGTAGAGAAACCTGGGATCAGGATTCAGGCTGAACGGTGCTGTTTGAAGCTGAAAGTGTTTTTCATACATCGGTGATTAAACGCGAGCGCCCCCCAGAAGACTTCTCCAGGCGCGCAACACGCCCGTTTTGCGCGCGGCGTCATCCCCGGACGGCAACTCGGGAATACCGACGAGCAACGGAAGCTGCAATACGCGCAGCACATCCACCTCATTACGCAGGTACTGCTCTCTTCTTTCTTTCAGGAAGGCCAGCAGAAGGCCCACCACGGCGCCAACTCCGAAGCCGGCCAGCGAAAACTTCATTTTGTCAGGGAACGACGGACGCACGGGATAATCCGGCGCATCCATCACACTGAACTGCTCGCCCTCCTGCCGGCGCTCCAGATCCGTGGACATCTCCGATTGCTTCGACTTGCTCAAAAGATCGTTGTAGAACTGCAGGGCGGTTTCATAGTCGCGGGTGAGCGCCTTGTAGCGCTCCTCCACCACGGGACTCAGTTGCAGGCGGGACTGCACGCTGCCGATCTGCGCGGCCAGGCTGGCGCGCTCCGCGTTCTTGCTGCGGATCGTCTCCTCCGTCAACCGCAGTGCGACCTTGAGCTGTCGCAGCTCCGGAGTGTCCGGAGTGGCCTCACCGGCCGCCGCGGTACTAGCGGACGGATTGGCCTTCACCTGGGCCTCCAGGCGCGCGATCTGCGCCTTCAGCTCGATGATCTCCGGATGGTCCTTGGTATAACGCGACTGCAAGGTGGCCAACTGCGCCTTGGCTGTCGCCAGGTCGCGCTCCGCGGCCGTCATTTCGGTCACGTTCGCGGCAGGCTTTCTCGCGTTGAGCTGAGAGATCGCCGATTCCTGCACAATTTTCTGCTGCTGCGCCTGGCTTACTTCCTGCGTCACCGCCTCCAGGCGGGTGCGCGTGGAGTTCAACATCTCCAGGTTGCGCTGCTCGTCGGAGGGAAGCTGTCCAATGTACTGCTGCTTGAACTGCGCCAGCGCCGCATCGTGCTCATCCAGCTTGTGCTTGGCTTCATTCAGTTGTTCGGAAAGGAACTCCGAGGTGCCGGCTGCGCGCTGCTGCCGCACTCGCAGGTTTTCCGCCATGAACATCTGCAGAATGTCCTTGCAAACCGCCTGTGCCTTGGGCGCCGCATCCGCGCTGGCCGTAATGTAAAAGCCCGACGGAACCCGCGCCGTGCCCTCCGGCGTCAGGGTTTTGATGTCGATCGCCTTGCGCAGCTTCTCCACCTTTTCGTCCATCGTCACCTTGGCCGACAGGTCGTGGAACAGCCCCCAGCGCACAATGATCGGCTCCAGGCGCGAGCGGCTCAGAATCTGCTCTTTCAGCGTCATCAGACGCGAATCCACCTCGTCGTTGTTCAACTGCAGCACCAGCTTGTCGGGAACCTTAGGCTGCTCAATGATGACGAACGCCTTCGACGTGAAGACCGGGCGCACCACCTGCGTAGCCAGCAGGCCGAGCAACGGCCCCACCAACAGAGGGACGACGATCCACCAGATGCGCCGGCGGGCAATAAAGATAATCTGATTCAAGCCAACAGTTTCATTCTCTTGCATAGAGTTCACAGGACCTCTGTCCGAGGGTTCAACCGTTAAGTAGCAACACGAGTGCCATTGCGCACTTCGGCACGGAGGAAAACCCTAGCGTCCTTCCCGGTCACCATTCGACGCAGTTTGTTAGAGTTACGGAGCTTGGCGGAAAACCGGAAAGTCCATTCCCGGTGACAGGCCGCGCGGTAGCCCTCGGCGTTGGGGAGAAGTGGAAGCCGCCGGCGAGGCAAGTGTGAAAACTATTTCCCATATCATTGCCCCGGCAGGCTCACGAATTCCCTCCCACTGCTCATCGGCGGACGAGACAGCTTGCCCGGAGGTTGGGTGATGGAGGATCAGAATGACGGAGGGATTGGATCGCACGTTTACCGCCCATGGACGGGTGGTGCGGCACGGGAAGCAAATCGCCTCCCGCGCCTGTATTGATCATTCCGTAGGGCTAAATCGCCCCGCGATGTTAGTGGGTAACCACCGTGGATTGCACGTTGGTCGGGGCCGCCGGCGCGGTCAAATTGCTCTTACTGATGCGGTAGATGTGCACGCCCCACGGCGAGAAGGTGTCGGTGAACGCACCATTCGTCATGCTGAAGGTGCGGTTGCTGGTCACCCAGTCGGCCACCGTGCTTGAGCCGCTGAGCCCGGAGACGGTAATGGTGGTCGAAAGCGCACTCAAAGAATTTTCCGTGGATGAGCATCCCGGATCGGTCAGCCGTGCGGCATAGATCCAGATGTAGTTGCTGTCTTCGCTAACGCTGGCATCCACCCGCGTACCGGTGTTGCCGCCATAGACGCAGTTGGTGGTCTGGTTGGTGCTCACCGTGCGCGTGGTATAGCCCAGCAAGGAGTTTGGCGTTATGGACGCAATCTGCCCCGTGACCAGGCCAATCCCCTGCGTGCTTGGGTTGGCCGGGAAACATGCCATTGAGGTATCGGCGGAGCAGACCGGCGAATAAGTCGTCGTGCCGCTGGGATAGGCGTCGTTATACCAGGAGAGTCCCTTGCGTCCGTGGATGATCGCCATCCAGGCCTCGTTATAGATGATCGTCGAGGACAGTGCCGTCGCATCGTGATTTGCCGAGGTGCAGACGAAGTTCGGATAGTTCGAGGTATCCAGGCGGACCGCCTCGATGATGTTCCAGTTGGGCACCAGGTTGTAGTTGGCGTTCGCCTCGCGATCCAGGTCGTGCACCCAATCGGTGAAGGTGCGCTGGCCAACATTCCAGAAGGGATTGCTGTAGCAGATCGGATAGTTGTCGCTGGAATACACGTCGGCGACAAGCGTCGGGTAGTACCACTCCTGATGCAGGTAGGGGAAGGTTGCATCGTCGTAGAAGACCGGATGGTTGTTGTCCACGGCGTGCACATTACTGGCAAGCGCCGTCAGAGTGCTGGTGGCAATGCCATTTACGCTGGCCTCGTCATAGCCGAACCAGCCGAGCACGCAGGCTTCGTTGGTAAGCGCGCTGGCATAGGCGCCAATGGTGTTGTAATCGCCGCCGCGGCCGGTGCCGGGACCAATGGACAGCGTACCGGTGCTCAAACAGTTCAGCGCCGCACTGGTATCCGTGCCTTCCATAAAAGTCTTGTACTGACTTACCGAGTACGAATTTGCGTATTGCGACAGGAAACCGTTGGCGTTGATGTAGCCGGCCGACAGCCAGCCGTTGACGTTGTCCGCGTTCATCAGCCACGGAGTAATCGGAAACAACTTGTTACCGTTGTGCACCAGGTTGTTGTTCTCATCGATGCCGATCGTCGGGGTGCCCGCCGCGGGCTTGCTGAAGGCTTCCGTCCAGCTCTCGCGCGTGGTGCCGCTGCTGTTGTTCAGCGAGACGGTCAGCGTGTGCGTCCCGGCGGCAAGGCTCGTCATGCCGATCACCGGCTCCTGGTAGTTACCCGGCGCGGTGATGGAGCTGACCACGCTCGAATCCACGGTGGTCACCAGCGTATCGGTCGAGGCCGCGCCCCACAGATACGTCTTGGCGCGGAAGGCCGTGCGGTTGCCGGGATACGCATGGCGCACCGTCACGCCCGCCGAAGGGCTTCCGCTGGCGGCGCTGCTCACCGTTAGGTCGTCAAAATACACCGTGCCCGATCCTGCGGAGAGGCCCAGGTACACGGCATTCTGGCTGGCCAGGCTCAGGCGGCTGGCGCTGATGTCGGTGGTGCCGTCCAGGGAGATGCTGATCGTCTGGCCCGAAGCGCTGTATGCCATCTCCACGGCGTGCCAGGTGTCACGCGAAATGGAATGCGTGCCCGTCGTGCTGCTGGCGTTCAGGTACAACGTGCCGGAGCTATTGATCACATTGACGGGATAAATCACGTAGGTCGAAGTATTCGTCAATCCAGCCAGACGGCTCGTTGATCCCGACGAGAGCGTGTAGGACGAGGGGATGTAAACCCAGAACTTGAAGTAAAGAGGATCGGGCGTGGTTCCGCTGAACGCGGCGTACACGCCGGTGTTCGATCCCGTGGTGGTGGAGGCGTAGCTGTAGTATCCCGAGTGCGCCTGCGCCTTGCTGGAGGTTACCCCGCCGCTGTCAATGACCCATCCATTGACCACGTAGGCTTCAAGGACGGCGCGCTCGCCGTCGTCGGAAAAGACCAATGAGCTGTTCTGCTGGGCCCACGCGGCGGCACACAGTACAAGCAAGGTCAGCAGGACGGCAAACCGCAAGGCAACTCGCCGCGAGCCATGCTTCCGCTGTATGCGGGACACCGGGAAGACCGTGGACAATTGCTGCTTCTGAGACGGCATATGCATCGGCATCTTTCACTCCCCACGCCGGCCGCGGCCGGATCGTATTGGCCTAGAGTGCCCTAAGCACAACAGGCGCACTAGCTGACGAAGGTCTAGTTCTGCGCAGGAGAAAGACCGCCCTCTAACGTGCGGCGCGCTTGCGCCGATTCGGGGGGGGGGTTGCTTAAGTCCCAATCTGGAACGACGGTCTCGCCAAGTCCCGGCGACGCCGCTGCGCAGCGCCGTTGGCTTCTCTTCCGGCTGCTCCGACGGAGCCGTCACCGCGGCTACGCTTACCAGTACCAGCACCGAATACCAAAGCAGAATGCTCTGGTCGAAATATACGATGCCGAAATAGCCCACGGTGTTGGCGAACAGACAACATCCCAGCGCCCAGGAAAAACGCGCTTCCGGCTCCTCCGCGCGATGCCACCCTTCGCCCGCCAGCCGGAAGGCGAAGACGACAATGGCCAGGAAGGCCAGGAATGTGACGAGTCCTCCGCTGATGCCTGCGCCGACAAAAGCGTTGTCCACGTCCCACATGTCATAGCCCCAAAAGGCATTGTTCCGTGTGCCCACCAGCCACCAGTCGGAGAAGTGAGTCACGAAGCCGTCGATGAGCATGGCGCGGTGATAGCCGCTGCCTCCCAGTATGCCGCCGACGCGCGCCAGCAGCATCCATACCGGAGCTTTCATCAACAGGTGCGCCAGCAGCAGCAGGCCCACGGCGCTCCAGCGCATCAACCGCAGATATCCACGGAATCTCCACAGGGCCAGCGCCGCAATGCCGGCCGCGCAGGTCACAATCGGCGTGCTGGAAGCCGACGAATACGCCATCATCAACGAGCCCACGCAACCTGCCGCGTAGAGCTTGAAGTTGCTGCGCGTCAGCCACCACGCGCCAACAAATACCGGCAGCATCATCGCGGCAATAGTGCCGGCGATAATCGGATGCTGCAGCGGGCCTTCGGCGCGGATGGAGCCGTTGCGCACCTCGGAGACGAGCGGCGAACCGAGAATGGCGAACATGTTCTGGCCGATCCGGTGCTCCAGCAGCATCAGCGGCGCAATGCCAATCAACAGCCACGCCAAGGTTTTGATGGCCAGCAGCATGTCTTCGCGGTTGCGGATCATGATGCGCAACAAAAAGTACGTACCCAACTGCGTCCACAAAAAACCCACGCGGTTGGCCGCGGCGCTCAGCGAACTCCAAAGCAGGCTGTAACAAATGGCGTTGCTCAATCCCCACACCAGCACGGCCTTGTCCAGCAGGTTCATGCGCGGCAGACGCAGATCCTTCTGCATGGCCACCCGTGCCCATCCGGCAAGCAGCAACAGCCGCAGCACCGGCAGGTGGATGGTGCCAATCACCAGCGTGTTGTTGAAAGGGAGCAGAACGCCCGCCACCAGGAGCGGCACCACTACGTAACGGCGCGGCAGCATCAGCAATGCCACCACGGCCAGCAAAAGTAAAAGCAGCGCCGCCGGCGTAAGGAAGGTGTCTCCGCCGCCGCCAAAGTAGTAGTTCTCCGGTAGATCGTGTGCGAAACGAGGGTCCATAAAAGTTAGTGCGCTTGCCTTGCCAAGCTCTGTTTGCCGCGAGCCGGTTTATGAATTCGACGGCCTGACCACAAAACGATTCCAGGAGTTGAACATAAAGCTCCGCGCCTCCTGATCGAGCCAGCCTAGCGTAGCCAGGGCGAAGGCCACGCCCGCGCCAAGCTCCACCACCAGCATCAGGCGGCCGTTCAGGAGCAGGCTGCTCGCCGCCAGTTGTACGGCAAATACCGCGGCCATGCCGGCCGCCGCTGAAAACACCGCCGGCGCAATGGCATGGAAAAAGTCGCGCACCGTGGCATGCGTAATGGAAAGCAGCAGGCCTACAAAGAGCGGAGCCACCAGCACAACCGAAAGCGCGCTGCGCACCGTGGCCATCACCATGATCTGCGGGACGGTGTCCAAGGCGCGGGCGTAGAAGCCGGCTGCGGTCAACACCGAAAGGCTTATCAGTGTGCGTCCCCACTCCAGAGTGGCGGCAAAGCGCACCCGCGCCAGCGCCTGCAACAGCGGCCCGGTAAAGAACGAGAGTGAGCTGAAAATGCCGCCGGCGCAGAGAATGCGCACCACCGGCGTGGCCGGCCCCCACTTCGCTCCCAGCAGCGCCAGCAGCAAGGGACTTACCGCAGCCACGCCGGCGAGCACGGGAAACGCAATGGTGGAGCTAAGGCGCAGGCAGTGCAGGGCACTGCGGCGCAGTTGCACGGGATCAAGCTGATGGCGGGAGAATTCCGGCAGGGAGACGGCCTGGATGGAAGTGGTGGCGGCCACCACCACGGTGCTCACCAGGCGATCGGCAAGGCGATACAAGCCCACCGCGACGGGTCCAAAGAAGAGTCCCAGGATGATGGAGCTGCCGTAGATATCGGCGAACGAACCGGTGACGGCGACAAAGATGGGCACGGAGACGTGCAACAGGTCACGCAGGTGGCGCATGGAAAACTCAAGGCCAGGGCGCCACGGGCTGAGCCGCCACAACAGGATCAGCGAAGTCACATCGCGCACAATCTGCTGCCCCACCAGAGACCACATGCCGAAGCCGGTGAGCGCCATCGCAACCCCGGCGCATCCGCCCAGAATCACCGAGAGGTTGCTGCGGATCGACAGGCTGCGAAAGTCCATGTTCCGCGTCAAAATGCTGCGCTGCACAATCGCCAGCGCCTCGATGGGGATGCACAGCGAAAGCACCATGATGATGTGCGCCGCGGCCGGCGCGTGATTGTGTACCGCCCACCAGTTGCTGAGCAGGACGCTGATCGCAACCAGGAACCCGCTGAACGCAACATTCATCCAGAACGCGGCATTCAGGTGCTCCGGCTCCAGATCCCGGCGCTGCACCAGGGCCGCCACCAGTCCCTGCTCCAAAAGCATTTGCAGAAAGAGAATGTAGATGGTGGCAATCGAAACAATGCCGAAGTCCCGGGGGCCGAGAATGGCGGCCAGAAAAAAAGTAAAGAAGGTGCTGAAGGCTTTCTCGCCCCAGCTGCCCATGTAGGCCCACTTCACCGCTTTGCCAAATACGCTACGAGACACTTAGGCTCCGATGTGACTCCGGCTCGCGCCGTTAAACGACGCGCTCCACCAAATAGCCGTCGATAGTGACCGATACGGCCTGCTGAATCAACTCGACGGAGATGACCAGACGGTTCTCGCCGCGCACGGCCGAGAGAACGCCTTCCACCCCATCCAGCGAGCCGCCGCGAATGCGAACCTTCTCGCCAATGCAAATGCTGCCGCAGGTCGAAAGCGGAAGTCCCTGCAACGCCACGCGGCGCACACTTTCAATCTCCGCGTCCGGGATCGCCGCCGGCGAACCATGCGCTTCAACGAAGCGAAAGACGCCGTTGGTCCGCAGAATTTCCAGCCGCCGCTCCGGCGTTAACAGCGTGCGCACAAACGCGTAACAGGAGAACAAAGGGACATCCACCGGCTGGCTGCGGTCGCTCCAGCGATGCACCTCGCGCGCGGCCGGCACATAGGCGGCAATGCCCTTCTGGTTCAATTCGGCCTCAATGCGCTTCTCGTGGCGAGCCTTGGTCTGCACCGCGTACCACAACAAACCGCCGGCCGGAGCCTTGCGGTACGCCTCCGGGCGCTGGTTCGTGTTGGCTTGCACAGACATAGCTTCGCCCTCTCAGTCCCACAGAGACTTGTGAATTACCCTGAACGAAGATCCCATCTGACCCTCCGCAACGGATGGTCATGCCTGGATAAGAGCAGTTTCATTTCCAAATACGGATTCACCCTGCGGGATTTCCCGCAAAGTACGACACCCGTGCAAGTTCCTCTTTATCCCTTATCTCTACATGGAGTTAGAACCTGTAACGCCGCGCCCGCCCTCGTCCAACGAAGTCCAAACCGTCTTCCCGCCAGACGCTGGAAGGAATAAGTTCGTCCAGCTTTACCCTGCTCGACCGATAGGCTTCAGGTAATTGTGAAAAACTTTTCACTCCCACAGCTTTTTCTGGGCGCACCCTGATGCCAGCAAGGGCCGGCGGAACGTTTAGGAAAGCTCTTAACGGAATGCGACGGCTCGAGCGGTTCCCGAGTTGCTGTGTCCCGAAGCCACATGACATTGGCCGTTGCGACCATCAGGGAGCAACGGTAGTGCACTATTTACACCGGATATGGTTACTCGGGAACCGCTCTGAACGTCTTGGGGATAACGTTTAAGGAAAATGAGGGCTCGCGCCCGCGTTTGGCAAGAACCGGACCGGCGGAAAGAAAGCGCGGGCCTTACTCAGTGGAGTGCAGGAACTGGAAGCGTTCGATCTTAATGGCCAGTCCCACGTCCTCGCCAGCCTCCTCGCGGCGTACCACGGTGCCGTTACAGAAAGCCAGCAGCCTGCAGGACATCGTCACTTCCTCGGGAAACGTGATGAGAAAGTGAAGCGACTTGTAGGCATCAAGCTTCTCTTTGACGTGGACAAAGATCCCGCTGGCGCTCACGTCTCGCGTGACGCCCCGGGCATGGAGTTCTCCGCCGAATAATAACTGGACCGGCAGTTCCGTAGGATAGCGGGCCGTATGACGGCGGTCGGTCAGGTTCAGCATCCCGAAATTTTAAGCGCCACGCCGGTCGCTTGGTAAGCGGCAGACGCGCGGCTTCCTTTCTTGCGCAGCGGGCTGGTTGCGTTCCAGTAGGGGCCGTGGAGCGGTCGTCTCTGCATTGCTTTCCTGGGAGTGTCGTCCGTTAGACGCTCAAGAAAGACAAAGGTAAGATGTTCCGCGACTCACTGCATTGTTCTGCGTTCTGCGCGATGCTGATGGAGGCCCTAAGCAGATGGAAGGTACGGCTTTGCCGGTACAGCAAGGCCCGGTTCTTGCTCCGGCAACTTTCTTCCAATCTGCCCGCGTTGGATACTGCATTTCCATCGCCGCGAAGAGACGCTAAAAATGCCCATTTTGGAGTGGTCCCGGAGAACTATGATGCAATGACTTGCAGACTTTGAGGTACAAATATCCCACTTCTGAGGGAGTTACACTTTTGGTTCTATCCCCAGAAAGGGACAAATTAGTCCACCTCGCAGTGTATTTCAGAGGAGTTGGCGGATGAATATGCGGCAGGAAACAGCCTGGTACTTCACTTTCCAATGCAGAACGTAGAGAAAATGCGGTTCAGAATGTCATCCGCCGTGGTGGCGCCCGTCAGCTCGTCCAGGGCGCGCAACGCGCCGTAAAGATCGAGCAGAATCATTTCGTGCGGCACCTTGTTACGCGCGGACTCCGCGGCGGCCGCCAGAGAGTTGCGCGCCGCCTCCACACTCTGTTGTTGGCGAAGATTCGTCACCAGCGCGCCGCCGCTCTCGGCGCCGGAAGCCCGCATCAGGCGCAGAATGTTTTCGCGCAGCGCGGCAATACCCTCGCCGGTGAGGGCCGACGTATGCACTACGGGCAGAGAAGTTTGCAGCGTGAGCTGGGTTCCAAGGTCGTGCTTGTTGACCACCACGATGGCGGCACGGCCTTCCAGATCCGCAAGCAGTTCGTCATCCGAGGCCGCGCGCTCCGCGCTGCCGTCCAGCGCCACCAGCACCAGGTCGGCGTCGGCCAGGGCTTCCATGGATTTACGAATGCCAATGTTTTCCGCTTCGTCAATGGCCTCGCGCAATCCAGCCGTATCCACCAGGTGCACCGGAATGCCTCCGAGAGCCACGGATTCCGTCACCAGGTCGCGCGTAGTGCCCGGCTGCGCGGTGACAATGGCGCGCTCGCGTTCGACGAGGCGATTGAAGAGGCTCGATTTGCCCACGTTCGGACGGCCCACGATGGCCAGCGTCAATCCGTCTCGCACCAGGCGCCCATAGGCAAAGCCCGCGGCCAGCGCCCCGAGTTGTCCCTCGACCGCGGCGATGGACGCGAGTATCTCCTCCGTGGGCATGACCTCCACATCGTCCTCGGCAAAGTCGATGCCAGCTTCCATACCGGCGATCAACGCCAGCAGCGAGTCCTTGATGGGACGCACCACGCGCGAAAGCTCGCCCTTCAATTGCCGCGCCGCCACCTTCGCCTGGTAAAGCGTCTGCGCGTCAATCAGGTCGCGCACGGCCTCGGCCTGGGTCAGGTCCAGGCGTCCGTTGAAGAACGCGCGGGCGGTGAATTCGCCGGGCTCGGCCAGGCGCACGTTGGCATGTTCCAGCGCCATCTCCACCGCGCGCTGCAAAATGACCGGCGCGCCGTGGCAGGCAATCTCGACGACGTCATCCGTCGTGTAAGAATGCGGCGCGGCAAACCATGTCACCACTACTTCGTCCAGCCGCTCGCCGCTAGAGAGGTCGATGAGTTGCGCAAGCTGCGCGCGATGCGAAGCCAACTCCGCCACTTGTGGCAGGCGCAGCATGGCCAGCGCCGCGGCTTTTGCCTCTGGCCCGGAGAGGCGCACCACGCCGATGCCTCCGCGTCCCGGCGGAGTGGCAATGGCGACGATGGTCTCATCCAGGTTCACAGCAACATTCTCGCAAAGATCGCGCGGGCAGAGAAATCGCAGGCAAAGAAAAAGCCCCGCGGCAAGGTTCGCTGCGGGGCCAAGGTGAATCCTGTTTGCTCTAGCGGCGGCGTCCGCGTCCACGGCTGGGAGCGGGAGTGGGAGCCGCGGGAGCCTTGCCCTGGTAATCCTTGGGATAGATCACCAGGTGACGGTCGCGTCCCTCGCCTTCGCTTTCCGTGCGCAGCTCTGGGTCATCCTTCAGCGCCAGGTGAACCACGCGGCGCTCGCGGCTGTTCATGGGAGCGAACGCATACGGCTTGCCGCTGTCGCGCACTTTGTCGGCGGCAACCTTGGCGGCCATCACCAGTTCGTCGGTGCGCTCCTGGCGGAAGCCTGCGGCATCAAAGCTGATGCGCTCGCCCTCATCCAAAAGGTCGCCCACGCTCTCGATGGTGACCAGCTCGAGCGCGTTCAGCAGTTCGCCGCCGCGCGCGGTGAGCAGATCGGCATCGGGGCCGGAGAAGTCCACCAGAATGGCGGGCGCGTCCCACTCGGCGCCCTGAACGGCCGGCGGATCGACGGCGATGCGATACTTCAGGCGGAATGCACCCAGGTGAACGATCTTGTTCAGCAGCTCGTTGATTTCTTTTGCTGCCTGAATTTTGTCTTCCATTGCCATGGTTTAGATCCTCGACTTACCGCTTCTTTTCCGCAAGCTTCTGAGCGCGCTTTTCCGCCAGGGCGCGCATCTCGCGGCCCAACGGAGTCCGGTTCATGATCATCTGCTGAATGATGGAAACCAATGTGCCGGTGATGATGTAAAGGCCAAGTCCGCTGGCCACCGACCAGGTGAAGACGGCAAACATCACCGGCGTCATCATATTCATCATCTGCTGCTGTTCCTTGCTCATGCCGGCCGTCGGCATCATCCGCTGCATCAGCATCATCATGACGATGGTGGCGATGGGGATGATATGGAAATGGTCCGGCGACGAAAGGTCGGAGAGGAACATCCACGGCGCCTGGCGCAGCTCGAAGGCGTTGCGCAGCATGGTGTAAAAGGCGATCAGGAACGGCATCTGGATGACCAGCGGCAGGCAGCCGCCGACGGGGTTGACGTCATGCGCCTTGTAGAGCGCGGCAACCTCCTTCTGCATGTCCTGACGGCGCGGATCGTCCAGCTTGTACTTTTTGAACTTGTCCTGGATGGACTGCATTTCCGGCGCCAGCTTCTGCATCTTCATGGACGACTTGAGCTGCGTAATGCGCAGCGGCAACAAGGCCACGTTGATGATTACCGTCACCAGAATGATGGTCCAGCCCCAGTTCGGCGTCAGGTGCTGCTGCGTCCACTGCACCCAGGCAAATAACGGGCGGCCGATGAAGCCGAACATGCCGTAGTCGAGCGTGGCCTGAATGTCGGCGCCGTTTTCGCTGTGCACGCTCTTCAGAATTTCCATCGCCTTGGGGCCGGCAAACAGGCGCACCGAGGACGGCCCGTCCAGGCTGCCCACGGCCACGCCCAGTACTTCGGCCTTGGCCTTATCGCCGTTCGGATTCGCTTCGTCCTTGGGAATCTGGATGGAGTTGCGCAGCTCGACGAAGCTTGCGTTCTCCGCCCTCTCGGGAAGGAAGATAGCACCAAAGTAAGCATCGGAGGCGCCTACCCACTGATAGTTGCCGGTCAGCAGGCGTCCGCTGCTGATGTCGGCTCCCTTGCGGTCCAGCTTCAGGCGCTTCACGTCCTGGCCGGTGGCCACATAGTCAATGCGCTGTTCGGCGTAGCTGGGCAGGCCGGCGGCATCACCAAAGCCGGCGGGCCAGGTGGGCAGCGCCGCTATATACGAACTTCCGCGGCGCACGCTTGTCTTAATGCCCACCAGGTAGCTTTCGCCGAAGGTGAATTCCTTCTTTACGGCAATGTCGCCGTCGGCATACTCAAAGGTCACGCTCTGCGCCGAACCGGCGTTGCCCGTGGAGTTCACCACGTAGAGCGCGCTATTCAGCTTCTGGCGGAGACCCTCATCCCAGGTCCACAGAGAAAGCGGCAGTCCATATTGCGCCGCCGCCTGCTGGTGCACCAGCTCCAGGCCCAGCTTGCCGTTGTTGTCCTTGAACTTTTTGAGCACCCAGCTCTTGACCTGTCCGCCACGATTGCTGAAGGTAATGCGGTACAGGTCGTTTTCGATGACCGTCTCGGACTCGGCCGCGGCCTGCACGGCGTTCGCTGGAACCACGGGCGCTGGAGTGGCCGCCGGAGTGGCAATCGTACCCGGGTTCTGTGCGGCCGGAGCGGGAGCGCTCTGCGTCTGCTGGGTTTGCTGCTGCGGCTTCTGGCCGGGCTTCGGCTTGGGCAACAGGAACTGCTGGGCCAATACCAGCCCCAGCATGGTGACGGCAAAGACAATCAGAATGTTCTTGTCCATGCCGGACTTGTTCTGCGGATTCTGCATCTCGGTCAAGATCGTATGCCTATCTGAGCAGCCAGTGCCGCCAGGTGAGGTTCAAAACCATTCGCGCACGGGCGGCATTACCCGCCGGACGCAGAGCATTAAGGAATGCGCTCCGCCGGATTGCTCGGGCGGCGGCAAAAACTCAAGTGCAGCGGAACTGGATCGAAGCCGTGGCCTCCGAAGGGATGGCAACGGCAAAGCCGCCCGGCAGCCAGCAAAGAACCCGCCAGCGCGCCGTGGCGGGCAACCGCCTCCGCGGCGTACTCGGAACAGGTAGGCGTGTAGCGGCATGCCACAGGCAACAGGGGAGAAATCAGCCGCTTATAAAAGGCCAGCAAAGCCAAAAGGACGCGCTTCATGAGCGCACCTCTGGCTTGCCGCGGCGCGAAGAACGGCCTTCGCCGCGCGGACGCGCAGCTTCTCCCTGCCCCTGCCGGACAACCCGGAAGGCGCGCTCAATCTCTTGCGAGATCTGGGAGAACTCAACCACAAGCAGGCTCTTCTTCGGATTGATGACCACGTCCACCGCCTCGCTCATCCCGTCCAGCATGGACAGGTGATGGCGTACCGCTTCCCGGGTACGACGGCGCATGCGATTGCGATCCACGGCCTTACCCAAGGCACGGGAAACAGTGAATCCAATACGCACGCCGCTTTCTGCCGGCGCACCGGTGGCCACGGCGGTAGCCGCAGCCGTCCTGCGCAGGAAGAAAACGGTCATATTTCCGGAAAAGTGGCGCCGCCCCTGCTCGTACACTTTCTGAAAGTCAGAGTGCTTCAGTAAATGCGCGGTCTTCGGGAAGCTGCCCTTCGGGGTGTCGCTCACGCTGCCAACCACGGAGCTAGTATCCGTTGTGCTGTGCCCTGGAGCCTTAAAGCAGCACGCCCCAAAGGGCGGCGCCGCGGGCTCCGGTCCAGGTTTAGTCGCGGTAACCCGCGCTGACGGAGACGCGCTTGCGTCCCTTGGCGCGCCGGCGGGAAAGAACCGCCTGGCCGCTCTTAGTTTTCATACGCTGCCGGAATCCGTGCACCTTGGCACGGTGGCGGCGATTCGGTTGAAATGTGCGCTTCGGCATTTGACTGACAGCTCCTGCTTCAGAAAATTTCGTTGAGCAAGATTAAAGTATAAATGATGGGCCCGGATTCAGCCAAACCGGATAGGATTTCCTCCCCGGAAAGCCGTTTCGTATGCCATCGTACATTTTCTTGCCCCACTCTGCACCGGGGGCGATGCAACCTGCAATTTCTTGCTTGACGAACGCTCCCCGAAAGGCAAAATTGAAAGCACTCCGTCGCATGGAATACCGGAGTCGCCTTTAGGGCAACCCTGTAAACGTGCTAGTATGCCGGGTGCGGCATTAGTTTTTTTTCCGCATAACGGCGTCGGCGCCCTAAAGCTCCGTGCCCCCTGGTTGTAAAGGCCACGCCGGAACAACTGGAACTGTTCAGCGACGAAAATTTGAAAACACTCCAGCCAAGGCCCCGCCGGGCCATCCCCTTGGCATTTTTCCACAATGCACAAGGCTGGGACGCTCGCGGTCTTGAGGCTGGAATTGGTCGGTACATGTCAGCTTTGGTTACATCCACTTCGAATCCGTGGTTGCAGATTCTCAACGCGCTTGAGAAGAAGGTCAACCGCCACTCCTACGACACATGGTTCAAGCCCACGCGCTTTAGCCACGATGCGGACGGCAAACTGTATGTGACCGTTCCCTCACAGGAGTTCTGCACGATCGGCGAGCGTTACAACGACCTGATTCTGGAAGCCATCGAGAACCTCGGCATGAACTACGAGGATGTCGAATTCGTACCCGCTCCGGCGGAGCCCGAGCCCCCCGCGCCGCAGCAGTTGCTGCGCCACAACGGCGGCCTCAACAGCGCGGCGGCCAAGACGGCCCTGGCGCAGTCGCGCTTTGACTTTGACGGCGCAGCGCAACTCAATCCGCGCTATACCTTCAACGGCTTCGTCATCGGCAGCGGCAACCAGTTTGCCCACGCCGCCGCCCTGGCCGTGGCCACCGCACCAGGCAAAGCCTATAACCCTCTCTTCCTTTATGGCGGCGTGGGCATGGGCAAAACTCACTTGATGCAGGCCATTGGCCACGAAGTGAAGCTGCGCCAGCCGGAAAGCTCGATTTTGTATCTCTCGTCGGAGAAGTTCACCAACGAGCTGATCAACTCCATCAAGCACGACAAGATGGTGAGCTTCCGCGACCGCTTCCGCAGCGTCGACGTGCTCTTGATCGACGATATTCAGTTTCTGGCCGGCAAGGAGCGCACCCAGGAGGAGTTCTTCCACACCTTCAACGCGCTGCATGAGACGAATCGCCAGATCGTGATTGCCAGCGACCGTCCGCCGAAGGAATTGGCGGATATTGAAGATCGCCTGCGCTCGCGCTTTGAGTGGGGCTTGATCGCCGACATTCAGCCGCCCGACCTGGAGACAAAGATCGCCATTCTGCAGAAGAAGGCGGAAAGCGAGCACGTAGAGTTGCCCGATGACGTTTGCCAGTTCATCGCCTCGAACATTCGCAGCAACGTCCGCGAGCTCGAGGGCGCGCTGATCCGTCTGGTGGCCTATTCTTCGCTCACTGGCGCGGTCATCAACCTGCCCACGGCGCAGCAGGTGCTGAAGAACATCATCGACCAGCAGACGCGCAAGGTGACCATTGAGGCCATCCAAAAGACCGTCAGCGATCAGTTCGGACTGCGCCTGCCGGAGATCAAGGCTAAAAACAATTCGCGGCAGATCGTCTTTCCGCGTCAGATTGCCATGTATTTGTGCAAACACCTCACCGAGGCTTCACTGCCGGAGATCGGGCGCCAGTTCGGAGGTAAGCACCACACCACGGTGCTGCACTCGATCGAGAAGATCAACGAACAACGCAAGGATGACAAGGATCTCAGCAGAATGCTCAACAAACTCACAGAGCAACTGAGCAACTAACTTACTGCCCGGGAAGGACTTAGATCCTCCCGGGCATTTTTGTGCTCATTTTCCACTGTGGACGCAGTGTGCATTCGGTGAGGAATTACAGCAAAACTCATCGAATGATCAAATTCATCCTCCATATTCGCCTTGCCGGTACCCTGATTTGCTCTGTGGAAAATCTCCTAACCCTGTGACAAAAATAATGTTCCACGGTTTTCCACATTTCCACCACACCTACGGTTACTACTGGTTTTTTCATTCCTAAGACCTAGGTTTTTAGAAGCAAAAGCAGTCCGCTTTGTTTTGATTGCAAACCAAGTCCGGGCCGCCGGTTTTTCACAGACCGTCCACAGGCATTCACAGGTCGCAGCAGCTTCTGGCGTGTTAATGGCGGTGCACAATAGGGGTAGGGTTCATCGGCGGCGGGTTGCCATAAAATGTTCGAGTTCAAAGTCTTCTCGCCCTGCTTCGCGAAGAGTGATAGATTTTTCAATGAGAATTTCCGCTGGTTTTTAATCGCGAATCATGCTGGTCTCTGGCGGACCAAGTTTGATATAAGTGCAAGTTTTAGTCAGCGAAAGGTTTAGGAGAAATATGCCGGAGACAGCGATCGCTCAAGGAACTGCTATGGAGATCACGGTCAGTAAAGCCGAGCTGCTCAAGGAACTTACTGCGACGCAGGGCGTTGTCGAGCGCAAGACGACGATTCCTATTCTCTCGAACTTCCTCTTCGAGGCCGCCGAAGGTGAGTTGATAATTACGGCCACCGATCTCGACCTGAGCCTGCGCACCAGTTGCCCCGCGACGGTGAAGAAGGAAGGCGCCTGCACTATCCCTGCCCGCAAGTTATATGACTACGTCAAACTACTGGGCGATGGCGACGTCAGCATCAAGCTGCTGGAGAATCACTGGGTCAACATCCGCGCCGGCCGCTCCAACACCAAAATGGTCGGCATGGCGCGCTCAAACTTCCCCAGCCTGCCCATCTTCCCCACTAACAACGTGGTGAAGATTCCGGCGCAGAACCTGCGCATGCTGATCTCGAAGACGGTGTTTGCCATCTCCAACGAGGAATCGCGCTACACCTTGAACGGCGCGCTGCTGGTGTTAAAGCCGGAGTCGATCACCATGGTGGCCACCGACGGGCACCGCCTGGCGCACATCATGAAGGAAGGCCTGGCATTCGACATCAACGGCGAATTCCGCACGCTGATTCCGCGCAAGGCGATGGTCGAACTGGCTTCGCTGCTGAACGGTTCGGACGTGGAGTTCGTTGAGTTTGCTAAGGATGAATCGACGCTCTTCTTCCGCATCGGCTCGCGCCTGCTTACCTCGCGCCAGTTGACGGGACAGTTCCCCAACTACGAAGCGGTGTTGCCCAAGGAAAACAACAAGAGCATCAGTGTGCGCACGGCTGACCTGCAGGTGGCCATCCAGCGCGTGGCGCAGTTTGCCGACGAACGCTCGGGCGCCATCAAGATGCGCTTTGAGAAGAACGAGCTGCGTGTTTCGTCGTCCTCCACCGAAACCGGCGAATCCGAGGACTCGATTGAAACCGTGTACGACGGCGACGTGCTCTCGATCGGATTCAACTCGCAGTACCTGGTGGACTTCCTGAAGGCCACCGATACGGAGAACGTGCGCATCGAGTTCAAGGACTCGCAATCGGCCGGCCAGCTCCGCCCCGAGGGCGTGGAAGACTACAAGTACCGCTACGTCGTAATGCCGATGCGGATTTGATGCGCCGCAACCAATAAGACACTGGAGAGCCTGCTTTTGCGCAGGCTCTTTCCGTCTCCGGCGTTGCCATTGACGTGCACACGCGCGGCCAGTTTCTGCATTTACTGGAGCAGGCTGGGATGCTGGTGAATTGAGCGCGAATCGCGCGCGGAAGCTGGCAGAAAACGTAATTTTTGTTCGGCCGCCAAGACCACTTTTCAACCTATCCGGCGGACACCATTCGTGCCCCGCATCGCCCCCGCTGGCTATCCCTCTCCTGGCCGAAAAATCATCCGTATATGTTGTTTTTTATCAGTAAGTTACCGCGATCAAGAGAGATCGCCAGGTGTGCTAAAATAGGTACAGGTCGCAGTACATCAAGATGTCTTCCGAAGCTTCCGTATAAACCAGAAAAGAGAGTCACTTGCCCACAGACGATCAGAACCAGAACTCCGCCGCTGCCAATCAGGGATCCTATAACGCCGACTCGATTAAAGTGCTCGGCGGCATGGAAGCCGTGCGTAAGCGTCCTGCCATGTACATTGGCTCGACCGGAGAAATGGGCCTGCATCACCTGGTGTACGAAGTGGTGGACAATTCGGTGGACGAGGCGCTGGCTGGCTTTGCCACGCACATCGACGTCATCATCCACATAGACAACTCGATCAGCGTGGTGGATGACGGCCGCGGCATTCCCGTGGACGAGATGGATGTGGACGGCGAACGGCTGCCGGCGGCGCAGGTTGTGATGACCGTGCTGCACGCGGGCGGCAAGTTTGACAGCTCGACGTACAAAGTTTCCGGCGGTCTGCACGGCGTGGGCGTAAGCTGCGTGAACGCCTTGAGCGAACTGCTGGAACTGGAGATTTGCCGCGACGGAAGCGTGTACGAGCAGGAATACTCCGAAGGCGTGCCGAGAACGAAGCTGAAGAAGACGGGCACCACCAAGCGCCGCGGCACCAAGGTTCACTTCCAGCCGGACTCGACGATCTTCACCGTTCTTGAATATAACTACGACACGCTGGCGAATCGCCTGCGCGAGCTGGCCTTCCTGAACAAGGGGCTGCTCATCTCTCTGACCGACGAGCGCGTCACCGATGCGAAGACGGGCGAGGCCAAGCGCACGGAGTTCAAGTTCAACGGCGGCATTGCCGAGTTCATCAAACACCTGAACAAAGGCAAGAGCGTACTGCACGAAAAACCGATCTACATGGAGAGCGAGCGCGAAAGCCTGGCCATTGAAGTTGGCTTGCAGTACAACGACAGCTACAGCGAGACGGTGTTCAGCTTTGCCAACAACATCAACACGGTGGATGGCGGCACGCACTTGCAGGGCTTCCGCGCCGCGCTGACGCGCACCATCAATGCCGCGGGCCAGTCGCTGGGGTTGTTCAAGGACGTGAAGGAAAACCTGAGCGGCGACGACGTGCGCGAAGGCATGGTGGCCGTGGTGAGCGTGAAGCTGCCGCAGCCGCAGTTTGAAGGACAGACCAAGGGCAAGCTGAATTCGGATATTGCCGGCCAGGTGCAGGCGTTCATCAACGAGAAACTGGGCGCGTTCTTCGAGCAGAATCCGCAGGTGGCGAAGAAGATCATCAACAAGGCGATTGAAGCCTCCCGCGCGCGCGAGGCCGCGCGCAAGGCACGCGACCTGACGCGGCGCAAGAACGTGCTGGACTCGGGCGGCCTGCCGGGCAAGCTGGCCGACTGTTCGGAGCGCGATCCGAGCCGCTGCGAAGTGTATCTGGTCGAGGGTGAGTCGGCAGGTGGAACCGCCAAACAGGGCCGCGACCGCCGCTTCCAGGCCATTCTGCCGCTGCGCGGCAAGATTCTGAACGTGGAGAAGGCGCGCTACGACAAGATGCTGAGTCACGAAGAAATCCGCGCCATGATCACGGCCTTCGGCTGCGGCATTGGCAAAGACGACTTCGATGCCGCCAAGCTGCGCTATGGCAAGATCATCCTGATGACCGATGCCGACGTGGACGGCTCGCACATCCGCACGCTGCTGCTCACGTTCTTCTTCCGCCACATGCCGGACCTCATCAAGCGCTCGAATGTGTACATTGCGCAGCCGCCTTTGTACCGCATCAAGAAGGGACGCTTTGAGCAGTACATCAAGAACGACGCCGAGTTTGTGCAGGTGATGATCAAGCGCGCGTCGGAAGGCCTGATGGTGCGCTGCGGAGATAACGCGGCCAAGCTGGAAAGCAAGCAACTGGCCTCGTTCCTGAAGCAGCTCAACGAGTACCTGGGCTTTTTGGACAAGCTGAACAAGCGCATGCGCAACGAGCGCGTGACGGAAATGCTGCCGGACTTCCTACTGGCCAAGCGCGAAGACTTCCAGGGCGAAAAGGAAACGGTGCCCACGCGCATCTCCGGCATTGAAGCGCGCCTGAATGCCATTGCGAAGGAAGAGCAGTTCCTGAGCGTGACGACGCGCTACGACGAAGAGCTGGAGCTGTGGGAGGTTGACTTCGTCAACTCGCAGGGCACGCCGCACACCATCAACTGGGCGCTGGTGAACAGCCCCGAGTACAAGCAGATGATGCGCGCGCACAAGCAGATTGCCGAGTTCATGAAGCCTCCGTACGTGGTTGAGTGGGTGAAGAGCGCGGAGAAGGAAGCGGTCAAGCCGGAGGACGAGGACGAGACGATCTCCGAGGCCGAGAAGGCCGACGCGGATAAGATCGAGGGCAAGACGATCAAGGGCGGCACGCCGACGCGCGTGTCGGGCAAGGGTGGATCGCGCGAGCCGGTGGAGAAGAACACGGTGCGCGATCTGTTCAACTTCGTGTTGGAGCAGGGCCGCAAGGACTACCAGATCCAGCGCTACAAAGGACTGGGCGAAATGACGGCCGAACAGCTTTGGCAGACCACGATGAATCCCGAGAAGCGCACGCTGCTGTCGGTGAAGCTGGAAGACCTGACAGAGACGGACGCGATCTTTACCACGCTGATGGGCGAGGACGTCGAGTCGCGCAGAAAGTTCATCGAGACCAACGCGCTGGACGTGAAGAACCTGGACATCTAGGGAAGAGGCTACTTCCGCGCAGCAAATATTGTGACGGAGAAATAGGGTTCCTTCGACTGTGCAAGCGCACTTTGTGCGGCTTGCTTCGTTCAGGATGACACGCATAAGAAGAGGGACCGCGGCGGCGGTCCCTCTTCTTATGCGTGGAGCAAGCTCAGTCGAGCGACTTGCGGAAGCGGAGCACGCTGGCCGCGAGGATGACCACGGCGAACGCCGCCATGCTTGCCATCTGCGGCCAAAGTACATCGAAGCCCACGCCTTTCAAGAACACTCCGCGCAACACCACCAGAAAATAACGCAGAGGATCCAGCAAGGTGAACCATTGCAGGACAACGGGCATGCTGCTGATGGGCGAGGCAAAGCCGGAAAAGATGATGGCCGGCATGAGGAAGAAGAACGCGGAAACCATGGCCTGCTGCTGGTTCTGTGAAAGCGTGGAAATCAGCAGTCCTATGCCGAGCACCGCAAACAGATAGAGCACCGTGCCTGCGGCCAGTACTGCCAGGCTGCCGCGCAACGGAACGTGGAACCAGAGCGTACCAACCGCGGTGATGAGCGCGGCGTCAACGAGGCCAATGAGGAAGAACGGTATGGTCTTGCCGAGGATGAATTCAAACTGACGGATGGGCGTGACCATGATCTGCTCAAGAGTGCCCAGCTCACGCTCGCGGACCACGGCAAAGGCCGTGAGGATGACGATGACCAGGGTGATGAGATTACCCATCACTCCGGGGACGAAAAACCACTGACTGCGCAGATCGGGATTGAACCAGGGCTGCTGCTCCAGAGAGATGGATGGCATTTGCGGCAGCAGTCCCGGCGCGGTGCGATTGAGCTGCTCCACTTGATAATCGCTGGCAAAGTTGGCTGCCAACTGATTCACGTATCCGAGCGCGACGAGCGCGGTGTTGGAGTTGCCGGCGTCGAGGATGACCTGCACGGTGGCGGTTTGTCCCTTGCGCAACTGCTCGCTGAAGCCGGAGTTGATTTGCACGGCCATGGTGATGTCGCCGCGGTCCACGGCCTGTTGCACGGCCACGCGGCTGCCGGTGCGCAGGCGCACGTCAAAGTACTTGCTGGCGGCAAAGCGGGAGATGAAGTCGCGGCTCTGCTGCGAGTTCTCATAGTCAATGACGGCCATGGGAACGTGCTCCACTTCCAGCGTGGCGGCATAGCCGAAGAGCACCATCTGAATCATGGGCGGCGCGATGAGGATGAAGCGCATGCGCTTGTCGCGCAACACCTGAATGAATTCCTTGATGAGCATCTGACGCAAACGGAGCCACATGGTTCACCTCAGCCTTTTTTGAAAGGAGCGAGTGGCGGCCACGGTGAGTACCACGGCAAAAATGGCAAGCGCCACCAGTTGCTGATAGAGCAGCACGAGCGGCGTCCCTTTGAGGAAGACGCCGCGCATCACGGTCATAAAGTAGCGTGCGGGAATGACATGAGTGACGACTTGCAACGCCAGGGGCATCTGGTCGATCGGGAAGATGAATCCCGAGAGCAGAAACGCAGGAAGGAACGTGACGACCATGGACGCCTGACTGGCGGCAAGCTGCGACTTCAAGCCGACGGAGAGCATGTATCCCAAGGCCAGAACCACGGTAAGGAACAGCGTGGCGCTGATGAAGAGCACGCCAACGCTGCCGCGGAAAGGCACATCGAACCACCACACGCCCATACCGGCGCACAACGCGGTGTCCACCAGTCCGATGACGAGGTATGGCGCGAGCTTGCCAATCATCAATTCCAAAGGTGTAACCGGAGTGGCGATGAGCTGCTCCATGGTGCCGCGTTCCCACTCGCGCGCAATCGTCAAGGAAGTGAGGAAGGTGCCCACCACGGCCATCACGATGACCACAACGCCGGGCACAATGTTAGCGAGGCTCTCCAGGTCCTCGTTGAACCAGGTGCGCGCGGCTACGGCGATGGTTGGATTGAGCGGGCTGCGTCCCTGGCGATGCAGCCAGTCGAGTTGTACCTGTTGCGAATAGGCGCTGGACACGGCATTGGCGTAGCCCATGCCGACGTTAGCGCTGTTGCCGTCGGTGCCGTCCACAATAGCCTGCACCGGAACGGCGCCGCCTTCGCGCAGCAGGCGCGAAAACTCAATTGGAATGACGATGCCCATGCGGCAGTCGCCGCGGTCTATGCCGGCGACGAGGTCGCGATAGTTGTCCACCTGGCGCACCACCTGAAAATATTCCGAGGAGCGGAAGAGGGCAACAAAGTCGCGGCTCTGCTGGCTGTTTTCGCGGTCGAAGATGTAAACCGGCAGATGCTTGATGTCGAAGCTGACGCCGTAGCCGAACATGAGCATCAGAATGACCGGCATGGCGACGACGATGATGATGCTGCGAACGTCGCGGCGAATTTGCAGCGCCTCTTTCCAGGCAATGGCAAAAATGCGGTTCAGGTTCACGGCATCACCTCCGCCGCGGGGCGCGCGGTCAGCGCTACGAATACATCTTCCAGAGAAGCGGGGATGGGCTCGATGCGCGCGACCGCGATGTTGTGCGCCACAAGCTCAGCACGAAGCTGCGGAATGGCCGCTGCGGCGCTCTCCACAACTAGATGCAGCGCACTGCCAAAGACGGCGGCATCCTGCACCAGCGCGTGATTCTCCAGCAGCTCCAGCGCGGGACCGAGCGGAGAGCACTCCACCAGCAGCAGCTCGCCGCGCATGGCGGTGCGCTTCAACTCGGCGGGCGAGCCGGAGGCAACAATCTTGCCGCGATAAATAAGCACGAGGCGATTACAGTACTCGGCTTCGTCCATGTAGTGCGTGGTGACAAAGACGGTAACGCCCGCAGCTGCCATTTCGTGAATCAGCTCCCAGAACTGGCGGCGAGAGATGGGATCGACGCCGGAGGTGGGTTCGTCGAGGAACAAAATAGGCGGTTGATGCAGCACGGCACAGCCAAGCGCCAGGCGCTGCTTCCATCCGGCGGCCAGCGTGGAGGTCATGGCGTGCTCGCGGCCTTCAAGACCGGCCATGCGCACGGCCCACGCCATGCGCTGTTGCAGCAGCGCGTCCGGTACCTGATACATGCCGCCGAAGAAGCGGATGTTTTCTTCCACCGTGAGATCGTTATAAAGAGAGAATCTCTGCGACATGTAGCCAATATTCTGGCGGACGCGCTCGGGCTCCCGGGCCACGTCAATGCCCGCAACCATGGCCGTGCCGGAGGTGGGATGCAGCAGCCCACACAACATACGAATAGTTGTGGACTTGCCCGCGCCGTTGGGGCCGAGGAAGCCGAAGATTTCTCCTTTGCGCGCCGAGAAGCTGACGCGATCGACGGCCGCAAAATCGCCGAAGCGTTTGACGAGATCGCGCACGACAACCGAATACTCTTCAGCCATGGGCCACCTTGGGCGCGCCTTCCACGGCGTAAACAAACAGATCTTCCAGCGAGGCCGTGGCCGGCGCGACGGAGGCAACATTCACGCCGGAAGCGATAAGGCGCTCGCGAATGGCAGGAATACGCGTTTCAGCGTTGTCCACCACCAGGTGCAGGCCGTCGCCGGCCAGCACCACGCCGGAGAGTCCGTCGAGTCCTTTAAGCGCCTGGCGTGCCTGGCGCGGCTGCGCGGTCACCACGGCGAGGATGCGGCCATCAAGCGAGTGCTTCAGTGCGCCGGGGCGGTCGCAAAAGAGCAGACGGCCCTGGTGCATGAGCGCCACGCGATGACAACGCTCGGCCTCGTCAAGATATGCAGTGGAGGCGAGAATGGCCACGCCTTCATCCAGCAGCGAGTAGAGGATGCGCCAGAAGTCGCGGCGCGAGACAGGATCGACGCCGTTGGTCGGCTCGTCCAGCAGCAGCACGCGCGGCGTGTGAATGAGGGCACAGATGAGTCCGAGCTTTTGCTTCATGCCGCCGGAGAGTTTGCCGGCCAGGCGCGCGCGAAAGGCCTCCATGCCTGCCGCCTGCAACAGGCGCTGGCTGCGCGCTGCGTGCTCCGCGCGCTTGACGCCGAAGATGCGCGCGTAAAAGCGGATGTTCTCTTCCACCGTTAAATCTTCATAAAGGCCGAAGCGCTGCGACATATAGCTGATGTCGTGCTTCACGCGCTCGGGCGCGCGCACCACGTCGCAGCCGGCCACCAGCGCGGTGCCTGCGTCGGGCAGCAGCACGCCAGCCAGCATACGCAAGGTCGTTGTCTTGCCTGCGCCGTCGGGGCCAACGAGGCCGAAGATCTCTCCGTAGCGCACCTCGAACGAGAGGCCGTCCACGGCCTGTACGCCGGGGAACGAGCGCGCAAGAGACTGCACCGAGATGGCGACGGAGTCTGGCATTACTTTGCCTGCTCAATCAGGATGTCGGCCGGCATGCCGGGCTTCAACTCATGCGCCGGATTGGCCACGTCCACCTTGATGCGATAGACGAGCGTGACGCGCTCCTTGTTGGTCTGCACGGTCTTGGGCGTGAACTCGGCTTCCGGCGAGACGAAACTCACCGTGCCCTGGAACTGCTTGCCACCGAGGCTGTCCGTGCGCACCAAAACCTGCTGTCCCCAGCGCACGCGGTTCAAGTCGGTCTCATTGACATAGGCGCGCACCCAGAGATGATCGACGTCGGCGAGGGTGACGACCGGTGTGCCGGGCACGACGTATTCGCCCAACTCCGCCTGTCGCACGGTGATGACGCCGGAGACGGGCGCCGAAAGCGTGGTGTAGTCGAGGCGCACGCGCGAGAGGCCAAGATTTTGTTGCGCCGTGTGCAGCGTGGCGCGGTTGACGGCGATCTGCTCCTTGCGTGTGCCTTCGCGAACTTCGGAGAGATTCTGCTGAGCACGTTCAAACACGGCCTTGGCACGCTGGAAGGCAGTATCGGCCTGGTCGCGCGTTTGCGCCGAGACGGCGTCGCGCTGGTAAAGCTGGGTATAGCGAGCTAGGTCAGAGCGGCGCAGATCGAGATCGGCCCGGGCGTCGGCCACGGTGCGCTCGGCGGCGGCAATGTCTTGCGGGCGGCTGCCGGCCAGCGCTAGTTGCAGCTCGCGGTCGCGGGCGTTGACGTTGGCCTCGTCGATGTTCACCTGCTGGCGATAGTCGGCGTCATCCAGCCGCGCCAACAGCACCCCGGCCTCAACCGCGCTGCCTTCCTGCACGGGCAGAGCGATGATGCGGCCGGAGGTGCGGAAGCCCACCACACTCTCATGCGCCTCGATGTTGCCGCTGAGTACCAGCGTGGTATCGCGCGCGGAGCTTTGCTGCCGATGACGATAGTAGAGGTAGCCGCCGCCGCAAAGGGCCAGGACCAGGATGGGGATGACGATTCGCTTCATCGTGACGTCTCCTTGAGTGCTCAGCGCGCGCCGAGCGCTTGCGCGTAGGTGCCCTCGGTGTTGCCCATGGCGCGTGCCAGCGCAATGCGCGCGTCGGCGTGATGGGTGAGGGCGATGATGGAATTCTGCTGCGCACGGGCCAGGGCATCCTGCGCGGTGGTGACTTCGATGTTATTGGTGATGCCCTGCGAAAAACGCAACTGCGCCAGGTCCAGCTCCTTCTGTGCCAGGTCCAGAGCGGCCCGGGAGACGGTGACCTCTTCGGCGGCGGAGTCGAGGTCGAGCACCGCCTGGCGCAGATCCTGCTCAATGCCCAGGCGGGCGTCGTTCATCTGGCTGTCCAGGCTGCGCAGTTGCGCGGCAAGTTGCGCGTTCTCACCTTCACGGTCGCGGTCAAAGACAGTGATGGAGAGCGAGAGCTGTGCCGTGCCGGTGGCGCTGATGGAACCGGGATTGCGCCCGATGCCGCCATAGTTGCCGCTGGCGTCCAGACGGGGCAGATAACGCGCCTGCGAGGCCTTCTGCTGCTCGCGCAGCGACATCACGGAAGTCCAGAGTCTCCGCAAGCTCCAGCGGCGCGCCGGGCTCGAGGCCAATGCTGCGCGCGAGCTGCAAAAGCGCGCTTTGCGCGGCATTGCGCGACTGCACCAGAGACTGCCGCTCGGTGGCCGTTTGCACCTGGGCGCGCAGGAGGTCGATGCCGGTGGCTACACCGGCGGCGCGCTGATCGGCCGCGAGCTTCTCCAGAGCCTGGGCGGTGTCCACGCGCGTTTGTGCCGCTACGGACAACGCCGCCGCGGCCTGCGCGTTCAGGTACAAGGCAGCCACGTTGCGGATCACCAGGTCTCTGGCGTCCTGTCCATCGGCTCGCGCGGCGGCCAGGGCGAGCCGCGAGGAACGCAGTGTGTGCAGAGATTGCAGATCGACGATGGGCTGCGAGGCGTAGGCGTGCACGTCGTAGGTGCTGAACGGGCCTACCACGTCGGGCAGGTGCATCTGCGGAATGCTGATGCCCATGGCGGCCAGGCTGCGGCTCTGTACGGCCACCGGGGCTTCCACCGAGATGTGCGGCAGCAGCAAGGACTGGCGGCGCACGGCAGTGGCCGCGGCCTGGGCCGTGCGCTCCTGCGAGAGCAGCACACCGAGGTTGCTTTGCAGGCCACGGTGAATGGCTTCCGCCAGGGTGAGGCGCAGCGGCGGCTGTGCCTGCACAGCGGTGGAAAAGCTGAGGAAAAATAGAATTACGCTGCGTTGCCAGAGGCGGCTCATTGAGCCTCCTTTTTCCGCCGCGCCGGAGGGCACGGAGCTTGCGCCGCGGGACACGCGCCGGCCACTACCAACGCGATGGTTTCTTCCAGATGTTTTTTCAGCGGCGAGACCGGATCGAGCGCCCACAACACAACGGTGCCGATGAGGGCGCGGTGGAAATTGTGTGCCAATTGTGCAGGAACCGCATCGGAGCGGATCTGGCCGCGCTGCTGGCCCAGGCGGATCATTTCGGCCACGGCCTGGCGTCCGGTGCTCATCTCCACCGAGATGCGGGCGCGCACATCCTCGTTGGCCAGGAAGGCGGCGATGACGCTGCGTGCCATCTGTGGACTCTTGCCGGGAAAGAGTGTCAGCGCGTGTCCCAGGCGCTTTAACACCTCGGGCACGGGGAGCTGTCCGGCGCGCGCCATCTCCAGGTGCGCGGCCACGGCGCCCTTCTGGCGCTCGATGAGGAAGCCAAGCACGTGCTCCTTGCTGGGAAAGTAGTTGAAGAACGTTCCCTTGGCCACGCCGGCCGCACGGGTGATCTCTTCCACCGTGGTCTGGACAAAACCTTTGTCGCGGAAGAGATGCATGGCGGAGAGGAATATTTTTTCTTCGGTTTGCAGGCGGCGGCGCTGGCGCAGGCCGGGGGAAGCGGGGCGGGATTTTTTCTTGGTGACCATCGGTCATAGTTGACCGCTAGTCATATTTTATGTCAAGTGAAATCTTGCACCAATCCGTGTGCGGCTCCGTTTGGGATGCGCAGCGGAATGCAAAAGGCCAGCCCGGAGGCTGGCCTTAAAAGAAGTTCCTTCAACGTGTTAAGCGCGGCCCTGGCACTCGCGGGTTTCGGTGTTGATCTTCACCTTTTCGCCCTCTTTGATGAAGGGCGGCACGCGGACTTCGATGCCCGTCTCCAGCTTGGCGCGCTTGGTCTCGCGGCCGCCGGCGGAGTCGCCCTTGGTGGCCGGATCGGTCTCGGTGACGGTGAGATCGACGAACTGCGGCAGCTCCAGGCCGATGGGATTGCCGTTGTATTTGAGCAGCTCGACGATGGAGCCTTCCACGAGGAAGTCCATGGCGTCTCCCAGCATGTCTCCCGTCAGGGTCAGCGTTTCGTAGGTTTCCTGATCGAGAAAATTCGCGCCGTCGGCGTCGCTGTACAGGTAGCTGGCCTTGGCCTCGACGAGATCGGGCTCCTTGAACTTATCGCTGGCCTTGAAGCTGCGGTCGAAGACGGCGCGGGTGATGAGGTTGCGCATCTTCAGGCGCACCAGCATCTGCGCGCCGCGCGCGGAAGGCGTGGAAACTTCGGCCTCCAGGCAGAGGTAGGGGGCGTTTTCAAACTCGAAGTACGTCTTGCGTTTGATCTCGACGGCATCAATCAGACTGGCCATGAACTCCTCGCAAAGGGCCGCGGCATGTAGGCGGCAACCTTTCTAGAATAACAGGCGGAGCCTGCTGTTTCGCAGTGGGTGCGCGGGCGGCGAAGGTCCAGAGGTCAGAGGCGGCAAAGTTCGCGATGGAGCACAGCACAATGATCACGAAGTTGGCCACAACCACCGGCGAGTGCAATCGGCGCGCGGCCAGCGGCAGCAAAAGCAACATGGCGATGAGCGACACGGCCAGCGCGACGCACAATATCCACAGCTTTTGCAGAGTGAGCAAATTTCTTCAGGCGAGCGGGAGACCCAACGGAATAAAGGCCGCACTCGTGGTATTTCCCGGTCCACATTCCGGGGCGGCGGTGTTACAAAAGAGGGAGTCCCATGACTCCAAAGCGCACCCCAAAGCCCGTTCGCTCCCATCACCTGATTGCGCTGGCCCTGCTGGCGGCATTTTTTGCGCAGTGCTGCTGGTTTGTGTACTCGGTGCCATTGACGCAGATGGAGGCCGACCAGATTCTGCGCGGCGTGGCCCTGCTGCGCCATGTGCCGTTTGAAGGGCTGGGAACGCATTCGGCGCTTACGCCGGTGCTCTCGATTTTTGGCGTGGCCTATCACCTGCCGCAAAATCCCATGTTTCTGGATCAGTTCTGGCTGGACCAGCACCGCTGGCAGATCCGTGCACCCTTCCTGCTGGCCGGCCTGTGCCTGGGCCTTTCGCTGTGGTACGTGGCGCGGCGCTTGTATGGCGGCGCAGGCGGACACATTGCGCTGGCGCTGTATGCCTTCAGTCCGGGAATGGTGGCCTGCTCCTCGCTGGCGGGACCGCAGATCTTTGCCGCATGGGGCGCGTTCGGGCTGATCTTTACGGCCATCGCAACGGCGCATACCTTGTACGCCCCGCGCGAGGTGATCTTGTGGAACTGGAAGCGCATTGCGCTGATGGGCGTGGCGGTGACGTTCACGCTGGGCGCGCAATGGCCTCTGGCGTGGCTGCTGGTGGTGGCCGCGGCCTTCATGCTGTGGGCGGTGCCGCATCGGCGCGGCGCGGCGCTCATCATTCTGGCGGCGGCCGTGATTGTTGGCCTGGTGCTTTTGGATGCCGTGCTGCTGGGGAACCTGAAGGCTCTCGGGCGCGGGTTGTCCGCAATTGTCACAGACTTTTCCACACCTGTGCTTTCCGCCGCCATCACGCCAAAGATTCTGCTGCGCTTCTTCTTCGATGCCGTGCCGGGAGCTTTGCTGGTGCTGCTGCCCGCTTTGGCCGCCTGGTGCTGCTGGCGGCGGACACGCTTCTTTGGCAACACCGCGCCGCTGGTGGTGTTTGCCGTGCTGCTGGCGCTGGGCTTGTGTTTCTCCGGAAGCGGCGCGCGTACCGTTCTGTTTGCCTCGCTGCCCTTCCTGCTGATGTTTGTGGCCGGAGTATTTGCCGACCTGGTGGAGAGCGAGAAGACGCAGGCTCCGGCGCTGGCCGTGATCTTTGCCATTCTCGCGGCGCAGGCAGCGTACAGCGTGGCCAGCCTCGTCCGCATGTACTCGCGTCTGCCGGGATCGTAAGCCGCGGTCCGCGGAGTGCAGCGCGGCTCCCGGTGCGATAATCTGAGCAGCATGACGTCCTATTCTTCCGCCGTGGAGCAGCTCCTCGCGCTCGGCCACGAGCTGCCGCAGACACCCATCAGGAAATTCGACCTGGCGCACATGCGTGTGCTGTGCCGCGCCCTGCGAGAGCCGCAGTGCGGCTTTCCGGCGGTGCTGATTGCCGGAACCAACGGCAAAGGCTCTACGGCCTCCACGCTGGCGTCCATCTTCCAGGCCTCCGGGCTGTGCACCGGACTGTACACCTCGCCACACCTGGTGCGGGTGAATGAGCGCATCCGGGTAAACCTTGCGCCCATTGCCGACGAAGCCTTCGCCGCAGTCTTTGCGCGCGTGCTGCAGACGGCGTCGCACTTGGTGGCCTCGGGAGAACTGCCTCACCTGCCCAGTTTTTTTGAGATGGTGACGGCCATGGCCTTTGTGCATTTTGCCGAGGAAAAAGTGGATGCCGCGGTGCTGGAAGTGGGCATGGGCGGAAGGCTCGATGCCACCAACATCGTGGATCCGGTGCTCTCGATCATCACCGATATAGACCTCGACCACCAGAAATACCTGGGCAACACCATCGCCGAAATTGCCGGAGAAAAAGCCGGTATTCTGCGCGCCGGGGTGCCGGCCGTCACGCTGCCGCAACTGCCGGAGGCCAATCGCGTGCTGGGCGAGCGCATGATCGAGCTTGGGGCGCGCGCGGTGAGCGCCGTGCGTAACGTGGCCTCGCTGGCGCCGGAGCAGTCGCTGGTGCAAAGCTCGTCGTCGGGCACGCGCTTCCGCCTTTCCGTGCTGGGGCGCGAGGTGGAGATTGTCTCGCCGCTGGTGGGCCGTCATCAGTTGCGCAACCTGGCGTTGGCCATTACGGCAGCCGAAGAGCTGGCGGAAAAGTTCCCCTTGATTACGGCGGAGACCATTGCCCGCGGGGTGCGTGAAACCAGGTGGCCGGCGCGCTTTCAGCGCCTGGCAGCCACCCCTACGCGTCCGGAGATTGTGCTGGATGTGGCGCACAATCCGGCCGGAGCCTGGGCCCTGCACGCAGCGCTGAGCGAGCAGATGGCAGAGCGTCCGCTGGTGCTGCTGTTTGCCGCCATGGCCGATAAAGCCATTGAGCCGATGGCCAAGCTCTTGTGGCCGCGGATGTCGCGCGTGGTGCTGACCCATGTGGGGAACAATCCGCGGGCGTCGTCGGTGGAGTCTCTGGCGGCGCTGGCCGCGGCGATTGGCGTGGAAGCCGTGTGCACCACGACGGTGGAGGATGGCTTGCGCACGGCCCTGAGCGCGGCTCGCGAACTGGGGCCGACGGCTGCGGTGGTCATCGCCGGATCGATTTACCTGGCCGGCGAGGTTCTTCCTTTGTTGGAGGGCAGCGAAGTTTGCGGGTGACGGCCCAGCCGGAGTTTCGCTATCCTGTTTCCTGACGGAGGCTGCAGTGCGGGTTTTCCTGGTTCGTGCGGTTTTGTACCTGGCATTCGGCGTAGTAGCCCTGGCTGCCTTGATTGCCTGCCGCCACTCGGGGCCGAGAGCCATTGCGCTGGTGGGGCTGGTTTACATGGCCGTGCTGATCTTGGTGCTGGCCATGCTCGCCAACTATCCGCGCTCTCCGCGCATAGCCACCGTGAACGCCTTTGCCGATGAGCTGGAAGAGAAGGGCCTGCTGGTGGGAACCGACTTTGTGGCCGAGCGCGCCTTCCGCGTGGAAGCCCTGAACGAGCAGAGCGGTCCGCACTACTTTTTAAAGCTGGAAGACGGCGGCGTACTCCACCTGTGCGGCACTTACCTGTACGATTACGAGCCGGTCCCCGGCATAGCTCCGCGCCACTTCCCCTGTACGCGCTTCACCGTGCGCCGCCACGCCGAGCTGGCCTATGTGGTGGACATCCTCTGCGCGGGCATCATCATTGAGCCCGAGGTGGAAGCGCCGCCCTACTCCGCGGTCGAGGCCAGCGCAGACCGCATGCCCGCCGACGGAGACATTCTTGTTGGCGTGGACTTCGACAAATTGCGCGAAGAACGCAGCGCACGGAACCTTTCCGCAAATTAACTTCGCAAAGAATTCGCCCGGCCAAAAAGCTTAGTGTCCGCCGTGGTAGGGATGATTGTTGAGGATGGTGAAGGCCCGGTAGATCTGCTCGGCCATCACCACTCTGGCCAGCTCGTGCGGCAACGTAATGCGCCCGAGCGACAGAGTTTGTTGCGCGCGTGACAGGGCAGCTTGGCTCCAGCCGTCGGCGGGGCCAATGGCGAAGAGCAGCTCCTGCGTGCCGCTTTCCAGGTGACGCCGCACCAGGGCGGCCAGTTCTTCGCTGCTCAGGGCCTTGCCGCGCGAGTCCAAGGCCACCAGCACCGGCGCGGTGCGCCCGGGGCGCTCCAAGGCCTTCAATAGCGCATCCTCCGTAGGATATTCGGCGGCTTCCAAGGGGTTGTAGCGCGCGGCGCGTTGCATGTAGCTGGAGGTCAGCTCGTCCACGGCAGCGTCCTTGCTGGCGCCGCGGCGCTTGGTGATGGAGATGAGGCGAATCTTCATGGAAATCTACGTTCCAGGCAAAGAACAGCGCGGGCTCGCAGGCCCGCGCCATCCCCAGCAATCCGCTTAGAGTGGTTCCCGAGAAGATATATCCGCTTGAGATTGTTCTCAGCCGTCGTTCCCTGTTGGTCACGACGGCCCTTGGCCGGTGGCTTCGGGGTACACCATCTCGGGAACCGCTCTAGCGCTTGGCGCTCTTCTTGGCAGCTTTTTTCGTCGTCTTCTTGGCGCTCTTTTTGGCCGCGGGCTTGCGAGCGGCCTTTTTCACCGCTTTCTTCGCGGCCTTCTTGGCAACCTTTTTGACGGCTTTCTTCACCGTCTTCTTGACGGCCTTCTTCACAGCCTTAATCGCCGCCGGGGCGGGCACGCCAACCTCTTCGGGCTTGGTGCCTTTCAGCAGCTCGTCCAGTGTCAGGCGGTGCGCCGACTTCCAGAGCCGCTCCAGGTCGTAGTAGGCGCGGCGCTGCGCGTTGAAGATGTGGACGACGAAGTCCACGTAGTCGAGCAGGATCCACTCGCCAAGGTTGTAACCCTCGCGCGCGTTGGGCTCCACGCCCAGGTCTTTGCTCAGGCGCTCGTCCACTTCATCGGCAATGGCCTGCACCTGACGCGGATTGCTGCCGCTGCAAATGAGGAAGTAGTCGGTGAAGGTGCTGGATTCGTGCGGCAACTGGAGGAGGGCGACGTCCTCGGCCTTTTTGTTTTCGACCGCTGTAACGGCGGCGGCGACTTGCTTGCGAATGTTTGTGCTGGGCATGATTTCTCTCTCGTTTCTCATTGTGCGGGGCTTTGCGGCGGGATGCAAGCGGCAAAGAAGCCGCTGGCGGCTACGGACGCGCGGGAGTAGGAAGAACGTCGTCCGGCTCGGCGTACAGATGGTTGGCAAGAATGTATTCGGCCACCGGCGCAGGCACCAGCTCGTCCAGGCCCAATCCGCTGCGCACGGCCTGGCGAATGGCGGTGGCGCTTACATCCTCATGCACCCCGGGCAGCAGATGGATGGCGACTTCCGTGGTGCGCAGTTCGCCGCGTTGCAACATGTTTTCGGCCTCACCGCGCGCGGGACGCAACTCGGCGGGCAGAGCCTCCAGCACGCCGGTAAGCGGAAAGCCGGGACGGCTGGCGACGATGCACTCGGTGGAACGCAAAAGCTCAACGGCATAGCGCCACTTGGCGATGAGCTGAAAAGCATCCATGCCGAGCAGCAGAAATAGACGGGTGCCGGGGGTGAGCGTGGTGCGCAGGCGGCGCACGGTGTCGATGGTGTAGCTGGCCGCGGCACCCGATTCGCGCAGGGCTTCGGGCGACTCCAGGCGCGAGACGGTGAAGCGGGCTTCTCCGGCCAGCGCCAGCTCCAGCATGGCAAAGCGATGCTCGTAGGCGGTTACGGCCTGGCGCGACTTGAAGGGCTGTGCTCCGGCTGGCACAAATGCCACACGGTCGAGAGCAAACTTCTCCACCGCGGCACGCGCGACTCTTAGATGGCCGCGGTGTACGGGGTCGAACGATCCGCCGTAGAGCGCAATGCTGGATGAGGGAGAAGACATGAGCGGAAACAAATAAGGCGCGGACCCAGACAGAGCCCGCGCCGGTGAAAACAAAAACTACTTGGCGGCCTTCTTGGCAACCTTCTTGGTGGCCTTCTTGGCGACCTTCTTGACGGCCTTCTTCGCGACCTTCTTCACGGCCTTCTTGGCAACCTTCTTGACGGCCTTCTTCGCGACTTTCTTCGCAGCTTTTTTCGTAGCCATGGTTATTCTCCCTTTAGAGTTTGATTTTGGTTTGGGTGTGGCCTTGGGCTCATCCGCCCATGCGGCAGCCTCAGAGGCCGTAGCTTCACCGGCATCCTGCCGGCGAACTTCTTCGACCACGCGCGCCATGGACCAGGCCAGCTCGTTGATGCCGGCGCCGGTGACGGCCGAGATCTCGTAGAACTCGAGTCCCAGCTTGCGTGCGTGCTTGCGCAGCTTCTCCACCTTCAATGGATTCGCCGCGTCCATTTTACTGGCCACGACGAGCATCGGCTTGCGCTCCAGCCCCGCGTCGAACTTATGCAGCTCGCGCAGGATCACGTCGAAATCCTTTACCACGTCGGGACGGCCGCTGGCATCGGAGCAGTCCACCAGGTGCACCAGGCAGCGGGTGCGCTCCACGTGACGCAGGAACTGAGTGCCCAGTCCCGCGCCGTCGCTGGCACCCTCGATAAGTCCCGGAATGTCGGCCACCACGAAGCTGACCACATTCGGCATTTCGCCCATCGCCACCACGCCCAGATTCGGCTGCAGAGTGGTGAAGGGATAATCGGCAATCTTCGGCCGCGCGGCCGAGATGCGCGAAATCAAAGTGCTCTTGCCGGCGTTGGGATAGCCTACCAAACCGACATCTGCCAGCAGCTTCAGCTCCAGGCGCAGGCGGAACTCCTGCCCCGGCTGGCCTGGCTCGTGCTCGCGCGGCGCCTGATGCGTGGGCGTGGCAAAGTGCTGATTGCCGCGTCCGCCGCGCCCGCCGCGCGCAATGACCACGCGCTCGTTGGCTTCGGCAAAGTCGTGCATCAACTCGCCGTTCTCGTCGTTATAGACCGCCGTACCCACCGGCACCTTCAGCATGACGCTCTCGCCTTCGGGGCCGGTGCAGTTGGAGCCGAGGCCGTGACGGCCGCGCTGTGCTTTGTATTCCGGATTGAAACGGAAGTGAACCAGCGTGTTGTGACGTTCGCTGGATTCCATGATGATGTCGCCGCCGCGACCTCCGTCACCGCCGCTGGGACCACCGCGGGGAACGAACTTCTCGCGGCGGAATGCCATGCAGCCGTTACCACCGGCGCCGGATGCTACGCGAATTTTTGCTTCATCGACGAACATGCGATTCGTTATCTTTCACTTGTCTTTGATATTTCACCACAACTGGTGCAAGAAGCCTAGACGCGAATTGAAGAAAGTCAACACATTGACATATATCAATGTGTGTTTAAGCTCCCTCCTCCACCGGCTGACGCCTGCAAGCTGGACGCATCCGTCCTGTGCGAAGACCTCCGCGGCATTGCCGTGCGCGGAATGTTTCCGCCGCCGCGCGCGACTGCGGAAGAAAGATCGCACTGTGCGCAAAGCCGCATAACATGCGGCCGCGCGCGTATTCATGAACGTGAATGTAGAACCATGAAGACTGCCGCGACGGCGCGAGGAGGCATCGCGCGTGTCGTGGAGCGAAGGATGAATCGCGCGCCTGGATCACCTGCGTCACGTCCCGGAGCGCCGGGGATGAACCAAGGCCGCAATGGGAAGAGAAAATACTTTCGCGCGACATCGAAACGCTCCTAAAAGAGAAATGCAGCCACCGGGGGACGCGGTGATGGAGAGGAGCGCATGGCAAGAAGAGTAGAGAGTTGATGGCGGCCGCAGGAAATTGGTGAGCGCTGATGAGCGAGGAACGCGGCTTGGCCTTCACGTCTTCTGCAACACGCGCTGCGCACGCGGCGGCGATTTTGAAAACTTCCGCGCGGCGTGGTGAGGAGCCATTCCGACTGCGTGAGGCAGGAGGCGAGAGAGTCGCCGCCGAAAACCGCAGGCAACATTTTTTCGCAAACGCACGAAGGCCCCGCGCTGGGCGCAGGGCCTTCATAGTTTTCTGTAATGCGCGTGAGCTTACGCCTTGGCGATCGGCTCAACGGCCACGAAGCGGCCGAGCTGTCCGCGATCGGAGAACTTCACCTTGCCGTCGATCTTGGCGAACAGGGTGTCGTCCTTACCGCGGCCGACGTTGAGGCCGGGCTTGATGCGCGTACCGCGCTGGCGGATGATGATGGTTCCGCCGGTGATCGTTTCTCCGCCAAAGGCCTTCACACCCAAACGCTGTGCGTTTGAGTCACGGCCGTTGCGCGATGTTCCTTGACCTTTTTTGTGTGCCATATCAAATATCCTTCCCGCGTCCGCCGCCGCGAACCGGCTTTACTTGGTCGATTTCTTGGCCGCCGTCTTCTTGGCAGTCTTCTTGGCCGGAGCCGCAGCTTCGACCGTTTCCGTCTTCTTGGCCTTGGGCGCCTTCACCACAACCTCGGCAGCCTTTTCCGACTGTCCGCCGGCGCTGATTTCGACAATGCGCACGGCAGTGAAGATCTGACGGTGACCGTTCAGCTTCTTGTACTGCTTCTTGCGCTTGAAGTGGAAGACCAGGACCTTATCGCCCTTGCCATCGCCCAGAATTTCGCCCACGACCTTGGCGTCATCCACCTTGGCGATTTTGCCATCGGCGGTGCTCACGGCCAGGACTTCGAATTCGATGTTTTTGTCGCCGGCCGAGGTCTTTTCGACCTTTACTACATCGCCCGGAGCAACGCGATACTGCTTACCGCCAGCGCGGATCACCGCGTACATACGCTTGCCTCCATAAATCTTTGCCCCACCTTAGCGCCCAAAATGTCCCTGGCCCGCAATGGAGTCTTGTCAGATCAATTCTTGTGCGCTTGCACTTCCTCGTAAATCGATTGATCGAAGGCAGGTCCGGCGCCTAGTTGCCCCGTGAAACCCGGGCTGCGCCCAACCTGATGCGAGGTGCCCCGAACGAGGCTTAGCAGTACAGGCAAACCATAAGATTTTAGCGTTTTCCTCAGGTCAAGGTCAATTCAGACCTTCAAGCAAATTCCCAGCGCCGGGCCAGGCGGCGCGCCAAAAGGAACAAAATCAACGCGGCAGCCAGCAAAACGCCCACCTGGGGCGCCAGGTGGACGAGCGGCTCATCGCGCCAGAAAACCTTGGTAAATCCGTCAATTGCCCAGGCATTCAGGGTCAGCAACCCGGCTTTCTGTACCGCCTCCGGCATCAGATAGCGGGGGAACATGCTGCCCCCGATGGAGGACATCAGCAGAATCAACAGGGTTGAAACGGCTCCCAACTGCGCCCGCGTCCGGCAGAAGCTGGCCATCATCAGTCCAAAGGCGCCCACGGCCAGCGCCGTGCTCAAGCCCATCACCAAAAAGCCGGGGATGTGCGACCAGAGATCGACATGGAACACCGACCATGCCCAGACAAACATGAGCGTGAGCTGAGAAAACGCCAGCAACGTGCTGTAGGTCAACTTCCCCAGCAGGAGCGTCGTCATATCAACCTGCGAGCTCAGCACGCGGTCCAGGGTTCCGTTTTCCGCCTCATCCAGCAAAGAGCCGGCCGCGCCGCTGGAGGTGAACAGCAGAAACATGACGCCGATGGCGGCGGCATAGAAAGAGATCAGCGGACTCTGCTTGTTGGCGCCCACCACATCGCGCGCCTGCACGCGGATCAGTCCGGCGTCGTTCTCCGCGGAGGTTTTCGCCTCGCCGCGCTCCTGCCGCGCACGATAGTCGCGCAGGTCGCGCAGTCCGGCCTCCATGCGCTCTTTCTGCTGCGCGGTAAAGCCGCCAGCCTCGCTGTCCCAGTACTTCATGCCCTGCTCGGCCATCAGGTCGGTCAAACTGGTCATGGCCACTTTTTGCAAAAGGCCGTTGAGCATTTGCGGGGCCACCGGGTCGGAGGAGTCTTTCAGCAGACGCAGTTGCTGGCCTTCTGACGTGTCGCCGATGTTGATGGGATGCTCGCCGAAGCCCTTGGGTACAACCAACGCGACCGGAGCCACACCTTCACGCACGGCGGCCTCGGCGGTGGCCGCCGTGTAGGGCACAGGCTGATTCTTTTTCGCCAGAGGAGTGAGCAGCACGTTCAAAGAGCTCTCTGCCTGCAGGCCCTTCAGCAAGCGCGCAGAGACCGAGGAGTGATCTTCATCGGCCACGATGACGGAGATCTTCGGCGTGCTCTGCTTTTGCCCGCCAAAGATGACGGCGAAGATGCTGAAGAACGCAATGGGCAGCACAAAGCTCAGGGCCAGCGCGCCGCGGTCGCGCCGCAAGGCCATCCAACCGGTACGGACAATGGAGAAGATCAATCGCGTAACCCCCTTCCCGTCAGGTGCAGGAACACGGATTCCAGATTTGGCCGGTGTACGGAAAGGTCGATCAGCGTAAGTCCGGCGGCGGAGACGGCCTCCAGCAAGGCGCTGACGTCGGAGGGCCCGGCCACCGTGAACTGTGCGGCATCGCCCGCCATGCGCCCCGCGTGCGCGGCAACAAACTCGGCGGCCGCAGGGCCGGCGAAGCGCGCCACCACCTCGCTGCGAGCCTCAAAGACCTGTGCCACCAGTTCATCCTTGGTTCCCAGGGCGATGATGCGACCGTGGTCCACAATGGCAATGCGGTCGCAAAGCCGCTCGGCTTCTTCCATGTAATGCGTGGTGTACACAACGGACGTGCCATCGCGGCGCAACTGCTCGATCATCTCGAAGATGCGATTGCGCGACTGCGGATCGACGCCGGTGGTGGGCTCATCCATCAGCACCAGACGCGGGCGATGGATCAAGCCGGCGGCCATGTTCAAGCGCCGCTTCATGCCGCCGGAGAGGTTGCGCACGCGATCCGTGCCGCGATCCGTCAGCCCCGCCCACTCCAGGCACCAATCGGCGGCCTGTTGCAGTGGAGAGCCACGCAATCCCTGGTAGCGTCCAAAGGCGAGCAGGTTCTCGCGGCAGGTGAGCGCGCCGTAAAGCGCCAGTTCCTGGGGAATCCATCCCAAAGACCGCCGCGCGCGCGAGGAGCCAGCGGAATCGCCGGCGATCATTGCCGAACCGGAGCCGGGCCGCACACGGCCGGCAATCACGCGCATCAGGGTGGACTTACCGGCGCCGTTCGGCCCAAGCAGCCCGAAGCACTCTCCGGCGGATACCTCCAGAGAAATATCGTCCAGCGCCTTCAGCTTGCCAAAGCACTTGCTGATACATTCCATGCGCAGCGGGAGCTGGGAGGAGATTCCACCGTCGGTCGCAGCAGCAGCCATGTTTGCTCCTTGCGGATCTGGATCGACTTCCTTGATTAGTACGGCATCCCTGGCCGGAAAGTTCCACGGCTCCGTCCGGCGGCCTATTTGAGGAAGAAATAGCAGGACATGCCCAGGCCGATGGCGATGACCACCCAACGCACATGTTCCTGCTTCATGCGCTGCGCCAGCCAGGCTCCGCCGTAGCCGCCCGCCAGCGCGCCCACCACCATGACGCCCGCGTGCTGCCAGTAAATGACGTGCTTGGCGATGAAGGCAAAAATCGCAATGCCATTGCAGGCCGCGGCCTGCACGGTTTTATAGGCGTTGATGCGATGAATGTTGGTAAAGCCGAGCAGGGCCAGCAAGGCCATCATCAGAATGCCGGCGCCGGCGCCGAAGTATCCGATGTAGAAGCCGACGAACAACTGGGCAGCCGATGCGCCGCGCGTGGTTAGCGCCGCCTCGCCGCCGTGCGGACGCAGCGCGGAAGTGATTTTGCGGCTGAAGGCAAACAGCAGCGTAGCCGACAGCAGCAGCCAGGGGATCAGGCGCAGAAACGTCTGCTGCGGAGTGACGAGCAGCGTGATGGCGCCGAGAAGCCCGCCGATGAGTCCGGTGGCCAGCAGAGGCGTCAGAACCCGGCGCGCCTCGGCGCCCTGAAATTCGCTGCGATAGGCGCCGATGCTGCCCAGAATTCCGGGCCACAAGGCGATGGTGTTGGTGGCGTTGGCCTGAATCGGCGGCACGCCCACCAGCAGCAGCGCGGGAAAGCTGAGGAAGCTGCCGCCGCCGGCGACGGAGTTCATCATGCCGCTGACAATTGCGGTGGCAAACAAGAACAGGGCTTGGTGGAAGGTCAGCACCGCCTAATTGTAAGCGAGGCCGCTTGCTCAAAAGACAACAAAAAACCCCGCAGGATGGGCGCGGCGGCCCTATCTTGCGGGCAGCCTGCGTTAGTTTCCGCTGGCTCTCACATTGTGAAATACCGTTGTGGTGTGACTGATGCCAGTTTCAAGCGCGGCTGATTGTGGTCCGAGCCGTAGTGGGTGGCGAACAGCGAGTCCATGCCGGATGAAACGTAGCAAAAAAACGGAGATGTCCACGGCTCCATAGGTAAGACGTTGCCGAAAATCATTGGCGGCATTTGGGACGGAAAGGAGACTAGAACGATTTCACGAGTATGCCGGAGACAGAACCCGTCTCTATTTGTTCGACTGGCGTCTGGCGTGCAGCAAACGCTTTTGTAAAGCGCAGCCAAACAGCCCCCATCACGAACAGTCCGAACAGAATGCCAAACGCGGTAGGGTGCCAGTCAACCTGAGTGGCAATCATGTTAAAAGCCACAAACCATCCCCCAAATGCAAAGATGAGCGCCGGCTCGGGCCAGTTGCCACCGAAGGCCTCCTGTTGCCGTCCGCGTCCTAAACGCACCACGGCGCTCGACATTCGCCATGCCAGGAGCAGCATGGGCAGGGTGATGGCGGCCACATCGTACTCCTTGATACGCGGATTGAGCAGGAAAGCTCCCAAAATTGCCAACGGCAACCAGTCCTGCCAGGGAACCGCATGACTGGTTACACGCTGTTTGACCAGCAGCATGACGGCCAACACAATGGCGGCAAACACGAGATAAAGGACAACCGGGGCTGTGTCGAGAGGCTTGTGTGCTTCATACAAAGCTTGTCCCAGCAGGCCAGCCGGGCCAAATCCAAAGTCGGCATTCCAATCAAACTGAAGACGCACGGCGAGCAGGTATTCCGCGAAGAGAGCCGGCCAGAAATACTGCTGGAGCGCGTACCCCGCAACGCCGAGCGCGCCGGTTACGGACGCGGGAACCCATTGCTTCTTTCCGCCAGCCACGGCTATGGCCAGCAGCGTCAGCAGAGGAGGCTTCAAGATGCCAGCCACCAGCACCGCGGCAAAGAAACAAAACCACTTGCCGCGGCGAACGCCGCGTACCGCAGCGGCCATGATTGGACCGTAGAGAACATATACGATGTTGCCGCTCAGAATGATGTCACTGGCGAGCAATCCGGGAAAGAAGACAGCGAACGGAAGCACATAGCGCAACCACTTCCGCTCCTCTTCATGTGCCATTTGCCAACCGGCATAAAGCAGGAGGGAGTATCCCAATACCAGCAACATTCCGTAGATCGAGGCCAACAGCCACTCGGGAACCCTGCCCAGTGCGCGAATCAACGGAACAGTAACCGGTCCATAGACATAAGTCATGGGAAAGTGGTCGCCCCGATGATGATGCACGGTTTGGAAATCCGCCTGTACGGAAAGCGCCTTGGCATAAGGGTCGCCGGTTTGGTGGGCAGCGGTCACCGCGCCACGATAGACGCGCGCATCCCACCCGGCGGCAAAGTTCGGGTCGGCGGTGGCGATCAATGCCAGAAGAACTCCCCCGGCAATCAACCATAGCGAAAACAAAAACAAATAAGAACGGTGGGCGGCAATCCAGCCCGAAGGTGCTGAGGATTCATTTGTGCCCGTAATGGCAGGTAATGCCAGCCCCTCAAAACTCATGGTCTTCCTTCCCGATGCTTACTTCAATAAGTCTAGGAAGGAGGGTTCCAGGCTGGAATTTCGGTTCTCGCCAAATGGGTCTGCCATGGATTGGATCTTGCCAGAATGTAATTCCGTTTTCCTGTAAAAAGAAAAACCCGGCCGCTGCGGCCGGGTTTACAGGCTATCTTGCGAATTTACTCGTTTAACAGGCTTGGTTCCTCGTCGCCGTTGCCGTTGCTTTCCTCGTTTGGCAGCACCACGGCGGCGGCCACATGATCGTCGTTGTCCAGGTGCAGCAGCTTCACGCCCTGGGTGCCGCGTCCCGCTTCGCGAATGGTATCGGTATCGGTGCGGATGATTTTGCCGTACTGGCTGATGGCCATCATCTGCGTGGTCTCGGTGACCAGCAGAATGGAGACCACCTTGCCAACCTTCGGCGTGGTCTTCATGTTGATGACGCCCTGCGCGCCGCGCGAGGTGAGGCGGTACTCGTCCACGTCGGTGCGCTTGCCGTAGCCGTTTTCGGTCACAGTCAGGATCAACTGCGGCACAATGCCCAGCTTTTCGTCGAAGTGCTTGAGCGCCTTACGGCAGTCCTCCACCTTCTTTTCCGCAGCCTTCACCGCCTCGGGGCTAAGGCCCTTTTCGCGGCTGTCCAGGCGAGCCTGGGTCAGCGCGGCCTCGGCCTCGTCGTGCGCCTTGCGTAAGGAGGCCAGTTTGGCGGTTTGGCCTACGCCGGCCGCACGCTCCTCGCGCTCCTGGTCGCGCATGACGTAGGAGCCGGTGATGGCGGCGCCGATGACGTAGTCGCCCTTCTTGAGCGTAATGCCGCGGTTGCCGCCGGCATTACGTCCCATGGGACGCAGACCGGCGCCGCTGCGCTCGGAGTCGTAGGCTTCGTCAAAGCGGATCGCCATGCCGTCGTGCGTGGCCAGGAAGATGGTCTGGTTGCCGTTGGTAATGCCGGCATAAACCAGCTCGTCGTCCTTCTCGATGCTGATGGCGATGATGCCGCGCGACATCACGTTGGAGAAGTCCTTGAGAGGAGTCTTCTTCACCGTGCCGTTGCGCGTGGCAAAGAAGATGTACTTGCCGTCTTCCTCCAGGTCGCGAACGTTCAGGAAGGCGCGCACGGCCTCGCCGGGTTGCAGGCTCACCAGGTTGCCGATGTGCTTGCCCTTGCCGGCGGCGGCCACGTCCGGAATCTCGTACACCTTCAGCCAGTACACGCGTCCGGTGTTGGTGAAGTTGAGGATGAAGTTATGCGTGCTGGCGGCAATCATGTGCTCCACGAAATCTTCTTCGCGGGTGCTCATGCCCTTGCGGCCGGTGCCGCCGCGGCGCTGCGCGCGATAGGTGCTGACCGCGGTGCGCTTCAGGTAGCCGGCGTGGCTGACGGTGACCGCGACCTGTTCGTCGGCGATCAGGTCTTCGATCTGCAGTTCCTTGGCTTCTTCCTGAATGATGGTGCGGCGCGGATCCTTGGTGGGTCCGCCGTACTCCTTCAGCAATTCCTTGAATTCGTCAACGATGACCGACTTCAGTTTCTTGTCCGAAGAAAGGATCAGCTCGTACTCGGCGATGCGGCTGCGCTGTTCCTGCAGTTCGGACACAATCTCGTCGATCGAGAGGCGGGTCAAGCGGTGCAGTTGCAGCTCGAGGATGGCATCGGCCTGGCGCGTGCTGAAGGGTCTTTCCGCGTCCGGCGTGGGGAACTTGCCGGTCAGGTTGATGGCGATCTTTTTGCCGCCGAAGTAGGCCACCAAATTGTCGCGGGCATCGGCGCGGTTGGCGCTGCCGCGAATGATGGCAATGACGTGGTCGAGATAGTCGAGCGCCTTCTGGTAGCCCTCGAGGATGTGCTCGCGATCCTTCGCCTTTTGCAGCAGGAAGGCCGTGCGGCGGCGCACCACGTCGATGCGGTGGTCGATGAACGCCTGCAACGCCTGCAGCAGTCCCAGCTCACGCGGCTGGCCGTTCATCACGGCCAGGAAGATCATGCTGAAGCTCTCCTGCATCGAAGTGTGCTTGTAGAGCTGGTTCAGAACGATCTCGGCCTGCGTGCCGCGCTTGAGCTCGATGACAATGCGCATGCCGTCGCGGTCGCTCTCGTCGCGGATGTCGCTGATGTCCTCGATGACCTTGTTGTTCACCAGGTCGGCCACGCGCTCGATCAGCGTGCGCTTGTTGACCTCGTAGGGGATCTCGGTGACGATGATCGCGTCGCGATCCTTGGTCATGTGCTCAATGGCGACCTTGGCGCGCATCATGAACCGTCCGCGACCGGTGCGGTAGGCTTCCTTGATTCCCGAGCGGCCGTGAATAAATCCGCCGGTCGGGAAGTCCGGTCCCTGCACGATCTCCAGGATGCGGTCCAGCGTGGTGGTAGGCTTCTCCACCAGCTCAATGGCCGCGGTCAGGATCTCCGTCAGGTTGTGCGGCGGAATGTTGGTGGCCATGCCGACGGCGATGCCGTTGGAGCCGTTCACCAGCAGCGTCGGAATGCGTGTCGGCAGCACCGTCGGCTCCACCGTGGAGTCGTCGAAGTTGGCCGAGAAGTCCACCGTGTCCAGGTCGATGTCGGCCAGCAGCTCGGCGGTGATCTTCATCAGGCGCGCTTCGGTGTAACGGTAAGCCGCAGGAGGATCGCCGTCCACCGAGCCGAAGTTGCCCTGCCCATCCACCAACGGGTAGCGCAGGCGGAAGAACTGCGCCATGCGCACCAACGCGTCGTACACCGACGAGTCGCCGTGCGGGTGATACTTGCCCAGCACCTCGCCCACCACCTTGGCGCACTTCACGTGCTTGCGGTTGTGCAGCAAGCCCATGTCGTACATCGCGTACAGAATGCGCCGGTGAACCGGCTTCATGCCATCGCGGATGTCAGGCAGCGCGCGCCCGATGATGACCGACATCGAGTAGTCGAGATACGAGCGCCGCATCTCCTCTTCAATGTTGATCGGTTGTATGTTCTGGGGAGGACCGCCGCCACCGTCCAGCGGCAGCAACGGGTTGTTCGTCTCGTCAGCCATGAAATTCTCTAGTTACCTTTTTGTCTGCGGCAAACACGAAGTTCACCGTGCACCACACAGCCGTCCGAAGGAATTTCCGGAGCACGGCATACAGGGCGGGAAGGCCCATCGGCGTTCCGCCGCTAACTCACTGCACTGTGGGAAATTAGCCACCTGGAAGCACAGAACATTATAGCACGCGGCGGGGCAAAATACGGCCTCGGATGTGGCCAATAAATTGTTTATTTACAGATGGTTACAAGGGATGATGAACAGTCTTGGATGGCCGCCCGCCGCTGCTTGCCAGGCCGCGGCGCAAACGGAACAATCCGGCGGTTGCCCAACTGACGGCGACGGCCACGGCCGAGCCGATCAGAACCTCGGCGGAGCGCTGCAGGGCGGCGTCCAATCCGGCGTGGCGGGAGTGCTCGTTGTAGGCCGGCAGCATGGCGATGGCCGTGGTGATGGGAGCAATGCGCCAACTGATGGGAACCTTCACCAGGTCGGAGCTGACCACGGTGGCCACCGCCATGGCCGCCAGCACCGACCACTCCGAGGCACCGGCAAATCTCAGGAACAACAGCGCCACAATGCAGCCAATCAGCGTGTTCAGCAGGCGAGAGATAAAGGCATTCCACGCGGACTCCACCTTCACCTCGGTGACCACCACGGAGGAGATGATGGCCCACAAGGGGTCCACATGCATCAGCGCCGAGATGATCAGCCAGACGACAACGCCGGCGATGAGAATGCGCGTGGCATAGCGCAGCCCTTGCAGGCGGCGTTGCGCCAGCAGCATCAGATGATAAGAGCGTCGTTTGGCGTACTCAAAGTGCATAACTCATATGATGCCATGCAGACCAGCGACGATCCTCGCCTCAGGCCGTTGCGGATATAAGATGTTGCGGGAGAGAACCAATGCCGGAAGAGAAGATGCAGGAAACGAACTGGAACAGTCAGTCCCGCCTGGATGCGGGTAAACGATACCAACGCCAGTCGGCCGAGATGGGCGCGGCAGCCACCGCAATGCTGGTTGAGGCGGCAAGGATCAAGCTCGGCCAGCGCGTGTTGGACGTGGCCTGCGGCGCGGGTGAGCCGGCGATCTCACAGGCGATGATGCTGAAAGATTCAGGCTCGGTGGTGGGCATAGACTTCGCCGACGGCCCGCTGGAAGTGGCGCGGGCGCGGGCGGCCAAGCGCGGCTTGACGAACATCGAGTTTACAAAGGCCGACGTGCACTGCCTGCCCTTCCCGGACGCCAGCTTTGACCGCATCACCAGCCGCCTTGGCGTGATGTTCTTTCGTGAGTTGCCGCGCGCACTGGGCGAGCTTCACCGCGTGCTGCGTCCCGGCGGACGGCTGGCGCTGCTGGCCTGGGGCAGTATGCAGCAGTCCTACTGGCAGATGACCGTGGGCACTATCTTGCGCCTGCGTCCGGAGCTGACGATTCCCGACTCCGCGCGCGTGCTCTTCAAGTTCGGCGAGCCGGGTTCGCTTGCGCGGGCGCTGACGGCGGCCGGCTTCGAAGAGGTTGCCGGTCCCGTGGTGCCATGCTGCTGGAGCTGGCATGGCACACCCGAGCAGCTCTGGGACTACTTCCACAACGTGACCGCACCCTTCCGGGGAATTCTCGATGCAGTTGCTGGCGACATTGAGGTCGAGCAGGCGATCCTCGATAATTTCCGCTCGACCTACGATGGCGAGTATGTGCGCATCACGGTGGATATGGTGCTGGCCACGGCACAAAAACCCTAGCGCACGGCGAGAGCAAAGCTCGTTTACTTGCCGGACGGCAAAACGGCGGCGTCTTGAGGCTCGGCAACCGGCGGCGTCAGGCTGGAGTGAGCATAGAAGAGATCGCTCATTGCCTGATGCACCTGCGCCGAAAGCTGTTCCATGTCGCGCGTCACCAATCCCGCGGTGGGCACCGGCTCTCCGATGACGAGCTTGAAGCGCGTGGGGCAGATGACGTAGGTGTTCATGGGCAGCGCCTCGTAGGCTCCCACAATGGCCATGGGCACGATGGGCGCCTGTGCCTTGATGGCCACGTAGAAGACGCCGCCAAGGAAGGGCTGAATATGTCCGTCGGTGCTGCGGCCGCCTTCCGGGAAGACCACCAGGGGCATGCCGTTGTTCACTGTCTGCGAGGCCGCGGAGAGCGAACGCAAAGTGGCGCGCGCGTCGGCGCGGTCAATCGGAATCTGTCCCGAGCGCTTGAGGTGGCCGCCGAGGAACGGCAGGCGGAAGAGCTCCAGCTTGGCCAGGATGCGGAACTGGAAGGGCAGCCCCACGTAGAGCACCGGAATGTCCAGGGCCGACGAGTGATTGGCGGCGTAAATGGCCGGCTGCGAAAGATCCAGCTTCTCCAATCCCTCGATCTCAAAGGGCGAGCCGCAGGTCTTCAGGATGAGCCACGACCACGCCCGCGCCAGGTCGTGCTGCATGCGGCCGCGGCGGTCAAAGGGCGAGCAGACGAGCGACACCGTGCCCAGCGCCACCGTGTACAGGTAGATGAGCGGATTGCGCACGAAGTACGACATCAGCCGGGTAGAGATGGGTGGTCGGGGGCGCTCGCTCATAGCTAACAGAATAAACGGCAGCATGGCGGATTGAAAATCCGGGAACGATTGCGGATGGCGAAATCTTTTGTGAATCAGGAAAGCTGCCGCAAGAATACGAAGTCCCTCTGCGCGTCGCTGCCCACCTGGAAGAGCTTCTCGCCAACTTTCACAAATCCCTGGCGAGTGTAAAAGGCGTGGGCGCGCAGGCTCAGCGAGTAGGTGCTGAGCCACACGGCCGCGGCTCCGGAATCCTGCAACACCTGCAAGGCCGCGTGCATCAATTCCTGCGCCGCGCCGCGGCCGTGGTGCGCGGGATCGACGTAGAGCTTGCGCAGCTCGCCCAGCGTGGCGGCGTCGGCGTGTGCCGCGGCCAACTCCTGCACGCTGCGCAGGGCCAGCATCAGGTAGCCCACCGGTGCGCCGTCGTCTTCCGCCAGCAACAGCACCAGGTTCGGGTCGGCCAGGTACTCGCCAAAGCGCGCGGGCGTCAGTTCGGTGGCAATGTAGGCCGCTAGATCCGCTTCACTGGTGCCCACGCAGCCCAAAGGAAAAAGCCGCGCGGCCAGAGAGGACAGCGCGGCCAGGTCTTCGTTTGTGGCGCGGCGGACCAGGGTCATCTTCAGCCCGCAATGCGCTTGTAGTCTTTTTTGAAGTTGGGGTCGTTGCCCGTCTGCGGCATGGCGGCGCGCAGCTCGTTGGCGGCGTCGGCGCGGCGGCCTTCCCGCTCCAGCACCAGGCCCAGCTTCCAGTGCGCCACGCCGCGCGTAGCGGCGCCCGCTTCGGGTTCATGCGACAGGTACGTGTGCAAGTAGCGCTCGGCGCGGGCAAGGTCAAGGTTGTTCTGCAAAAGCGCCACGGCCGCCAAATAGTACGGCGAAAGGTCTTCCGGCACATGACGTTGCGCCTCGGCCAGCGCGGCGTCGAGTTCGTTCCAGTGCTGCAGGTTCACCAGGGCCACGGCCAGGTAGTTGTAGCAGCCCACGCGGTTCGGATCGGCCGAAATGCCGATGCGGGCAAAGTGCTCGGCATCGTTCCAGCGGCGGTAGTTGTCGCTGGCCAGAATCGAAGTCAAATCCACCACTGCGCGGTAGAGATGCGGATTTCCCTGCACGGCGCGACGCAAATGCGACTCAATCTCCGGCAGAGGCTTTTTCTGCATTTGCAGCAGCGCGGCTTCGGCCAGTGCGCCTTCCGCCTGGTTGATGGCGTAGATCTGCTGCAAGGTCTCGCGCGCCTTGCCCTTGGAGCCGCCCACCACGGCGGGCGATTGCTCGTACAGCCCCATGGATTCCTTCAGGCAGCGTATGTTGCGCGGATCAAGCTGCAGGGAGGTGTCCAGCTCGTGACGCATCTGCCGTGCCAGGGGAATGCCGCCGCCCATCACGCCCAGCTTCAGAGCCTTGTCGCCCAGGGTATCCGCCAGTTGGCAATGTGCCTCGCTGCTGTTGGGTGCGGCCTCCACGGCGCGCTTGCCGTAGTCCACGGCCTTGTCGAAGTCGCCGTAGGCGTCCCACACGGCGGAGGCCCAGAGAAGAGCCTCCGCGTCCCGGGGATTGGCCTTCAGGCGCTGCTCGGCCACGCCATAAAGCTGCCGGAAGTGACCCTGGGCCATCAAGGTGTTTCCATCGGCAGCCTGGGCGGAGATGGAACAGGCGGACAGAGCCGCAAGCAGGAGCAGCGGCAAAATGCGGCGCAAACAGTTATGCAGGGCAGGGGGCAAGTGAAAACCTCGTTCTCGTCTTCTACGGAGTTGCTACCGTCCGCCAATGAGCGGACAATGCTACCGCCCGGGACACGATTTACAATCTTGCTGTCCTAGGTTGGCAGCCCGCGGATGGCGGGCTCCGGCAGGCCCGGAGAGACTCTTCTATGAATAGGAGATTAACAGAACACCATGGCTGATGTCCGCAAGGGGTTGATCATTGTCAATACCGGACCAGGAAAAGGCAAAACTACGGCAGCCATGGGCACCGCCCTGCGCGCCGTTGGTAACGGATTGAAAGTATTGATGTTGCAGTTTCTCAAGGGGAGTTGGCACTACGGCGAGCTCGATGCCGTGGAGGCCTTTGGCGACCGCTTTGTGATGAAGCAGATGGGCCGCGGCTTCGTCAAAGTCGGCGGCGCCGAGACCGATCCCGAAGACCTGCGCCTGGTGGAAGAATGCTGGCACGAGGCCGAGCAGGCCATCCTCTCCGGCGAGTGGGACCTGGTCATTCTCGACGAAATCAACTACGCCATCGGCTACAAGATGCTGGACCCGGAAAAGGTGGCTGCCGTGCTTCGCCGCAAGCCGGAGATGGTGCACGTCATCCTCACCGGACGCAACGCGCATCCCACTATCGTAGAATTGGCAGATACGGTCACCGAGATGCGCGAAGTGAAACATGCCTATCAGAAGGGCATTGAGGCGCAGCGGGGGATTGAGTATTAGGTTGCAAGGGTTGAGGTCAGTAGGTTTCGGAAGTTTCGGAGGCAAGATCGAATCGGTATTGGTTCGGTAACTTTTGCTCTTCAACCTCCGAAACCTTTGAAACCTCCGAAACATCCGAAACCTGATGCGTCGTCAAAGCGAGGTCTATGAGCTGGTTTAAGCGCGAATCGCAGGAGCTGGATACAAGCGGAGAAAAGACTGTCCGTTCGGAGGGCCTTTGGGTCAAGTGTGACGGTTGCCGCCAGATCATCTGGAAGAAGGACTTGGAGGACAACCTGAACGTGTGTCCCAAGTGCCAGCGGCACTTCCGCATCGACGTGAAGACGCGCCTCAGCTACCTCTTCGACGGCGGCGAGTGGACCGAGCAGGATGGACATCTGGAAACCACCGACCCGCTCGGCTTTAGCGACCTGAAGTCTTACAAAGGGCGCGTTAAGATCGCGCAGAAAAACACCGGCCGCAAGGACGCCATCGTCAACGCGCGCGGCAAGGTCAACGGCCGCGAAATCCTCGTCTCCGCCATGGAGTACGGCTTCATCGGTGGCAGCATGGGCGCCGTCGTGGGTGAGACGATCACGCGCCAGGTGGAGCGCGCTCTGCACAAGAAATTGCCGCTGGTCATCATCTCCGCCACCGGCGGCGCGCGCATGATGGAAGGCACCATCTCCTTGATGACCATGGCCAAAATCAGTTCAGCGCTGGGCCGCCTGGACGACGCCAAGCTTCCCTACATCAGCCTGCTCACCGATCCCACCACGGGCGGCGTTACCGCCAGCTTTGCCATGCTGGGCGACTTGAACATTGCCGAGCCGGGCGCGCTGATCGGCTTTGCCGGCCCGCGCGTCATCGAGCAGACCATCCGCCAGAAGCTGCCCGAAGGCTTCCAGCGCAGCGAGTTCCTGGTTGAGAAAGGCTTTCTGGATGCCGTGGTGCCCCGCCGCGAGATGAAAAACTACATCGCGCAAGCCTTCGGCTGGATGGCGTAGGCTTTCGCGGTATCATCTCCGCATGAAGCCGCGCATTGCCATTCCGGTGCCCAACTCCAGCGCGGAGTACTCCGACCGCGCGCTGCCCAACTATCTGGATTCACTGCGCGTCGCGGGCGCCGAGCCGGTGCTCGTGCGGCTCGACCTCGCCAATGCCGAGGTGGCGCAGTTGGCCAAGAGCTGCGATGGCGTGCTGCTGCCCGGTTCGCCGGCCGACGTCGATCCGCAGAAGTATGGGCAGGCACCGCATCCGAAAACAGCCAGGCCCGACCCCGCGCGCGACAACGTGGACGAACTTCTGCTGCAGGATGCCTTTAACATGCGCAAGCCGTTGCTGGGCATCTGCTACGGCACGCAGTCGTTGAACGTGTGGCGCGGCGGCCGGCTGGTGCAGCACATTGAATCCCCGGTGCGCCACGAGCGGCCGGAGGGCGCTCCGCGCGGCACCTCGGTGCTGCACACCGCGGTGGTGGAGGCCGGCTGCAAACTTTCCGAAGTGACCGGCGCAGGCGAGATCACGGTGAACTCGAGCCATCATCAGGCGGTGGCCGTACCGGGCGACGGACTGCGCGTGGTGGCGCGCTCGCCGCAGGACGGCGTCATCGAGGCCGTGGAGGGAGCGGCGCCGGATCACTGGGTGCTGGGAGTGCAGTGGCATCCCGAGCGCATCTTCGCCCAGGATGAGAATGCGCGCCGCATCTTTGAGCGGCTGGTGGCCGAGGCGCGCGCCTTCCATCAACGCCTGGCGCGGACTTCGCCCGATTTCGAAAGCCTGCGTTAAAGCGGTTCCAGAGATGGTGTAGCCCGAAGCCATAGGCCAAGGGCCGTCGTGACCAACAGGGCGCGACGGTGGTGGTGAACAATTTGGACTGGATATAGCTTCTCTGCAACCGCTCTAAAGCGGGTGCGCCACAGAGGGGCGCTCGGTCTAAGATGGGGTGCGAGGATTCTTCGCGGAGAACCATCATGAGTCTGGCATTGGATCTTACGGGCAAGGTGGCGCTGGTCACCGGCGGCTCGCGTGGCATTGGCGCCGCCTGTGTGCGCCTGCTGACGCAGGCCGGAGCCAGCGTGCTGTTCAGCTATCAGAAGTCGGCCGACGCCGCCGAGCGCCTGGCCATCAGTTGCGGCCCGGACCGCACGGTGGCCGTGCAAAGCGACCTGATCGGCGAAGGCGCCGAGCAGATGCTGGTGGAAGAGGCTGTTTCGCGCTTCGGACACCTCGACATTCTGGTGGTGAATCACGGCGTGTGGCCCGCGCACGATGCGCCGGTGGACCTGCTTGGCGAAGACCAGTGGCGCTCGACGATGTCCATTAACCTGGATAGCGCCTTTCTTTTGGTGAAGGCCGCCGCTGGATACATGAAGCGCACCCGCCGCGGCGGGCACATCGTGATGGTCAGCTCCACGGCGGGCCAGCGCGGCGAGGCCTTCCACACCGATTACGCCGCCACCAAAGGGGCCATCATCAGCATGGTCAAAGGACTCTCCACCGAACTGGCGCCGCACCGCATTTACATCAACTGCGTGGCGCCGGGCTGGGTGGCCACCGAGATGTCGGCGCCGGTGATGGCCGATCCAGCCACTGAGAAAAGGATTCACGCGTCCATTCCCCTGGGCCGCATCGCGCGTCCCGAAGAAGTGGCCGGCCCCGTGGTCTTTTTGTGCACGCCGCTGGCGGGCTTCATCACCGGCGAAGTGCTCAACATCAACGGCGGCGCAGTGCTGGTGGGATAAAGCAAAAGGGAGCGCGGACACAATGCGAAACGAGGCAGGCAAGCGATTGCGAATCCTGTTGACCGCAGCGTGCCTGTTGAGCCTTCCGGCCATGGCGCAAACCTCGGTGGACGCTCCCCCGGCGCAAGCGCCTGTACCTGCGGCGGACACGTCCTCGGCGGCGGCCGATCCCTCGACGATCCAAGCACGCAAGCTGCTGGACGAGATGGTTACCGCTCTCGGCGGCGACGCCTGGCTGAGCTACGCGACACGCGAGGAGCAGGGGCGCGGCTACAGCTTCTCCCACGGCAAGCTCACCTCGGAAGGCACCATCTACCGGCGCTACGACCAGTATCCCGACAAGATACGGCAGGAGCTGCCGCAGTCGCGCGAGAAGCTGTTTCTCGATAGCGGCCTGGGGCTGCCCGTGCCGGTGATGGGCGGCAAGTCCAAGGACATTGTTTCTATCTATAACGGCGACAAGGGCTACGAGATCACCTTCCGTGGCACGGCCGCCGCAGACCCGAGAAAAATGGAGCAGGTCATTCGCCGCCGTAGTCATTCACTGGACGTGGTCATCCGCCAGTGGCTCAAGGATCCGAAGACGCTTCTGTTCTACAACGGCCGCTCGGTGGCCGACCGGCAGATGGTCGATGACGTCAGCCTGCTCAACGGAAACAACGACGAGGTCAGCATCGGCATCGACGTCCACTCGCGCCTGCCCATCAGCGTCAAATACTCCTACCGCGACGCCGACCGATACAAAATGGAGGACGAAGTCGTGTACGGCAACTATCGCAACGTGAGCGGCATACAGACGCCGTTTACCATCACCCGCAAACGCGACGGCGAGATCGACGGCCAGCAGTTCCTCTACAAAGTGGAGTACAACCGTGCGTACCCCGCGGATTTCTTTTCCGCCACCGTCACCTACGATCCAGAGCACGCCCATCCGAAGGAAAAGCAGTAGCGCTCCCGCACCTGCGGTATATTCCAAATTCCGTCCTATATGGGAATTCTGCCTGATCGCCCCCAACGTGTGATACGGCAACCACGCACTGTGGCGTAAAAGCCACGTTCTTGATCGTGTGATTCGTTGTAACCTTATGGTATGGAGCAGGTTACAGAATCGATCCAGATTGTTGAGCAAACTCTGCGCGCGGCCGTGGAGTGCTCGGGCGTGGGGCTGCACAGCGGCGTTCCGGTCAGGATGCGCATTCTACCCGCCGCCGTCGGCACCGGCATTGTGTTTCGCCGCACCGATCTCGATGACTTCCAGGTGGAAGCCACGGGCCGCAACGTGGCCAAGGTGAGCTACGCCACCAGCTTGATGAAGAAGGGCGTGCTGATCTCCACTACGGAGCATGTTCTCTCGGCCTTTGTTGGACTTGGCCTTGATAACGCCGTGGTTGAACTGGACAACCTTGAGCTGCCGATTCTTGATGGCAGTGCTCTGCATGTCGTGGAGATGGTGCAGAAGGTGGGCCTGCGCCGCCAGAAGCGCGCCCGCCAGTATCTGCGAGTTCTTGAGCCGGTGGAAGTGCGCGAGGGCGAAAAGTTCATCGGCCTGTATCCGGCGGAAAATTTCTCGGTGGAGTACTACATTGACTTTCCCGAGCCCATCGGCAAGGAGCAAATCAAGGTGGACCTGTCGCGCGGCGACTACGCACGCGACATTGCTCCGGCCCGCACGTTTGGCTTTCTGCATGAGGTGGAGGCCCTGCGCAACATGGGCCTCATCCGCGGCGCCAGCGAGGAGAACGCCATTGTGGTCACGCGCGAAGGCATCCTGAACGGCCCGCTGCGCTTCCCCGATGAATTTGTGCGCCACAAGGTGCTGGACCTGATTGGCGACCTTTCGCTGATCGGCCACCAGGTGCTGGGCCGCGTGGTGGCTCATCGCGCCGGACACGCCATGCACACGGCGCTGGTCAGCCGCCTTCTGCGCGAGCGCCAGCTATGGGAACTGGTTCCGCTGGCCGCTGCGCGCGAGGCGGAGACGGTAAACGCCTAACTGTGATCGCGGGCTTTTCGGCGCTTGGCGTCCTGCCGCGGCCAGTACTGCAACTCGTCGGCAAACAACTCTCCGGTAAGGTCTTCCTCGCGTTGCATCATGCGCGCCTGGGCGTCGGCAATGGCGTGGTTGTACACGGCGGGGCCTACTTCTTCCAAAAAGAAGTTCAGCAGCAGTCCGGCCTGCAACTCTCCAACCGGCTCGTTCAGGTTCTCGTCGAAGTAGCGGCGAATGGAGGCAATGGCCTCGGCGCGGAACTGCGGGGTCAATTCCAGGTTCATAGAAGGCAGGCTCCTTTGGGTGCTTCCATCATGCCCCAGAGGAGAGATTCCGGCCAAACGCCGGCGACGCGGTGTTCCCGCGGCATCTATAATCGATTCTTCGGCTTCCGCTCCATTTGCCACCGAACGGTTTCTCGAGCATCGAATCAGCTATGGGGCAAACAGTTTTGAGTCAATCTATGGACAAGCGTTTCTTCTTTGAGAAGTACGGATTGAGCGAGCGCGACCTGGAAAAATACCTGGCCGCGGCGCTTGCGGCGGGCGGCGACTACGCCGACCTGTATTTTGAGTATCTGACCTCGACGGCCTTGTCGGTGGATGAGTCGATGGTGAAGTCGGCGTCGCAGGGCATCAGCGCCGGCTGCGGGGTGCGGGTGGTCACCGGCGAGCGCACCGGCTACGCCTACACCGACGACTTGGCGCCGGAGAAGATTCTGCACGCGGCGCGCACCGCGGCGCTCATCGCCAGCGGCCCGGCCAAAACGCCGGTGGTGGATTTGAAGGAGCGCGCGCACGCCAGCCTGTATCCGGTGACCGACGCGGCCTCCGACGCCGAACTGGCCCGCAAGGTGGAGCTTGTCTTCCGCGCCGACAAAGCCGCGCGCGCCTACGACTCGCGCATCAAGGAAGTGCGGGCCAGCTACGCCGACGAACTGCGCCGGGTGCTGATTATCGGCTCCGACGGCACGTTTGCCGAAGACGTGCAGCCGCTCTCGCGCCTGAACGTGTTTGTCATCGCGCGCGACGGCGAGCAGACGGCCAAAGGCTCTGCCGGCGGCGGCGGACGCCACAAGTTCGATATTTTCCTCACCGAAAAAACTCCCGAGCACTTTGCGCGGGAGGCGGCGCGGCAGGCGATTCTGCAACTCAGCGCCGTGCCCTGTCCCGCGGGCGAGATGGAAGTCGTGCTCGGCCCCGGCTGGCCCGGCGTGCTGCTGCATGAGGCGGTCGGTCACGGCCTGGAAGCGGACTTCAATCGCAAAAAGACCTCGGCCTTCAGCGGACTGATGGGCAAGCGCGTGGCCAGCGAAAAGTGCACGGTGGTGGACAACGGCACGCTCAACGAGCGCCGCGGTTCGCTCAACGTGGACGATGAAGGCAACTCGACCAACAACACGGTGCTCATCGAAAACGGCATCCTCAAGAACTACATGGCCGACAAGCTTTCTGCGCGTTTGATGGGCCTGCCCAACACCGGCAATGGCCGCCGCGAGAGCTACGAGCACATTCCCATGCCGCGCATGACGAACACCTACATGCTGGCCGGAGACGACCTGCCCGAGGACATCATCAAGAGCGTGAAGAAGGGCCTGTACGCGGTGAACTTCGGCGGCGGCTCGGTGGACATCACCAGCGGCAAGTTTGTGTTTGCCGCCAGCGAAGCCTACCTCATCGAAGACGGCAAGATTACGCGCCCGGTGAAGGATGCCACGCTGATCGGCAACGGCCCCGACGTGTTGACCCGCGTGAGCATGGTGGGCAACGACCTGGCGCTGGACGAGGGCATTGGCACCTGCGGCAAGGATGGGCAGAGCGTGCCCGTTGGCGTGGGACAGCCAACCCTCAAGATTGACCGCATGACGGTGGGCGGAACGGGGAGCGCAGAGTAATGGCGACGACAAGCATCGGCAAGGAAGTGGATCTGCGCGAATTGGTGCAGATGGTTGTAAAGCGCGCGCAGGAATTGGGCGCAACGGCCGTCGAATCGGTGGTCAGCGAAGGCTCGGAGTTTTCGACCTCGGTGCGCCTGGGCGCGGTGGAGACCTTGAAGGAATCCGGCTCGCGCGGCCTCGGCGTGCGCGTCTTTGTGGGCCAGCACGCGGCCAACACCAGCACCAGCGACCTCTCCGCCGATGGCGTGGAGCAGATGGTGCGCGGCGCCATTGATCTGGCGAAGATCACCTCGGAAGACCCCATGGGCGGCCTGCCCGATCCCGCGGAGCTGGGACAACTGAACGGCGACCTGGAACTGTACTTCGACGATGTGTACTCGCTCTCCAATGAAGAGCGCATCGACCAGGCGCGGCGCGCGGAAAAGGCGGCGCTCGACACCGATCCCCGTTTGCAGAACAGCGATGGCGGAACGTTTGACGCCAGCATTGGGCGCAAGGTGATGGCCAGCTCGCTGGGCTTTGTGGGCGAATACCGCTCATCCTATTGCTCCATCTCGGCCGTGCCCATTGCCAGCGACGAACAGGGCAACATGCAGCGCGACTACTGGTACTCGGTGGCGCGCACCTTGAAGAAGCTGGATTCGCCGGAAGAAGTGGGCCGCATTGCCGCCGAGCGCACGCTGCGCCGCCTGGGCGCGCGCAAGGTGAAGACGCAGAAGGTGCCCATCGTCTTCGACCGCCAGACCGCCGGCGCTCTGCTGGACCATGTGGCCGACGCCGTAAACGGCGACGCCATTTATCGCCACGCCTCGTTCCTGGCTGGCAAGCTGGGCAGTGAAGTGTTCGGCAAGAACGTTACGATCATCGATGACGGCACCATGAAGGGCGGCTTCGGCACGCGTCCCTTTGACGGTGAAGGCGTGCCCACGCGCCGTACCACGGTGGTGGAGAATGGCGCGCTGCAGAGCTATTTGCTGAACACCTACACGGCCAAAAAGCTGGAGATGAAGACCACCGGCAACGCATCACGCGGGTTGGCGGGAACGCCGGGAATCGGAAACGGGAATTTCTATCTCCAGCCGGGCGAAAAGTCTCCCGAAGAGATCATCAAGAATGTAAAGCAAGGGCTGTTTGTAACCGAATTCCTGGGGTTCGGGATTAATCTGGTGACCGGAGATTTCTCGCGCGGCGCCAGCGGCATGTGGATTGAGAACGGCGAGTTTGCCTACCCGGTGGAGGAGATTACCGTGGCCGGCAACCTGGGCGAGATGTTCCGCAATCTTTCGGAAATTGGCAGCGACCTTGTCTGGCGTGGGTCGGTGGCCTGTCCCACGCTGCGCATTGAAGGCATGACAATAGCAGGGGAGTGATATGAATGCAGGCGTTGTGGAGTTGGTGACCTATCAGCTAAAGCCGGAAACGCAGGAAGCTGCTTTCCTGGCGGCTGTCGAGCAGTCCAACCAATTTCTGCGCACTTGCGCGGGCTTTGTGGAGCGTCGCGTGGCGCGCGAGACGGGCCTGCCGATCTGGCTGGACATGCTGTTCTGGCAGACGATGGAGCAGGCACTCTCGGCCGCGGCCCAGTTCAACCATCAGCCGGAGACGGAAGCGTTCAACAACCTCATCGACCGCAGCTCGGCCATGATGACGCACTTCGATGTGCGCGCCGAATTCACGAACGGTGCGGCGCTGACGAAGTAATTCTGCATTCGCATAAAAAGCGGGAGGACGAGTCCTCCCCTTTTCTAATTCCCATGATGGCTACAACTCCAGCGCCCTCGTATCTATTTCCGCTTGGCGCGGCGCGAGTCCTTCGCCTTCAACGGCCGCTGACTTAATCACGGCATAGACCTCGACGCCGGGCTTCAATTCCAGGCGGTCCAGCGAGAGGCGCGTAATGCGCGCCACCAGGCTTGATTCATCCCGCAGCGCAAGGCGCACATCGACCGTGCCCTCATGAAACGGACCAATCTCGGCTACGTGTCCCTTGAGCGAGTTCAAGGCGCTGATGTCATTGGGCGCAGTCGTGGCCACGATGACATCGCGCGCCAGAATGCGCAGACGCAGGCGAGCGCCCACCGCTTGCTCCAGGCGCGGCACGTGCAGTTCGCCGGCCGCGGAGTTCAAGGTGGTCAGGCGATACTGCTCATCGTGCGCGGCTACGCTCATTTCCAGCAAGGCTCCGGTGCCGCGAAAGGTGCCCAACGGCGGTAAATCCACGCGGCTCAAAACGTCTTCCACGGCACCCGCGGCCACAACCTTGCCCTGCTCCATCAGCACCACGGTGGTGGCCAGCCGCGCCACCTCGGCCATGGAGTGGCTGACGTACACGATGGGCAACTTCAGCTCGTCGCGCAGACGCTCCAGGAAAGGAAGAATCTCCAGCTTGCGCGCCTCGTCCAGGGCGGCCAGAGGTTCGTCCATCAGCAGTAGCTGCGGATTAGCCAGCAGGGCGCGGCCAATGGCGACGCGCTGTTTTTCGCCACCGGAGAGATGCGCCGGGCCACGTCCCAGCAAGGCTTCAATGCCGAGCAGGTCCACGATCTGCTCCAGTTGCTGCGCGCCCTCTTTGCCGTGGCGAAACCAGCGCCCGTACAGCAGATTCTGGCGCACGGTGAGATGCGGAAACAGCCGCGGCTCCTGAAAGATGTAGCCCACGCGGCGGCGGTGTTTGGGCAGGAAGATGCGGCGCCCGGTATCCACGAGCACGCGTCCGTCCACCACCACGCGGCCCTCTTGCGGACGCAGCAGGCCGCCGATGATGTTGACGAGCGTAGTTTTGCCAGAGCCGGAGTGGCCGAAGAGCGCGGTCAGCCCTTCCCCGGCAGAGATCTTCGCTTCCAGGGTGAAGGTGCCGAATTCGTGGCGGACGTCGAGTTCGAGGCTCATAAGCCGGATACCTTTCGCGCCACGCGGCGAGCCAGAAACTCAGAGATCAGCAGCGCTCCGGCCGAGATGACCACCGAAACCAAGGTCAACCGCAGCGCGCCTTCGTCGCCGCCCGGCACCTGGGTAAAGGTGTACAACGCCGTGGGCAACGTCTGCGTCTCGCCGGGGATGTTGGAGACGAAAGTGATGGTGGCGCCAAACTCGCCCAGGCTGCGCGCGAACGAAAGGATTGCTCCGGCGATGATGCCCGGCAGAATGAGCGGGAAGGTGACGGTCAGGAACACCCACACGGGAGCCGCGCCCAGCGTGGCGGCAGCGTCTTCCAGGCGTCGATCCACGGCCTCAATCGACAGGCGTATGGCGCGCACCATCAAGGGGAAGGCCACCACGGCCGAGGCCAGCACGGCGCCCGTCCAGCGGAAGGCGAAGGTGATGCCGAAGACTTGGTAGAAGAAATGACCCAGCGGCCCGCGGCGGCCGAAGAGCAGCAGCAGAAAGTATCCGGTGACCACGGGCGGCAGAATCAGCGGCAGGTGCACCACCACGTCGAGTAACTCGCGGCCAAAAAAGCGGGCGCGCGCCAGAATCAGGGCCACCAGAATTCCCGGCGGCAGGCTGATGGCCACGGCCCACAGAGCCACTTTCAGGCTCAAGCGGATGGCCACCAGTTCGTCAGGCGAAAAATTAAGCAGGGAGTGCCAGTTCATCCTTCTCTCAATTCAGAAAAGAACATCCGGAGAGGAGTCTCCGCACCTTCATGGTAAAGAAACGGGGAGGGCAGTGCGGAGAATCAGTGCAGAAAAAGAGAGCGGCAAGAGTCCTTTCGGATCATCCTGCCGCTCTGCAACGAGATTACTTGAGTACGTTGAATCCGTACTTCTGGAAGATCGGCTTGCACTTGGGCGACTCGAGATAGGCCAGGAAGGCAGCCGCGTCGTGATTGTGCGAGTCGGAGAGCAGCGCCACCGGATAGATGATCGGCGGATGGCTGTCCTCGGGGAAGACGCCTACGATCTTCACGTGCGGTTCCACTTCAGCATCGGTCTTATACACAATGCCCAGCGGAGCTTCGCCGCGGGCCACCAGGGCCAGTGCGGCACGCACGCTCTCGGCCTGCGCAATCTGATTCTGCACGCTGCCCCATACACCCAGCTTCTCCAGCGCGGTCTTGCCATATTTTCCAGCCGGCACCGAACTGGTGTTGCCCATGGCCAACTTGCCGCCTTTCAGCAGTTTGGCCAGCGGGAAGCCAGGTTTGATCTTGGCCCAGGCATCGCTTTCCAGCGGCGCGATGAGAACTAACTGATTGCCCAGCAAATTCTTGCGCGTCTCCGGCTTGATCAGCTTGCGCTGTGCCAGGTAGTCCATCCAGTCCAGGTCGGCCGAGATGAAAATGTCTCCGGGAGCACCATTCTCAATCTGCTTGGCCAGCGCCGAGCTGGCGGCCAGCGACACTTTGATGCTCTTTCCGGTCTGCGCCTTGTACTGCGTGCCAATGTCGTCCAGCACGTTCTTCATGCTGGCGGCGGCATAGATCATGACTTCGTGCTGCTGGGCGAAGGCGGTTCCGCTGAGAAGAAGCCCAAAGATGGCAACCAGCGTCAGTGCCACACGCCAGCTACGATGGCCACAAGATAAGTTGCAGGAAAGGTTTCTCATGTGTGTCCCTCGATACTTTAACCTAAAACGTAAAGTATAAGGTAATATGACAATCTAGCAATACGAAAAGCGTTCCCACGTTCAGCTTTTTGTATTTTCTGCCATTTACGTCGCCAATGGGGCCGGGTGTCTCAATTTGTGGAACCAGTGCGTGCGAATTGGAAAGCTGGCAGGAAGTTCAACGCGTGCCGTACCGGTCAATCACTCTTGCTGTCGCGAGTTCACTATCCATGGATCGATGTCGGTCCAATACCTTTATGATATATGCAACCGGCGGACAGCTCTGGCTGCAACAGAGCGCGTACCGGTTTGAATCTGAAGGCGGCGGGTTTTCTACCACGCCGTCATGAAGCGCCAGGGCGCTACGCCATGGTGTTCTTTTTTGGAGATAGGTCAAATGAAAATTACCCCCGTACGTATAGCCATTCTTGCAATGGCTCTAAGCGGTATGGTTTTTGCTCAACCGGAAGAACAGAAGTGCCCACCCAAACCCGTGGCCAAGCACCATGTTGCAAAAAAGGCCGGAACCAAGAAGGCTGCTCCTGCAGTGGTGAAGAGCGACGAGTTGAAGGATCTGAAGGACTCGATCGGCACCCTGCAGAACGAAGTGAAGCAGTTGCAGGAACAGAACGCCGCCCTGGCCGGGCAGTTGAAGCAGAACCAGCAGAAGGCCGAGGATGCACAGGCCGTGGCCGCCAAGACCGAACAGAAGGTCGAGGATCAGAAGCCGGTTGTCAGCCAGTTGCAGAACGACGTGGCCTCGGTGAAGACCTCGGTGGCCGCCACTACGGCCGACGTGGCCAAGAACAACAAGCGCGTGGACGAGCTGGAAGAGCCTTCGGCGCTGCACTACAAGGGCATCAAGCTGATCCCGGGCGGCTATGTGCAGGTGGCTTCCATCTATCGCACGCACAACGCCAACTCGGATACGGCCGATAAGTACGGCGCGTTTCCGTTGGAAGGCAACATTGCTGCCAAGAGCAACGAGTTCCGCATGAGCGGCCGCGCTTCGCGTCTGTCTCTGCGCGCCGAAGGCGCCGCCAAGAACATCAAGGTGTTGGGCTATTTCGAAGCTGACTTCCTGGGCCTGGGTGCTGACTCGAACGAGACCCAGACCAACAGCTATGCTCCGCGCATGCGCCTGGCGTTTGGCGAAGTGAAGCTGCCCGGCGGCTGGTCCTTTGCCGGTGGCCAGAACTGGTCGCTGCTGCAGACCACGAAGAGCGGCATCAATGCCCTCTCCGAGTGGCTGCCCTCGCTGATCGATAACTCCTACACGGTGGGCTTCTCCTACGCCCGTGAAGGCACCTTCCGCGTGACCAAGGAAGTGGTTCCGGGCAAGTTGTGGGCGGCCGTTTCGGTGGAAAACCCGGAGACGGTCAACAACACGGTGTGCATGAACCGCACCTCGGGCGCCGCCTGCACTCCGGCGGTGAATGTTTCGCTGGGCACGGCTATTAACAGCCTCAACGCCACGCCTTCCAACGACGTCGCTCCCGACGTAGTTGCCAAGGTCGCGATTGAACCGGGCTGGGGCCACTACGAAATCAAGGGCATCACCCGCTTCTTCCGTGCCCGTTCCTACACCAGTGGCGCGTCGGTGGTTTCCTCCGGCAGCAGCCACATCACCGAGGGCGCTGGCATAGGCGTAGGCGCCATTCTGCCGGTCATCAAGAAAAAGCTGGATGTTGAATTCCAGGCCCTGGCCGGCAAGGGTATCGGCCGCTACGGCACCACCGGCGGTCCGGACGTCACGGAGAACTTCCGCGGCGATCTGGTTCCGGTCAAGGCCCTGCAGGCTGTTCTCGGCATCGAGGCGCATCCGACTCCGAAGCTGGATGTGAACTTCTACCTGGGCGATGAGTACTACGGCCGTCAGACCTACACGCAGACGTTCACCACCGCGTCGAACCTGGTGGGCGCCACCGGCACCTACACCATCGGCTACGGCGCACCGAACTGGCTTGACGGCTCCTGTGCCGCCGAAAGCTACAGCGCAACCACCTGCATGTCGGCCTCGCAGAACCGCAACACCTGGGCGGCTCAGCCCTCCGTCTTCTACCGCTTGTACAAGGGTAAGGTGGGCACGGTGCAGTTCGGCGGTTCGTACGCTTACGTGTACCGCAATACCTGGGACGGCGTGACCACGATCAGCAACACGACCGCGGTTCACCCCAAGGCCATCGAGAACATCGTGATGACCGCGTTCCGCTACACCCTGCCGTAAGCTGCTTCCACGGCGCAACAACAGCGGCGCAGCCTTCGGGCTGCGCCGCTTTGCGTAACAGCCGTCCGCAGGTATCTCGTAATGAAAGCTGGAAATCCGCGAGGCAAGGCTATCCCGGTCTCTGGGGCCTGCCCCTTGCGCCCGCTGCTAGAATCTTCCTTGTATGACTGAGCCGATCAATTCGCCGTCCTCTGCCTCACCGTCCGAGCCGGTGTTGTTTTCCGCCGATCCGTCGCAGAAGGAGCCGCGCAACTGGACGCCGCTGATTATTGGTTTTGCGCTGGTGCTGGTCGTGATCGCCGCGGTGGTCATTCTCGGGCGCAGCCGTCCGGAAAAAGCCGATGGCCCCGATCCCTATTCGTCCATGCTTGTGGTCGAACAGGCCAAGCTCAGCCAGGCGGATAACTTTGTCGGCGCCACCGTCACTTACATCGACCTGACGGTGCGCAACCAGGGGCAGCGCACGGTGACCGGCGGGCTGGTGCGGGCCATCTTCCGCGATACTCTGGGCCAGGCGGTGCAGACCGAGACGCTGCCGCTGCGGGCGCTGATTCCGCATTCCCTGGGCGGCGATCCCGAGGCGGCCGACCTGACCCTGGCACCGCTGGCTCCGGGGCAGACGCGCGTGCTGCGGCTGACCATTGAGCATGTTTCCAGCGAATGGAACCAGGCGCAGCCCGATCTCGAGTTCCGCGCCTTGCATTTCAAGTAATCCGCCGGAAATCTCCTGAATTTGGGACGGGAATTGCCTCGCCCTTTTGCGGGGAGCCCCGCAAAGGGATGGGGCGCGATCAAGTTCTTTTGCAGCAGGCAGGTGGAAGAAAACAGGTAGGCAAGAAAAAGGAAACCGGCGCGTCTTCTCCCCCGAGAATGTATGCGCCGGTTACCTGCTCTGACGCTGGTTGGCATCAGAGCGTAGCCGCTCATCTTCCCCTTGCGGGGCGGCTAAAGTTGTAAAAACTCAATGTGCTCCACGTTTACGGATCACCGTGAGCAACTTCTCCAAAGTGCCCTGCCTGCGCTCGATTTACAACAGGAAAACGGACCGTACCCGATTACCAGTCGGGTACCGTTGTGCGGCTCGGTACGCGCCGGTTGCAAGGGTCACAAAAGCCTGCTACTCAACGTTGTTGCCGAGTCTCGGCTGGGCAAAGGCAGCCAGTAGTGGTATATACTTTCAACGGATTACTAGCCAGAACGGGGCCGGATCCGGGGTGCTCTGTCCCCGGGACGACTTTCATCAGGCAATTCTTTCACTTCATACGGCTGCGGACTCGCCCGGAGCTTTTATCCGGCCCTGTCTTCGGTGCTAGTGAAACGTAAGGGCCTTTGGGGAGGTCCTCTTGGATCTGTATATTATTCGCGTTATTTTCGTCCTTTTGGTGGGCGTGGCTGCGTATTTCCTTCAGCCATTCGGATTGACCAAGCCACTGGATGCCATTTTCGGCGCCTTAATCGGTGCGGCCATCATCGTGTGCGAGATTCGCCTGCGTGCCATCAGCCTGAAGCGGTTGATTGGTTCGGCCATGGGTTCGGTGCTGGGCATTGGCGGCGCGTACATGTTCAGCGTCGTCATCCGCTACTCGGTGCCCGACGGCCACCTGCAGAACTTCCTGCAACTGCTGGTGATGTGCGTGATGGCCTACATCGGCCTGGTGGTAGGCGCCGCCAAGGGAGACCTGCTGAACCTGGCAGCCCTGGGCGGTATCTTCGGCGGCGAAAAACAGAACCGGCGCAGCTATAAAATTCTGGATACCTCGGTCATCATCGACGGCCGCATCGCCGACATCGCCGAGACCGGCTTTCTGGATGGCGTGCTGACCATTCCAGCCTTTGTGCTGCGCGAGCTGCAACTGGTGGCCGACTCGGCCGACTCGCTCAAACGCAACCGCGGCCGCCGCGGTCTGGACATCCTGCAGCGCATTCAAAAGCTCACCAACATTCAAGTCACTATTGTCGAGGATGACTTTCCGGCCGTGCGCGAAGTAGATATGAAACTCATCGAGCTGGCCAAACTGTACGAGGGAAAGATCGTCACCAACGACTTCAACCTGAACAAGGTGGCGCAGTTGCACGGCGTCGATGTGCTGAACATCAATGAACTGGCCAACTCGCTGAAGCCCATCGTGCTGCCCGGCGAAATCATGAAGGTCTTCATCCTGAAGGAAGGCAAGGAATACAACCAGGGCGTGGCCTATCTGGATGACGGAACCATGGTGGTGGTGGATAATGCGCGCAAGATGATCGGCAAGACCATCGACATCTCGGTGACCAGTGTGCTCCAGACCACGGCCGGCAAGATGATCTTCGGCAAGTTCGATGAGCGCGGACAGACCGGCATGGCCAAGCCGGAGACGCGTCCGCCAGACCTGCGCAAGAGCAATCCGCAGCCCGCGGCGCCCACTCCGTCCGAGCATCACAACGGCGGTCAGGTATCGGACCCAGCCCGAGGCGAGGAAGCCCGCTAAACAAAGGTTAGAAGGAATGCAAAAGGCGCGGACTTAGTCCGCGCCTTTTGCGTGCGCATAATCTCAAAAAGTATCCCGCGGCTTCAGTCCGTCAGTCCCACGAGCGGCTCCTGCTGGCCATGGCCATGCACGGTGGACACCACGGCCGAGCCCAGGATCAGCACACCGCCGATCCAGGACACAGGGGAGAGCCGGTCGCCTAACAGGCAGACGCCGAGCAGCGATCCCACCAGCGGCTCCAGGTTCATGAAGATTCCGGCGCGCGAGGCTGGCACATGACGCATGCCCCAGTTCCACAGCAAGGTGGTGCAGGCCGTACACAGCACGCCGCTGGCGGCCAGCGCCAGCCACACGTTGCGGGCAACGCCGCGCACGGGAGGCAGTCCGTGGATAGTTACCACCCACACGGCGAGCATCGCCGTACCGGTCAACAGGCCGTAAGCGGAGATCGTCACCGGCGGATAGCGGCGCACCAGCCGTTGATTCACCAACACCCAGAAGAGCGCAATCATCAGTGAAAAAACCACCAGCAGGTCGCCGAAGATGCTTGGCCCGCGCCCGCCGGTGGCCGCGGCATGGCCGCCCAGCACGATCAGCACTACTCCGGAACTCGATGCGGCCAGCGCCAGCCATCCCAGGGGGCTTACGCGCTCGTGGGCGAAGAGCGTGGCGGCTACGGCCAGCAGTACGGGCATGGAACCCACCATCAGCGAGGCGTGGGTCACGGTGGTCATGGAGAGCCCGACGAACTGCACCAGGAACTGCACCGGCACGCCGAGCAGGGCGGCCAGCAGCAGCGCCCGCCAGTCGCGCGGAGCCAGCCGTGCGGGATGGCGCACGGCCAGCGGCGCAAGCACCAGGCAGGAGAACAGGAAGCGGTACAGGACCATGTGCTCCACGGACATTCCGGTGAGCGCGATCTTGCCAAAATAAAAACCCGTGCCCCACAGGACTCCGGCCAGGGCGCAGGCGGCGTAGCCAGCCAGCGCGTGGCTCTTCGGCGGGACACTCGATGTACACGGCATCTTTCTACTTTCGCACATTCAGGACGATGGCACATGCGTGCTACTGGCGCCGTTCGCAAGCGGCGAACTGGTGTAAACATTTGCGATGACGCGCGGCGCTGGTTATACTGACAAACCCTTATGAAAGTTTTCGTAATCATCCCCGCTGCCGGACTGGGAACGCGCATGGCCGTGTCTCACGCCGGCCAGGCCCCGGTGCGTTCCAAGCAGTTTCTTGAGCTACAGGGCGTGCCGATTCTCGTCCACACCCTGCGCAAGTTTGCCGCCGTCCCCCAGGTGGATTCCATCTGGATTGCGATGCGCAATAACGAGATGGAAGGCTTTGCGCCCACGCTGAAGGCGGCCGGCATCAGTAAGCCGGTGCACCTGATCGAAGGCGGAGAGCACCGCCAGGAGTCGGTGGGCAATGCTCTGGACGCGCTGCCCGCAACGCCCGACGATCTGGTGCTGATTCACGACGCGGTGCGCCCGTTCATTGCCCTGGAGACAATTCAGGAAGTGATCGAGAAGGCTGCCAAGTACGGCGCGGTGATTGCCGGCGTGCCCGCCATTGACACCATCAAGCGTGTGGAGCGCCGTGCCGAAGGAGCGGTGATCGAGGCCACCATTCCGCGTGAGCAGATTGTGCAGGCGCAAACGCCGCAGGGCTTCCGCTATGGCGTGCTCAGCCCGATCTTTAACGAAGCACGCGGCGAGGGCTTCCTGGGCACGGATGAGGCCAGCCTGCTGGAGCGCGCCGGGGTAACGGTGCACGTGGTGATGGGTTCGCCGCGCAACATCAAGATCACCACTCCCGCGGACTTGGCGCTGGCCGAGTTCATTCTGGCGCAGGAAGCGCAGGCAGGCGTGGCGAAATCCGGTGTGGCGAAATGAAAATGCGCATCGGCTACGGCTACGACTCGCACGAGTTCAAGCCCGGCGTGCCGCTGGTGATTGGCGGCGTGCGCCTGGAGCATACGCATGGGCTGGCGGGCCACTCCGACGGCGATGTGCTGCTGCACGCCATTACCGACGCGCTGCTTGGAGCAGTGGCCGTTGGCGACATTGGCAGCTTCTTCCCGCCCAGCGATCCGCGCTGGAAGGGCGCCGATTCGGCGATCTTCCTGAGGGAGGCGCTGCGGCAGATTGCGCTGGCCGGGTTCCGCGTGGTCAACGTGGACACCACGATGATTCTGGCGGCGCCCAAGATTGTGCCGCACGCGGAAAAACTGCGCGCCCGCGTAGCCGATCTGTTGCAGGTTCCCAAGAACTGCGTGGGCATCAAGGCCAAAACTCCGGAGGGCACGGGCACGGACCATGCGGCCATCGCTCACGCCGTGGTGCTGCTGGAGGCCGTGGACGACGACTCGCTGCTGGAGGCGGTCGAGGCGGAGGCGGAAGTCGGCAGTTCGCTGCCGGCGTCGCTGCGCCCCAAGGTAGAGCCGAACTAATCCCTATTTCAGACAGAGCAGAAAAGTTGAGCGCGGCCGCGGGCCGCGCTCTTTTGCTTCATGCAAAATTCTTGCTAATCCACCACGGTGAAGGTGCGCGAACCGCGATCATGCCAGCAGAGCGACTTCTCATCCACCAGCGCCCAGATGAAACCAAGCAGCACCGAGGCCAGCGAGAGGCACGCAAAGCGGGCGCGGGCAGAACGGGCGCTCCACTCCGGCATGCCGCCTTCAAAGCTGCTCAAGTGGATCTGGCGCAGGAACATGCCCGGCGTCTTTCCGGCATAGAGCAGGAACAGATGCTGATAGACCGCCCAGAAGAGCACGGCGGCGCCAGTCAGCGCGAGGAAGAATGGCTTGGCGTGCGGCACGTCCGGCAGCGCGAAGTACGCGATCCCGGCGAAGAGCAGCCCCGAGGCGGCAACAATGCCGGCGTCGATCAGCCCGGCCAGCAGGCGGTCCAGTACCGGAGCGACGGCCTTGGGCAAGGCGACCTCCGCCTCGCGCTGCACCGGAGGATCGAGCTCGCCGTCGAGCTGAATCTCCGGGAAGAGTGAACCCTGCACGGGCGGCATGATCTCCTCCGGCACTTCCAGGATGCGCGGTCGGCTGAACATAGGCTCGGCCAGTTCGTCGCGCACCGGCTCGGGTGCCAGTGGCGGCTCAATGATCGGCCGGCGGAAGACGATCAGGTTGTCCGGCGCGGCGGCCGGCACGGCAAGCGGAATCTCCGGCTCAGGCGCCTGCGCGGGTTCCTGCACGGCCGCCTCGGCGCTCTGCGGGGCAATCACGTAGCGATCCAATGCAGCTTCTTCCCCGGGTGCCTTGCGTAAATCCAAGTCCAGCAGATCGTTCGCCGCAGGAGCCACTTCTTCTACCGGGGGCTGCGGCAAGCTGGCCTCCATGGACGCCAGCGACAGGGACGGGGCCAGCGAACCCTGCGCCACCGGCTGCCGGAAACTCTCGGCATTGCGGCGGCGGTAATAATCCAAGTCAAAGGGCGTGTGCGCTGCGCGAATCGACGGCGACGCTGGACGCGGCTCTTCGTGCTCCGTTGCGGCAGCCGGGTGACTGCGCTGGCCGGGCAGGGGATCGAGCGGATGCCAAAAAGCATCGTCCAATGGCTCCAACTGCTGGGGCGCAATTTCGGGGGCTGTCGGCACGGGATCTTCAAGATCTGGCCCGAAATCGAGCGCCGGCATTTCCGCCTGGTTGCGGTGCCTGGCGCGATAGTTGCTGACGCGCGAGGCCACCTCGGAACGCCATGCGGGCGTGTTTTGTCCGCTGGCTTCCGTGATTTCCGGTTCAGAATCAATAGGGTAACGCTGTGCTCCGGGTAACGGCATCATGCTCCTCGCGTCCCAGCCTGAATTGGGCACACTAGGAGTGTCCACGGCAGGATCGGTGGAGAAGGGGCCGCGCGCGCCATTTGGTGGCGCGGCCTGGGAGGGCGCGGAACAAGTGCAGTGGCTACCGCACAGGGGGCAATCCATCGTCGAATTGTGAAGACTGCCAGAGCGGCGGAGGGTTTCTCAAACGTCGAACTTTGTAGCAGAGGCTCGCGCGTGCTACCTTGCAACCGGACGCAGTTTCGCGGAACGGAAGCGGCGCGACGTAACCGGATGACCCTTCGCAATTTGAGAATTATCACACTCGCGGTCCTAAGTCACTTGCTGCTGGCGGTGCCGGCGTTTACCAGTCAGTTGCCTGCGCCGTCCCCGGCCGTGGCGGCCCAGCCCGTCAGCACCGCGCCAGGGCAGGATGTGGTGATCCGCGCCAATCAGCAGTCGCGCCAGGGAGACGCACAGCACCCGGTGTACGAACTGGATGGCGACGTCGAGATTGCCTTTCAGGACTACATCCTGCGCGCCGAGCATGTGGTCTATCACGAAGATACGGGCGCCTCGGAGGCTACCGGCCGCGTCACTTTCGACGGCGGCCCGCACGATGCCCACCTGGTGGCCGGCCACGCCAGCTACAACGTGAAGGAGGAAACCGGCACCTTCTACGATGTGACCGGTACCTTTGGCGCCGTGGTGCGTGGCAACGCCGTGGTGCTGACCACCAGCAATCCTTTCCTGATCACCGGCCGCGTGGTGCGCAAGGTGGATCGCAATCGCTACATCGTGGAGCACGGCAGCATCACCTCCTGCGCCGAGCCGAAGCCGATGTGGACCTTCAACGCGGAAAAGATCGACTTGGTGGCGGGCGACGACGCCAAGCTTTATCACTCGAACTTCCGTCTGCTGCGTATTCCGATTCTCTACTTCCCGTATGCCAAGACGCCGGCCAGCCAGATGTCGCGCGCAAGCGGCTTTCTGCTGCCCGTGGTCGGCGAGTCCACCACCAAGGGATTCATCTTCGGCGACTCGTTCTTCTGGGCCATCAACCGCTCCAACGACTTGACGGTTGGCGCCGAGTATCTTTCCGAGCGCGGCTGGAGCCAGACCATGCAGTTCCGCTCGCGCCCCTCGGAGAACAGCTCGCTCGAGGTGCACTACTTCGGCGTGATGGACCGCGGCGTGAACGTCACCAATGAAATCAACGGCGTGGACCAGACGGTGCATCAGAAGCAGGGCGGCGAAGAAGCCACGATGGCCGGCGTCAACAGCCACGGCAACTGGCGCGAGGCCGGCAGCATCGACTACCTGAGCAGCTTCCTCTTCCGCCTGGCGTTCTCGCCCACCTACACCCAGGCGGTGAACTCGGAAGTCCGCTCCAATGCATTCGTTTCGCATAATCTGGACGGTTTCTCACTGAACCTGGATACCGAGCGCTACCAGAACTTCTACCAGAATCCCAACAACACGGGCTATTGGGAGCAGATCAAGATCCTGCACGTGCCGTCGGTGGAGTTGAACAGCCTGGAGCGGCCGGTGGATCATTCTCCGCTGCTGTGGTCGCTGGATGCGAGCTCCGGCGGCGTGCAGCGCAGCGAGCCTGGCTTTGTCACGGCCAACGTGGTGGGCCGCCTCGACGTGCATCCGAGTGTTGCCCTGCCGTTGCGCTGGAAGGGATGGGATCTGCGTCCCGAAGTCGGCGTGCATGACACGTTGTACACCCAGCATCTTTCCTATACCTCCAGCAGCGCGGTGGGCTCCGCCACGGGAACCGGGTTGAACCGCCGCAGTCTGGAGGCGGAGATCGAACTGCGTCCGCCGGTGCTGGAGAAGGTTTTCGATCGTGAGATCTTCGGGCGCAAGTTGAAGCACGTCATCCAGCCGATCATCACCTACCGCGCCACCACCGGCATTGATAACTTTGCCCAGGTGCTGCGCTTCGACGCGATGGACATCCGCAGTGACACCAATGAGCTGGAATACAACTTTGTGCAACGTATTTACGGCCGGCGCCGCCCCACGGCGCACGAGCCTGGCTGCGAAACAACGGACGGTGCGCCGCGCGTAAACACCGCGAAGCTCCCGCAGTTCTACGTTCCGGGCGTCAGCGCCGTGGCTCCCAAATGCGAGGACGAAGGCAACACCACGCGCGAGCTGGTGACCTGGGAGGTCAAGCAGAAGTACTTTCTCGACCAGACGTTTGGCGGCGCGCTGGTCTCCGGGCGCAGCAACGTGCTGAGCAACACGATCGACCTGACGGGTATCGCCTTCCTGGATCGCGCGCGCCCCTGGAGTCCGGTGGTGAGCAAGCTGCGAGTGATGACTTCGGCCAACACCGACGTGCAGTGGCAGCTCGATTACGACTCTCTGCGCGGGCGCATGAACGCCTCTACGGCTTTTGTTGAATACCGCTGGAGAGAATATTTTCTGGGCGGCAGCCAGGCCTTCATGCGCGTGCCGGCTGCTTCGGTCACCGTCATTTATCCCAAGGAGCCGCTGGTCTTCAATCAGTACCGCATGTTGGTGGGCTATGGTCATCCCAACAAGCGCGGCTTTTCCGGCGGCGGCTCCATCGGCTATGACCAGAACTTGAACTTTCTGCAATACGCCGCGGTGCAAACCAGCTACAACACGGATTGCTGCGGCCTGAGCTTTGAGTATCGCCACACCAATTTGCCCGGCATCAACGTGGAGAACCAGTACCGCTTCGCCTTGACCTTGGCCAACTTCGGCACGTTCGGCAACATGCGGCGGCAGGAGAAGCTGTACTAAAGGCGTTCGCCGGTGTGCGGCGAGGAGAGTGCGATGCAGAGCCCGCCCGCTTTCTGTTACGCTGATGCGGTTGCGATGACGAAATCCTCCATTCTTGCCGCTCTCTGTGCCGCGCTGCTGGCGCTGTCCGCGGGCTGTGCCGCGCCCGGCGTGCCGCAGCCTCCTTCGCTGCATCTTCCCGTTGCCGTGGATAACCTGTCGGCGGTGCGCAAGGGGAGCCGGGTTGTGCTGGTGTGGTCTCCACCGCAGGAGACGACGGATCGCGCGGCGTTGCGCGGTCCCAGCATCACCCGCATCTGCCGCGTGATCAACCAATATCCCACCAATGCTTGCCAGGTCGTCAAAGAACTCCGCGACAGCGACCTGGCGACGCTGCAACCTTCCGGGCGGCGTCCGCTGGTGACCTTCGAGGATGTGCTTCCGGCATCGCTCATTCGCGCGCAGGATGAAGCCACCTACGCCATTGAGGTTGCCAACGCGCGCGGCCGTTCCGCGGGACTCTCCAACCAGGTGCGTGTCTCCCTGGTGCCGGTTCCCGCAGCTCCGGCGGAGTTCCAGGCCGCGGTGGACGCGCAAGGGCCCGTACTGCGCTGGAGCGCGCCGCCCGTACCTCCGGTTGCCGGCCTGGGATATCGCTCGCGCCTGTATCGCCGCGTGCATGGCGGCAAGGACTTCGTGATGGTCGTCGAGCAGCCCTACCGCGTGGGAGAGAACGAGGCGCGCGACGGCAGCTTTGAGTGGGAAAAGACCTACGACTACAAGGCCGCCGCGGTCAGCGTGCAGGAGAGCGCCAAGCTCGCCACCGAAATCGAGGGAGACGACAGCGCCGCGCTGACGCTCCAGGTGCACGACACGTTTCCGCCCGCGGTGCCCACGGGATTGCAAGCGGTGTTCAGCAGCGTCGGACAAAAACCATTCATCGACCTGACCTGGGCTCCGGGACTGGAGCCTGATCTGGCAGGCTACCTCGTTTATCGCCGCGTGGACGGTGGCCCGTTCGGCAAGGCTCCCGCGGGCACGGTGAAGGCGCCGTCCTGGCGCGACACGGATGTTCAGCCGGGACACGCGTATCAGTACGCGGTTTCGGCCATCGACCTGCGCGGCAATGAGAGCGCGCCCTCGGCTGCGGCCGGGGAAACGGTCCCTCTGGAGGTCAAATGAAATTCTGCCGCTTTATTACCGCCAACGGCTCGCGCTTTGGGCGCGTGGAAACTCGCGACGGCCACGATGTGATTGTGGAAGAACTGGGCGCGCCGCAGATGCAGGTAACCGGCGCCGGTGTTCCCGAACAGATTGTGCTGCCCGAGCCGGGCGCGGGCAAGGTGCTGGACGAGCCGTTTCCGCTGGAGCGCGCCCGGCTGCTTACGCCGTTTCCGGTGGTCAGCAAGATTCTCTGCGTGGGCCGCAACTACGCGGCGCATGCGCGCGAGCTGAATCACGAGATTCCCGCGGAGCCTCTGATCTTCAGCAAGCCGCCGTCGGCGCTGCTGGCTCCCGGCGGCGAGATCGTGCGCCCGGCCATCAGCCAGCGCGTGGATTACGAGGGCGAGGTGGGCGTCATCATCGGCCGCCGCTGCCATTTGCTGGCCGAGGGTGAAAGCGCCAAGCCATACATCCTCGGCTTCACCATCATCAACGATGTGACCGCCCGCGACCTGCAGAACAAGGACGGGCAGTGGACGCGCGCCAAGGGCTTTGACACCTTCTGCCCCGTAGGCCCCATCGTGAACACCGAGCTTGATCCATGGAGCGGCATACAGGTACAGACGCGCGTAAACGGCGAGCTGAAGCAGGACGGCAACACGCGCGACATGCTGTTCACCATCGACCGCATTGTGCAGCACATCTCGCAATTCTGCACCCTGCTGCCCGGCGACCTGATTGCCACCGGCACGCCCGAAGGCGTGGGTCCGGTGCAGGCGGGCGACGTGTTGGAAGTGAGCATTGAAGGGCTGGGCACGCTGCGCAATCCGGTGGTGAACGCCTAGCACCACGCCCGCATCTCGCCATTCGTAGTAAAGTTGAAGGTGCGGCCCATCGCGGGGCCGCTCTTTTCGCAATGAAGGAATACACTCCCATTTACGCAATTGCCGCCGCCGTGCTCCTGTTGGGAGCGCTGGCGCTGCGCCTGGCACGCCGCGGAGGAAAGTCCGCCGGGCTGCGCGAAGTTCTGCGCCGCCAGCGTATCAACACCACCGGCCGCATCACCGATGGCACCGTGCTCGATGTGCAGGAGTTCGATTCCGATACCGACCACGGCGCGCAGTATGTGCTGTACACCTATGACGTGGCCGGCGTGCAGTATGAGTGCTCGCAGGACGTCACCCGCCTGCGCCAGTTTCTGGATCTGCACTCCTGCCGCATCGGCGTAAATACCAGCGTCAAGTACGATCCGCACCAGCCCGGGAATTCAATTGTGGTGGCCGAGACCTGGTGCGGCCTGCGCTCTTAGAGAGACTCTGATCAAGTCGGAATCAGTCAGGGCACGGCTTCAGCCGTGCCGCTAAGCCGGCAACAATATCTCGCGGCTTTAGCCGCTGGGGGAAGGTCCGTCAAGAATAAACAGCTTTCCCACAGGGGCTGAAGCCCTTGTGGTCATGCGTCTTGTACGGCACGGATAAATCCGTGCCCTGACAAACCATCTTCCCATCAAAATCTATCGGTGACCGGTATAACTCCCGCAGAATAGCTTGCGAAACGGGCTCATTCAGAACTTCTCTGGTTCGCGCGGCGCAACGATCCCTTGCTTAGGAAAAAATAATCAGGATTGGGTACTACCCTGCGCCGCATCATCCGCCGCGCCGTGGTCTTCGCGGCGATAGAAGCTGAGCGCGCTGTCGCCCTGCTTCAGCAGGCGATAGCGGCGCAAGGTTTCCACCTGCTCGCCGGGGTCAAAGCGTTTTTCGTGTTCGGCCACTACCACGGCATCGGTGCGCAGCAGCTTGCCGCGGGCCAGGGTGCGCAGTGCTTCGGCGTAGGCGCCATGCAGCGCGTATGGCGGATCAAGAAAACACACGTCGAATTGGATGCCCATCTGCTCCCACTGGCGCAGGGCTTCGGCTGCGTCGCGCTCCGCCACGCCGGCTTCGGAGAGATTCAGCGCTGCTAAATTTTGCCGTAACACACGCAGAGCCTTGGGATTGTTCTCGGCAAAGTAAATCGATTGTGCGCCGCGGCTGGCGGCTTCGATTCCGATGGCGCCCGTTCCGGCAAACAGATCGGCCCAGATGCAGTCCTGCACTTTTCCAGAGGCGAAAAGCACGTTGAACAGCGTTTCCTTCAGGCGATCGTAAGTGGGACGCGTTTCCCGTCCTTCCAGGGCTTTCAGCGTGCAGCTGCGAAACTTTCCGGCAATGACTCTCATAAGGGGTCTTACAGACCGGCCCGGGGCCGTGTAGTGTATTAGTAACGGTTTTTGAGCCGTGGGGCAAACGCCATGAGACGCTGGTCCATTCCGGTTCTCGATCTCTTCGGCATCCATTTCCGCGTGCACTTCAGCTTTCCGCTGATGTTCTGCCTGGTGTGGATCCTGGAGACGGGCCACGGTCCGCACGTTGGACTGCGGTCGCTGGCGCTCGTCGGCATGGTGATGTTCTCGGTAATTCTGCACGAACTGGGTCACGCGCTGATGGCCTCGCGCCATGGCATTCACGTGCGCACCGTGGTGCTGCTGCCCATCGCCGGCATCTCTCTGCTGGACGAGCAGGCGCAGCGCGACATGGATGCCCGCTGCGAGATCCTGATCGCCTTGGCAGGGCCTTTGGTGAACCTGGTGCTGGCGCTGCTGATCGTGGCCAGCAGTCTCATCTTCCATCCGCAATCGCACATGTTTGCCTTTCCGTGGCTCACGCCCTTCGATTTGCCGCGCAGTTTTCTGTGGGCACAGTTGTTCGTCGGCGCGCTGAACCTTTTGCCGGCCTATCCGCTGGACGGCGGGCGCATTCTGCGCGCGCTGCTGGCCGCCAATGGAGACCGGGTGACGGCCACGCGCCGTGCGGTTTCCATTGGCCAGTTCTTTTCGTTTGGATTGTTTCTGCTGGGTGGCGCGGTTTTTCTCGGCTCGAACTCGAACAATCTGTGGATCATGATGGCCGGGGTATTTCTCTTCCTGGCCGCGCAGCTTGAAGACCGCAGCATGATTTTGCAGGCGGTGCTGGAGCGCGTGAGCGTGGCCGACGTGATGAGTACGGAGTTTGCAACGCTCTCCCCGGCCGATACCTTGGCCGATGCCTTGCGCCGCCCCACCGAGCCGCCACAGGAAGAATTCCCCGTAGTGCGCGGCACCGACATGGTGGGCGTCATCAGCCGCCAGCAAATGGCCGCCAGTTTTACCGAAGATGGCGATGGCTACGTGCAGTCGGCCATGAGCCGCGAGTACCTGGTGGCCGCGCCGCAGGAATCTCTGGCCGCCGTGCTGCGCCGCATCGGCCGCACCGGGCTGGCCATGATTCCGGTGGTAGAGAACGACTATCTGGTGGGCGTTGTCACCTTCCAGAACCTGATGCGCAAGCTTACCGCGCTCTCTCTGCGCCGCACGGCCAGGAAGCAGGAGCCTACCGGCGCACACGCCGCCCAGCAGTAAGCCCGCGGCAAAAATCTCCGCGGGCTCGTTCCAGCACTTCATTTCCAAACGTTTGTTGCGGACGCAACCGTCCGCCGGCTACCAGCTCTTCTTTTTTCCGTACTTCTTTACCGGCTTCGCTGCGGCAGAGTGGGTGCTGCTGGCAGTATCAAACTTCTTGCCGCTGAACTTCTTGGCCGCAAACTTTTTGCCTTCGAACCTGCCCTCGGCCAGCGGCATTCCGCCGAACTTCCGTTCGCCAAAAGTTGCTTCGCCGGGCTTCGCATCTCCAAACGCAGGCTTGCCAAACTTCTTTCCGGCAAACTTCCCGCTGAACTTCTTGCTGCCGCCGAAGCCTGCGGGCTTGGCACCGAACTTTCCGCCAAACTTCTTCTTGCCCGCGGCAAAATCGCGTTTTCCCTCGACCTTGCTGAACTTTGACGGATCATCCAGCACTTCGGGCGCGGGCAGTTGCTCGCGGCGCAGGCGCACCAGAATGCCGGCAATCTGCTCGGCGCTAAGCTCCTGCAAAAGATCCTGCCCCGCGGCCACATCTTCGTCCGCCACCGTTGCAGCCATGGTCACAATTTCGCGCACCAGGTTGGCCTTGTCGCGCGCCAGAATGGTCTTGGCCGCCGGGGCGGACGACCAGTTGGCCGTGACGTGCGCCGCGTGCAACATGCGCTCGGCCGCGCCCTTGCGTGTGGCGGGCACAATCACTGCCGAGATGCCTTTACGTCCGGCGCGGCCGGTGCGTCCGCTGCGGTGCAGCAGCGTGTCTTTGTCCTGCGGCAGGTCCAGGTGCACTACCAGGCTCAGGTCGGGCATGTCCAGCCCGCGGGCGGCCACGTCGGTGGCCACGCAAACCCGCACGCGTCCGTCGCGCAGCGCCTGCAGGGCCGTAATGCGTTCGCGCTGCTTCATTTCGCCACTGAGCGCCACGGCGGAAAATCCGCGCTCGACGAGGTTGGCGTGCAGGTGCCGCACCGCCTCGCGCGTGGCGCAAAATACCAGCGCGCCGGGAGCGTCAAAGAAGCGCAGGGTGTTTACCACCGCGTGCTCAAGATCGCGCGGCGCGGCTAAGAGCGCGCGATATTCAATGTCGCCGTGCTGCTCGCGCTCCGAGGTCAAGGCAATGCGCAGCGCGTCGTGCTGATACTGTTTGGCCAGCCCGAGAATGGACTTGGGCAGGGTGGCGGAAAACATCAGCGTGCGCCGGTCTTCGGGCATCGCATGCATCAGCTTTTCCAGTTCCTCATGGAAGCCGAAGTCCAGCATCTCGTCGGCTTCGTCCAGCACCACGGCGCGCACCTGAGACAATTTCAGATAGCCGCGATCCAGGTGATCCACCAGGCGTCCCGGCGTGCCCACCACAAAGTGCGCCCCGGCCCGCAGCGCCTGCTGCTCGCGGCGAATGTCCATGCCGCCCACGCAGGCAATGACCTTGCCGCCCGCCTCGGCCACCAGCCAGGCCAGCTCGCGCTGCACCTGCAGGGCCAACTCGCGGGTGGGAGCCACGATCAGCGCCAACGGGTGCTTCGCAAAAACGAAGCGCTCCTCGTCCGCCAGCAGCATCTGCCCCAGGGTCAATCCATAGGCGACGGTCTTGCCCGAACCGGTCTGGGCGGAGACAAGAAGATCGCGTCCGTCGGTCTCCGGCTGCAAGACAGCCTCCTGGACGGGGGTGGGTTCGGTGTAGGAGCGAGCATCGAGGGCCTGCCGCAGGCAGGGGTGAAGCGAAGGAAAAGCCATTCTTTAAGTATATGGTAGCGGCGGCAATATCGCTGCACGGAGGCAATTTTGCCTGCCGTAACATTCCCGCCGCAGGGTACGCGGCCGCAACGGGAGCAGAACGAAAGCGATGCTAGACTCGCTCCCCATGGGATGCAGGTAGAGCAAATTACGCGGTGGCGAGCGGCTTCGCCGCCAGGTGAGGGAAGGGGCGAATCTTCGGCCGCTTCGTTTTCTGCGCCTGCCACAGATCGTAATTCATCTGCATCTTCAGCCAGAATTCGGGCGACGTTGCCAAGGCCGCCGCCAGGCGCAGAGACATGGCGGCGGAAACTCCAGCGTGGCCATTCAGCAGGCGCGAAAGGTGAGCGCGCGTGACGCCCAGTCGCTGCGCGGCCTCGGCGACGGTCATCTCGCCGAGATAGTCCCGGAGTACTTCGCCCGGATGCGCCGGGTTGAAGATCATCATGGCCTCCCTTTAGTGATAGTCCCTGTAGTCCACGAGCACGGCATCTCCGTCTTCGAAGGTGAACGTCATCCGCCAATTACCGCTCACGCACACCGACCAGTGGCCGGCGAGATCGCCTTTCAGCGGGTGCAGGCCGTAACCCGGTGCTCCCATATCCTCCGGTCGGATGGCGGCATCCAAAGCGGTGAGCATTCTCTGCAACCGGGAAGCGTGCGCCGGCTGTATGCCAGCTTTCGAGCCGGTTGCAGCGAACAGCTTCAACCCCTTATGGCGGAAGCTTTTGATCACCCGTGTAGTGTATAGCGACACTATACGGAATTCAATGCAATTTATCGTTTCTTGCGAACCCGGTTTCAGAATGGTCCTGTATCGTTCCCAGTGCCCACTCCGCCCGGTGTATCATCGTGCCATGAACATCACTGCACAGATTCAGAAGGACATTGTCGCGGCCATGAAGGCGCGCGAGGAGCTGCGCCTGGAGACCCTGCGCATGGTCAAGGCCGCGCTCAAGAACAAGGAAATCGACAAGCGTTCGGCGCTCGACGAGAAGGAAGAGATGCAGGTTCTCTCCACCCTCATCAAGCAGCGCAAGGATTCGGCCGAGCAGTTCACCAAGGGCAACCGTCCCGAGCTGGCTGCCAAAGAACTCAGCGAGATCAAGTTCATCGAGGCCTACCTGCCCAAGGCCATCGGCATTGAAGAGATTGAGGCCGCGGTGCGCGAGACCATCTCCGCCATGACCGCCGAGAAGGGCGCACCTACAGCCAAGGACATGGGCACGGTGATGAAGAACACGATGGCTCGCTTTGCCGGTGCTCGCGTAGATGGCAAGCTGGTCAGCGAGGCCGTCAAAAAGGCGCTCGCCGGTTAAGTTTGCTGGGTGCGGCTGGAGTCCCGCGGGCCGGGGCGCGGCCGCCGCAGTGTTGTTGCAGGAAATTCCGCAGGAATCTTGAACGGAACGAGAAACACGTTAGTTCTGTTTGACGCGCCGCACTACGACAAAGCATCCATCAGGAAACTTCTCGCCGGTAAACTCCACCACGCCGTTGCTGACGAAGCCGCGCAGTTCCATGATCTCTTCGCGCGAGACGGGAGGCTTGGCGTAGGCGTCGGCCCGCGCCGTGGAAACGCGTCCCATGCCGCGGTCCATGGCGGCGTTGGCCAGGCGGTCGGCGTCCTTGTTCATGTGGCGCAGCACGTGGCGAATCTCAAAGCGGCTCAGCTTGCGCACCAGCGACTTGGCCTCGCCGTAAATCGACAGCAGGGCCTCGCTGCGCACCTTGTACTGGCCCTTCATCTGCTTTACCAGCAGCTCGCTGTCGCTGACGACTTTCAGCGTTGGGTAGCCGTGCTCCACGGCGTATTCCAGGGCGGCAATCAGGCCGGAATATTCGGCAAAGTTGTTGGTCTGCACGCCGAGGAAGTCATTCAGCTCGGCCACCGGGTGGCCCTGCTCGTCGGTAAGATAGGCGCCGTAACCGGCAGGGCCGGGATTGCCGCGCGAGCCGCCGTCGATGTGCGCCACCAGAACCTTGCCGCCCTCTTCGGACGCCGCGTCGTCAAACAATCCGCCGTTTTTTTGCATTGGCATAGGCCGAGTGTATCGCAAAGGGCGCGGGGCGCGGGCTGAGGAAAAGCTAATCCGTGGGCGCCGCGGCACAGGCTTGCAGGTAGCCGTGCAACAGGGTCAGCAGCTCCGTGCGCAGGACATCGGCCTCGGCCTGCGGAGACTTGGCTTCCAGCACGCGCTGCAGGGTGCCATGCATGGCGGCAAGCACCATGGTCGCCACCACCGCGGCAGGACGGGTAAGCCCTTCCTGCGCGGTGGCAAAGTAGGCGGCAACGGTGTGGGCGGACTTGGCGCGTGCCTCACGGCTGATGGCCGCGCCGTCCACATCCGAGCTGACGGCGTACAGGGCGGCGCTGGCGCGGGCGTTGCGCAGCTTGGCCTCAAGGTAGGCATCCACCAGCGAGGTGCCCATCGCCAATAGGCGCCCGTTGCGCTGGACCGCGCAAACCTCTTCCACCGCGCGGCTGACCTCGCCCATGTGACGCTTCAGGCAGGCCTGCAACAGTGAGCTCTTATTGGGAAAGTACTGGTAGAGTGTTCCCACCGAGACGCCTGCGCGCTGCGCCACCCGCGTAGTAGTCAGCCGCTCCTTGCCCACGGCGAGTAAAACCTGAAGCGTGGCATCGAGAATGGCCTCGACGCTGGCGGTTGAGCGAGCCTGTGAAGGCTTCTTACGCGGTTGGAGCGAGGCTGAAGCAGGGCGCTGCAAATGCGAACTCCAAAGCTGAAGGTTTCTTCATCTAATCACACGAAGGCCAAATCTGGCCAGGAGCAGGGGATGAGCAAGGGAGATCGGCTGGGAGGTAAATTCACGCTGCCAGGAACAAAGCGCAGCGTGTATCGCATGGGCTACGGAGCCATGCAGCTTGCAGGGAAAAATGTTTGGGGTCCGCCACGCGACCGCCAAGAGGCCGTGGCCGTATTGCGTGAGGCCATTGAGAGCGGCATCGATCACATCGATACCAGCGATTTCTACGGCCCTTACGTGACCAATCAGATTATCCGCGAGGCGCTGCATCCGTATCCGGAGGCACTGACGCTGGTGACAAAAGTGGGCGGCCGCCGCGGTGAAAATGGCGAATGGCTGCCGGCGCAAAGCCCGGCGGAGCTGCTCTCCGCGGTGCACGACAACCTGCGTAACCTGGGCGTGGACGTGCTCGACGCGGTGAACTTGCGCCTGTGGGGAGACGGTCATGCGCCGGCCGAGGAGTCCATTGCCGAACGCTTTACCGTGCTGGCGGAGCAACAGCAGAAGGGCTTGATCCGCCACCTTGGCATCAGCAACGCAACTGCCGCGCAGGTGGAGGAGGCCAACGCCATAGCGCCGGTCGTTTGCGTACAGAACCTCTATAACCTGGTGTATCGCGAGGATGACGGCCTCATCGATTCGCTGGCCGCGAAGGGCATCGCCTATGTGCCGTTCTTCCCTCTGGGAGGTTTTACGCCACTGCAATCGAACACGCTCTCCGAGGTGGCCGCCGCGATCGGTGCCACGCCGATGCAGGTGGCACTCGCCTGGTTATTGCAGCGCTCGCCCAACATCCTGCTGATTCCGGGAACGTCTTCGCGGACGCATTTGCGTGAAAATCTGGCGGCGGCAGAGTTGGAGATTCCCGCGGCGGAACTGGAACGTTTGGACGCCATTGCCGCTACAGCATAACGGTGTTTCAAAGGAAAGCGTCTGTCCTTGCGCTCAGGACGGATGACCCTCCAGCAAATGGTCGATGGCGGCCACCGCGGTCTTCATGCGCTCCTGGCGGCTGCCGGAGACTTTGATCCACGGCTCGGGGCGCAGCGCCAGTTCTTCTTCAAAGCGGCGCGTCATCCAGGCGCGCGTGTGCTCGCCTTCACGGATAGAGTCCTGCTCGAAAGGAACATCGCAGGCGGTGAGGATGTATAGGGCATAGAGACGCTGGCGCGCCAGGGCCTCCACCGCGGGCGAGTGCGAGCCCAGGTAGTGCTCATGCCAGATGGCGGTGGCCAGCGCGTCGGTATCGCAGAAGAGAACGCGGCTGGCGCGCCGGGCAGCCTCGTCCTCGCGCCGCTGCTGCTCTTCGGCCAGGTGCATGAACTCCTCGCTGCGCCACTGGTAGAAGTGCACGTTGGGATTCTCGCGGACCAGGCGCTCGGTGTACTCGCGGCCGTATTCGGGGACCCAGAGCGTGTGGTAGTGCTGCGCCAGCTCGCGGGCCAGCGTGGTGGTGCCGGTGGATTCGGCGCCGACAATGCAGATGCGTAGTACCGTGGGCTCCAGGCTCATCGTGACGTATCGTAAGGCGGCCGGCGCCCGGGGGGCAACGGACTCCGCCAGGTTGGGGGTCGAGGAAAGACGGGTTTTACCGTCCCTCTTCCAGGCGGAAGGCGAGTGCTTTGGGCAGGCCGGCTTCCAGGATGCGCTGCTGGGCACGCTTGATGTCGTAGGGCGTACGGTAAAAGCGGACCTCGTGCTTTACCGTGTCATAAAGGGCGAAGGCGGCGCGGCGATCCAGGTCGCGCGGCTGCCCCACCGAGCCGGGATTGAAGAGATAGCGCTTTTCCGGGGCGAGCTTGATGCGGGTCGCGTGCAGGCGGCTGGCGGTTCGCATGGGTTCGGCGGTCACCGCCTCAGCCTTGCCATTGCTCCAGGCAAAAGCGCCCTGCACGTGGGTGTGTCCAAAAAATGTGAAGGCCGCTTCTTCCTGCTGCAAAGCCTCGCCGGCAGCGCCGTTGGAAGTGATGTAGGCGTCTTCGTGGACGGGTGAGCCATGCACAAAGCAGGCGTTCTTCCAGCGCTCATGCCGCACCGGTCCCTTGGGCAGCGCGCGCAGCCAGTCCAGATTGCGGTCGCTCAACTGCTGCTGGGTCCACAGGGCGGCGGCGGCGGCCACGGGATTGAAGCGGTCGGTGTTCTCCAGCCCGCTGCATGCGCGGTCATGGTTGCCGCGCACCAGAATAGGGTTGATGGCCCGCACCAGGTCCAGTGTCTGGTTCGGGCTGCCGCCGTAGCCGACAACGTCACCCAGGCAGGCGACGGCGTCATATTCTGGGGCCGCGTCCAGGCAGGCCTCCAGGGCTTCCAGGTTGGCATGGATATCACTGAGCAGCAACAGTCGCACCGTTCGATTATAGATGCTGCGCCACAGGGAGGTTGAGGTATCCAGTTAGCCGCTTCCCAAGGGCCGGAATCCTTGTAGAGTAAGCACATGGTCACTCTGCATCGCCCAATCGTTTTCGCGCTTACCCTTGCGGTTGCCCTGTCGGCGCCGCTTATGGCCGAAAAGAAGCCGGCCGCGCCCGAGCCAGCTCCGGTCATCGATGCTGCTTACGTGCAGCGCGAGTTTGGCCCCAGCTTCAAGCTGGACACCTCGGTAAAGCCTTTGCTGGGCGATCTGTTCGGCGACGGCCGCGAGGATCTCGTGCTGGTGGGCACCAGTCCTTCGCCGCTGATATCGCAGAGTACGAACAATTACCGGGTGGAAGACCCCTACGACCGCTATTTCGGCAATGGCGACCCCAAGATCACCTCGCAATTCAGCCTGCATTTTGACGGCTCGGAGCGGGTCATTCTGATTGTGTGCGACTGGCGCCACTCGCCGGCCAAGCGCGACGCCAAGGACAAATGGAAGTTCGTCCTCATCAACACGCCATTCGAGACCATCAGCCTGTCCAACCTGCATTTAAAGCACAAGCAGTTGAAGGCCATCGAGGCCGTGGACCGCACCACGCTGCACGCTTTGATCTTCTGGGATGGGCACCACTGGCGCTGGAGCGCCCAGGGCATGGAGGGCGACGACACGCTCTACAAGATGCCGTCGGAAAAATGAAGCGCGGCGCGCACAAAAAAACCTCGTTCGCTGCTGCAACTAATCATGGCTCCGCGGGTGGAACTCTGGCTATAATGCCGTCCTCATGAACATTGAGCAAAAACTGGCAGCATTGAAGGAGCGCGACGCGCTCGCCGAAGCAGGTGGCGGCGAAGAGCGGCGTGCACGCGAACATAAACTTGGCAAAATGACCGCTCGCGAGCGCATTGAGTTCCTGCTCGACGAGGGCACTTTCGAGGAAACGGACAAGTTCGTCACCCATCGCACCACGGAATTCGGCATGGCCGACCAGGTGGTGCTCGGCGACGGTTTCGTTACCGGCTATGGACGCATCGAGGGCCGCCTCGCATTCGTCTTTGCGCAGGACTTCACTGTCTTTGGCGGATCGTTGTCGGAGACCAATGCCGCCAAAATCGTCAAAATCATGGATCAGGCCGCGCGCGTCGGCGCGCCGGTCATCGGACTGAACGACTCGGGCGGCGCGCGCATTCAGGAAGGTGTGCGTTCGCTGGCCGGTTATGCCGATATTTTCCTGCGCAACGTGCTCTCTTCGGGCGTGGTGCCGCAGATCTCCGCCATCATGGGCCCCTGCGCCGGCGGCGCCGTCTATTCGCCGGCCATGACCGACTTCATTCTTATGGTGGACCGCACGTCCTACATGTTCATTACCGGGCCCGAGGTCATCAAGTCCGTGACGCACGAGGAAGTGACCAAGGACGAACTGGGCGGCGCCACCACCCACAACAGCAAGTCCGGCGTGGCGCACTTTATGGCCCACGACGACGCCGAGTGCCTCAGCATGATCCGCGAGCTGCTCAGCTTCATGCCCTCCAACAACCTGGAGGAGCCGCCGCGCAAGGTCACCAACGATCCCATCGACCGCGCCGACGAGAAGCTGGATTCGGTGGTGCCGCTCGAGAGCAACCTGCCGTATGACATCAAGGACGTCATCCACTCCGTGGTGGATGACAACTACTTCTTTGAGGTGCAGGAGCACTACGCCAGAAACATCGTCATCGGCTTCGCTCGCTTCAACGGCCGGCCGGTGGGCATTGTGGCCAACCAGCCCAACTTCCTGGCCGGCGTGCTGGACATCAACTCGTCCATCAAGTCCGCGCGCTTTGTGCGCTTCTGCGACTGCTTCAATATTCCGCTGGTCACGTTTGAAGACGTGCCCGGCTTCCTGCCCGGCATTCAGCAGGAGCACGGCGGCATCATCATGCACGGCGCCAAGCTGCTGTATGCCTACGCTGAAGCCACCGTGCCCAAGGTCACCATCATCACCCGCAAGGCCTACGGCGGCGCATACTGCGTCATGAGTTCCAAGCACATTCGCGGCGACGTGAACTATGCCTGGCCCATGGCGGAGATTGCCGTGATGGGGCCCGACGGCGCGGTGAACATCGTCTATCGCCGCGAGCTGGAGCGCGCCGCCAGGGAAGGCGTGGACGGACTGACCGGCGAAGAGGCTTTTGCCAAAGTGCGCGCGGAGAAGATCGAAGAGTTCCGCGAAAAGTTTGCCAATCCCTTCGTGGCCGCTGAGCGCGGGTACGTGGACGCGGTCATCCGCCCGCGCGATACCCGCAAGAAAATCATCCAGGCTCTGGAGATGCTCGACGGCAAGCGCGACAAGAACCCGCAGAAGAAGCACGGCAACATTCCGCTGTAAGTCTTGATTTGCTCCTCAGGCACCGCGGTTGCGCGGTGCCTTTTTTGGTGCAGGCAAGTGGACGCCCCCTGCCCGTTGGTGCAATTGCAATCATGTCCTAACGCGCCGTTACTACTCAATCAGCGTCTATGTTTTGCGGCGCGCAAGCCTGTACAATGTTGGCCGTATGCACGGCCTCCCTCTGCCGTCGGCGGCGTTTTTCGCCGGAGTGCTGCCGTTCCTTTCACCATGCGTTTTACCCCTGGTGCCGGGCTACGTCTCACTCATCTCCGGTGCCAGCGTAGAGATGCTTCTCCATGCTTTCGGGGTATTTGGGGTTCCTCATTCGCTTCTCCCTGTGAGGACAGTTCGCACGGCAGTTGCAGTGTACTTTTAAAGGCGGAAATAGACATGGACAATTCCATGAAGCGCAGCATCATCCTCATCGGGGTCGGAGTGCTGATGGCGTCAGTGGTACTTTGCGTGGCGATTTACAAGAAGGTATATCCCTTCAATGGCCCCATGGGCATTGCCGCGGGCCAAACGGCGCCGGACTTTGCGTTGAAGGACGTGCAGGGGCACACCGTGGCGCTGAAACAGCTTCGCGGCAAGGTCGTGATCGTGAATTTCTGGGCCACCTGGTGCCCTCCCTGCAAGGAAGAGATTCCCTGGTTCATGGATCTGCAGAACAAATACGCCGGCCAGAACGTGCAGATCCTTGGCGTCTCCATGGACGATGCGAACGACCACGACGAGGTAGTGAAGTATGCCGGCAAGATCGGCATCAATTACCCGGTGCTGTTCGGCAACGAAGGGCTGGCACAGCAATACGGCGGCGTGGAGATGTTGCCGACCACGTACTTCATCAGCCGCAACGGTGTTGTCGTTACCCGCGTACTGGGCCAGCCGCGCAAGCGCGAAGAGCTGGAGCGGGAGCTGCTGCACGCCATGAACGCGACCAGTTCCGTGGCGCCCACGGGGCAGGCGGCCACGGCAATCAAGACGATCAACTAGTGCGATTCAGCTAGACTGTGAATATGGCCATGAACATTGTCAAAGCATTATTTGCGCTGCTGGCGTTGCTGTTGTTTGTTCCGCCCGTGAACGCGCAGGGTCGCGCGCCAGCCGTCAGCGTGGCGCCCGTGCCCACGGTGGCCGTGGTGCGCGGCCGCAAGACGAAGCTCAAGCTGGATTTGACGGTGAACCGCGGCTTCCACATCAACTCCAACAAGCCGCACGACGACCTGTTGCTGCCCACCACGGTGCGCTTCAATCCACCCGGCGGCGTGGTCTTTGCCAACATCCTGTATCCGGAGGGCGAAGAGCTGGTGCTGCCCTTCATGGGCAAGGACACGCTCAGCGTGTACTCCAGCGCCTTTCGCGTTACGGCCGAAGTGCGCGCCACGGCCGCCGCGGCCCTGGGCACGCAGCGCATTCACGGCGAGGTCAAGTTCCAGGCCTGCGACAACCGCCAGTGCTTCCCGTCCAAGACCGCGCCGTTCGACTTCGATGTCCGCGTGGTGCGCGCGCGGGGGCGGTAACGCAAAAATCATTTTCTGCAAAACGGAGCGGAGCCTCGCGGCTCCGCTTGTTTTATTTGCGATGTGAATTGGAGTGCAGCCCTTACAGCTCGATCTTCGTTCCCAGCACCTTCAGAAATGCGGCCAGCCACGCCGGGTGCGCCGGCCACGCCGGAGCGGTTACCAGGTTGCCGTCCACCTTGGCCTGGTCCACCGGGATGTCCGCGAAGTTGCCGCCGCAGACGGTCACTTCCGGCCCCACCGCGGGATAGCTGCTGCACTGGCGCCCCTTCAGCACGCCGGCCGCGGCCAGCAGTTGCGGGCCGTGGCAGATGGCGGCAATCGGCTTCTTTGCCGCATCGAAGTGGCGCACAATCTCCAGCACCTTCGGATTCATGCGCAGGTACTCCGGCGCGCGTCCACCGGGGATCACCAGGGCGTCATAGTCCGCGGGATTTACGGCGTCAAAGTCTGCGTTGAGGGTGAAGTTGTGACCGCGTTTTTCGCTGTAGGTCTGGTCGCCCTCAAAGTCGTGGACCGCGGTGCGCACCTGCTCTCCGGCCTTTTTGCCGGGACAGATGGCGTGCACGTTGTGGCCCACCATCAGCAGTGCCTGGAAGGGCACCATGACTTCGTAATCTTCCACATAATCGCCAACCAGCATGAGGATGTTTTTCTTTGCCATTTGCGTAGCTCCCTTGTCTTTCGGCGCGTATGCGCGCGCTCCCCTAGAATAGCCCGCGCCGCCGGGTTGCGCACCTGCGCGGGTTGTTCTGCTCTGCTAACATCGAAGGATGCAGCAACCTTCGAAACATGGCGAAGTGCGCGTGCGCTTTGCCCCATCCCCCACCGGACAGGTCCACGTCGGCAACGCGCGCACCGCACTCTTTAATTGGCTCTTTGCACGCCAGCAGGGCGGCAAATTCATTCTGCGTATTGAGGACACGGACCTCGATCGCAGCGAAGCCCGCTACGAAACGCAGCTCATGGAAGACGTGAAGTGGCTCGGCCTTGACTGGGACGAAGGCCCCGACGTCGGCGGGCCGTATCCGCCCTACCGCCAGAGCGACAAGTGGCAGGTCTATCGCGACCTGGCCGAGCAACTGGTGCGCGAGGATAAGGCCTACTACTGCTTCTGCAAGCAGGAGGATCTGGAGCGCCATCGCCAGCAAGCGTTGGCTGCGCATCTGCCGGTCACTTATCCCGGCACCTGCCGCGCGCTGGCCCCCGAAGAAGCCGCGCGCCGCCGCGCAGCCGGCGAGCCAGCGGCCATCCGCCTGAAGATTCCCGACCGCCCCATTCGCTTTCACGACATCGTCCGCGGCTGGGTCGAGTTCTCGAATGAAGTGGTCAGCGACCCCATCATCCTGCGCTCCAGCGGCGTGCCCGTGTACAACTACGTGGTTGTGGTGGATGACGCGGAGATGAAGATCACGCACGTCATCCGCGGCGACGATCACCTCTCCAACACTCCCAAGCAGGTGGCGCTGTACGAGGCCATGGGCTGGACGGTGCCGGAGTTTGCGCACCTCTCGACGATCCTCGGCCCGGACAAGGAACGGCTCAGCAAGCGCCACGGCGCCACTTCGCTGGCCAACTTCCGCGAGATGGGCGTGCTGCCCGAGGCCTTGATGAACTACATGGCGCTGCTCGGCTGGGCACCCACGGGAGGCGACCGCGAAATCTTCTCGCCCACGGAACTGGTGCAGGAGTTCGAACTTGAGCGCGTGACGCCCTCGCCCGCGGTCTTCGACTTCGAGAAGCTCTACTGGATCAATCGCCACTACATCAAGGCCGCCGAGCCCGCGCGCATCGCCGCCCTCACCTTGCCCTTCTACCGCAAGGCGCTCGCGCGCGAAGAGCTATCCACGGAGGCCGAGGCCTGGCTGGGACACATCACCGCGGCCTTCTCGCACCAGGTGAACAAGCTCGACGAACTTCCGGAGCGCGCCAAGGCCGTGCTCGGCTACGACGCCAAGGCGGCGATGGAGTTGCCGGAGAACGCGGAAATCCTGAAGGCCGAAACCACGCGCCCGGTGCTCGATGCCTTCTGCGCCAAGCTCGCCGCCGAAGCCGAACCCATCGAGGCAGCTCGCTTCAAGGCCATCATCAAGGAAGTGCAGAAGGAGACCGGCGTAAAAGGCCCGGCGCTCTTCCACCCCATCCGCATCCTGCTTACCTGCGCGCAGTCGGGTCCGGAGTTCGACAAGCTGGTGCCGCTGATGGAAGAGGGCGCCAAGCTAGGCCTGTCGCTCTCGGTGAAGCAACGTATCGAGCAATTCCGCGCCGCATTCAACTAAGCGCGCGAGGAGTGGATTCATCTCCCGGACTGCATGTCAGTCCGGGATTTTCTTTTGCGCTGTCATCCTGAACGAAGTGAAGGATCCCTATTCCATCGATGCCCAGGTTAGGCGCGCGCAGAACGCGCGTCGCCCCCTTCGACAAGCTCAGGGCAGGCTCTGGGGCACAATGTGCATTTGGCATTTGCGCCGTCGCGGTGCTTGAATAATTGTATGAGCAAGACGAACGCCTGCCGCATTCTGGATTCGCTCGGCATTCACTACGAACTGCGCGAGTACAAGGTCGATCCCGGCGATCTTTCGGCGGAAAACGTTGCCGCCAAAGTCGGCTTGCCAACGGAGCAGGTCTTCAAGACGCTCTCCCTGCGCGGAGACCGCAACGGCATTGCCGTCGCGGTCATTCCCGGCAGCTACGAACTCGACCTCAAAGCCCTGGCGCATCTCACCGGAGACCGCAAGATTGAAATGCTGCCGTTGAAAGAGGTGCAATCCGTCACCGGATACATCCGCGGCGGTGTTACCGCCCTGGGCATGAAAAAGGATTATCCGGTGTTTGTGGATGAGACCATGGAACTGTGGGACTCGGTGTGCGTCTCGGCCGGGCAGCGCGGATTGCAGATCGTTATTGCCCCGGCCGACTACCTGCGCGCCACCGCGGCCACGGTCGGCGAAATCTCGCGCGAAAAACATTAACCAACAAAGTTGTGCCCAAGTACGGTGTGCCCCAGGTTCACCGCCTGTTTTTGGCGGTTACCCTGGGACGAGAATCGGAAGACGTTCCCAGGTTAGCCGCGCACAACACGCGCGTCGAACCTGGGGCACACCGGTTCGTTTGTTACGCCTCGCGGCTCCAGGTGCGGATCTTACTGACTTCCGGCGCTGCGATTTGCAAATATTCTAGAAACTGTTGGTGCTCGTCCGGAGCCTGCTGCTCGAACTGTTTGTGCCACTGCCGCATCTGCTCTTCGGTCATTCCGGCCGCGTGCATGATCTCCACCCATTTTTCCTTGGTCATTTTCGCTGTCCTCCATGAGCCATCTTCCGCGGCCAGCAACCGCAGAATGGCCGTCTGGTGCTCATGCAGCCGGGCCATTTCCTCGTCCAGTTCCACCAGCCGCCGCTTCAGCACCGCCGAGGCTTTGTTGGAGCGTTCCTCCAGCAGTTGCCGGATGTCGGCCGGTCGCAGTCCGGCGTCGCGGTAGGCGCAAATGGCCTTCAAGCGTTCCACCTGACTGGCCGTATAGCGCCGGTAGTTGCCGCGGCTACGTCCCGCGGGCTTCAGCAGTCCGATGGATTCGTAGTACAGCAGCGTCGTGCGACTCAGGCCGCACAGCCGGGACATTTGTGAGACAGTCAACGTCATAAGCACAACTCCAGCGTCCACCCTTGAGCGTTAGACAGGTCAAACGGATTTTCCGAATTATTGCAGCAGGCTGCGCAGCGTGGCTTCCAGGTCGTGATCCTCGAAGGCAAAGCCCAGTTCCAGCAGCCGTTGCGGCAGAACCTTTTGGCTGGCCAACAACATTTCCTCGGCCATGTCTCCGCCCACCAGGCGCAGGGCAAACGCCGGCACCGATAAAAACGTGGGGCGATGCAGCACCCGGCCCAGGGTGCGGGTGAATTCGGCATTCGTGGCCGAAGCCGCGGCCAGGTTCAACGCGCCGTGGGCGCGCTCGTTTTCCAGGGCAAAAAGGTACGCGCGCGCCGCGTCGTGCAGACTTACCCAGCTCCACCACTGGCGGCCGCTGCCCAGCTTTCCGGCCACGCCCAGCTTAAAGGCGGGCAGCATTTTGGTCAGCGCGCCGCCCGCGGGACTCAGCACAATGGAGGTGCGCAGATGCGCCACGCGCACTCCGGCCATGGCGGCCGGCAGCGCCGATTCCTCCCACTGGCGGCAAACATTGGCCAAAAAGCCCAGTCCCGCCTCGCTGTCTTCGGTCAGCGGATCGTCCCCGCGGCTGCCGTAGTAACCAATGGCCGAGGCGCAGACCATGGCCCGCGGCCGCCCTGTTTTGCGGTAAGAATGCGCCGCCGCCTGGGCCAGGTTCAGTGTGCCCTCCACGCGGCTGTCCAAGATCTCCTGCCGCGCGCGGTCGGTCCAGTAGGTGCCCACGTTGCGTCCCGCCAAGTGCAGAATGGCGTCGTACTCGGCCAAATTGCCCGGCGCAAGCGGCGTGGAAGGCTGCCAGGGAACGTCGCTCATCTCGCGGACGGTACCGCGTACCAGCCTGTGCGCAACCTCGCCCTGCTCCCGCAGCAGAGACAGAACCTTCTGGCCAATCAATCCGCTGGCACCGCTTACCAGGACTTTCATCGACCTTCTCCTGCGAATCATTCTCAGTCCAGGCGGCGTTGGATGCAACTGGGGGTAGGCTATTCATTCGCCCGAGTTTGCGCGTGTCATGGTAGTGCCCGAGGAGCTAGAATCAGATATGGCTAGTCCGGGTGAGACTGTCGCGCCGAATGATCAAACAGCCAAGCGCTTTCGCGACTTGCTGCAGATCGTGCGTGAAAACCGCCCGAATGACGATCTGGAAATCGTAGAACGCGCGTTCGAATACTCCCGCCAGAACCATGAAGGGCAGTTGCGCGTCTCCGGCGAACCTTACCTGATTCATCCCCTTGAAGTTGCCATCCTCCTGGCCGATATGAAGCTGGACACCACGGCCATTGCCGCCGGCCTGCTGCACGACTCGGTAGAGGACACGGCGGTGACCACCGAGCTGTTGCGCCAGAAGTTTGGCGAGCAGGTGGCGCACATCGTCGAGGGCGTTACCAAGATCAGCAAAATCGACTTCGCCTCGCGCGAAGAAGCACAGGCGGAAAACGTGCGCAAGATGATGCTGGCCATGGTGGATGACATTCGCGTGGTGCTCATCAAGCTGGCCGACCGTCTGCACAACATGCGTACCTTGGAGCCGCTCTCCAAGGAGCGCCAGGTAAAAATCGCCAAGGAGACGCTGGAGATCTACGCGCCGCTGGCGCACCGCCTGGGCATGGGCAAGGTGCGCGGCGAGCTGGAAGATCTCGCATTTCCCTACGTTGATCCCGTGGGCTACCAGTCGGTGGTCAAGCAGGTGGACATCCTGCGCCAGGACGGCGAGACGGCGCTGGCGCACATGGTGGAGGTCATTGGCCATAAGCTCAAAGAGGCTGGCATCAACGTAGTGCGCGTGGACTCGCGCTTCAAGCGCCTGTACTCCATCTACCAGAAAGTTTTGCGGCAAAAGATTACGCCCGACCAGATGTACGACGTCATGGCTCTGCGCGTGATCACTTATTCGGTCAACGACTGCTACGCCGTGCTGGGCATCATTCACAACGCATGGCGTCCGGTGCCGGGGCGCATCAAGGATTTCATTGCCATGCCGCGGCCCAATCTTTACCAGTCGCTGCACACCACGGTCATCGGCGAAAGCGGCCACCTCTTCGAAGTGCAGATCCGCACCGAAGAGATGCACAAACTGGCGGAAGAAGGCATTGCCGCGCACTGGAAGTACAAGGATGGCCCCATCAGCGCGCGCGACGAGCAGCGCCTCTCCTGGCTGCGCCAGGTGGTGGAGTGGCAGCGCGAGATGGCCGATCCCGGCGAGTTCCTTTCCACGCTGAAGATCGACCTCTATCCCGAGGAGGTGTACACCTTCACGCCCAAGGGAAAAGTCGTCATCCTGCCGCGCGACGCCACGACCATCGACTTTGCCTACACCGTGCATACCGAGGTGGGCCACACCTGCGTGGGCGCCAAGATCAACGGACGCATGGTTCCCCTGCGCACCAAGCTGCATTCGGGCGACATCGTGGAGATCATGACCCAGGCCGGGCACAATCCCAGCCGCGACTGGCTGGGGGTGGTCAAAAGCTCGCGTGCGCGGCAAAAGATCAAGCACTGGCTCAACATCCACCAGCGCGAGCGCGCCATCGAAATCGGCCGCAAGCTGATCGAAAAAGAAGCTCGCAAATACCGCATCGCGCTCAAGGACGTCAAGGACGCCGACCTGCTGCGGGCCGCCGCCGAATACGGCGTGGCGCGCGTGGACGACTTGCAGGCCGGCATCGGCTACGGCAAATACTCGGCGCGCTCCGTGCTGGCCAAGGTGGTGCCGGGCAGCAACCTGGCGCCGGGCGGAGAAGAGCAGCAGAACGCGGCGCTCAAGCGCACCTTCGGCGCCGAAGGCGGCGCCATCACCGTGCGCGGCACCGACGACCTGCTGGTTTATCGCGCGCGATGTTGCAACCCGATTCGTGGGGAAGAGATTGTCGGCTACGTCACCCGCGGCAAGGGCGTGGCCGTGCACAGCAAGACCTGCTCCAACGTGCAGAACCTGATGTACGAGCCGGAGCGCAAGATTGCCGTTGAGTGGTCCAGCAAGGAGCCGAAGCTGGTCGGCGCACCGCCGGCCTACCCGGTCAAATTGGTCGTGGCCAGCGACGACCGTCCTGGCATCATCACCGCCGTTTCGGCAGTCATCAGCAACGAAGAAGCCAACATTCGCTCCATCGAGGCCAAAACCGGCAACGCGCGGGCTACCATCGACATTGTGCTCGATACGCGCGACGTCAATCACCTGAATCGCATCATCACCGGTATCCGGCGCGTGGGCGGCGTGCACAACGTCGAACGCGTGCTGAAGATGGTCACCTAAATTCCTATGTCGCGCTACTCCGCAAAACTGCAAAGCAATCCCTCCGGCGTCCCAACGGCTCTGGAGCCGGTGCAAAAGGCCTACAACGGACTGCGCGGCACGCAGCGCTCGCTGCTGCTGGTCATCGTTTTCTGCGCCGCCTTCGGTTTCACCATGGGGCGGGGCGCGGGTTCTTTGGGCAGCCGAACCTACCTGCCGGTAATTTTTGCCACCACACTGCTGACCTTTGCCTACACGCTGCGCAATTCGTCGGTGCTGCCTTCGCTGGGCGAGCTGCGCCGCAATCCGCACAACGACGTGGCATTGGCGCGCTGGCGCCGCAACTCGGTCATCGTCATGTCGCTGTGTGCCGCGGTTGCGTTGCTCGGACTGGCGCTGCAGTTGTTTGGCGCGGCCCTGCCGATTGTGGTGGCCGTGTACGCGATCGCCGCGGTCTATCTGTTTCTGCTCGGACCCATCCGCCCTTAATCATCCGCCGGACATGCTGTATCTCGGCTAAAATATTGTTTTCCCCCGAGGAGGCTTCATGCGCGACGTTATTTCCACTTCGCACGCTCCGGCGGCCATTGGCCCGTATTCGCAGGCCATCCGCGCCAACGGATTCATCTTTGTCAGCGGGCAGATCCCGGTCGATCCCGCGAACCAGCAGATTGTGGACGGCGGCGTGCCGCAGCAGACCGAGCAGGTGCTGCGCAACCTGGAAGCCATTCTGCGCGAAGCCGGCAGCAGCCTGGCGAAGGTTGTCCGCACCACCGTGTTCCTGAAGGACATGGGCGAGTTCAAGGCGATGAACGATATCTATGAGCGCTTCTTCCCCACGGCCGCGCCGTCGCGCTCCACGGTGGAAGTAGCCCGCCTGCCCAAGGACGTGCGCGTTGAGATCGACTGCATTGCCCTGGCCGAATAAATAGCGATGGCCGGGGTTGTCTGGAACCTTTTGTCCCGGCTTCGCGTATCAGTTTGCAGAATGAGGAGAATGTTATGCGCGCAACCATCCTCTGGCCGTTAATGATTACGCTGATTCTGCCCGTCACCGCCTGCAAGATCGAGAGCAAGGGCGCCGGCGACCACAAGGACGTCAAGATCGAAACGCCCTTCGGCGGCATGAAGGTGAACACCGACGAAGCCGCTAACGTGGCCGAGATCGGACTGGCCGTCTATCCCGGTTCCTCGCCGGTGAAGGAAGACAAGGACAACTCCGCCGATGTCGATATGCACTTCGGCGATTTCCATCTGAAGGTGAAGGCCGCTGGCTACACCACGCCGGATTCCGAAGCCAAGGTGCGCGCCTTCTACCTGAAGGAACTGGCGAAGTTCGGCGACGTCCTGGAATGCCGTGACAAGCAGCCGATTGGCAAATTGACCAAAACGAGGGAAGGCCTGACCTGCTCCGACGACAACAAGGGTACCAAAGTCCACGTCAGCGGCACGGACAAAGCCGAGCTTGAATTGAAGGCTGGCAGCAAACTGCATCAGCACATTGTGGGCATCGAGAAGAAGGACTCAGCGATCAAGTACGGGCTGGTCGCCCTCGACCTGCCCAACACGGGGACGGAAAGCAATTAGGCGAATCTTCAGCGCGAGGCCACTAACGAAGCGCCGGGCCAGTTGCCCCCAGCGTGCGATGCAGCCAGCGCACGCGCCGCCACCAGGCCACGGCCAACACACAGCCAATGGAAATCAATCCCGCGCTGAGGCCCACCCAAATGCCGCGCACGCCCCATCCCAGGTGGAAGCAGAGCCATGCACCCAGAGGGAATCCCAGCGCCCACCAGCCGATCAGGTCGGCCAGCATGGCAATCTTGGTGTTGCCGGAGCCGCGCATCGCGCCAATGGCCGTGACCTGCACGCCGTCAAAGAATTGAAACACCGCGGCAATCGAGAGCAGGGAAACTCCCACCCGCACCACCTCGGGATTGCGGCTGAAGATGTGAGCGATGGGCACGGGCAAGGTCCAAAGCATCACGGCCGCACAGCTCATAAACGACGCGCTCAACAGCAGTCCGCTCCAGCCGCTGATGCCGGCAGCGCGCGCGTCGCGGCGTCCCACGGCGTTGCCCACCCGCACGCTAGTGGCCTGGGAGACGCCCAGGGGGACCATGAAGGTCATGGAGGCCATCATCAGCGCGATCTGATGTCCGCTGACGGCCACCGCGCCCAGCTTACCGGCCGTTAGCGTGCTGGCGGAGAATACCGCGACCTCCAGTGCAATCTGCACGGCCGCCGGGCCGCCCAGCCGGATGATCTGTCCAATGCGGTCCCAGTACATCCGCCCGGCATAGCGCAGCAGGTGCCATTGTTCACGGCGGCTGACCCAGCCCACGTACACCATCAGCACCAGCATCATGTACAGGCGCGCCAGCGTAGTGGAGAGCGCCGAGCCGGTGGCTTCCATCCGCGGCAGGCCCCAGTGGCCGTAAATCAGCAACCAGTTGCCCAGGAAGTTCACCAGGTTGGCCGAGATCATGGCAAAGGAGACGATCTTGACCCGGTGTACGCCCTGCAAGAACACGCGCTGGGCGGCAAAGATCATGTGCGCGGGCAGCCCCAGGGCCATCACCCACAAAAACGGACGCGCCAGCCGCACGATCTCCGGTGCAATGCCGAACGGAGCCAGCAGGCCGCCGCTGAAGCCTGCCAGCGCGGCGCACAAAATTCCCGCTGGCAGCCCGACTTGCATGCCCGCCCACAGCACGCGCATGCAGTCATCCTTGCGCGCGGCGCCAAAGGCCTGCGACACCAGCGAATCCGAGCCCAGCAGCAAGCCTTCGCACAGAATGGCGAAGGCCACATACACGGCCGACCCCAGGCTGACGGCGGCCAGCGCCGTGGGGCTGACGCGGCCGATCATGGCAATGTCCACGAAGTTCATCGCCATCCAGCCGACTTCGCCCAGAACTATGGGCACGGCCAGGTGCAGCAGCGCCGGCATTTCGCGGCGGATTTCCGAGGTAGTGACCATGGCGGACTTCGTTGCTCCGGGGAAACGGGCAGCAAAAAGCCTCCGCGGCGGCGGAGGCCCTTTGCGAAAAAAGTGCTTGCGATGCCCTTGATGCCTTTAGTGCCCCATCTCCAACTGCTATGCGGCAGAGGTGGGCGGCAGCGCGGCGAACTAGGCTTTTGTGACCTTGCCCGCGCGCAGGCAGCTGGAGCACACGCGCATCTTCTTTGTGTTGCTCTGGCCTTCCACCTTGGCCTTCACCGGATGAAGGTTCGGGTTCCAGCGGCGGCGCTTCTTGTTGTTCGCGTGCGATACGTTATTTCCGAACTGCGGACCCTTGCCGCAGACTGAACAAACCTGTGCCATGACTCACTCCAAAGTGTTGGAACCGCTTGGGCTCTCGGATCGCTGCCGGCCCCATGAGGACTTGCTTGCAGCGCAGGATGCGCTCTGGGCGCACACCGGAAAAGAAACGCGCGGAACCTTGAATGAACAAACTGAGGCTTCTCGCCAACAATTAATTCTACTCAAGCCTGTGGATTTCGGCAACCGGGGCCGCCAAATCCTTTCCAGCGGGGCGATTCCAGCGCCGTTGGGAGGATTGGGCGCATTGCTCCCCGATTGGGCTAAACTAATGCGCATGAACACTCTGCATCAGCCGGCCTCCATCAAGGTCCACAAGACAAACGGCAGCACCATGGACGTTGTCTGGGAAGACGGCCACGCCGCCACCTACACCTTTGCTTACCTGCGCGACGCCTGTCCCTGCGCCCTGTGTAACGAGGAGCGAGAAAAACAGCACCGCGCCGTCGATCAGCCCGTCAAGCCCTCCGAAGACGGACCGTTTGCCATGTACAAGCCACTGCTGCGTCCCACTGAGGTGGCCATGGTGGGCAATTACGCCATCCGCTTTACCTGGAACGATGGCCACCAGCACGGCATCTACTCGTGGGATTACCTGCGTGCATGGTGTCCCTGCGACGAGTGCCACGCCGCGCGCCACGCCAAGGATGGCCTGGAGTACGACATCGACCACCACCCGCCAAAAGTGCAATAGGCGCGACGATCACGGGAAATTTACTCGACACCCGCGGCTCTTGCCGGGATAATTGGCCATCATGCGGAATCGTATCGGGACCTGCTCGCTGGCCGCGTCTGTTCTGTTGTTCTGCGGTGGCCTTCCTCTCTGCGCCCAAAGCGGCGCCAGTCAACCGGTAGTCAAGGGCGTCGTTACGGGGCATGTGTACTGCGCCGACACGGAGATGCCCGCGCGTTTTGCCAGCGTGCAGCTCAAGCCCGAGAAAGACACCCCGCCGCAGGATCTCTTGCACAACGCCGACAAAATGGATTTCACTGCCGTCCTGGGCAAACTGATGCAGGGCGGTGGGCTTTCCACTCTGACGAAGATCGATGGCAGCTTCCGCCTGGAAAACGTGCCACCCGGCGTGTACTACGTGATTCCGCAACTCGACGGTTACCTGTCTCCGCTCAGCGGCATTCCGCAGGAGGAGTTGCTGACCCAGGACGAGGAGACGCGCGCGAAGATCCACCAAAGCGCGCAGAAGATCACCGTTACCGGCGGCGGCGCCAACGTGGATCTGCGCCTGGAGCGCGGTGCCTCGATTACCGGGCGCATCTCCTACGATGACGGTTCTCCCGCGCCCAACGTGCAGGCGCATCTGCTGTTGAAGGCGAAAGACGGCAAGTGGCTCAAGCTCACCGCCGCTACGGCGCCGGGCCAGGGAAAATACACGACTGACGATCGCGGCGCATTTCATTTTGCCGGGCTGCCCGCCGGGGAGTACGCCGTCATGGCCGAACTGCCTGTGACACAGATCTCCACCGGCGCCGGGCTGGGTTCGTTCAACATGCAGATCCATCCGGGCGATGCCTTGCAGGTTTATTCCGGCAATGTGTATCGCCAGAGCGAAGCCAAAGGTTTCTCCGTCACGGCGGCGGAAGACTCTACGGGCGTGGAGTTGGTCTTCCCGGTGAACGGCCTGTACAGCGTGAACGGCACGGTTGCCAGCAAACTCGATCACCATCTGGTGAACTCGGCGCATGTGCAACTGCTGGACCCGGCGGACAAATCATCGCTACGCGCGGGCACCCTCACCACCGACGGCACCTTCCAATTCGAATATGTGCCTGCTGGGGAATACCTGTTGCGGGTTAGCGGGGCCGCGGATATCGACATGAACTCCAAGCCCGACAAGCTGGGTGGATTTGGCGAACTGCTGGCCGCCGTGCCCGGCGCCGGAGACGCTCTGCGCAAGCATCTCCATGAATATGGCATGGTGGAACTGCCGCTGAGCGTGCATGGCGAAATGTCGGGCATCGCGGTTGCGGTTCCCGATCAGAAGGACGCGGCAGAGCCGCAGAGCACTCCCAAGCCGAAGGCCCAGCCCATCCCGGATTCTCTCAACACTCCGCTCTCGGAGTAACGCAAGCGGGCCTGGCGGTGCAAAACTGCCAGGCCCTGCACGACCCCAACTCCGTGGTAAACCTGTTACTCTTTTCCTAGACCCCGCGGTCGCATTACCTCAATGGATTTTCTCTCCAAGCTCAATCCGCAGCAGCGTGAAGCGGTGGAAACCGTGCGCGGCCCCGTGCTCATTCTGGCCGGCGCCGGTTCGGGCAAAACGCGCGTCATCACCTATCGCATTGCCTACATGGTGGAGCACGAAAACATTGCGGCCGACCGCATTCTAGCCGTCACCTTCACCAACAAAGCGGCCACGGAGATGGCCTCGCGCGTGGAGCAGCTCATCGGCGGCGCTACGCTCGTTAAGCCGCTCATCAGCACCTTCCACTCGTTTTGCGTGCGCATGTTGCGCCGTGACATTGAGGCGCTGCAAATCAATGGCAAGGGTTACACGCGCGACTTTGTCATCTACGACGAGAGCGATCAGCAGCAGTTGGTGAAGTCGGCCATCAAGCGCCTGGGCATTGACGACAAGAAGCTCACGCCGCGCTCCGTGCTGGGTTTGATTTCGCACGCCAAAAACCACATGCAAGACCCGCAGGAGATTTATCTCAACGCGGCCGATCCCAAGATGGAGCGCGTGGCGCACATCTACAAGATCTACAAAGACGAGCTGGCCAAGGCCAACGCGCTGGACTTCGACGACCTGCTGCTGGAGAGCGTGCGCCTGCTCAAGGCCGACGCCGCGACGCGCGAAAAATATCAGCGCCGTTTCCAGTACGTCATGGTGGATGAGTACCAGGACACGAACCGTCCGCAGTACGAGATCATGTGCGCCCTGGCCGGTGAGCATCACAACATCTGCGCCGTTGGCGACGAGGACCAGTCGATCTATTCCTGGCGCGGCGCCGACATCAAAAACATTCTCGACTTCGAGAAAAATTTTCCCGAGGCGCGCACCATCCGCCTGGAGCAAAACTACCGCTCCACGCAGCCGATTTTGCAGGCCGCCTCGGCTGTGGTGGCCAACAACACGCAGCGCAAGGGCAAGAATCTTTGGACGGCGCGCGAGGGCGGCACCAAGATCGGCTATTACGACGCGCCCGACGGCGAAAACGAGGCGCTGTTTGCCGCCGACTTCATCTCCCGCTGGCAGCGCGAGCGCGCCCGCGACGGCCAGGAGAACCGGGCCGCCGTCCTGTATCGCACCAACTCGCAGTCGCGCCTGATGGAAGAGGCCCTGCGCCGCTACAACCTGAACTACAACGTGGTGGGCGGCTTCAGCTTCTACGAGCGCGCCGAGATCAAGGACATGATCGGCTACCTGAAGCTGGTCCTGAACCCTTCGGATTCGGTGGCCCTGCTAAGGGTGATCAACACGCCGGTGCGCGGCATTGGCAAAACCACCATTGAGACCGTGGAGCAGGTGGCGCTGGAGACCAACGTCTCCCTGTGGGAGGCCGTCGGACAAGTCATCGAACGCCGCCTGCTGCCGGCGCGCGCCTGCTCGGCGCTGGCCGTCTTCCGCGAGCTGATCACCCAGGCCCGCAATTTGGTGAACGGCCAGACGGAGGAAGAAGCCGCCGCGCAGCCGGAGAACACCGCTCCGGCGGCCATTGCCGGCGTGCCGCCCGTTGCGAGCGACGCCGACGATTCCGCCGTGGACATGCAGCACGGCTTCGATTTCGGCGACTCGAGCTTCGATGTAGCCGACTTCACGCTGGGTACCGCCGCGGACGCCGCGCCGGACTTCGATCCCGAGGCCTTTAGCGAAGAGCCCGCCGAGGATGTGCAGGTCAGCCAGGTCGCGGAAAAGGTTTCCACCGCCGAACTGCTCAAGTTCCTCATCGACAAGACGCGCTACATGCAGTTGCTGGAGGCCGAGGATTCGCCCGAGGCGCAGGTGCGCATCGAGAACCTGCGCGAGCTGGTGAACGCCGCCATGGATTCGCGCGACCGCGGCGAATCCATCAGCGACTTCCTCGACCACGCCGCGCTGGTCAGCGACGTGGACCAGTTCGACGGCTCGCAGCAGATCACCCTGATGACCTTGCACGCCGCCAAAGGCCTGGAATTTCCGCTGGTCTTCCTGGTCGGCATGGAAGAAGGCCTGTTCCCGCACTCGCGCACCTTGCTGGCGCCGGACGAGATCGAAGAAGAGCGCCGCCTGTGCTACGTGGGCATGACGCGCGCCATGGATACGCTGATCCTGAGCCGGGCCCACTACCGCCGCCGCTACGGCACGGATTCGCCGGAGGCCTCCACGCCCTCGCGCTTTTTGCAGGAAGTCCCCATCGAACTGCTGGAGGACGCCGGGTCACCGGGCAAGGTGAAGGGCTCCACGCCGCGCTTTGAAGACTACGGCGCATCCGAACACTACGATTACGAGAACGAGGACCAGTCGGCCGGTTGGGGCAGCCGTTCGCGGGCGCATCGCGCGGCGCCCAAGACCGCTTACAACGGGCCGACGTACAACTCCATTGACAACATCGCCGAGTTTTTTGCCTCGCGCGGCAAAAAGTTTTCGCGCCCCGAAATGAAGCTGGATGGGCCCCGGGGAGGCTCGGGACTGCGCAAGGGAGACCGCGTCCGGCACCCGAAGTATGGCGTTGGTGTGGTCTTTCAGCGCGAAGGCGATGGGGAGAATGCCAAGGTTACGGTACAATTTCAGAGTTACGGTCTGAAGAAGCTTGTGGAGAAGTACGCCCAACTGGTGAAAGCCTAGCGAATCTTCTCAGACCAATGCCCGCGCCACACGCGCAGAATTCATTGCAAAGGACACTCAATGCCCGATACCAAAGTACTCCCGAAGGAAGAACGCAAGGCCGCCAAGCGCACGGCGCGCAAGAAGGCCGCACCGAAGGCTGAACGCACGTATGAACGCGGCAGCAAGAAGCCGAAGGTGAAGAAGGCCTCGCGCGGCCAGTCGAAGCGCTAAAGCGGTTCCAGAGTTGCTGTGTCCCGAAGCCACCGGCCATTGGCCGTTGCGACCATCAGGGAGCAATGGCAGAGCACTATTTACGCCGGATATGGTTACTCGGGAATCGCTCTAGTTCCTCACGCATCTCACACTGTGCGCCGGACCCCCGTTGCTCCGGTGCCGTAAAATCCAAGGGCCACGCTGCCTCAGGCGTCATTTGACGCGAGCGTGGCCCTTTTTGCTTGTTATCATGAACGCTGGACTTTTCCACTACATCTCCACGGTTTGACAGGCAGGCCGGGAAGCAGGAGCACTCCGCTGGCAAATCAACTATTGGCCCGTAAGTCCATTGACCGGCTCATCGCGGATGCCGATGAACCTGGCCACCGGCTGCAAAAGACCCTTGGTCCCTGGTCGCTGACCGCCCTTGGAATCGGCGCCATCATTGGCTCCGGCATCTTCGTTCTGACAGGCACGGCCGCCGCCGGAGAGCACTTCGAGGCGCCCTCCATTCTGCACGCGCAAGTGATGGACATTCTGTGGAACCTGATGTCGAAGGGAAACCTGCACGGGGCGCTGATGCACGGCCGCCCTCCGGCCGGACCGGCCATTGCCGTCAGCTTCATCCTGGTGGCCGTCGCCTGTTCCTTCGCCGGCCTTTGTTACGCCGAACTGGCCTCGATGATTCCCATCGCCGGGTCGGCCTACACCTACAGCTACGCCACGCTGGGCGAGATCTTCGCCTGGGTTATCGGCTGGGATTTGATCCTGGAATACGCCGTCAGCAACGTGGCCGTCTGCGTAGGCTTTGCCGGATACCTGAAGGCGCAACTGGCACAATTCGGGCTGGTCTTGCCACCGCAATGGTCGTCTCCCGTGTGGGCGGACGGCAAGTGGACCGGAGCCTACTTCAACGTTCCGGCATTCGTCGTCGTCATGATCCTGAGCTGGCTGCTGGTGCGCGGCGTGCGCGAATCCGCCGAGGTCAACAACGCCATGGTGGTCATCAAGATTGCGGCCATCGCGCTCTTTCTGGGCGTGGGCGGCATGCTGGTGCACAAGACCAACTGGGTGCCGTTCGCGCCCTCGGGCTTCAGCGGCGTGCTTACGGGCGGGGCCATCGTCTTCTTCACCTATATCGGATTTGATTCGGTCTCCACGGCGGCCGAAGAGGCGCGCGATCCGCAGCACGACATTCCGTTCGGCATCATCGCCTCGCTGATCATCTGCACCGTGCTGTACGTGGGCGTGGCGCTGGTGCTGCTGGGCATGATGAAGTACTCGGTGTTCGGCACGGGCGCGGCGGCCGAGGCGCCGGTGGCCTACGCTCTGCAACAGCTTGGTGCGCGGCCCGTCTGGCGCGCGGTCATCGTGATTGGCGCGATGATGGGCATGTTGAGTTCGCTGCTGGTGTTCCAGTACGGACAAACGCGCATCTGGTTTGCCATGTCGCGCGACCGCCTGCTGCCGGCATTTTTCTCGCGCATCCACAAGCGCTATAAGACGCCGCACTGGTCCACCTGGGTGGCCGGGCTGGCGGTGGGCCTGCCGTCGGGACTGGTCGATATCGGCGACGCGGCCGACCTTTCGAACATCGGCACGCTGTTTGCCTTTGTGCTGGTGTCGCTGGGAGTGATCTTTCTGCGCCGCCGCGATGCCGAGCGTCCGAGGGGCTTCAAGGTTCCCTGGGTGCCGGTGTTTCCCTTGATCAGCGTGGTGCTGTGCGGCGGATTGATGACCGGACTGACGGTCATCACCTGGATACGCTTCTTTGTGTGGCTGGCGCTGGGATTGGTGATCTACTTCGGCTTCAGCCGGCGGCACAGCGAGTTTGCCGCGAAATAAATTCAGCCATAACGTACGGCAAGGGCCGCGAGGGATCGCGGCCTTTTTCATTGGGCGCAAATGGCTTGTACCTATAGGGATACCCCCTCTCCCCGGTGTTTTTCGACAAAATTTCTGGAATCAATGGGTTAGGCAAATTAGATCGGGCAAAATCTTGATTCTGCGTGGGTTAGAGGAAAAATGTTGAAAACATAAAGGTTTCGGAGGTTTCGGAGGAACAATCCCTAGCCTGAACCTTCTCCCCTATATCCAGAATAGCAAATTGGAGGGGGGCATTCCCTCAGTCCGAAGCGAGTTTATTTTTCCTTTTGATTGATGGAGATGCGGCGAAAGTTCGGGTTTTGAGGGGTTGACAAGGTTTCAAAGTTTCAAAGGTTTCAAGGTTTCAAAGGTAAAAGCAAAGGCGTCTGGGATTGGTGCCTGAGGTGACCTTGGGGGGTGTCGAGACTATTTGTGCTGGAGCAGGGGGCCTTCACCCCTTTGCGCCCGGGCCAAAAGAGGCCTGGGCACTTCGGGGGTTCAGGATGACACTTTAAGAACAAAGGCAAGTGCAAAAGCAAAGGCAAGTGCAAAGGCAAGAGCGAAGGCAAAGGCAAAAGCAAAAGCCCCCGTCCCAGGTTAGCCGCGCCTTTGGCGCGCCGAACCTGGGGCACACGCTAGCGCAAGGGCAACGTACCCACACAAGGGCACACCCTGGGGGACGGTAGTTGCTTCCCACTCAAACCCAACGACGGGGCTTGGATGGGGCACCGCTGGCGCAAATAGGGTGCAAAGAAAACCGGCACAGCCTGAGGCCGTGCCGGTGGTGTTGCGTGGGCAGGTTCGCCCGCTGTCCTTCCGGTTAGAAGGAGTAAATGGCGTCAAGCTGGCCGCGATACAACCAGGTGTTCTTGGTGAAGTTCGACGGCGTGAGGTTGAAGTCGAGGTAGTGTCCGATCCACTGGGTGTAGGCCAGGGTGGTGTTGTTGGCAATGCGGTAGTTGAAGTACAGCTTGTGGTTCAGGGCGTTGGTCGGCTGGAACTGATCGCTCTCGGCGAAGGAGGCGAGCACGGCATCCTGTTCGCTGCGGATGAACGAGTAACCGACCTGGAAGTCGCCCTTGGCCTTCTGCTGGCCCACGCTGGCGTCGAGGACGATCAGCGTGTTGCGCTTCTTGTTTTCCGCAGCGGTCTTGGCGGTGGTGCCGCTCAGGCCGCCGGTGCTGGCGTTGGCGCCAAGGTTCTGTTCAAACTCAAACATAACGTTGACCGGCAGGTTGGCCTTGGCCGTCTTGATGGTGTTGTTGACGATGATGTCGTTGTACAGGAAGTCCGAGCAGAGCGCCGGAGCGGAAGAACCGTACTGCACCTTGGTGGTGACGCAGTTGGTCATGCCGTTGGGAGCAAAGCCGCTGGCGTTGGTAGGAGCCAGATTGCCGCCCCAGTTCGGAGTGGTTCCGGCGTTCGCCGTGGTGGACGCGCCATTGACCACGTAGTTCGGGTTCAGGAAGCCGACCATATCCCAGGACGGAGTCATCGCCCAGTACTTACCGAGCTGTAGTTTGGCCTGCACACCGCCCACTAGAGCCCAGCTTTCATCCCTGTTGCCGCCGGTAGTGGTGGAGTTCTTTTCATTCAGGAAGAGCTGCGAGGCGTGGAGGGTGATGTTCTTGAAGACCGGGCTATTCAGGTCTCGGCTGTAACGTTCGTTGAAGCCGTCGGGGTTGATATCCGGGTCGAAGGTCTGGTTGGTTTTCTGCCAGTTGAAGGCCCATTTGCCGCCGGTGATGGACAGGCCCTTGAGGGCGGAGGAGTGGTAGGTGATGTAGCCGCGGTCAATGTTGATTGCCTTGCGGGTCATGGAATCGCCCAGCGTCTGGTTGGGCGACGTCGGGTCGTTGATGGCTCCGGTAGCCAGGGCAAAGCCACCCACAAAATTCTGGTTCAGTTTGCCATCAATGGCAAAGCGAACGCGAACGCGCGGGCGATTGCGCTCGAAGTCCGTTTTGGCGGCGTTGGCGGAGTCGTTCTTCGCCTGAGTGAAGTTTTCATAGCGCAGGCGGATGTCGCCCGACATGCGGAAGCGGCTGAGGAGGCCTTCCACGGCGGCGGTGCGCTTCTGTTCGTCCTGCGTTTGCAGGGCGGAGCTGGTGAGGGTGGTCCTGACGTCGGCCAGGTCGGCTTCCACCTTCTTGACCTTCACGTCCTGCTCTTCGGCCACGGCAGCCTTGGCCTGGGCGTCGGCGGCCGTCTTTTCGGTGGTGGCCAGCTTGCCCTGCGTGTCCTGCAACTGCATGGAGTTCTGCTGCAACTGCTGTTCGAGCTTCTGGTTCTGGCGCTCAAGAGCATCGATCTGGGCCTGCTGCTTGGCGAGTGCTTCTTTCAGTTCCTTGAGTTCCTGCCCGGTGACAGAAGCGGCCGCCGTCTTCTTTGTGCTCTTGGCGGACTTGACGTCGTCGCCGGACGGGGGAAGCGGCTGAGCCGCGCAGATGGCCCCAAGGGCCATGACTGCAATGGCTTGGCGGAAGATGGATTTCATGACAATTCTCTCCAAATCAGTGAAGTAAAAAGTGGTTGATATCGGGGGGTGACCCGAAATGCTAGAAATCTCGGGGGCCCGGAACCTAATGAGAGTGAGGAAGGCTCCGCCGATGATGCGGGGAGCCTTCCGGGCCGAACGCTACGGAAGACTTCTACTTGATGGTCTTGATGGTGGCCGCGACCTTGTTTGCAACTTCCTTGGGCAGTGGAGCATAGGTGAGCTGCGAGGTCTGCTTCTGGCCCTCGGTGATCTCCCACTCGAGGAACTCGCGGATGATCTTGCCCTTGGCGGGATCCTTGGAAACGGCGGGGATCAGCATCCAGGTAAAGCTGGCCAGCGGATAGGCGTACTTGCCATCGGGGTTGGTGATGGAGACGCGGTAATCGGCGGGAATCTTGACGCCGGCGGCGGCCGCGGTAGTGGTTTCCAGCGAAGCCTTGATGAAGTTGCCAGCCTTGTTGCGGACCTGGCCGTAAGGAATGTTGTTCTGCACGGCGTAGATCAGCTCGACGTAGCCGATGGAACCATCGATCTGGCGGACCATGCCGGCGACGCCTTCGTTACCCTTGCCGCCGATGCCGACCGGCCACTTGACGCTGGTGTTGGCGCCGACCGAGGACTTCCACTCGCCGCTGACCTTGGAAAGGTAGTCGGTGAAGATGAAGGTGGTGCCGGAGCCGTCCGAGCGGTGCACGACGACGATGGACTGGTTGGGGAACTTGATGCCAGGATTGGCCTTGGCAATCTGCGGATCGGCCCAGTTGTTGATGTGTCCGAGGAAGATTCCCGCCAGAATTTCCGGCGTGAACTTCAGTTCGGCGTTGACTCCGGGGATGTGATAGGCCGGCACGACGGCACCCAGCACGGTGGGGATGTGCACAACCTTGAAAGGAGTGGACGCGAGCTGTTCGTTGGTCATGGGCATGTCGCTGGCGCCGAAATCGACGGTGCCAACCTGGAGCTGCTTGATGCCGCCGCCGCTGCCAATGGCCTGATAGTTGATCTGCACCGAGCCGGTTTTCTGGTGGTACTCGTTAAACCACTTGGAGTAGATAGGGTAAGGGAAGGTGGCACCGGCGGCATTGATGTTCTGAGCCGTGGCCAGTGCGGAGAGTACGAGCACGCAAAAAACAATCTTCATCCAACGAGAAGACACTGATATTTCCTCCAGGCGCTCTGCCTGCGTTGAGTGTGAAGAGAGATTGTTACCGGGTCGTTAAAAGCAGGTGAATTGCAAGTAAAGTTATGGCCGAAGGATGGAGAAAAACGATAGCCAGTTGGAGCTATGCTCCCAAGGCGTAGATGCTAATAAGGTCACAACGCGAGCGCTGGGGATGGCAGCCACAAAAAGCCCGCGCCGAAGCGCGGGCCATATTGAAGTGTTGATTAACTACCAAACATGGCAGGCGTTGGCCGGAACCATGGCGTCACTCTTTTTGCAGCCGAAAGCCTGCTGGAATTCCGAAGAATTCTGTAGAGTGCCCTGCACGCGGTAGCGTCCGGAAGAGTGCGGATCGGTGAGCGCCAGCTCGCGGGCGCGCTGCGGGGTGATGTTTTCACACCACACCTGGGCGAAGCCGACGAAGAAGCGCTGCGCGGGGTTGAAGCCGTCGATCTTGTCATCCATTTTGCCGGCGTACTGCCGCGCCATGGACATGTAGGCCAGCTTGAGGCCGCCGTTGTCGGCGGTGTTCTCGCCGAGGGTGAGGCGGCCGTTGAGGTGAACTTCACCCTTGTCGTCCTTGACGGCGACAAAGCTGGAGTACTCGTCGGCCAGGCAGGTGGCGCGCTTTTCGAACTCGGGACCGTCGGTAGGCCCCCACCAGTTGGTGAAGTTGCCGTCGCCATCGAACTTGCGTCCCTGATCGTCAAAGCCATGGGTAAGCTCGTGGCCGATGACCACGCCGATGCCGCCGTAGTTGACGGCCTCATCCACCTTGGCGCTGAAGAAGGGAGGCTGGAGGATGCCGGCGGGGAAGTTGATGTTGTTGTCACTGGAGCTGTAGTAGGCGTTGACGGTGGGCGGAGTCATGCCCCACTCGTTTTTGTCCACCGGCTTGCCCAGCTTGGCCAGCTCGCGCTTCCACTCGAAGGCGTCGGCGGCCCTGACGTTGCCGAACAGGTCATCGCGCTTAATTTTGACCGGGCGGTAGTCCTTCCACGTATCGGGGTAGCCAATCTTGTTGGTGACCTTGTGCAGCTTGGCGTCGGCAGCCTTCTTGGTTTCGGGACTCATCCACCCCAGGTTCTGAATGTCCTTGCCCATGGAATCTTCGATGGAGACGACGAGGGTATCCATGCGCAGCTTGGCTTCCTTGGGGAAAGCCTTTTCGACGTAGAGCGGACCGAGAGCCTCACCGAGATCGCCGTCGGTCATCGAGGTGCAGCGCTTCCAGCGGGCTTCCAACTGCTGCTGGCCGCTGAGGTACTTGCCCTGGAACTCGAAGTTTTCATCAACGAAAGCTTTGTTCAAAAGGGAGGCGGAGGACTTGATGACGCGCCAGCGCAGGTAGGTCTTCCAGGTGTCCAGGGGCTCGGAGGCGATCAGGGCGCTCAGCTTCTGGAAGAACTCCGGATTGCCGACGTTGAGCGACGCGATGGGCGCCGTGCCGAGCAGCTTGAAGTAGCCGGGGAAGTCGATCCCGGGGGCCAGCTTTTGCAGGTCGGCGATGGCCATCTTGTGATCGCGATTCTTGGGGTCGCGGCGGGCGACACGATCCATGGAGGCCTCGGCGATTTTGGTCTCAAGGACGAGAATGGCCTTGGCGTCGGCCTGGGCCTGGGCGTCGGATTCACCGGCGAGCACCAGCATCTTCTGAATGTGGAGCAGGTAGCGGGCGCGCACCTCGGTCATGCGGGCGTCCTGCTTGAGGTAGTAATCGCGGTCGGCCAGGGTGAGGCCGCCCTGATCGATCTGGGCAATGTTGAGAGAGGAGTTGTGCAGGTCGGCGCCCACGTAAAAGCCGAAGATTCCGCGGAAGCTGTTGGCCTGGAGCCGGGCGGCGGTGGAAACCACGCCGGCACGGTCCTGGATGGCATCGATCCTGTTGAGCCAGGCTTTGATGGGAGTGATGCCCTTTTCTTCGGCGGCGGATTCATCCATGCAGGCGGCGTAGAAGGCGCCAACTTTCTTTTCCAGCGGCGTGTGCTTGCCCGGCTGGAGAGTGCCTTCGAGGATGGCGTTGAGCGCGTAGAGGTTGTACTCGCGCAGCTCATCGAAGCGGCCGTAGCGGGAGCGGTCGGCGGGGATGGTGTGAGCGTCGCGCCAGCCGCCGCAGGCGTACTGGTAAAAGTCCTGGCAGGGATCAGCCTTGGCATCCATGGCGGCGCGGTCGAAGCTGACGGGAGCGGAAGGCTTGGCGGGGGCAGGTTGCGCCTGTGCCGGAGCCTGCAGGATGGCCACGCCGCATAGAGCCGCTACGGCGCAGAGTCTGAGAAGGAAACGCATGTTCACCTCGGGAGTCAGCAGGCACAGCCGCGCTCACACGGTGAAGTGTGCGTGGTTTCCGCCCGTCTGTAATTGCTGCGAAGTTATCAGGATTAAACCTGAATTGCGAGCCATGAAACGCTTCTTAACAGTTTTGGATCAGAAAATATGGAGCTTGATGCTGAGGTACTTTTTCGGATCCTGGCGGATGGCTTTCACCAGGCCGCGGCTCTCCACCAGCATTTCATCGGAGTGGTTGTAGAGCGAGGGGTCCTTGAGGAACTTGCCAGCCGAACCCTGCCCGGCCTGCAACTCGCCGGTGATGGCCGACAGGTTGGTGATGACGTCATCCAGCTTTTTGGCGAACACCGGATCCTTGGCAAACTTACCCAGGCCGCCTTCGCCGCGGTTGATGCCGTCCATCAACTGATTGGCCTTGGCCAGCGTCTGGTTGGCGTTGTCGTAGAGCGAAGGATCGCGAATGAGTTTGGCAACCGTGCCATTGCCGGAATTGACGTTCTTGGCCACCGTGTTCAGCTCGTCGATGGTGGAGTTGGCGCGGTTGTAGAGCGAGTCGTCGTTAATGAGCTTGCCCAGGCTGCCCTGCCCGTTGTTGATGTCGGTGAGCAGCTTGTTGACCTGCGCCACGGAGGCGGTGAGGTTGTTGTAAAGCTGCTTGTCGTAAATCAGCTTGCCGACCGAACCCTTCTGATCTTCCACGGCGGTGACGATGCGGTCCAGGCGGTTGACCAGGGTGCTGACGTTTTGCAAAGTGCCCTGCGAAGAGCGCACCACGTCCTGAAAATCGGGAACCTCTTTCGAGGCGAGTTCGGCGTCGTTCTGAGCGACGGGACCGGAAGCGTGATTGGAGTCGATATCGACGAAGGCCTCGCCGAGCACGCCGGAGGTGGAGAGAAGTACCTGCGAGTCGGCGTGCACAAAGGGCTGGAAGCGGGCGTTGATTCTCATGCGGATTTCGACCGGCGTGCTGTTGCCCAGGGCATCGTGATGGTTGACGATGCGAATGCTGTGCACGTTGCCGATGTCCACGCTGGAGAGACGCACGGGAGCGCCGGGACGCAGGCCATTGGCATTGTCCACGTAGCAGACCAGGTTGACCGTACGCTGCAAAAATCCCGAGGTGCCGCTCATCAGAAAGACGAGCACACCAAAGACGAGCACGGCAAAGATCACGGTCAGCCCGACGCGCAACTGAGCCCAACGGAGCTGCTTTTGACTCGGCACGGTCTCTCCTAAAACAAACGCAGTTGACGCTATGAGTTTAAGTCAACTGATTGGAATCATAGCAAAATTAGCGGGTAATCGCGTCTTATTCGCCTTCCATGACAACCTGCGCCATGGCCATGCTCTTGATGTGGCTAATGCTGACCAGGGTGCGCGTAATGCCCTGCTGTGCGGCGATTCCGGCGGCCACGCCGTGCAGGGCGATGATAGGCTGGCCGCTGGCGGTGCGCGCCACCTCGAACTCGCGCCAGGCCACGCCGCGGCGCCACCCTGTGCCGAGGGCCTTCATGGCCGCTTCCTTGGCGGCAAAGCGGCCGGCCAGGCGCTCCATGCGGTTGGGCTTGCTGTCACAGTAGGCGCGCTCGGCATCGGTGTAGATGCGCGTAAGAAAACGCTCGCCATGGCGCGCAATGGCGGCCTCAATCCGATCGACTTCGCAGAGATCGACGCCGATGCCCTTGATCATCCGTTAAGCGTACACGAAACATACGGCCACAAAGGAACCGCACGGTGCCCCATTCAAGCCATCTTTTGGCTTGAGTGGGAAAGAAATCCGGTGCCCCATCGTGGCCGCAGTTGCCAGGGTGGGGTCGTTGACTTTGTTTCCCCCAGATATCCATTCAAGCCTCGCCGTAGGTCTTGAGTGGAAGTTCATCCCGCATAGACGCGGTGTGCCCCAGGTTCGCGGAGCGTAGCGGAGCTAACCTGGGATCTTCAATGTCCCATTCAAGCCCCGGCGTTGGACCTGCGAGGGAGAGCAGTGTCTCTAAATATTGACATCCCTACCAACAACGTGGGTCCCAAAAACTCCTACGGTAGGGTTGGTTCACAGTGATCATGACGGGTTTTCGTGGTTTAGGTGGCTCGTCCCAATACTCAGACTTACATTTCGAACACACACGTAACATTCCACCATGTTTTGACAGCGCAGAAGGCAGGTGAATGTCTTTGCGCTCATCTTCCCAACATTTTGGACAAAATGGAACTGGATCTTTGAGCTTCCAATAGTACTGCTCTCGAAATTTCATTCTTTTCATGAGACAAGCAACTCGTATCCGTCTTGGCAGCTCCCCCGTGAGGGCGTTGATACATGACGTGAAGATGTCTGATTTCTGCTCTGGCACTTAGCACCTCCAAATTGTTCTCTCTTACCCTACTTCCACCAAGCCGTAGCGGCGGTTCCAGTTGGCTTTCAAGTATTCGGCGGCGGCGCGCTTCTCCTCGTCGGGGATGCCCTTGGTCTCTCCGTTGATGAGGGCGCGGGCTTCGCGCTTGGCCAGTTCCAGCAATTCGCGGTCGCGGACGAGGTTGGCCACGCGCAGGCTGGGCATGCCAGCCTGGCGGCTGCCGAAAAATTCGCCGGGACCGCGCAGCTCCAGATCTTTTTCCGCCACCTGGAAGCCGTCGTTGGTTTGCACCATGGTGTCCAGGCGCTGGGCCGCGTCTTCACCAACTTTGCCGCCGGTCATCAGGATGCAATAGGACTTGGCTGCGCCGCGGCCAATGCGTCCGCGCAACTGATGCAACTGCGAGAGGCCGAAGCGCTCGGCGTGCTCGATGACCATGACCGAGGCGTTCGGCACATCGACGCCAACCTCGATCACCGTGGTGGAGATCAGCAGCTTCAACTCGCCGGACTTGAAGCGGCGCATGGTGTCCTCTTTTTCCTCGGCGCTCATGCGGCCATGGAGGAGTCCGAGCGGGAACTCAGGGAAGACCTTTTTGCGCAACTCGTTGTACATCTTGATGGCCGCCTTGAGGCCGGTGTCCTTCTCTTCGTTCTCCTCGATGACGGGATAGACGATGTAAGCCTGCTGACCCTGCGCGAGGATTTTGCGGACAAACTCCCAGACCTCCTCGGAGCGTGTGTCGTCGAGGACGCGGGTGGAGACCGGGGTGCGCCCGGGAGGCAGTTCGTCGATGACGCTGATGTCGAGGTCGCCATAGAGGGTGAGGGCCAGGGTGCGCGGAATGGGCGTGGCGGTCATCACCAAGACGTCGGGCTGCACGTCACTGTTCTTGCGCATGAGTTTCATGCGCTGCAAGACGCCGAAGCGGTGCTGCTCGTCCATGACGACCAGGCCGAGGCGGTCGAACTCGACGTTGTCTTCCAGCAAGGCGTGGGTGCCGATGACAAGCTGCGCGTCGCCGCTGGCCACGTGGCGGCGAACGCCGCGCTTCTGCTGCGGATCGAGTCCGCCGGTGAGCAAGACCACGCGATAACCGGCGGGTTCGAGAATCTGGCGGGCGGAGAGGTAATGCTGTGTGGCCAGGATCTCGGTGGGCGCCATCAGAGCCACCTGGTATCCGTTCTGCATGGCCACGGTGGCGGCCTCAAAGGCGACGATGGTTTTGCCGGAGCCGACGTCGCCCTGCAAAAGGCGGCGCATGGGCGAAGGGTGCTGCATGTCGGCGACGATCTCCTTCAGCACTTTCTTCTGCGCCGCGGTGGGATGAAAGGGCAGCACCTTCTTCAACGCCTTGCGGACTTTCTCATCCAGCTTGAAGCCAATGCCGGGTTGCAGGCGGGCCTTGCGGCGCTTGAGTTCGAGGCCGAGTTCGAGGAAGAAAAGCTCCTCGAAGATGAGGCGGCGGTGCGCCGGAGTGCGCGCGGCCTGCAGATCGGCAAAGCTCTCTCCGGCGTCGGGCCAATGCGCCTGCCAGAAGGCCTGGCCGCGGGGAATGAGCGAGAGATGCTCGCGGATGGCCGCGGGGATGGCGTCGCCGATTTCGGGCGGCATGGATTCGAGGGCGCGGCGGATGGCGCGGCGGAACCAGCGGGCGTTGAGCTTTCCGGCGGCCTCGTAAATGGGCACGATGCGGCCGACTTCGAGCGAGTCAAAGTGTTGCTGCTCTTCGCCTTCCAGCGGCAGGTCACCCTCGGCGGGCGGCTCGTGCAGGATTTCAAACTGCGGCTGGAGCATTTGCAGGCCGCCGCGGCCGAAGGTGGAGAACTCGACCTTGCCGTAGAGGGCGACCAGGGCGCCGGGCTTGAAGCGGCCCTCCAGATAGCCGCCGCGGAACCAGAGGCACTTGAGGCGGGTGCGTCCCTGGCCGGCCACCAGCTCAAAAATGGGCATCTTGCGGGTGCGGAAGAGGCCGCTGGAGCGTACTTCGGCGATGACGCTGGCCATTTCGCCGGGCTGAAGCTGCTCGATGGAGCGCGGATTGATGCGGTCCTCGTAGCGGAAGGGCAGATAGTACAGGAGATCCTGCAGGGTATGGATTCCCTTGGCGGCCAGGGTTTCCGCCAGCCGCGGCCCAACCCCCTTCAAGAACTGTACTTCGGTTTGCAAGTCTGCCATTTACCCGCATGGTACAGCACCGGGCAGGCCTCCGGAATGGGACAAACGGGGCTGCCTGTGGGATTCCGTGCCCGGAACGCGCAGGGTGGGCCGTCCGGCGCCATTGGGGCGCAAACCTATTGGGGCCGGTTTTGGGATTACCAGCGTCATAGTCCCTCGATAAAAAAGCGCGCTGCGGCGGGAACTACGCGGGTAAACTCAAAGATGTAGCAGAAAAACGATTTTCTCAGGAATCTGAACGAGCGCGCCATGCAGCGGGTAGCCATCCTTTACGACGCAAGTCAGGCAGTGCTGTCCACCTTCGACCTGGATGAGGTTCTCAACCAGGTGCTGGCGATCGTGCGCGATTATTTCCATCTGCATCACGGCAGCATTCTGCTGATGGACGACGACAAAAAGAACCTGGTGGTGCGGGCGCAGTTCGGCAATGAGATACCGATGGAAGACTTCAGTGTGCCGTTCGGCAAAGGAATCTCCGGACTGTCGGCCAAGGCGCGCCGCCCCATCTACTCACCGGACGTGCTGAACGACCAGCGCTACATCAATAAAATTGCCAGCACGCGCTCGGAGCTGGCCATCCCCCTGATGGTGCGCGACGAGGTAGTGGGCGTGCTGGACTGCCAGAGCGACCTGCCGGCCTTCTTCGACAATGAGACAGTGGACCTGCTGACGCTGTTCGCCACGCAGGCATCCATTGGCTTGCAGAACGCGAAGCTCTACTCGCAGGTGCAGCGCCGGGCAGCGCAGTTGGAGGCCATCAACGCGATTGCCAAGCGCACCACGGTGGAGCTGGACCTGAAAGAGCTGCTGGACCGTTTGTGCGTGCAACTGCCGCAGTCGTTTCCGGTGGAATCGGTTTCCATCTTTCTGCGCGACGAAGACGGCGACCTGGTGCTGCGGGCGCAGCAGGGGACGCTGGATACCAAGCTGAAGATCGGCGACGTGCTGCCGCACTCCTTTGCCTGCACCATGCACGAAGACGGGCGGCGTCCGTTTATTGGCAACCCGGCAACGTGCCCCGGCGGATGCTTCCCGGGCGGCCGCTCGGAGATTTGCCTGCCGCTGGTTTCGTTTGGCGAGAATATTGGCCTGCTGGTGTGCACCACCACGCGCGAACACGACTTTGTGAACAACGACATTCAGGCCTTGGAGTCGGTGGCGGACATTCTGGCCACGGCTACGCAGAATGCGCGCTACGTGGACCGGGTGCGGCAACTGGCATATCGCGACGGATTGACCGGCGTATTCAACCGGCGGTATTTCGAGTCGCGGCTGGTGGATGAGATTACGCGCGCGGCGCGCTATGGCGGCGGCGTCAGCGTGCTGATGATCGACATCGACCACTTCAAGAAGATCAACGACGACTTCGGACACATGCTAGGTGACGACGTGCTGCGGCTGGCTTCCTCCATTTTTGTGCGCAACCTGCGCAAAGTGGACATTGTGTGCCGCTACGGCGGCGAAGAGTTTGCCGTGGTGCTGCCGGCCACGCAAGGGGCCAGCGCGGCGGCCGTGGCCAGCAAGCTGCGCCGGGCGGTGGGCAACAACCACTTCCCCGGCGTGCCCTACCCGGTAACGGTCAGCATTGGCGTGGCGGAGTTCCCGACCAACGGCATTTCCCGCGACGACATTGTGCGCGCGGCCGACGCGGCACTGTACGAAGCCAAGGAAGCAGGCCGCAACCGCGTGTGCCTGGCCAACGGCGAAGCGCTCTCCACGGCCGAGAGCACCCCCGGACCGACCGGCCAACAGGTTTGACACTGCCCGGGGCGGGCCTTACCCTTTAATAGAGAGAACTGAGCGGTCTGCATCTTCCCGCCACGATTCCGCGTCCAATGAACAAGATGAAGTCTATTCTGGCCCATTTGCGTTTTCTTACCGTGCTGCAGCTTCTGCCCGCCCTGGAAAGCCCCGAGGAGACCCTGGTTGGCGGCCAGGCCGTGCTGGAGGGTGTGATGATGCGCTCACCCCATGCCTGGGGCATTGCCGTGCGCAAACCGGACCAGACGATGGCCGTCCACGCCGAGCCGTTGGCAAAGGCCAGCGACAAGCATCCCTGGAAGGGATGGCCGTTTGTGCGCGGCATCATGACGCTGGGTTCGGCCATGGTGCTGGGCTTTAAGGCGCTGCGCTTTTCCGCCGACGTGGCCCTGGAAGATGAAAAGAACGAGAAGGGCGAAAAGTTGGAGATGAACGGCTGGGTGGCGGCGGCGAACATTGCCGTCTCGCTGGGCTTTTTCATCTTTATGTACAAATTTTTGCCCTTTGCCGCCGCCCGCGGGTTGCGTCACCGCTTTCCGCAGACGGGCAACCAGTTTGTGTTTGCCCTGGTGGAGGGAATCATCCGCCTGGCGATCTTCCTGGCGTTCATCTGGCTGACCTCGCGCTGGAAGGACATCAGCCGCGTCTATCAGTACCACGGCGCGGAGCACAAAACGGTGTTCGCCTTCGAGGACAAAAAGCCGCTGACGGCCGAAAACGTGCAGCGCTACTCGACGTTCCATCCGCGCTGCGGCACCAGCTTTTTGATGACAGTGATGATCCTGTCCATTGTTGTTTACGCGCTGGTTCCGGTGCACGGCTTCTGGGCGGGATTTGGCATGAGGCTGTTGCTGCTGCCGTTGATTATGGGCGGCTCGTATGAAGTGATCCGCTATGCGGCCAAAAAACGCTCGTCGCTGTTTGCGCTGATGACCGCGCCGGGGCTGTGGCTGCAGCGCATTACCACCAAGCAGCCGGACGACACGATGGTGGAATGCGCCATTGTGGCCCTGGATAGCGCCATGGAGCTGGAAGTACAGCACGGCGGAGAGTTGATCATCGCCTGAGCGAATTTATGTCCACCATTCAAGTCATTCTCGCCACGCAGTACCACCTCTAGCGGCTCATCATTCCAGCTGCGCCCTGTTTCATTTCATCGTAGAATTCATCTCCGGCCGCGCGTGCCCATGCCGCGGGCCCGAAAGTTCAGGAAACTTTTATGTTTGACCGTCTAGAACAGATTGAAGCGCGCTGTCAGGAGCTGAACGCCGCGCTGGCCACGCCGGAGATCGTGAACGACTCGGCGAACTACCAGAAGACCGCCAAGGCGCAGGCCGAATTGGCGCCGGTGGTGGAGAAGTACCAGGAGTACAAGAAGATCAAGCAGGGCATTGACGACTCGCGGGCGCTGATGGCCGCCGAGAGCGATCCCGAGATGGTGGCGCTGGCCGAAGAAGAGTTGAAGTCCTTGGAAGAGCAGTACGCGAAGACCGAAGAAGAGTTGAAGGTTCTTCTGCTGCCCAAGGATCCCAACGACGAAAAGAACGTGGTGCTGGAAATCCGCGCCGGCACCGGCGGCGACGAGGCCACGCTGTTTGCCGCCGAGATCTTCCGCATGTACATGCGCTACGCGGAAACGCACCACTGGAAGGTGGAAGTGATGTCCAGCTCGGACAGCGCGGTGGGCGGACTGAAGGAAATTATCGCCATCATCGAAGGCCAGCGCGTGTATTCGCAGATGAAGTACGAGAGCGGCGTGCACAGGGTGCAGCGCGTTCCGGCCACGGAAACCCAGGGGCGCGTGCACACCTCGGCGGTGACGGTGGCGGTGCTGCCGGAAGCCGAAGACGTGGACATCAAGATCGAGGCCAAGGACATTCGCATTGACACCTTCTGCTCCTCGGGACCGGGCGGGCAGTCGGTGAACACCACGTATTCGGCGGTGCGCATCACGCACCTTCCGACAAACACCGTGGTGAGCTGCCAGGACGAAAAGTCGCAGATCAAGAATCGCGAAAAAGGCATGCGCGTGCTGCGCTCGCGGCTGTACGAGTTGGAGCAGGCCAAGCAGCAGGAGGCTGTGGCCAAGGAGCGCCGCTCGCAGGTAGGCTCCGGCGACCGCTCGGAAAAGATACGCACCTACAACTTTCCGCAGAACCGGGTGACGGACCACCGCATTGGCCTGACCGTGCACCAGCTTGACCAGGTGATGGAAGGCAAGCTGCAACCCTTTGTGGACGCCCTGGTAACGCACTACCAGGCGGAAAAACTGAAGGCCGACGCGACGGCGTAAGGAATGAGGTTGCGCAGGTCCCAGAGGTTGCGAAAGTTACCCAAAGGCCGGAGCGGATGCTCCGGCCTTTGAGCGTCATGCGCTCCATTCCGTGCGTACAATATCTCCATGCAACTACGCGAGGCAGTGCTTGGGGCTACGGCGGAACTGGAGGCTGCGGGGATCGACCGGGCGCGGCTGACGGCCGAGGTGTTGCTGCTGCACGCCACGGGACGCGACCGCACGTTTCTCTATGCACATCCTGAATATGTTTTGAGCGAGGCCGAGGAGGCCTGCGCGCGCGAGCTGATTGCGCGCCGCGCCGCCGGAGAACCGCCACAGTATCTCACTGGGCATCAGGAATTCTGGGGACTGGATTTCCGGGTGACTCCGGCGGTTCTGATTCCGCGTCCGGAGACGGAGTTCCTGGTGGAAAAGGTGGTGGAACTGGTGAGCAGCTCGCCTCTTTTCCCACTCAAGCCAAAAGATGGCTTGAATGGGGCACCGGAGTTTCCCACTCAAGCCAAAACGCAGTGCTTACATGGGACACCTGTTTCCCACCTCTGCCATGGAGGTTCCCAGGTTAGCTCCGCTGCGCTCCGCGAACCTGGGGCACAACCGGAACTTGGGGCACAATCCGGGCAGCCTCTGAAGATTATCGACGTAGGCACGGGGTCGGGGGCGATTGCCGTGGCGCTGGCCCATGACCTGCCTCAGGCCGAGGTGCACGCCGTGGATCTTTCTCCCGAGGCGCTGGCGGTGGCTCGGGAGAACGCCGAGCGGCTGGGAGTGCGCGTACGGTTCCTGCAGAGCGACGTGCTGGAGGCGGTCACGCGCGATGGCTCGTTCGACTTTGTGGTCTCCAATCCGCCGTATGTGGGGCTGAACGAGGCCGACAAGGTGCAGCAGATGGTGAAGGACTACGAGCCGCACCTGGCACTGTTTGCCGGCGAGGAAGGGCTGACGGTGATCCGGCGGCTGATTCCGCAGGCCCGGGAGGCTCTGCGCGCGGGCGGCTGGATGCTGATGGAGATCGGCTGGTCGCAATCGGAGGCCGTCATGGCCCTGCTCAACGGGTGGGCCGAGGTACAGGCCATTCCGGACCTGGCGGGGATTCCGCGGATTATTGCCGCGCGCAAGCCACAGCAGTAAGCGCAGTAAATCGATAAAAAACAAGACACTTTGCGCTTGGCTCGCCTTTCGCTGCGCCCCGGCTTACAATTTCTCTGTTATGCCTCGTGCTGCGCGGCCGGACTGCATTGGGCCGCAAATCCTGGCGCGGGCCTTTATAGGACGTTCATGGCTCCCATTGCTACCATCGAGCACCTCGATCAATTTGAAGGACAGGAAGTTACACTCCGCGGCTGGCTCTATAACCTGCGCGAGAGCGGCAAGCTCCTGTTTCCCATCTTCCGCGACGGCACCGGGCTGGTGCAGGGCGTGATGTTCAAAAAGGCAGTTACGCCCGAGCTGTTCGAGAGCGTGAAGGGCCTTACGCAGGAAAGCTCAGTCATCGTCACCGGCAAGGTAAGGGCCGAGCAGCGGGCGCCGGGCGGCTACGAGCTGGACCTCTCCAACGTGGAGATTGTGCAGCGCGTACCGGAAGACACGCCGTACCCGATTTCGCTGAAGGACCACGGGACGGAGTTCCTGATGGATCACCGCCACCTGTGGATTCGCTCGCCGCGGCAGGTGGCCATTCTGCGCATCCGCTCGGAGATTGAGCGGGCGATGCATGACTTTTTCTACTCGCGAGACTTCACGCGCACCGATCCGCCCATTCTGACGCCAGCGGCCTGCGAAGGCACCTCGACGCTGTTCCCCGTGGATTACTTCGACGATCAGGCTTACCTGACGCAGAGCGGACAGCTCTACATTGAAGCCACGGCCATGGCCCTGGGCAAGGTGTACAGCTTCGGACCCACGTTCCGGGCGGAAAAGAGCAAGACGCGCCGCCACCTGACCGAGTTCTGGATGATTGAGCCGGAGATGGCCTACGCCGGGCTGGACGACATCATGTCGCTGGCCGAAGACTTCATCTCGTTCATTGTGAAACGGGTGCTGGAGACGCGCCGCCACGAACTGGAAGTGATTGGACGCGACATTGCGGCGCTGGAAAAGATTCAGGCGCCGTTCCCGCGGCTGAGCTATGACGAAGCGGCCAAGATGCTGGACGAGGCCTACTCCAAAGGATTGCTGGAGAACAAGTTCGAGTACGGCAACGACTTTGGTTCGCCGGATGAAACGTACATTTCATCGCAGTTTGACCGCCCCGTGATGATCCACCGCTATCCTGCGGCGGTGAAGGCTTTCTACATGGAGCCGGATCCGGACGACCTGACGAAGGCCCTGTGCGTGGACGTGCTGGCTCCGGAGGGCTACGGCGAGGTGATTGGCGGCTCGCAGCGTATGGGCGACTACAAAAAGTTGCTGGACCGCATCCACGAGCACGAGCTGCCGGAAGAGGCCTTCCAGTGGTATCTGGATCTGCGAAAGTTCGGCGGCGTGCCGCACGCAGGCTTTGGCATGGGACTGGAGCGCGCGGTGGCGTGGATCTGCAAGCTGGAACACGTGCGCGAGACGATTCCGTTCCCGCGCATGTTGCATAAGATGTATCCGTAGGAATGAGATTGTGAAGAGTGTTCCCAGGTTAACCGCCAAAGACGGGCGGCGAACCTGGGGCACAATATTGAACCTGGGGAACCGAGAAGCGGAAACATTTGTCCCAGGTTAACCGCCAAAGAGGGCGGTGAACCTGGGGCACACTCAAATCAACAACCGCAGTCAACCGACTGGAATTCATGTATGAGCAGCGTACCTGCATCGTTTAACGACATTCTCAAAAAACATATTTCTGTTATCGGCGTGCCGCTCGACCTGGGGCAGCAGCGCCGCGGCGTGGACATGGGCCCCTCGGCGGTTCGCGTGGCCGGGCTGGAAGCCAAGCTGGAAGCCCTGGGCCATGAGGTGGAAGACGCCGGCAACATCGCCGTCACCCTGCCCGAGCAGAAGAATTTCGGCGACGCGCACTCGCGCTACCTGAAAGAGATCACCAAGACCTGCACCAAGCTGGCCGACGAGGTTTTGAAGACGCTCGCGGCGGGCAAGTTTCCGCTGTCGATTGGCGGCGACCACTCGATTGCCGCCGGCTCTTTTAGCGGCGTGGCCGAATACTACCGCCGCGAAGGTCAGGCGGTGGGGCTGATCTGGATTGACGCGCACTCGGACATCAACACGCCGGGGACGTCGCCTTCCGGCAACGTGCACGGAATGCCGCTGGCGGCCCTGATGGGGCTGAACGGGCTGGACCCCTTGGCGAAGATCTACGACTGGACGCCGAAGGTGCGGCCGGAAAACTGCGTGCTGGTGGGCATACGCGACGTGGATCGCGCGGAGAAAGAAAATATACGCCGGGCGGGCATTGAGGTGTTCACCATGCGCGACATCGACGAGCGCGGCATGAGGACGGTGATGGAAGAGGCTCTGCGCATGGCGGGCCGCGGCACGGTGGGCTACCACATTTCGCTGGATATGGACTGGGTCGATCCGGAGGACGCGCCGGGCGTGGGCACCCGGGTGCCGGGCGGCGCCACCTACCGCGAAGCGCACCTGGCGATGGAGATCATTGCCGACCACGCGCGCATGACGAGCATGGACATTGTCGAGGTAAACCCGGTCATCGACGAATACAACCGCACGGCGGAACTGGCGGTGGAGCTGGCCAGCTCGGCGTTTGGCAAGAAGATTCTGTAAAACGAAATTTTGCGGCCCACGGCTTAGGTAAGCAGCCGTGGGCCTTTTGTTTTGCGCTTCGCCTGATAGACTGAAGTGTAGAGGATTGCAATGACAGCGAAGAAACTCCGCGTGGGCGTCCTGTTTGGCGGGCGCAGCGGTGAACATGAAGTTTCCCTTGTGTCGGCCGCATCGGTGATGCAGGCGATGGACCGCACGAAGTACGAAGTGGTTCCCATTGGCATTACCAAGCAGGGCGTGTGGCTGAAGGGCACTGACGCCGAGGCGCTGCTGAAGAACAAGTACACGGGCAAGTCCACGCGCGCGCTGGAGGGCATGGAAGCCGCCCTGTTCGGCAAGCCTCTGGACGTGATCTTCCCCGTGCTGCACGGCACCTTTGGCGAAGATGGCACGATGCAGGGCCTGCTGGATCTGGCCGACGTGGCCTATGTCGGTTCGGGCGTGCTGGGCTCGGCGGCGGGCATGGACAAGGGCATCATGAAGCGCATGTTTGCCGACTCGCGGCTGCCGCTGGTGAAGCACGTGGAAGTGATGCGCTACGAGTGGGAGCAGGACCCGAAGAAGGTCGAGAAGGTAGTGCACTCGGCGCTGAAGTATCCGGTGTTTGTGAAGCCGGCGAATTTGGGCAGTTCGGTGGGCATCAGCAAGGCACACGAAGAGAGCGAGCTGCCGGCGGCCATCCACGAGGCGGCCAAGTTCGATCGCAAGATCATCATTGAGCAGGGCGTGGGCGGCAAAAGGCACAAGGCGCGCGAGATTGAATGCGCCGTGCTGGGCAACGACGAACCGATTGCTTCCATCTGCGGCGAGGTTGTGCCGGCCAAAGAGTTCTACGATTACGACGCCAAGTACAACGACGCGGCCTCCGAGCTGCTGATTCCCGCCAAGCTGGACCACACGCAGATGCGCCAGGTGCAGGAGATGGCCATACGGGCCTTCCAGAGCGTGGAATGCTCGGGGCTGGCGCGGGTGGACTTCCTGATGGACCCCTTGACCGCGCACTTCTACCTGAACGAGGTGAACACGATGCCGGGCTTCACGTCGATCAGTATGTATCCCAAGCTGTGGGAAGCTTCGGGTATGGAGTATCCCGTGCTGATTGACCGGCTGATCCAACTGGCGCAGGAGCGCCATGCCGATAAAAAGCGCAATCTATACAGCAAGAGCTAGGGAAGTTCTGGACAAGCCCATCAACAGGTTTCCTCAGGGGCTAAACAGGCTGCGGAAAAACCCCTGATTTCTGGCTTGTTCGATCCTCGAAACGGATTTTTCGCCGTTTCGGCCTAATTGGCCGCAGTTTCCTCTCTTTATTTTGTGTCTGGAGGGCGATATTTCGGCCTCCAGACAC
>JARLGJ010000019.1 GCA_031296105.1 Acidobacteriota bacterium | reverse complement strand
GGACGATGTAATACGGGAATTATTTACCGGTAAGTAATCGAACCCGTAGGCGGATCGTCTATTTAAAATGCACTGAAATTGCTAAGGGTTAGCAGTCGCTATCCATTCGCCGGGCGCGTCTGCTCCCCTCAGCCAACGCCGCCGGGCTGCGATTCTTTGGCCGCGCAGTTGCTCCGCGTCCGCGAGGGGAACCCAATCATCCGCGCCGCTTGCTTTCCCCCGGAAACGACAAAGCCGAAGGCCAGCCGCGGCAGCGACACCAGATCCTGCGCAAAGCTCTGGCCCTCGCCTCCCGCCAGCAGCGTGCCGCGCCGCATGATGTAAAGATTGAAGGCCGCCGAGAGCGCGGTGAACAGCGCCGAGGAGACCATGCCGGCGCGCAGGCCCGTTTGCCCCAGCGCGGCGTGGAAGAAGTAATCTCCCGTTTGAAACACCAGCGGAATGGCCACGGCCACCACCGCTTCCGCCTGCCACTGCGGCGTGGCAAAGCGCACGGCCTGCGTCACCGTGCCAAAAAAGCCCGCGCAGGCGGCGCCAAAGAAAGCCTCCGCCAACACCGCCCCGTTGCGGCCGCCGTGATGAGATCGCAGCGTGGCCAGCAGAAAGACTCCGCCGCGCACCAGCGCCGAAAGCAGCGCCGCCTTGGTGTTCCAGCGCAGCAGCACGTTGTGCCACGGATCGGCGCCCAGCCGCCGCAGAGCCTGTGCCACGCTCTCGCGCGCGGCCGAAATGTTTGTGCCGTTTGCGTTGTCCGTCGCAATCGCGTTGCGCATCATGCGTTGCAGCCTACGCTGCACACATCAACGCCGCGTAAACAACGGCCTCGCCAACGATGAATTCCAGGCCGCGGCTCTGAACATTCCGCAATTTCGCAAGCGGCGCGCAATTTCATCGTTCATTTTCCGCTCCGTCATCAAACGATAACTTCTGTTCCGCATAGTGAAGGCATCGCTCCGCCGCCCGCGGCAGGTTGCGTGACGCAGTGAAGCGCAAAAGGGGGAAAGTGCATTGACGGCCAGAATTGCATGGTTTGACCGCGACTCGCAGCAGATCAAAAATTTTGCCTCCGCCGTCTCCATTCACAGCCACACCAGCCGCTCCCGCGAAAGCCTGGAGTTTGTGCAGCGCACCTTTGACAACCATCCCGTGCTGCGGCGCTTTCTCTCCAAGCGCGCCGGCGAGGCGCAACGCTCCGGCATTCCCTTGGACTTGAAGCGCGGCTACTGGACGCCGCCGCTCTGCCCGCGCTCGGCCTACGAGGTGGAGAAGAATCAGATCGAGCAGAAGCTGGGCCTGCGCGCCATGGTCTCGCTCTCCGACCACGACTGCATTGCGGCGCCCATGCTGTTGCAGATGGTGCCCGCGCTGCAAACGCCCATCTCTCTGGAATGGACCGTACCCTTTCAGCGCGCCAAGTTTCACCTGGGCGTGCACAATCTTCCCGCCGCCGAGGCGCACCGCTGGCTGGCCGAGTTGCAGGCCTGCACCGCCGAGCCTTCCACCGGGCGTGTCTGCGATCTGCTGCGCACCCTGAACGCATTGCCGGGTATCCTTGTCGTCTTCAATCATCCGCTGTGGAACCTCTACGGCCTGCCCGTCGCGGAGTTCCAGCAGCAGCTTGAGGACTTTCTCGCTCTCAACAACGGCGTGCTGCATGCGTTTGAGTTGAACGGCCTGCGCCGCTGGGAAGAGAACGCGCGCACCATTGCGTTGGCCCGCCGCTGGCAGCAGATCGTCATCTCCGGCGGAGACCGCCACGGCGCCGAGCCCAACGCCAATCTCAACCTCACCAACGCCTCTTGTTTCGACGAGTGGGTGCGGGAGATTCGCGTCGAGCGCCGCAGCCATTTGCTCTTCATGCCGCAGTACAACGATCCCCTCGAGGCTCGCTGTTACCAGACGTTTCTCGACGCCATCCGTTACTATCCCGAGCATTCCGATGGCGCCTGCCAGTGGGACCAGCGCACCTTCCATCCCGGCGGCGACGGTCAGGTGCATCCGCTCAGCGATCTGTGGCGCCGCGTGCCTCCGTTTCTGCAAATCATTCTCGGCGTGGCTCGCCTTGCCGAATCCACTCCCCTGCTAAGCACCGTGCGCCACTACGGCGCCCGTCCGGTGGATCGCCTGCCCGGCCTCACCGGAAATGGAGAAGCTGCCTGTGACTGAGCGTCCACTCCGCGTTGCCCTGTTTCCCGATTCCCTGCACGAAGTGAACGGCGTAGCCAACACCTGCCGCAACTTTGTGGCCTACGCCCAGCGCCAGAACCTGCCCATGCTGGTGGTCAGCGCCGCGCCGGAAACCGCCACCACGCAGGATGGATCGGTAACGCGCATGGGATTGCGCCGCGGACCTTTCAGCTTTGCCCTGGAAAAAGATCTGCGCTTTGACGCCGCCATTCTGCGCTACCGACGGCAGGTCATTGCCGCGCTCAAGCTGTTCCGGCCCGACGTGGTGCACATCACCGGCCCCAACGACATTGGCATGTTGGGCGCGTTTGTGGCGCACGAAATGGGCATTCCCGTCGCCGCCTCGTGGCACACCAACGTGCACGAATACGCTGCCCGCCGCGCGGATCGCATTCTGCCGCGGCTGCTGGCGGGCAAGGCGCGCGCCCGCACGCTGCAAACCATCGAGGACGTAAGCTTCCATCTCTCCGCGCTCTTCTACCGCGTGGGACGCTTCCACTACGCGCCCAACCAGGAGTTGATCGCGAAGCTCGAAAAGGCCACGCACAAGCCCTGCTCCTTGATGGAGCGCGGCGTGGATCTGGAGATGTTTTCTCCCGCGCATCGCGACCGTCAGAAAGACGGACGGTTCGTCATCGGCTACGCCGGGCGTCTCTCCACGGAAAAAAAGGTGCGCAGCTTTGCCGCGCTCGCGCAAACCGTTCGCGCCGCCGGACTGAACAAAGTTAAGTTTGTCTTCGTCGGCCACGGACAGGAAGAGACATGGCTGCGCCAGCACGTACCCGGCGCTGAGTTCACCGGCGTGCTGCGCGGCCAGGCCCTGGCCCGCGCCTACGCCAACATGGATCTGTTCGCCTTCTTCTCGGAGACCGATACCTTCGGCAATGTGGTGCTGGAAGCCTTGGCCAGCGGCGTCCCCGCGGTGGTCACCGACAAAGGCGGCCCAAAGTTCATCGTTGAGCACCAGCGTTGCGGCTTCGTCTGCGCCGATGACTTCGAGTTCTTTGCCGCCGTACTGCGCCTGGCCACCGATTCCGCGCTGCACGGTCAGTGTGCCGTGGCCGCCCGCGAGCGCGCCCAGCGCGCCTCCTGGGACGCCGTCTTCGCCTCGGTGTACGACGCCTACCGCCGCGAGCTGCCACGCCCCGGTGAAGTGTCAAAACCTTCCCGCTTTCGCCGTACTATGAACCTGCTCTCCCGCGCGCAGGCCTAAGGCGTCTGCTGCAAAACGCTACATAGCCTCCCATTACGCCGCCCGAAACAAGCCAGAATTATTGCGTTATACCAATGTGGAACGGAAACTGAGCATATTTCTGCACATTCACTGCGCGTTCAAGAAAACTTGCTAACGTACAAGCAAAGGGATGGTGGCCGTTCTGTTGCGCGGCCGGTTTCCGGCAATGGCCGGCAAGGAAGGGGTGGTATGCTCGCGAAGTGTTTTAATCCGCAATGCAGCGCCCAATTTCATTACCTGGGCAAGGGCCGTCTTTTCCGCATAGAATTTGGTCGCGACGATGCACGGTATTCCCGCAAGGAAAAGCCGTTTGAGTATTTCTGGCTCTGCGGCGAGTGCGCCTCCACAATGACCGTGGCGCAGGACTGCGATGGGCACGTGCACGTGGCGCCGCGTCCGCTGACGGACGGCGCAACTCCGCTGCCGCTGCAGCCGGACAGTCCGCGGCACGCGTCCGCTTCGTAATTTTTCCGGAGTTTTTTTCCCAGCGCCCGCGCCTTGGCGGTTCCCGAGTTGCTGTGTCCCAAAGCCACCGGCCATAGGCCGTTGCGACCATCAGGGAGCAACGGCAGTGCACGATTTATACCGGATATGGTTACTCGGGAAACGCTCTAGGCCGGGCGCTTTTCATGGATCGCGAACGTGCCCGGCGTGGCCGCCATGAATTGGAAGGTCGGCTGCCGGTACTGTCCGCTCAGGCTGTAAACGCGAATGGTCAGCAGCTCGACGAACATCTTGATGCCATCGACGATGGGATTGATCTTGGAGCGGTCGTCGTTGGCCCACTCCACCGGAACCTCGATCATCTTGAGTCCGAACTTGCGGGCAATGAACAGGATCTCCGGATCGAAGCCCCAGCCCTCAATCTGCTGCCGCGTAAAGATCGTCTCGGCCGCCGCGCGCGTAAAGGCCTTGAAGCCGCATTGCGTATCGCGGTAGGGCAGCCCCAGCGTAAGCCGCATCAACAGGTTGTAAGCCCGTCCCACGAACTGCCGCAGCAGGGACTGCCGCTTGGTCTGCGTTTCGGCCAGCAGCCAGCGCGAGCCGAAAGCCACGTCGGCGCCCTCTTCAATGGCCGCGATCAGCTTTACCGCCTCGCCAATCGGCGAGGAAAAGTCGGCGTCGCTGAACAGCAGAATCTCGCCACGCGCGTTCAACATCCCGTTGCGCACGCTGTATCCCTTGCCGTGATTGCCGGGATTTTCCAGCAGGCGAATCTCCGGCGCCTGCGCCATAAAGCCCTTCACGATCTCGGCCGTATCGTCGCGCGAGCCGTCATTCACCACCACAATCTCGACGTTCCACTGGTGCTGGCGCACAAAATCCACCGCCTTTTGCAGGCCGGGACCGATGCGCGCGCTTTCATTGAAGGCGGGCAGAATGATGGAGTAAAGCTTGGACATTGGACTCGTGTTGGTGCTCTCCGATTGTAAAGGAGTTACCTCGCCGCGCAAAATCCGACGCGGGCGGCAGCTTTGCCCGCTCATTTTCTCCGGCACGGATTTGACGATTGCGCGAGTTCCGCCGCGGGGCTACTCTGCTTGTGCCATGCAGCGATCGAACAGCCTCTCCGCCCTGCGTCTGTCCGCCTCTCTCGCCCTCTTTGCCCTCGTGTGCGCTCTGCCGGCCACGCCCGCCGCCAAGCCGCACGTCATCACCTACGGCAAGCAGATGGCCGTCAAGCTCTTCCTGGGGCCGGACGAATCCCACAACATCCCCATAAGGGTGCGCGGCCTGTTCGTGGACGGCAAACTGCGCGAGTTCATCACCGGAGACGTGCATGAGGTCACCGACCGCCTCTTCGTGGTGCGCCGCGCCTTCCGCCTGAATAACAGCTTGCCGGAGGACGAAAAGAAGCTGACCTCCTGGGTGTGGCAGCGCGGTGGATGGCTGCTGGTCGATCGCCTCACCGGGCACGTTTCGCAGGTGCCGCTCACCGACTTCGATCCTTTCTACTCCGATGCCAGTTGGTTCCGTGACTACGCAGCCTACTGTGGATTGAACGATGCGGGCGACAAACTGAGCGCCGTGGTGATGCAGCTTGGCCGCCGCAAGCCGCTTATGAAGAAAGAGCTCGGCCCGGCCAGCCTGGGAGACACACCGGACTCCGCCTGCTCGGCCCCCACCTGGGAGCGCAAGCCCACCCGCGTCACCTTCCAGCCGGCAAACGGCACGCGGCAAACCTACACCGTGCTGGGCCACGCCTGGGACGCGGCCCCCGGCTCCGACGACGAGTAAGCCGCTTTTCCGCTCTTATGCGATCCTCCCCGCCCTCGCAAAAAAAATGGCCGGAGCACTTTGCCATGCTCCGGCCAATCTACAGGGAGGGGACAATCAACGCAGTCTATAAATGGACACGGTCATTGGAGCCACGGGCACTGTCACTTGCTCCGCGGAAATGCTGGCCGACGCGGCATCCACCAGCGGCTCGGCCGCAGTCAGCTCCTGCAGAGGCGTTTCCGCGCGTGGCAGTGTAATCGTTTGCTCCTTCGGCGCGGCGTTAAACACCACCAGCACGCGGTCGCCGGGTTCTTCGCGCAGGTAAACCATGGAAGTTTCATTGGCCTCCAGCAACGTCATGGAGCCCTTTTGCAGCGCGGGATGCTCGCGGTGCAGATGCACCAGCCGCTGCACATGCAGGAACATTGCCTGCTCTTCGGCTGTGCGGCCCGCGGCGGTAAAGGCATCGTGCGCGTCGCCCGCAAAACCACCAGGAAAGTCCTGACGGTTGTCCGGATCGTCGCCGCCGCGCATGGCAATCTCGTCGCCGTAATAAATGCCGGGAATGCCGCGCACGGTGAGCAGCAGCGAGAAGGCCGCCTTCAGTTTTTCCGGCGTGGCGTTGTCGTCGCTCAGCAGCCGCTTCTGGTCGTGATTTCCCAGAAACGTGTACAGCCCTTCGGGATGCTGGTAGAGCAGGTCATGCTCAAAGACGTTGGCCAGCTTCGTTACCGGCTCGTTGTGATTCAGTACGCCGCGCAGGCGATGGAAGAAGGGAAAATCGAAGACCGTGGTCGCCCCTGAATCGATGCCCTGCGTCTTGCGTCCGCCCTCGTAGAAAGACGTCACCACCGGACTCTCGTCCGCCACCTCGCCCACCGACGTCACCTGCGGATACACCGTGCGCAGCGCCTGGTGCCACTTGCCCCACGAGGCGCGCGAGGAGTACGGAAACGTGTCCAGGCGGTAGCCGTCAAAGTGCGCCGACTCCATCCACCAGATGGCGTTGTCGGCCAGGTACTCTTCCAGCAAGGGATCGTCGGGATTGATGTCCGGCAGCTTGCCCGCGAACCATCCTTCCAGCACCGGACGCCGGTCGTGCAGCGTGCTGTGCGGATCCAGCAGCGGCCAGAAGTTGTATTGTGCGTCCAGGTGATGCTGTGGCGAGCCATGCCACCAGGTGGCCGTCGGCGGATGCTGAACCCACGGATGCGCCGGTCCGGTGTGGTTGGCCACGTAATCGCTGACCACCTTGATGCCCAGTCTGTGCGCCGCCGAGACCATCGTTCGCAAATCGTCTAGCGAGCCGAAGTGATCGTCTACGGCGTAGAAGTCGGTGACGTGATAGCCGTGGTAATCCGCGGCGTTGGCGTCGTTCTTCCACCACGGCGTAAGCCAGATGGCGGTAACGCCCAGATCCTTTAAATAGCCAAGATGTTGCGTGACACCGTTCAAATCGCCGCCGTGATAAACCCTCGGGTCAGCGCGGTCTACGTGGTTGCGGCTCTTCGCCGGATCGCTGCCGGCGTCGGCAAAGCGGTCGGGCATGATCAGATACAGCACGTCGTCGGCGTGCACGCCCTTGCCGGTCTCGGCCACGCGCTCGCGCTTTTCCAAGGGCAGCACAACCTGCGTTTCTCCCGTGGTGGTGTGCACGGTGAGCAGGGCTTTGCCTGGCTGCGTATTGCGTGCAATGCGCAGCCAGGCAAAGAGGTAGCGCCCTTCGGCGCCGGCTTGTACACGCCAGACGGTTACGCCCGGTGTGCCGCTGATGACCCGTGCTTGCTGAAGATTCTCCCCGGTCAGCAGCAGCATGGGATCGTGCGCCAGGCCAACCCACCAGTTCGGCGGCTCAACCTTGCTCACCAGCGGCGCCTGGGCACAAAGTGCAACGGCGCAAACGAGTGTGCAAACGAAGACAAGAAAAGCTCTGCTCTGCCGGAAGTGCTTCATACACCAGCCCCGCCTGTTGTTGGCTTGGGAAAGTCAAACAGCCGGGGGACAGCCGAAGCCGTCCCCCGGTCGGATTGCGGTTAGAACGAGATGCGCATCGCCACTTCCAACTCGCGGTTGGTCAGCGTGCGTGGCGTGGTCAATTGGCCGAAGCTCCCGTCGTTGAAGTTGGTATCCGGGTTCTGGAACTGAGGCGTGTTGAACAGGTTGTACACCTGCACACGGAACTCGCTCTTCACCTTCTCCATGATGTTGAAGCTCTTGGAAACAGTGGTGTCCCAGGTGTGGACGCCCGGGCCATGGAAGTAGTTGCGGCCCAGCGTTCCCACCAATCCAGCCGGATTGGTAAAGGCTCCCGCGGGGCAACTGATCCAGGTATTCCAGGAGACATCCGTCTTGCATCCGCCGTGGTAATCGGGACGTCCGGCGCTGTAGCCGGTAACGCCCGAGGCGCCAGAGATGTCGATCGGGGTACCCGAGGACAGGACGATAATGTTGTTCCATTGCCATCCGCCAAGCACGTAGTCCAGCGCCTTCGGCATCTCGCTGCCGAACTGCCGGCCGCGGCCGAACGGAAGCTCATACAGCGCGCTGGCCACCAGCAACTGCCGCTGATCGCTGTTGGAATTGCCGTGCATGTACTTCAGCAGCGGAGTTCCGTTGGCGCCTACCATGATGCCGCCGGCGCCGTTGCTCAGCGCGGAGTTCGAATTATCCAGCGTGTGCGACCAGGTGTACGACACGGTGTACTGCAGTCCCTTGCTCATGTTGCGGTTCAAACGGGCCTGCAGGGCGTTGTAGCTGCCCGTGCCGATCATCGCGTACTCGTTAATGGTGCCCACGTTGCTGAACCACTGCGTGCCTGTGCCCAACTGGGCCTGGTTGGCGTTGAACGCCGTAGCCAGGTTGCCCATGTGGGTGCCGACGTAGCGCAGGCTCAGGGCCGTCTGGCCGTAGAGCACGCGCTCCACCTGTATGTTCCACTGGTGGATGTTCGGGCTCGGGCTGTTCTTCGGATGGTAGTACACAGCCTCCGAGGAGTTCAGCGCCTTCGGGTTCACCAGGTCCTGGCCCACGGGCAGGGTGCCCGTGGCATCGGCCACGTTATTGTCGCCCCTCGGAGCCGCGCCGCTCAGAGTGATGCGGTAGCCCGTAGAGCAGGTGGCCAGCGTCGGGCAGGCATAGTAGGTCTGCGTGCCGTTGAACTCTGGATTCTGCGAGAGCTGCTGGCCCACACCGCCGCGGTCCACGTAGTAGAACAGACCGTAGCCGCCACGAACCACCGTCTTGCCGTCGCCATTCAGATCGTAGGCAAAGCCCAGGCGCGGTCCCACGTTGCCCCAAGGCGTGTTCATCAGGGATTTGTTCCAACCCGGGGTGCCGACCTCAATCAAATCCCCACTGCCGGGATCGAAGTTGGACTGACGTCCGTTCACTTCCGTCGGCCAGGTGAGAATGTCGTAGCGCAGGCCGAGGTTCAACGTCAGCTTGCGGCTGACGCGATAGTCGTCCTGGCCAAAGAACGAGTTTTCCCAACTGCGGGTGCGGTAGTAGCCGTTGAACACGCCGATGCCGTACGCGCCCACAAAGCCCGCCGCCAGTTCGGAGATCTGGTAGCCGGTAAAGGCGCCGCGGGAGGCATATTCCACCGGGTAGCCGCTGTAATTGCCGTCGTTCATCCAGAAGTAGCCCTTCGCCTCATTCGCCTGCGTGAAGTCCACGTCGCGGTGAACGATGCTGACGCCGAACTTCCAGTTATGCTTGCCGGTGCTGAGACTCACGGTGTCCGAGAACTGGTGCGAAGGCTGCGACACCACGTAAGGACCGTAGTCGCCCACCCACTCCAGTTCCTGATACCAGCCGCCAATCAGCGGCATGCCGCCCAGCAGAGGGCTGGTGTTGGCGTTGGGAATGCCCAGGTTTGCCGCCTGCTGGCCGCCATAGCCCGGCTGCTGATAGCCGAAGTAAGGCCGCGAGTAGGCGTAGTGGAACGAGTTCACCAGCTTATCGCTGAGAACGCGCGTGTAGCCGATGGCCACCTGGCGCGGATGCTGCGGGTTCATGCCCGAGCCGTAGCCCGAGGGCAGATCGTGCGAGCTGTCCTTCAGACGGTCGGTGACGTGCAACAGGTCCTGGCCGAGACTGTAGCGGACGAACACCTGCTCTCTTGGGTTCAGGTTGAAGTCCAGGCGAGCGTCGTAATCGTCACGCGTCGTAATCTGCTGGCGCGACGGCTGGAAGTTGCCGCTATTGCTCACCAGGCTGGTTACGCTGGCAATGTTCGGGTTGGGGAACGCATTCAGGAACTTCATGCCCACCGTATTCTGGTACGCGGTGGGAATGACGTTGATGCTCGGGCCGGGGGCGTTGCTCACCGAGTCCCAGCCGAAGGGCAAGCAAGTCTGCGGATTGAAGATGTATCCCTTACCATCGAAGGCAGGCAGCACGCTGCCGCCGCTATACAGGTTCGGGCAGATGGCCGCAACCGGAACCGCGACCGCCGTGCTTCCCGTCGTCAGCATCTCGCTGAAGTCGCCGGTGCGCATCGCCGCCGTCGGCACCTGCGTGGGACCGTCGGACTGCGGCGTGTTCTGCCGCCAGCCCTGGTAGTCCACAAAGGCAAAGATCTTGTCCTTCCAGAGCGGGCCGCCCAGCGAAACACCAAACTGGTTGCGGCTCAGGGTAGGCATGGTGGTAACACCGAAGGGCTTGGCTGCGCCTTCCTTGGAGCGGTTGAACCAGTACACAGCGCCATGCACATTATTGGCACCCGACTTGGTGGCCACTTGCACCACCGCGCCGCCGGCGCGTCCAAACTCGGCCGGAGCCACGCTGGTAGTCACTTTGAACTCGGCAATGTCTTCAATCGCCGGGTAGATCACCAGGGTGTTCACCAGCGATTCGTTGTTGTCCACGCCGTCCAGTTGATAGTTGTTGGCCTGCGGACGCAGACCGTTGACCACCAGCGCGGCGCCGCCGGATTCGCTGTTGCGCCAAGTTTCCGATTGGTTGCTGCTGCCCGTAGCCTGATCGGAGTACGCACCACGGCTGACGCCCGGCGTCAGAATGGCAAGCGAGGTGAAGTTGCGGCCATTCAGCGGCAGTTCTACGGTCTGCCGCCCCTGGATAACCTCGCCCACGTCGGAGGTCGCCGTCTGCACCAGCGGAACCTCGTCGGTCACGTTCACCACCTGCTCGGCGGAGCCGATTTCCAGCTTGAAGTTGACGGCCTTAACGTCTGCAATTTCCAGAGTGATTTTCGCCGATGCGGCTTTGAAAGCCTCTTTCTTGGCTTCCAGTTTGTATGTGCCAATGGCCAGTGAACTAATGGTGTAGTTGCCGTCGGCCTGGCTTTGAACCGTCACTACGCGATTGGTCGCGAGTTCGGTCACGGTGATCGTCGCTCCCGGGATTGCCGCTCCGGACGGATCGGTCACGGTGCCACGGATGCGTGCCGTTTCCTGACCAAACGCCATGACGCCTGTTACCAGCAGCACCAGTGCGGCCAGCAAACAAATCTTGGCGAGCTTCTTCATAGTTCCTCCATCAATTTCAAAAACAAGTCTTGCGCGTTACAGCGAATGCGAGCGACCGGAGCTTCTTCCTCTTGTACAATCCATCACTCATCCGGTCTCGGGAAGCACCTTGTTCAATCTGCAAACTGCTCCTGCGCCGACGCCTCCAGCACTATCCATCGCGCGCCCTGGCGTCGTTCGCCTGCAATCCTCTTCTGCGAGAGAGGTTTTCAGGCATGTTACATTTTTCAACTCAATCAAAAACCGCGTCGCAGTGTGAGACCCGCCGAGCGTTTTAGCAAGTCTCCCTCCGTTTGTCACAGTTACATGGTTAACTGCTTTTTTCTGAAAGCATTACAAACCCGTTTCACCTTTTGTTACATCTGTGACAAGATAGTGCGCTGTGCTGAATCGAGAGACAGTACTGGAAGAAATCGAGCGCCTGTCGGCGAGCGCGGCCCTGCATCACTCCGAATCGCTCTGTAAGTTGCTCCGCTATCTGGCCGAGCAGTCCCTTGATAATCCCGGGGCAACGATCAAGGAGTATCAGATCGCCACCGAGGTCTTTCATCGCTCCACGGACTTCGATCCACAACTGGATTCGGTGATCCGGGTTCAGGCCGGCCGCCTGCGTACCAAACTCGCTGCCTACTACAGCTCCGAGGGCGAAGAAGACCGCGTCTTCGTCGAACTGCCCAAGGGCAACTACACCCTGCACTTCCGCGAAAATCCCAAGAAGATCAAATCCCCGGAGACCCCGGCCGAAGTCCCCGCCGAGGATCATTCTGCGTTTGCGGCCGCCCCCAATTCGCGCCGCCCTTCACTGCTGGTTCCGGTGCTCGGATTCCTGCTGCTGCTGGCCGTGGCGATCATTGCCGCCCTCCTCCTGAGCCGCAAGCCGGTGGCCGCCGCGCCCGCCCTGCTGACTCCCGCGCCCGCGCCCGCGCCCTACCGCCTCTTCTGGGGACGCTTCCTCGCCTCTCCCGAAGAGCCTTGGGTGGTCTTCAGCAACGCAACCTTCGTGGGACGTCCCGAGACCGGCCTGCGCTACGCCAACGCGGCAGCCACTACGCCCGCCGAGTCCCAGGGAAAGGTCTTCGACCACTACACCGGCGTCGGCGAGGTCCTGGCCGTGCATGAGATTGACGGCGTCTTTGCCGCTCTGCACGCGCACGCCCGTGTCAAACGCGGCAGCCTGTTCTCGCTCGACGACCTGAAGCAGAACAACCTGATCTTCCTCGGCTCTCCGGCCGAAAACCTCACCCTGCGCGACATTCCCACTACCACCTCGTTCGTCTTCAAAAGGCTTACCGAGGGCCCGCGCAAGGGCGATCTCTCCATCGCCAACGTGGCGCCGCAGCCGGGCGAGCCGCAGTTCTCGCTGGCCAGTCCCTCCGAGCAGACGCTCACCGAGGACTACGCCATCATCGGACTCAAGCGCGGCAACGAGTCCTCGCGCTTGGTGCTGATCGTGGCCGGCACCACGACCTTCGGCACCGAGGGCGGCGTCGAGTACCTGTGCCGCCCGGAGTCCTTGCAGGATCTTTTGAACCGCCTCGGCGTCAAAAAGCCTGAAGATCTCTCACCCTTCGAGGCCCTGCTGCGCATCCGCATCTCGCGCGGCGTGCCGGTGGAAACCACCTTGATCGCCCTGCGCAAAGAGAAGTAGTTTTTCCTGTAGTTGAACGTAGTAGTGCCCCAGGTTCGCGGAGCGTAGCGGAGATAACCTGGGTACACGGCCCGCGTGAGGCAAAGACAATCAGCCTAATCGTGCGCCGTCAGCTCCGCCGGAACCTTGCCGGGTTCCTTCACACCGCTCGCGGAATTGTCCTCCACCCGCTGCATCAGCGCGGCCGCCAGCAGCAGAAACACGCCTCCGGCCACCACGGCCGCCATGCGATTGTTGTGCAGCAGGTGATTCATCACCCAGCCAAAGCCCAGCGAGGCTGCAATCTCCGGCAGCACAATGAAGAAGTTGAAGATGCCCATATAGACTCCGGTGCGCTCCGGCGGCAACGCCCCGGCCAGCACCGAGTACGGCATGGCCAGCGTGCTTGCCCAGGCAATGCCCACTCCGATCATCGACAGCAGCAAAGGGTACGGCGAGTGAATCACGGCCACCGACGCCAGCCCCGCCGCGCCGCACGCCAGGCACAGGCTGTGCGTCGTCTTGCGTCCCAGGGCGCGCGCCATCCCCGGCAGTGCAAACGAGAAGACAAAGCACACCGCGGAGTACATGCCAAAACAAATGCCCGCCCACTCCACGCCATGGGTAAACTGTTCCGAGCCCTGCCCGGCGCCGAACACGTTGTGCGCCACCGCGACCGGGAAGTACAGCCACATGCAGAACAACCCCAGCCAGGTGGCAAGCTGCACCCAAGCCAACTGCCGCATCACCCGCGGCATCTCGCGAATGGCCGTGTAGATTTCGCTCGCGGAGGCGGAGAGGCGTTCGAACCGCCCGCGCCGCGCCGCTTCCGCCCGCGCCTTGGCAAACGCCGCCAGGTCTTCCGGCGGATACTCCTGGGTGGTCAGGATGGTCCACAGCACCGCGCCCAGAAAGGCCGCCGAGCCGATGAAGAACGACAGCCGCACCGTCGGCGGAATGGCGTGCCCCGCGCTGGATGCGCCCAGATGAAAGTAGTTGCCGAGCAGCCATGGCAAGGCCGAAGCGCCCACCGCGCCCAGTCCGATCAACAGGCTCTGCATGGCAAATCCGCGCGTGCGCTGTTCATCCGGCAGCAGGTCGGCCACAAAGGCGCGGAACGGCTCCATGCTGATGTTGATCGATGCGTCGAGAATCCACAGCAACCCGGCCGCCATCCAGAGTGCGGAGCAATGCGGCATCAGCAGCAAGGCCAGCGAGCTGAGCACGGCCCCGGCAAGAAAGTACGGACGGCGTCGTCCCAGGCGGCACCAGGTGTGGTCGCTGGCGTGGCCAATCAACGGCTGCACCAGCAATCCGGTGAGCGGCGCGGCCAGCCACAGCATGGGAATCTGATCGGCCCTGGCACCCAGGTATTCGTAGATGGCGCTCATGTTTGCCATCTGCAATCCCCAGCCAAACTGGATGCCGAGGAAGCCGAAACTCATATTGAAAATCTGCCAGCCGTTGCGCCGGGGTCGATTCATCTCCAGGTCCTTGCAGGCGCGGCATCCACCGGGCCCGAACTCACCGCTCGTAAAGCTCCGCCAGTCCACGCAGCCGCTCGGCCATACCGGGCTGCAACTGCTCGCGGGTAAAGCGCCAGCGCCAGTTGCCCGCCATGTGGCCGGGCAGGTTCATGCGCGCCTCCGAACCCAGGCCCATCACGTCCTGCAAGGGCACCAGCACGGTGTCCGCCACCGAGGCATACAGCGCGCGGATCATGCTCCACGGCACCTGCTCGCCGCGCAGATTCAAGTAGCGCCCGGCAAGCTCGTACTCCGCGCGCAGCTCCTGCTCGTTGCGCGTGGAGTCGCCAATGCCGCTGGTCCACCAGCCCACCGTCGTGTCGTTGTCGTGCCCGCCGGTGTAGGCCACCAAATCGTGCTGATAGTTGTGCGGACGGAAGCTGGGCGCCTGCGGATCGGTGCCGAAGGCAAATTGCAGAATGGCCATGCCGGGAAAAGCGAAGCGGCGGCGCATCGCGTCCACCTCCGGCGTAATGTGTCCCAGGTTCTCGGCCACAATCGGCAGCTCGCCGAACTCGCGCGCCAGGGCCTCAAACAGCGCATTGCCCGGAGCCTTCACCCAGCGTCCGTTCTGCGCCGTCGTTTCGCCGGCTGGAATCTCGTAGTACGCCTCAAAGCCGCGGAAGTGATCGATGCGCACCGTGTCGTACATCTTCAACGCGCCGCGCATGCGCCGTATCCACCACTGAAAGCCGTCGGCCTCCAGGCGGTCCCAGCGATACGTGGGATTGCCCCAGAGCTGCCCCGTGGCGCTGAAGTAATCCGGCGGCACGCCCGCCACCTTCGCCGGATGGCCCGCTGTGTCCAGCCAGAAAAACTCGCGTGCCGTCCACACGTCCACGCTGTCGTGCGCCACGTAGATGGGCACGTCTCCCATCACGCGCAGGCCGCGCCGCTTGCACTCCGTGTGCAGCGCGCGCCACTGGCGGAAAAACTCAAACTGCCAGAACTTGTATTCGGCAATCGGCGTGGCCAGCTTCTCGCGCCACGCGGCCAGCGCCCGCGGCTCGCGCGCCCCTAGCGGCGCGTCCCACGCGGTCCAGGCCTGTCCGCCGTGCGCGTCCTTGGCGGCCATAAACAGCGCGTAATCCTCCAGCCACTCGCTTTCGGCGGTGCAGAACGCCTCGTACTGCTGCTTGCGCTCGCCGCACAAGTAGCTAAGAAAGCGCTGGGCCGCCTTGCGCAGCATGGCAAAGTGGTAGTCGATCACCGGCCCAAAGTTGACGTGCTGCGCGGGAAACGGCGGAACCGCGTCCAACTCTTCCGCCGTCAGCAGGCTCTCCTCGCGCAAAAGGTCCAGGCTGATGAGCAGAGGATTTCCGGCAAAGGCCGAGAAGCACTGATAGGGCGAGTCTCCATAGCCCGTGGGATTGAGCGGCAACACCTGCCATATTTTCTGTCCGGCCGCGCTCAAAAAATCCAGAAAAGCAAACGCCTCGGGGCCCAGGTCGCCCACGCCATACGGCCCCGGCAAGCAGGTCGGATGCAGCAGAATGCCCGCGCTGCGCGAAAATTTCATGGCCTCAAACGCTCCTCGGCTCCGCCGATCATCTGCGCTACTTCACCTCGGCCACCAGCACGCCATAGCCGCCCAGAGACACCCGGCCTGCTTCGGCCGTCGCGCTGGACGCGGCCAGCACCTTCACGCCGCGCGGCGCCAATGCTTCCAGCGGCAGTTGCCGCGCCTCGCCGGAAAAATTCAGCACCACCAGCACCGTGCGCGTCTTTTCCGTGCGCGTGTAGGCCAGCACGTTGTTGGCGCTGGAGACCGTCTTGTAATCGCCCTCAGCCAGCGCCACATCGTGGCGGCGCAGGTCAATCAGCCGGCGATACCAGTTCAACACCGATCCGGCGTCGGCCGCCTCGGCCTCCACGTTGCGCGTCTTGTAGTCCGCACCCACCGGCAGCCAGGTCGCGGCGCCCGCGTTAAAGCCCGCGTTCGCCGACGCATTCCACTGCATGGGCGTGCGCTCGCCGTCACGTCCTTTTTCCTGCGGCCAGCCCTTCTGCCCAATGATGTCCTTCACGTCTTCGCGGCGCGTGGGCGTGTTGGTCCTCATGCCCAGCTCTTCGCCAAAATACAGGATGGGCGTGCCGCGCAGGGTGATCAGCATCCCCGCCAGCAGCTTGGCCACCTGGTCCTTGTCGGCGCCCTCCGGCGCGTAGCGGTCCACCTGGCGCACAATATCATGATTGCTGAGCACGAACGTTGGCCAGCCTCCCGCCGCATTCTGCTCCACGGCCTCAATGCGCTCGCGGAACTTCCCGGCATCCAGCTTGTTCACCATGGCAAAGTTGAAGTACATCGGCATTTGCAGTTCGTTGCTGCCGTTGCCGTAGTACGCCGCCAGTTGCGCCGGAGTGTCGGTCCACGTCTCGCCAATCAGCACCCGCCCCGGATATTCATTCACCACGCCTCTCATGCGCTGCAACATGGCGTGAACCTCGGGCAGGCTGCGGTCGTTCACGTGCTTCTGCTTGGGCATGCCAAAGTTGTCCACCCCGTCCTCGGGCGGATTGTCCTTCAACCCGGAATCTTCATACACGCAATCGACTGCATCCAGGCGAAAGCCGTACACCCCGCGCTTGAACCACCAGCGCATGGTGTTGAACATTTCTTTCTCCACCTTAGGATTGCGCCAATTCAAATCCGGCTGCTCAGGATAAAAGAAATGGTAGTAGTACTGCCCGGTTTTTGCGTCGTACTTCCACGCCGAACCGCCAAAGCCGCTGGTCCAGTTGTTGGGCGGCTCGCCGGGCCCTTTGCCGTCGCGCCAAATATAGTAGTCGCGATACGGATTGTTCCTCGATTTCTCCGACTCCAGGAACCACTTGTGCTTGTCCGACGTGTGGTTCACCACAAAGTCCAGCACAATCTTGATGCCGCGCTTCCTCGCCTCGCGCACCAGGCGGTCAAAATCCTGCATCGTTCCGTACTGCGGATCGACGGCGCGATAGTCGCTGACGTCGTAACCGAAATCCACTTGCGGCGAGGGAAACATCGGCGTCATCCAGATGGCGTCCACCCCGAGCTTTTGCAGGTAATCCAGGTGCTCGGTAATGCCGTTCAGGTCGCCCATGCCGTCGTTGCCGGCGTCGCCAAAGCTGCGCGGATAAATCTCATACACCACCGCATGTTTCCACCAGTCTTCTCCGGCGGCATAAGGATTGGCGCCGGCATTGGCAACAGCGCCATTGTTTTGCGCCAGGCAAAGGGTGGAGACGAGCAGCACGGCCATGAGGGCAAGGCCGCGCAGCGGGAAGGAACGCGACAAACGAGCAGGACGCAAAGGGATTCTCCTTTTGGTCGAAGACGGCAACGCCCGGGCGATGCCGCTGAAATTCTACACTCGCCCCCCAGGCCCGCCAACCGACGCCCGCTTTGGCCGCGATGGTACCCTAAACGGCATGGAACTGGATTGGAGCCGCGAGCCGCTCGCGGACGGCCTTCGCGCCTATCGCAACGGAGAATATTTTCTGGCCCATGAATACTGGGAGCAGTGCTGGCTCGGCTGCGTGCAGCCGGAAAAAACCTTCGTGCAGGCGCTCATCCAGTTGGCCTGCGGCATGCACCACTTCTGCCGCGGCAACCGGCGCGGAGCCAGCTCGCTGCTGGACCGCTCCCTGCTGAAGCTGCAAAACTATCCCGCCGAGTTTGCCGGTGTCGCCGTGGACGCCCTGCGCCGCGAGATCACCTCATGGATTCTCGCCCTGGCCTCACCCACGCCGCCTGCGGTATGGCCCGCTCCGCCTGTGCCCGAGATTCGTGAGCAACGCGAGCTGACCTGGGACGCTCCATCTCCAGGCCTTCCCTGAATCTTTGGCTCCTCGGGCCGTGCTCAACTACACTAATCGTGTATGCCCCGTTTTCTTGCGCTGCTTCTCATCGTGTTGATTGTCTGGTTGGCCTGGGCCACGCTTACCCCGGTTACGCCCGCCACGCCGCAGGTGCTGTTATTTCCTGCCGGTTCTTCTTCCAGGACCATGGCCGCGTCATTGGAAAAGAGCGGCATCATCCGCAGCCGCTTCTCCTTCGAATTGCTGCACGCTCTTCTGCCGAAGAAGAAGCTGAAGGCCGGCGAGTACAACTTCACCAAGTCCGCCAGCGCCTATGACGTTTTTCTGCGCATTGCCCGCGGCGACGTGATGCTGCACACCGTGGTCGTCCCCGAGGGCTACAACATCTTTGAGATCGCCGATGCCGTGCAAGCCGCCGGGCTCGGCACGCATGAGGACTTTTTGAAGGTAGCCCAGCACGACGTGGCCCTGGTGAAGAACATCGATCCCCAGGCGCAGTCGCTCGAAGGCTACCTCTTCCCCGATACCTACGAGTTCTCGCGGCCCATCACCATGCATGACATCGCCGCCCGCATGGTCCGCCGCTTCCAGCATGAGGCGCAGCAGGCCGGCCTCGCGGGCGACGTGCACCGCACCGTCACCCTGGCCTCCATTGTGGAAAAAGAAACGGCCGCGCCCGATGAACGTGCCGAAGTGGCCGGCGTATACGCCAACCGCCTGGCCAAAAACATGGCGCTGGCCGCCGATCCCACCGTGGTCTATGCGGCCATGCTCCGCGGCAACTATCGCGGCGCCATCTACCAGAGCGACCTGCAATCGGATTCGCCGTACAACACCTATCGCAAGCCGGGACTGCCTCCGGGACCGATCGCCAACCCCGGCGCGGCCGCCTTGCAGGCCGCCATGAATCCCGCAAAACATAACTATCTCTTCTTTGTCGCCGCCGGAGATGGCAGTGGTCATCATCGCTTCAGCGCCACCTTCGAACAGCACGAAAAGAACGTCGTCGCCTATCGCAAGGCGGTCAAGGACCGCTAATGCAGCTTCCTGTTGCGCTGCGCCGCGCCGTGGACCGGGAAGTAGATTCCTGCAACACGGCGCAGTTGCGCGCCGCGGCCCTGCGCCTCAGCCAGTCGTATCGCGAGGCGAACGCCGCCTCGGCGCTCATCAGTGACGTGGATCGCGCCGCCTACTTGGCCGTGCGCCTGCCCGCCACTTGCGCCGCCGTAACGCGCGCGTTGCAATGGACCCGCGAAAATTTCTCCGAGGACATTCACTCCCTGCTCGACCTCGGCAGCGGCCCTGGCACCGCTCTGTGGGCCGCCGCGGAGCAACTCCCTGCGCTCGACTCCTGCACCGCCCTCGAGCGCGACGCGCGCTTTGCCGCGCTCGGCCAGCGCCTGGCGCAACAGGCAGAGCATCCCGCGCTACGCAACACCAAGTGGATCACCGCCGACCTCTCCGCAGGACTGCCGCAGGGACAATGGGATCTCGTGCTGTGCTCGTATGCCTTGAATGAACTCAGTGCCGCGCAGCGCGGCAAACTTGTCGCGGAGGCATGGTCGCACGCGGCAAAGTTGCTGGTCGTCATCGAGCCGGGAACGAAGACCGGTTTCGCCAATCTGTCCGCCGCCCGCCAGCAACTTCTCGCCGCGAGCGCTCACATCGTCGCCCCGTGTCCGCACACGCAGGCCTGCCCCATGCAACAGAACGCCGACTGGTGCCACTTCGCCGCCCGCGTGGAGCGCACCAGCGACCATCGCCGCCTCAAGGACGCCGCCCTTGGCCACGAGGACGAGAAATTTTCGTTTATAGCCTTTGCCCGCCAGCCCCTTGCCGTCGAGCCACACGCGCGCATCGTGCGTCATCCGCAAATCGCCAGCGGCTACACGCAGATCTCGCTCTGCACACCGGAAGGCACGCTGGTACGCACGACGGTCACGCGCTCGCAAAAAGATGATTGGCGACGATTGAAGCGATTGAGTTGGGGAGATCGCTGGTAATTATTCCGGCAAAAAGCGGTAGCCTACGCCGCGCACGGTAATCAGGTACTTCGGAGTGCCAGGCGCGTCTTCAATGTAGCGGCGCAGACGCACAATGAAGTTATCAATGGCGCGGGTATCCGTGTCTTCCTTCAAGCCCCACACATCTTCCAGAATCTCTTTGCGGCTCACGTTCTGGTTGCGGTGCGCAATGAAGTAGCGCAGCAGAGACGCCTCCATCAGTGTGAGCTGAATCTTGCCGGCCGGTGCCGTCAGCTCCAGGGTATCGAAATCCAACCGCCGTCCCTCGAACTCGAACACCTCGTGGCTGCGCGGCGCGGCGGTAGCGGCCGCCACGTTCTCTGCCGCCGTTGGCGCGGCAGCGGCCACGGGCTTTACCGCCTGCCGCGACCATTCCGTGCGCCGCAGCAGGCCACCCACGCGCGCCAGCAGAATGCCAAGATCGAAAGGTTTGGGAAGGTAGTCGTCGGCGCCGCTGGCAAAGCCCTTCAGCACGTCTTCCGGACGCGAGCGCGCCGTCAGCATCAGGATGGGCGTAAAATTCCGCTCCGCGCGCAGCCTTTCCGCCACCTCGAATCCCGAGATGCCGGGCAGCATCACGTCCAGCACAATCACGTCAAAGACATCTTCGCGCAGAGACACCAGCGCGGCCTCGCCGTTCTCCACGGCCTTCGCCGTGTGGCCCTCGGCTTCCAGGTTAAAGAGCAATCCCTGCGCCAGGTGAACTTCGTCTTCGACAATCAGAATGCGCGGCACGTCCTGATGGTAACGCACGCCGGGTGCCCAGTCCTAGCCGTAGTTGCCAGGGCGGGGATGTTGACCTTGCTCTTGCCCTTTGACCTTTAACCTCTTCCGGTACCCCGCGCGGTGCCCCATTCAAGCCCGCTGTTGGCTTGAGAAGCGGTTGTGCCCCAGGTTCGCGGAGCGCAGCGGAGCTAACCTGGGAGTTCCATCTCTTCTTTACAAGAAAAACTCCGCCGGCGCGCGGCGGAGTTTCCTGTTCCACAATCAAACAGCTTTTACTTGCCGGCCTCGCGCGCCAGCACCGCCATGTGCAGCGCGGCTTCCTTGCCCGTGCGCACGCAGTCCGGCACGCCAATGCCCTTGTAGAAGTTGCCGGCAATGGCGAGCGTGCGCATATCGGCCAGCGTCTCGCCGATGCGCGCAATGCGCTCCAGGTGTCCCGGCGTGTACTGCGCCATCGCGCGGTCCCAGCGGTAGATCTTCACGAACCACGGCTCGGCCGTCAGCCCGGTGATCTGCTTCAATTCGCTGCGCACAATCGCCAGCACTTCCTCGTCGCTCTTCTGCAGAACGCTTTGGTCCTTGGCACCGCCCAGGAAGCAGCGCACCAGGGCCTTATCGTCCGGCGCGCGGAAGGGGAACTTGGTGTGCACGTAGGTTGTGGCCAGCATGCGCGTGCCTTCGCTGCGCGGCACCAGAAAGCCAAAGCCCGGCTTGCACATCTTCAGGTCGTCGCGCTTGTAACCCAGGGTGCAGGTAATGGACGAGCTGTACTGCACCTGTCCCAGATCCTCGGAGAGCTGCTGGTTGGTCTGGGCCAGCATGGTGCTGGCAATGCGCGCCGGCGTGGCAAAAATCACGCCGTCAAAGTGCTCCGCGCCCTGCGGCGTAATCAGCTCCCAGCCGTTTTCCTTCGGACGCAGGCTCTGGATCGAGGTGTTCAACCGGATCCACTCCTGCGTCAAACGCGGCACCAGGGCGTCAATCAACTCCTGCATGCCGCCCTTCAGCGAGCTGAACAGAGGCTTGGGCGTGTAGCCTTTGGCCTTCTGCATGGCGGCCATCTTCTTGCGTCCCGCCAACATGGCGCGGCACAGCGAGCCGTAGTTCTCTTCCATCTCCACGAACTTCGGCAGCACGGCGCGCACGCTCAGCGAGCTGGCGTCGCCGCCATACACGCCGCTCAGCAAGGGATCGGCCAGGCGGTCCACTACCTCGGGGCCAAAGTGACGCTCCACCATCTGCGCCACCGTTTCATCCTTGCCCACGGGGCTCGGCGGATGCATCAACTCGCCCAGCATTTTGAACTTCGTGGCCCAGGAGAAAAGAGGCGTCAGCGCCGTGGGAATCAGCTTGGTGGGAACCATGAACATCAGGCCGTCCGGCATGGGAACCAGGCGTCCCTTCACCAGAATGTAGGTGACACGCTGCGAGTCGTTGGAGCCGATCAGGTCGCCGGCAATCCCCAGTTCCTCGCAAAGCTCCGTGGCCCAGGGTTTTTCGGAGATGAAGGAATCCGGTCCGCCTTCCACCACGCAGTCGCCAACCATGTCGCTGAAGAGCACGCCGCCCAAACGGTCCTTGCTCTCAAACAGAGCATATTCCACGGGCGCGCCCTTGGCCCGCTCCTGCTCCAAGTAAAAAGCGGCACTCAAACCGGAGATGCCGCCGCCAATAATTGCTATACGCATGTAGGACAACCTCAAACGGCCTCCGCAGAGGCCAGTTATAAAAAAATATTGTCCCGCGCCGTTAAACGGCGGCTTGCGCCGCCAATCGTGTGCGGGCCAACTGGGCCACGGCACGGGCAAAAAGCGGCGAGAGGTTCAAGCTCTCCGGCCGCCGGAGCGCGATGCCGCGGGCGGCAGCGTACTCCTTGAACATGATGTCCACGTCGAACAGAATTTCCACGTGGTCGCACACAAATCCTATCGGCTGCAGCAGGAGGTGCTTGGCTCCCGCGGCGGCCAGCTCGTCGATAGTGCTCTCCACCGTCGGACCCATCCATTCGCCGCCGCTCATGCCCTGGCTCTGGAAGGCAAAGCACCAGTGGCCGGCAATCTCCGGAAAGCGCGCCGCCACCAGTTCGGCGGTCTCGCGCGTCTGCCGCTCGTAATTGTCGCCGGCCTCAATAGTGCGCGTGGGAACGCTGTGCGCGGTAAACAGCACGGGGACTTTCTCTCCGGCTTCCGCGCAGGCTTTTTCCCATGCCGCCTTAAAGCGCTCGGCAAAGGCTTCAATCAGCAACGGCTCGGCATGCCACTCGGGAACAAAGTCCACGGTAAACGGAGCCTTGCCGGTCTCGCCCACAATCGCCCGGCGGTACAGTCCCACGCTGGTGCGCGAGTTGTGCGGCGCCAGGCAAATCACCACCGCGTGCGTCACCCCGTCGGCCGCCATCTGCAACACCGTGTCGCGGATGTACGGCCGCCAGTTGCGCATGCCGACATACACCGGCAGTTGCAGCTCGTCGGCCACCAGCTTGGCTTGTTGCCGGGTGATTTCCGTAAGCGGCGAATGGCCGATGAGCGCATAACGATGCTGCACCTCGGCCACCACATGAGGTGGAAGCGGCCGTCCGCTGACTACGTTGGCCAAATAGGCCGGAATCTCCTCGACCTTGTCGGGGGTTCCATGCGCAAGCAGCAGGACGGCGGGCTTCGTCATCTATTGTGCCCCGGCGGCGGTGCTACGAAGCTGCGCCGAATACTCCTGCACGAATTTCGCCAGGTCCTTCACGTTCTGCACCGGCGTCTGCGGCAGAATGCCGTGTCCCAGGTTGAAGATGTGTCCCGGACGGCCAGCGGCCTGATCCAGAATGGCCTTGGCGCGTTCCTTCAGCTCCGGCCACTCGGCGAACAACAGTACCGGGTCCAGGTTGCCCTGCACCGCGGGACGGTGGTTCAACAGGGCCCAGCCGTCGTTAAGCGGGATGCGCCAGTCGAGGCCGATCACGTCCGCCGCCGTCTCATTCATCGAGGGCAGCAGAGTGGTGCTGTCGGTGCCGAAGTAGATCACCGGAACGCCCGTCTTCTTGATGGCCGCAATCAACTCGCAGGTGCGCGGCAGAACGTACTTGCGGTAGTCCTCCACGCTCAGGCAGCCCACCCAGCTATCGAACACCTGGATGACGTCGGCGCCGGCCTTCACCTGGTCGGCCACGTAGCCCGCCAAAACAATGTTCAGCTTGGCCAGCAACTCATCGAAGACCTCGGGCTGGTTGTACATCAGCCGCTTCACTTCGATGTAGTTGCGCGAGCCGCCGCCCTCGACCATGTAGCTGGCCAGGGTAAACGGAGCGCCGCAGAAGCCGATCATGGGCAGCTTGTCGCCCCAGTGCTTGACGCACTCGGCAATGCCCTCGGCCACGTAATGCAATTGCGGAGCGCCGTCCGTGGTCAGCACCTTCACGTCGGAGGCGTTGCGGATGGGCTTTTCGATCACCGGGCCCTCCCCGGCGGCAAAACGGAAAGGCAGGCCCATCACTTCCAGGGGAAGCAGCAGGTCGGCAAAGATGATAGCGGCATCGACCTGCAAAGCCTCGGCAGCCGTGATGGTAACTTCGGCGGCCAGCGAGGGCTTCTTGCAGATTTCGACGAGGGAGTGGTGCTTGCGGACTTCCCGGTACTTGGCCATGTAACGGCCAGCCTGGCGCATAAACCAGACGGGCGTGGACTCGGTGGGGAGGCCCTTGCAGGCACGGACGAAATTTGAGTTCGGTGCGGACATAAAGATGAAATGTTATCAGAGGTGCCGAGACCGCGCTTGTGATCATAGTCACAAGGAGTTCTCTCGGCTGGGTATGCGCGCGGATGTCCTTGCCAGTAAGCAAGTTCGACCATAGAATCATCGGCAAAATGAAAAGCAAACTCTTCTTAATCGCGGCAGTTCTCTCTTTCGGGCAGGTCGCTGTTCCCTCCCCGGTACCGCAAACTTCGGCCGCGCAATCACGGCCTGTCTCCGTTGATGACGTCGTTGCGATGAAGCAGGCGGGATTGTCTGATGAAATCGTGATTGCCAAGATTCAACAGCACAACACTGCGGCTGAATTGAGCACGGATGATCTAGTTCGGCTCAAGAAGGAAAAAATCAGCGACAACGTCATTAAGATACTGCTTAATCCCCAGATGGCTTCAACACCGTCATCCACCACACTGGACAAGCTCACCAACAACAACCCTTCAGGCGCGACTCCGCTTATCGGACAGTCCGCGATGGGCGACCCGAATGATCCCCTATCTCCACACGACTCCGGAATTTACCTGTACACGCAAAGTGCCGACGGGAAGCCGAAGATGATACTGCTGGAGAGAACCGCTTACCAGGGAGCCAAAACTGGGGGGATGTTCGCTTCGGCCATGACGTATGGCATTGCCAAGGTGAAGACCAAGGCAGTCATTCCAGGTAATAGAGCTGAGATGCGAGTAGCTCAAGGAAAGCTTACGTTTTATTTCTACTTTGAGGACAAACAGGCTGGCCTTGGACGCGGCGGTGTATTTGGAGGGCGCGTTTCGAATCCCAGCCAGTTTGCTCTAATTCGCTTGAATGTCGAAAAGAATGCCCGTACTACCGAGATCGGTAAATTCAGTATGTGGGGCGGGTCTACCGGGACAAACGATAAAGCTGTGGTCGGGTTTAAGGTGGAGAAAGTTGCCGCTGGCCTTTACAAAGTCGAGACGAATGAATCATTGAAGGCTGGCGAGTACTGCTTCCTTTCGTCCTCAGGGGTTAGCGCTGGTGCTTACGGCGCGGGAGCCACTATGGCGAACGACCTTTTCGACTTTGGCACAGATTAGGCCAGAGTTTTGGGTTATCAAGAGAACGCAACCGAGCCCCGTTCATACAGTGAGCAGGTAAGAACGGGGCTCGTGTCATGTCCTGCGCTTAGTGCCGGAAGTGCCGCACCCCGGTGAAGACCATGGCCAGGCCTAGGCGGTTGGCCGCGTCGATCACTTCCTGGTCGCGCACCGAGCCGCCCGGCTGAATGATGGCCGTCGCTCCCGCCTTGGCAATCACTTCCACGCCATCCGGGAAGGGGAAGAAGGCGTCGCTGGCGGCCACCGTTCCGGCCACCGGCAGCACCGCCTTTTCGGCGCCCAGGCGGGCGGAATCCACGCGGCTCATCTGGCCGGCACCCACGCCCACCGACTGCCCATCACGCGCGTACAGTATGGCGTTCGACTTGACGTGCTTGCACACCTTCCAGGCAAACAGCAGAGCGCGCAGCTCTTCCGCCGTCGGCTGGCGCTCGCTGACCACTTTCAGGTCGGCTTCGGTGAGCTGGCGCAGGTCGTTGTCCTGCATCAGCACGCCGCCGGAGACGTTCTTCAGCACCCACTTCGTCTTTACGTCCGAGATCTCCACCAGGCGCACGTTCTTTTTCTTGGTCAGCATCTCCAGGGCATCCGTGGTAAAGCCCGGAGCGGCAATGGCTTCCACGAAGAGCTTGGCCATCTCTTCAGCCGCCGCGCCGTCCACCTGGCGATTGACGCCGATGACGCCGCCGAAGGCCGAAACCGGGTCGCACTCCAGCGCGCGCAAATAGGCCTCGCGCAGAGTGGCGCCGGTGGCCGTGCCGCAGGGATTGGTGTGCTTGATGATGGCGCACACCGGCCCGTCAAACTCCTGTGCCAGATCCCAGGCTGCCTGCAAATCCACAATGTTGTTGTAGCTCAACTCCTTGCCATGGAGCTGCTTGCCGTTGGCCACGCCTTTACCGCTGCCATCGGAGTACAAGGCCGCCGCCTGGTGCGGGTTTTCGCCGTAGCGCAGATCCATCGTCTTCTGGAATTGCAGGCGCAGCGTCTCGGGGAATTTCTCGCTCTTGCCCAGCGCGTCGATGTCGAACTTCTCGCCGTCACAGGTGATCTCCGCCAGCGCGTTGGCAATGGCCGTGTCGTAGGCCGAGGTCGTCGCAAACGCCTTCTGCGCCAGTTGCCACTTGGTCTTCAAGGAGAGTTCGCCGCCCGCGGCTTCCATCTCCGCGGCAATGGCCTCGTAATCGGCCACGGAAGTGACGATGGCCACGTCCTGGAAGTTCTTGGCCGCCGAGCGCACCATCGACGGCCCGCCGATGTCGATGTTTTCGATGATCTCCTCAAAGTGCACGCCGGGCTTACTGGCCGTCTTTTCAAAGGCGTACAGGTTTACCACCAGCATGTCGATGGGCTCAATACCGTGCTCTTTCACGGCCGCCACGTGGGCGGGATTCTTGCGGATGTACAGGATGCCGCCGTGCACCTTCGGGTGCAGGGTCTTCACGCGGCCGTCCAGCATCTCCGGAAAGCCCGTCAGGTCGCTGATGTCGCGCACCGCGAGTCCGGCCTCGCGCAGGACTTTTGCGGTGCCGCCGGTGGAGATCAACTCCACTCCCTGGGCGGCCAGCCGCTGAGCAAAGGGCACCAGCCCGGTTTTGTCGGTAACACTCAAAATGGCGCGCTTGATCTTGGCCATAAATCCTCTCTTATCAAGGTGTTGGGAGAGTGGAGCAGGAGAGGCTACAGGTCTTTACGGGCACGGGCCTTCAATTGCACCTGTCCATCCTTCACTACCACAGTGTACTCGACTGCCTCGCAGCCGTACTTCTGGCGGATCTGACTGGACTTATTCTGTACGAAATTAGCAAAGGAATCGAAGGCGCCCAGCGGCTGTCCCACCGTCTCCCGGGCGCGCACCACCGACTCGTACAGTGCCACCACTTCCATGACGTCGCTGGAAAAAACCAGGAAGCTCTCCGCCTCGGATTCCGCCGCCGCGGACGCCTGCCCGGCCGCCTCCAATCTGCCGAAGCCGCCCACGCCCAGTAGCATGTCCTCCGGTTTGCGGTAGCCCTCTTCCTTCACCTTGGTCTTGCGCCGCCACAGATCGCTGAACACGGCATAGCGCTGCGTCACGGAGTTCAGCTTGAAGCGCTGGCTGAAGCTCAGCTTGCCATCTTCAGCGTGGCGCTTCAGCAGAGATTGGACGCGCCACTCCGTGTCCACCGGCGGCTTCTTCGCTCCGCCGGCAAAGTAGATGTCGTATTCAATTTTCAGGCGGCGGAAGGATTCTTCCAGCTGCGCCAACTCTTCGTCGATGGTCACTGGCAGTAGGCGCGGGAACACCCGCTACGGTACACGACGGAATATAGCACAACAGCCAGTGCATTCTTCGCGTACATGGCACGTCCGTTACCTGTTCCGCGCCGCCAGATGGAAACATTTTTCTTCCCCGGGTTACGCACCGCCCTCAAGCCGCATCCAAGCTCACATGTCGAATGACCAGAAAATCCGAATTGCCATCGCCACGGACAATTCCGCCTGGCAACAGCCTTTCTGCACCCAACTCTCCACCACCGAAGAATTTGCCATGGCGGGCACCGCTTCCTCGCAGGACGCGGCCCTGGGACTTTTGGCGCGCGTGCATCCCAGCGTGCTTGTAATTGACCTTGATATGCCCGATGGCTTTGCCCTGCTGCAGCATCTGGACCGCACCAACGCTCCCATCGCCGCGCTGGTGGTCACATCCTCGTCCAACCGGCAGGATTACGCCATGGCGGTGCGCCAAGGCGCGCGCGGCCTGGTGAGCAAAGACGCGCCGCCGGAATACCTGTTCACCGCCATCCGCCTGGTGGCCTCGGGGGAGATGGCGTTTACCGACGAAGTGGCACGCAGCATTCTGCAGGCCATGGCCTCCGGCGACGAAGCTTCGCAAACTCAGGGGATGCATCGCCTCAGCGGGCGCGAGCTGGAGGTGGCCCAGTTAGTGGCTTCCGGCATGAAGAATCGCGACATCGGCGCACAACTTCTCATCAGCGAGAACACCGTCAAGCGCCACTTGCAGAGCATCTTCAACAAGACAGGCACGCGCGACCGCACCGAGTTGGCGGTACTGGCGCTTCGGGCAAATCCCACGGCGGCCTGAGCCGCCTGGAGATTTCGCCTTTATTGGGAGAAAAGAGCCTTGGGCCCGCCGGAAATCTTCCAACCGCCGGGCCTTTTGCTCAATGTCGTGGGATGGATGATTAGAGCAAAACCAGGGAAGACTTATCCCGAAGCCGCGCGGTTGAGTTGACGCGACCATCAGGGAGCGGCGACCCTAAGCCAATTTAGACAGAACACAGTATCCCTGGTTTTGCTCTAGCGTAGTGTCTGTGCCGGCACCACGGCCATCTTCTTTACCATGGCCAGAACCAGCTTGCGGTCGCTGTCATTCAGATTGCTGGCATAACGCCGTATCTGGGAGAGAAAACGCACTTCGTCTTCGCTGAGTTGAGGCAATGTCTTGCCGCTGCTCCCATTGTCCGAAGCGGACTCGACAAAGAATTGGCTCAGTGGGACGTCGAGCGAGCTCGCAATTTTGGCCAGGGTATCCAGAGAAGGAACGGTGTGGCCGTTCTCCACGCGTGACAAATAACAGCGCAGAAGGCCAGTCCTCTTCTCAATGTCCCCTTGCGACATCCCCTTCTGCAAACGGAAATTTCGAATCGTTTCGCCGATGTTCATGTTTCCATCCAGTCTGGCCGCACGGTAAAGCAGACTGCCGGTGGATTGGGGGAGACTGCATCGTAACCATTCTGCTAACTCAGGCGCAAGCAAATTCTCTGAAAAGTTACTAACAAAATTACCCATGGAACGGTCGATATCGCCCCATATCTCCTGATTTTCAACGGTTTTTGTGGGTTCCGGTCAAAGAGTGCTCAGATGGGAGGAATTTTGCGCAAAAGGTCATGCACGTAAGTTTTGGGGCCTCCCTGATGGAAAACCCCGGCCCAGCAATTAGCGCGAAACGCGCGTGGCCGAGTACAAACGCTCCGCCAGCCCAATGATCGACAGCGCCACCATGATGTGCAGCACCTGGATCAGGCGCAGCGTGTGGAAAGTGGCCGGCAGTTGCAGGAAGCCGATCACCGGCAGCAGCAAGCTGATGATGACGCCCACAATGCCCGGCACAATGGCCTTTTTCAGCAAGGCCGCGACGGCCAGCGCAAACACCGCCAAGGCCACCAGGAAGCCGACGCCGATGTGCGCCGCCAGCAGATTCTCGTGCTCGGCCCATACCAGGGCGCCCAGCACAATCGACACCAGCCCCAGCACACGAACCGACATAATAAGAGCTTTCAAGTTTGCACTCCTCCGCGAAAGGAACAGATTGCCTGATCCTTCCATTGGATTCAAGCCCGCGCCCTGGCGACTCACGGATACGCATTTCACGGCGTCTTTTCTCCTGGCGCGCAATGCCCATCGCGACGCCGCGGTTCGCTGGTACACTCGCCTCATGCGCTTCCAGTGCCAGTCCGGATGCATCCGCTGTTGCGAGCAGAAGGGCCACGTGTACCTGACGCCGGATGACATTGCCCGCCTGGCGGCGCACACCTGCCTCTCGCGGGCCGAGTTCCAGCGCAAGTATCTCTGCGGCACCGCGCCCCTGCTGCGCTTCCGCAAGCCGCGCGGCAAGCAGTGCGCGTTCCTCACCGATGCCGGTTGCTCGGTGCATTCCATCAAGCCGCAGCAGTGCCGGTCCTTCCCCTACTGGCCGGAGATTCTCGACAAGCCCTCCGAGCGCAAGGAGATTGCCGCCTACTGCCCCGGCCTGGGTCGCGGCCCGCTGGTCAACCTCACCGTTGCCCGGCGCGAAGCCAACCGCCTGCTCAAGGCCTTTCCGCAGCTTTACCAGCCGGAAGAGGACGGTGGCTAAAGCGATTTAGTTTTTACCATTCACTCCGGCATAACTGGGGTTGAACTTCGTCCCCATGCAATTAAGCCCCAAGGCCATGGCATTGAACGGGCGGCGGGATTACCATCATCCTTCTATTTCTATCGTTTTTCTTTGTTATGATTCGTCGTTTCCGTGAAAGGGGGATCCTTTGTGCGAATCGCGATCCTGAAAGAAGCACGTCCCGATGAGACGCGCGTGGCGCTCACTGCCGAGGCCGTAAAGTCGCTTACCGGCAAGGGCGCCGGTGTCACCATCGAGAGCGGCGCCGGTCTCAACGCCGGCATCAGCGATGCCGAATACGAGGCCGCTGGAGCCGTCATCTCCGGCAACCGCGCCGAACTGCTGGCTACGGCCGACGTTCTGCCGGTGGTCAACCTGCTTCCCGACTCCGACCAGGCGCAGTTGAAGAGTGGCGCGGTCGTCGTCGGCTTCCTGCGCCCCTTGGATGATCCGGGCGCCTTCCAAACAGCCGTGGCCCGCGGGGCAACCCTGTTCGCCGTCGAACTGGTGCCGCGCATCACCCGTGCGCAGAGCATGGACGCCCTGTCGTCCATGGCCACCGTGGCCGGTTACAAGGCCGTCATCGTGGCCGCCGACCGCCTGCCCAAACTCTTCCCCTTGCTGATGACCGCCGCCGGGACCATTCCTCCGGCCAAGGTTCTGGTGCTGGGCGCCGGCGTGGCCGGCTTGCAGGCCATTGCCACCGCCCGCCGCCTGGGCGCCGTGGTGGAAGCCTATGACGTGCGCGCCGCTGCCGGTGAGCAGGTCAAGTCCCTGGGCGCCAAGTTCATCGAGGTCGATCTCGGCGGGCTGCAAACCGAGGACAAGGGTGGTTACGCCAAGGAACTGAGTCCTGAAGCGCTGGAGCTGGGCCGCCAGGCCATTGCCCGGGCCGCCAAGGTCAGTGATGTGGTCATCACCACCGCCCAGGTGCCCGGACGACGCGCCCCGCTCATGATTCCCACCGCTGCCGTGGAAGACATGCACCCCGGCTCCATCATCTTTGACCTGGCCGCGCCCGCCGGTGGCAACTGCGAGCTGACCAAGCCCGGAGAGACCGTGGTGCACAAGGGCGTTATCATTCTCGGCCCGTTGAACCTCGCCGCGGAAATGCCGGTGCACGCCAGCATGTTGTATTCGCGCAACCTCACCAAGTTCCTGGACCTGATCGTCAAGAAGGGCGAGCTGGTCATCGACCGCGCCGACGAAATCATTGCCGGTAGCTGCGTGGCCCACGGTGGCCAGGTGGTGAACGAACGTGTTGCGGCGGCTATCAAGGCCCGCGCCTAGGCGGCCAGGAGGAGAGTTCCCGTGAGTTTTCTTTACTTACTTGCCATGCAGGTTCAGCCCGCGGCCCGTGAAGCCATGGACCCCAAGGTGCTGATTGCTGCGTTCTACGTCTTTGCCCTGGCGGCCTTTCTCGGCTACCAGGTCATCTCGCGCGTGCCGCCGCTGCTGCACACGCCTTTGATGTCGGCCACCAACGCCATCTCCGGCATCTCTCTGGTGGGCTCGCTGGTCATCGCCGGCGCCTATGAGTTCGACGCCCACAAGCTCATGGCCGGTGGCGTGGATTCCCACCCCTCGTGGGCCACCCTGATGGGCTTCATCGCCGTCTTTACCGCCACGGTTAACGTGGTCAGCGGCTTCGGACTTACTGACCGCATGTTGAAGATGTTCCGCAAAGACATCAAGAAGAAGGAGGCGCAAAAGTAATGGAGAACCTCGCGCAGCCGAATTACATTCTTGAAGTCACGTACCTGATTGCCTCCATCCTCTTCATCTGGGGTCTCAAGAGCCTCAGCCATCCCGATACCGCGCGCCGGGGCATGTTCCTGGCCGAAGCCGGCATGGCCGCCGCCATCATCGGCACGCTCTTCCATCACGACATTCAATTCTTCGGCTGGATCATCGCCGGACTGATTCTCGGCTCGCTGGTCGGCGCGGCCTTCGCCATCTGGGTTCCGATGACGGCCATGCCGCAACGAACCGCCTTATCCCACGCCTTCGGCGCCATCGCCGCCGCCCTGGTGGGCATCGCCGAATTCGTCATGCACTCCGGCACCATGTCCACCTTCACCCGCTCGGCCCTGGGGCTGGAGGTGATGCTCGGCACTTTGACCACCACCGGCTCTTTGATCGCCTGCGGCAAATTGCAGGGCGTCATCCGCGGCGCTCCGGTGCAGTTCAAGGGACAGCAGCTCCTGAACCTGCTGATCTTCTTCGGCATGATCGGCTCGTTCGGCTACGTGCTCTACAACCCGGCCGCCACCGGTTTCTTCTACACTATGGTGGTCCTGGGCTTCCTGTTCGGCGTCATGCTGGTCATCCCCATTGGCTCGGCCGACATGCCCGTGGTCATGTCTCTGTTGAACAGCTACGCCGGCCTGTCGTCGGCGGCCACCGGCTTTGTGCTGGGCAACAACATCCTCATCATCGCCGGCACCCTGGACGGATTCTCCGGCTTCATTCTGTCCATCCTGATGTGCAAGGCCATGAACCGCTCCATCACCAACGTGCTCTTCGGAGGCTTTGGCGCGGTGCATCACGAGGCCGGCCCCGGCGCGACGGGCGACATGAAGGAGATCTCGTTGGAAGACGCCGCCGTGCGCCTGGCCTACGCCAACAAGGTGGTCATTGTGCCCGGCTACGGACTGGCCACCGCGCAGGCGCAGCACGCCGTGCGTGACCTGGCCAACGTTCTGGAGGATCGCGGCGTCACCGTCAAGTACGGCATTCACCCCGTAGCCGGACGCATGCCCGGACACATGAACGTCCTGCTGGCCGAAGCCAACGTCCCTTACGGCGACCTGTACGAGATGGAGCAGATCAATCCCGAGCTCTCCACCACCGACGTGGCCGTCGTCGTGGGCGCCAACGACGTGGTCAATCCCGATGCGCGCGACAACCCGAACAGCCCCATCGCCGGCATGCCTATCGTCGAGGTCGATAAGGCCAAGACGGTGATCGTGCTCAAGCGCGGACAGGGACGCGGCTTTTCCGGCCTGGAGAACCCTTTGTTCTTCAAGCAGAACACCAACATGCTCTATGGCGATGCCAAGGCCACCCTGTCGCGACTAGCGCAGGAGGTCAAGAACGTCTAGCCAGTACGGTGTGCCCTAAGTGTGCCCCAGGTTCGGCGCGCGCGTTAGCGCGCGGCTAACCTGGGAGGCCTAACGATTTTGTCAGGGCACGGCTTCAGCCGTGCCGCACACGCCGCATCCCCTCGGGGCTTCAGCCCCTGAGGAAAGGTTACCCTTCCCCCCGGCCCGCACGGCCGGGGTTTTCCGTTTACCGGGTTTCCTCACCCGCGGCAAAGAGTTAAGCTGAAATGCGTTCCGCAACACACAGGGAGCCGTCCATGGAATTTTCCGAATTGCTGCGCGTGCGCCGCTCGGTGCGCCGCTATCAGAGCACGCCTTTGGGGGAAGAACAGATAGCACAAGTGCTCGCGGCCGTGCGCACCGCACCTACGGCGGGCAACTTCCAGGCCTATGAAATCTACGTGGTCCGCGGCCCCGAGCGCATGAAGGCCCTGGCCGCCGCGTCGTTCAACCACGGCTGGATCGCCGAGGCTCCCGCGGCCCTGGTTATTTGCACCAACGCCGCCCGCTGCCAGTATGACAATCCCGGCTACTGGGCCTTGCAGGACGCTTCCATTGCCGCCACCCTGGCACACCTGGCCGCCACCAATCTCGGACTGGCCTCCTGCTGGGTGGGAGCCTTTGTTCCGGAAAAACTCGCCGAAGTCATCGCGGTCGAACCCGGCCACGTGCCCATGGCAATCCTCACCCTGGGCCTGGCCAATGAAGCTCCGCCGGAAAGCCCGCGCCGTGAAGTGAGCGAGTTCGCACACCCACGCGAGTAGCAGCAGCCGGGTGCCCCGTCCTGGCCGTTGTTGCTAGGGCGGGGAAGTTGACCTTCTATCTTCAAACGAAGTCGCGCGGCAAAGGCAAGGCCCAAAGCAATCCGCTCCGGGCCGTAAGCAAACGCGAAATTGGAAAGCTTACGCGCGGCTGCGCATTTCCAGCTTGTAGAGCTGAATGCGCTGCCGTATCTCGTGCAGTTTGTCCACCTGCTCCGGCGCGAGCGGGCGCTCGCAGCCCAGTTGCTTCACCACCAGGGCAATCCGGGCGAAGTGCTCCACGGTTTCCATGTTCATGTAGGCCTGCGTCAGGTCGGAGCCGTAAGTCACCACCCCGTGATTCGCCATCAATACCGCGTCGTGATCCGGGATGTAGGGCGCCAGCGATTCGGAAAGCTCGTTGGTTCCCGGCGTCGCGTACTTCGCCAGCGGCACCGTGCCCAGCGACAGCAGCACCTCGCTGATCAGCGCCTGGTCCAGCGCCAGTCCGCAGGCGGCAAAGCCCGTGGCCGTAGGCGGATGCGCGTGCACAATGGCCTGCACGTCGGGACGCATCCGGTAGATGGTCATGTGCATGGCAATCTCGCTGGTCACGTCGCGGAAGCCCGACAGGCGCCGCCCGTGCATATCCACCACCAGCAGGTCGTCCACCGTCATCATGCCCTTGCAGATGCAGGTCGGCGTGGTCAGCACCTGGCTCGCGTTCAGGCGCACGGAGATGTTGCCGTCGGTAGCGGCAATCAGCCCGCGCTCGTGCAGCATCTTCCCATAGCGCAGTATTTCAAGCCTGTATTCGTGTTCTCTCATCGCCGAGTGCCCGCAGAGGAAGCTACTACCCGCATAGTACCGTAGCCTTTGCCAGTCCGCCACAGTTTCCGATGCAAAACACGGCACATCCTATAATCGCAATGTGCTAGTTTCCGATTTTGACTTTCATCTGCCCCTCGAGCTCATCGCCCAGCACCCGCCCGCTCAGCGCGGAGCCTCGCGGTTGCTCCATGTTTGGGGCAACTCCCTGCAGGATCGTCTGTTCACGGACTTCCCCGGCCTGCTGCGCCCCAGCGACCTGGTCATCTTCAACGACACGCGCGTCTTACCCGCGCGCCTCTTCGGCCACCGCCGCGGACAGCACGCCCAGCCCTTGAGCGCGGCCAATCCCGCGGCGCACGATTTTCTACAGGGAACGGTCGAGGTTTTACTCACCCGCCGCCTGCCCGGCGAAGAGCAGCTCTGGAATGCACTGGTCCGCCCGGGCCGCAAGATCATGCCCGGTGAGCGCCTCTACTTTGGCCCCGCCGTAGCTCCCCTGCTGGAAGCCGAGGTCACCGCACGCGGCGAGTTCGGCGAGCGCACCCTGCGCTTCCTGCCCGTCGCGGATTTCACCGCCCGCCTGGAGCAGCTCGGACACATTCCTCTGCCGCCTTATATCGACCGTGAGGACACCGAGGAGGACCGCCAGCGCTACCAGACGGTCTTTGCCCGCGATCCCGGCTCCGTGGCCGCGCCCACCGCGGGCCTGCACTTTACGCCCGAGGTGCTGGACGCCATGCACCAGCGCGGCATTGAAACCGCGTCCGTCACCTTGCACGTGGGCCTGGGAACCTTTGCCCCCATCCGCACCGAGGTTGTGGAAGAACACAAGCTGCACACCGAGTGGTTCCACATTGCGGAAGAGACGGCGGAGAAGATCTACCGCGCCCGACGCGACGGCCGCCGCGTCGTCGCCGTGGGCACCACCACCGTCCGCACCCTGGAGTACGCCGCCGGCGGCGGTGGATGGCAGGAGCAAGAGAAGGAAAACATTGGTGCCCCATGTCTGCCGCAGTTGGCAGACGTGGGAGATCAAACCGCATCGGGCATTGATGCCCCATGTCTGGCCCCTTTCGTTGGGGAAAGACGTGGGAACCTCCACCTCCAACTCTCCGGCGAGGCCGACATTTTCATGTACCCCGGCTACCGCTTCCGCGTGGTGGATGCCCTGTTGACGAATTTCCATCTACCCAAGAGCACCTTGCTGATGCTGGTCTCTGCCTTCGCCGGCCGCGAACGCATCCTGCGGGCCTACGAACACGCCGTGCGCGAGCAGTACCGCTTCTTCAGCTACGGCGATTGCATGTTCGTGGAGCCGTAGAAGCAGGCATCGGGGGACACGGTTTCAAGAACGCATGTGCCCCAGGTTCGGCGCGCGGAGCGCGGCTAACCTGGGACGTTAGCGTCCCGCGCATTGGAAGTGTCTGCCGCTTTGGGCTAGCATCTCCCTGTGCCTGTTAAGAAAAAACCCGCTGTTGAAGCCTCCGATGTCCGCCCCGCCGTCCTGCCTCCCGAGGGCAAGGGACGCGTCTTCCTCATCGACGCTTACTCGTTCGTCTTTCGCGCCTATCACGCCATGGCCCGCCAAAGGCCCATGTCCACGCGCAGTGGCCTGCCCACGGCCGCCACCTTCGTCTTCGTCAACATGCTCAACAAGCTGCGCAAGGACTTCCATCCTGAGTTGATTGCCGCCGTCTTCGACATGGGCCCCAGCTTCCGCGAGGAACAGGCGCAGGCCATGCCCGCCTTGAAAAAGCGCGACAAGGAGACCGGCGAGATCGTCGAAGTGGCCTACGCTGGCTACAAGGCCAACCGCGCCGAAATGCCCGAAGACCTGCGCCAGCAGGTGCCCTACATTCAGCGCGCGCTCCAGGCGTATCGCATCCCCGTGCTGGGCCGCGAGGGCTACGAGGCCGATGACGTCATTGGCACCCTGGCCCACAAGGCCTCCGAGGCCGGCTACGGCGTTTACGTGGTCAGCAGCGACAAGGACATGCTGCAACTGGTCAACGACCGCGTCTGCGTGCTCAACCCGCCCAAGGACAACCTCATCTGCGACGCCGCCCTGGTGGAAGAGCTGATGGGCGTGCGTCCCGACCAGATCATCGACCTGCTGGCCCTGCGCGGAGACGCCGTGGACAACGTCCCCGGCGCGCCAGGCATCGGCGAGAAAGGTTCCACCGAGCTGATCCGCGAGTTCGGCTCGCTGACCGCACTGCTCGAACGCGCCGCCGAGGTGCAGCGCAAAAGCTATCGCGAATCTCTGCAGCAGAACCGCGAGACCATTCTGTTGAGCCGCGACCTGGTGACCATCGACTGCAACGCGCCCATCGACTTCGACGCCGAGGCGATGAAGTCCGAGGAGCCGGACGTGGCTGCCGCCCGCGAGCTGTTCACCGAACTCGAATTCAACGGCCTGCTGAAGGAAGTTCTCTCCACCGGCGAGGCCGTGGGCGAAACGCACTACGCCGCGCTGACCGCCGAAGCTCTGGCCGCGCTGCAGAAGGCTCCGCTGGTGGCCCTGGCGCTGGAGGAAGCACTGGCGGCAAGCGCTGCGAGTGTGGAAGAGAAAGCGGCTCCCGCGCAGGGCTCTCTGGCGCTGGGCGACGACGCCGCAGGCAAATCCTCACAGCCCATCGCGCTCTCCGCCAAAGAGGGCGAGGCCCACACCGCCAATCTGCTCGGCGAATCCAGCGCGACGCTCGCCGCAATGCTGGCCGCCGAAAAGCCCGCGAAGGCCGTGCACGACCTGAAGGCCGCGCTGCACGCGCTGGCCGCGGGACCGGCGTTGCATGGCGCCGCACATGACACCATGCTATACAGCTACCTGCTCGATCCCACGTACAGCTCGCACACCCTGCCCGAGGTGGCCTTGCGGCGCTTGGGCTTGAAGCTTAGCGGCACACTGGCCGAGGCCGCCGACGTCACGCTGCGCCTGGCCAACACCTTGGCCGCCGAAGTTGCCGCCGACGCCGAGTTGCAAAAGCTCTACGACGAAATCGACCTGCCCCTGGTTCCGGTGTTGCAGCGCATGGAAGCCGCCGGCATCCTGCTGGACAGCCGCGTGCTGGCCGCAATGTCTGCCAGCATGGGCAAGGACATCGCGCGCCTCGATGCGCAGATTCACGAACTCGCCGGCGAGACGTTCAACGTCAACTCGCCCAAAAAGCTCGGCGAAATTCTCTTCGACAAGCTCGCCTTGCCGCGTCCTTTCCGCGCGCCCAAGAACAAGCCGGTCTCCACCGCGCAGGACGTGTTGGAGCCTTTGGCCAACGATTACGAGATCGTGCGCCTGGTCTTGGAGTTCCGCCAGATCAGCAAACTTAAATCGACCTATGTCGATGCATTGCCGCAGCTTTTGCGTGACAGCCGCCTGCACACCAGCTTTAACCAGGCCTCCACGGCCACCGGGCGGCTCAGCTCCATCAATCCAAATCTGCAGAACATCCCCATCCGCACCGAGTTGGGACGCGAAATCCGCGCCGCCTTCGTGGCCCCCGAGGGATGGCAATTGGTTGGCGCCGACTACTCGCAGATCGAGCTGCGCCTGCTGGCCCACTACTCCGCGGACCCCATGCTCGTGGAGGCCTACCGCACCGGGCAGGACATTCACGCGCTCACCGCCGCCGAGGTCTTCGGCGTGCCGCCCATGCTCATCGACGCCGAGCACCGCCGCCGCGCCAAGGCCGTCAACTTCGGCATTGTCTATGGCCTCTCGCCCTTCGGGCTGGCGCAGCAACTCGGCATTGAGCAGAAGGAAGCCAAGCGTTTCATCGAAGCCTACTTCGAGCGTTACCAAGGGGTGCGCACTTTCATCGACCGCACCCTCGACCAGGCGCGCCGCGACGGTCATGTGCGCAACCTCTTCGGACGCAAGCGCCCCATCCCCGACCTCGACAGCAAAAACCCCAACCTGCGCGGCTTTGCCGAACGCACCGCGGTGAACACTCCTTTGCAGGGCACCGCGGCCGATCTCATCAAGATCGCCATGATCCGCCTGGACCGCGAGTTGACGTCGCGCAAGTTGAAAGCGCGAATGCTGTTGCAGGTGCATGACGAACTGGTGCTGGAAGCGCCCAACGGTGAAGTGGACGAGGTGAAGGCTCTGCTGAAAGAGTGCATGGAGGGCGCATACCAATTGCGCGTGCCGATGGAAGTTGAAGTCAGCGTGGGAACCAACTGGCGGGATATGGAATAGCGTTCACAAAAATGGGCAGCGCGTGGGCGCTGCCCGAGTGATTGGGATCAGAAGCTCAGCCTGGCCCCCAACTGCAACTCTCTTTCGCGGTACACCGTGTTGCTCGACGAAGTTGGCGTCTCGAAATTCGAGTCGTACTCCAGCGTTGAGCCGTAAGTGGTGTACATCGTCTTGGTGCGCCCGGTAATGTTCGTGTGATTCAGCACGTTGAACGCCTCGGCCAGCACCTCCAGGTTGCGGCCTTCGCCCAGCCGTATGCTGCGCGCCACTCTTAAATCGGCATTGAAGAAATCTCCCAGCCGGTAGTTGTTGCGCCCCAGGAAGGGCAGGCGGTATTGCCCTCCGGTGCCCATAAAGCCCAGGCAGCCGCCGCACAGCGCAATCGAGCTGGGCGGATTGCCGCTCACGTAATCGCTGAAGGGTTTTCCCGTGTGGAACTCCACGATGGGCGCAATCGTCCAGTGGTTCAGCGCCTCGTGCAGCGCGCCGCGGCGCCCCTTCAAAACTTTGGGCGACCAGTGCACGCTGGCCGTGATGCGGTGGCGCACGTCAAAATTACTGGTGCCGTAGTCAGGCCGCGTCACAGTGTGCGGCACGCCGTCATAATTGTAGGTAAACGCCACCGGACTCAGCGTGCTGTTGTAGGTGGTAAACGTCTGCGAGCTTTGCCCGTCGTCAATGGCGTGCGACCACGTGTAGTTCACGCGGAATGACAGGCCGCTCGTCATGTGACGATTGAGGCTCACCACCAGCGCGCTGTAAATCGAGTTCACGCCGCTGGCGATGTTCGTGATCGCCTCGAAGTTCGTATTCAGCCGCGCCGTGTACACCGGCACCGTCAGCGTGTGCCCGTAAAAAGGACCGTGCACGCCCGAGTAGTAGTCGGCGGCAAACGTGTACATCACTTCCTTGCGGCTAGCCGGGGCCAGGTTGACATCGACAAACTTCGGCAACTCGCGCCCCAGGCTCAGCAGCCCGGCCACGCTCAGCACCGTGTTGCGCGCCACCTGACGCTCCAGGATCAAGTCCATCTGGTGGATCTGCGGCGTCTGCATGTGCCGGTCGAACACGGCCACGTCTCCCTGCGCCGTGGACGAAAACGGATCGCTCGCCACCTTGTTGGGAAATAAAGGCCCCTCCAGGCATGTCAGGTCATACAGATAGCACCCTTGGAAATAGTAATTGCGCTGCGCCCCCATGGCGCCCGTGTTGGTGATGGCCGACGAGATGGTGGAGTTGTTGATGCGTCCGTAGTACACGCCGTAGCCGCCGCGCAGCGCCACCTTGCCGTCGCCGAATACGTCCCAGGCAAAGCCAAAGCGCGGACCGAAGTTGTTCAAGTCCTGCGGAAAGCTCTGCGTGGCCGCCAGCGCCGGGTTCGGCATTTGCGGTTGCGGCAGCACTTCCACCTCGTAGCGCAGGCCCACGTTCAGCATCAGGCGGCGCGCGGCGCGCCATTCATCCTGCACAAACCCCGCTACGTCCCAGGTGGAAAACTCCACGCCAGGCGCTCCATAGCCCTGCTGAAAGCTCGAATATCCGTGATAGAGAGTCGTGCTCGCATTCTTCCACTGGTAGTAGTCGGCGGCAAAGTTGTCGCGATAGTCGTAGTTATACGAGCCGTTCAGCGCGTACAGATTGTGCACCGCGTCCTGTACGCGGTTCACGTCCCCGCCGAACTTCAAAAGATGCTTTCCGTGCAGCCAGCTCACGGTCTCCGCCAATTCGTGGCGATACTCATCCGGCAGCGCCCAGCGCGGCATGGTGGCCGGTGTGCCAAAGCTGAAGCCCGACGATCCGCTCAGCACTCTGATCTCCGGCGCGTATCCGTTCGCTCCCACCGGCTCGCTGGGCAAGGGCGTCTGCGGCATTTCAAACTCAAAGTCGCGTCCCCACGAGTAGCGCAACTGGCTGACCAGGTGCGGCGTAAATACCGAATCGAGGCGGGCAATCACCGTGTCCACCTTTACTCCGTCGTTGCCCAGGCTGCGCACGCCCAGGTTCACCACCGGAGCGCTCTGCGCCCCGCCCGGCGCCTTCCAGCGCACGCGGTTGTAACTGGCGGAGAGCTGATGGTGCTTGCCCAGGCGGAAGTCCAGTTTGGCAAACTCTATTTCGTGATTCGCCGTCCGCGGCGCCACCCCCAGCATTCCCGTCAGGTAGTCCATGCCCGCGTTAAAGGCCGCAATCGCCGTGGCGTCCGGAGTGTACAGCGGCATCACGTTGCGCGTCAGCGTGTACAACTCGTCATGACTGCACAACTGCACCTGCGCCTGGTTGGCCGTGGTCATCGCCGCGTAGTGCGACTGAATCACGCAGGGCCTGGCAAACAGCCGCGCCGGATCGTAGGCCGCGGCCACCGCCGGAAAGTCCCGCCGCTGCAAATCGACCGTGCCGAAGTAGAAAACTTTCTTCGCCACCAGCGGGCCGCCCAGCGAGCCGCCATATTGCTGCCGGCGGTCTTGCGGCTTCACCGT
>JARLGJ010000018.1 GCA_031296105.1 Acidobacteriota bacterium | reverse complement strand
TGTAGAGGTGAGCGAGCAGTTTTTGAGCACGCTGCAGAAGTCGTTTCCGCATCACGATTTTTTGACGGCGCGGGCGGTGGGCGCGGGCGACTGCGACAACCTGATGGACCAACTGGCGTTCATCGGCGCGGGGCTGGGCTATACGGTGCTTACGCGGGCGATCCGCGAGTTTGCGCCGGCGACGGTGGCGGTGAAGCCGATCAAGGCAACGCCGGCGCCGGAGATCGACCTGTTGTTTGCCTGCCGCAAAGACAATCCTTCCATTGCGCTGGGCCAGTTTGTGGCGGTGCTGCGGCGCTGGAAGGAAGCGTACAACCCAGGCAAGAGGACCTGAGCCAGGCAGTAGAGAGAATTAGAGATGAGTGAAGTAGATGGAAACGCGCCCCAAACGATGAGGGTAGGGTTGGATGGGCGCAACGCGTGGCGCATTGTGAGCACCACGCTGCTGGGCTTTATGTGTTACCTGTGCATTGGACTGGCGCTGGCCTCGCTATCGAAGTTCGTGCACAAGACGCTGGGCTACAACCTGATTGTGGCGGGCTTCGCCATCAGCGTGCAGTCGCTGTCCACGGTGCTGTTCCGGCCGGTGCAGGGCAGAATCTCAGATCGGATTGGTCCCAAGAAATCGGTGGTGCAGGGCTTGCTGGGCTGCGCCGCCAGCGGCTTTCTGCTGATTCCGGCGGCCATGCTGGCGGGGACGCCGCTGGCCAGCCTGGGGGTGCTGCTGCTGAGCCGCTTTGCGCTGGGCTTTGGCGAAGGCGCGGTGGCCACGGGCTCAACGGCGTGGGGACTGGCGCGGGTGCCGCAGGAGCATCATACGCACGTGATGTCGTGGGCGGGCGTGGCCTCCTACGGCGCAATGGCCCTGGGCGCGCCGCTGGGATTGTGGATTGCATCGAGCTTCGGAGTGGCCGCCTTGGGCACGGCGATAGGCGTGGTGGCGCTGGCGGGCTGCGCCTTCGCGCAAGGACTGGAGGCGTCGTCGATCTTCCACGGCGAGCGGCAGAGCCTGACGGCGGTGGCGGGCAAGATGGCGCCGTATGGATTTGCCCTGGCCTTTGCCACGGGCGGCTTTGCCACCATTGCAACATTTGTGACGTTGTACTTCCACGCGCGGGGCTGGGCGCACGCGGCACTGCCCGTCTCCGTGTTTGGCGCATGCTTTGTGCTGGTGCGGCTGGTGGGCGCGGCCGCTATTGCGCACTGGGGCGGAATGCGCGTGGCGGCCGTGAGCATGGTGGTGGAAACCGCGGGACTGGTGTGGCTGGCGCGGGCAGACACGGCGGGGATGGCGCTGCTGGGCGCGGCCATTGCAGGCTCGGGATTTGCGCTGGTGTTTCCGGCAATCGGCATGGAAGCGGTGCGCGCGGTGGCGGCCTCGGACCGCGGCGCGGCGCTGGGTATTTACACGGCGTTTCTCGATCTCTCGATGGGGATCACCGGGCCCGTGGCGGGCGTGGCGATTCATCACTGGGGCTATCCCGCGGGATTTTTACTGGCGGCGGGCTTTGCCCTGTGCGGCGCGGCAATGACAGGGGGTGCGTTGCGGATGCGGCAGACGGTTGAGGCTTGAACACTTTCTGCTGACGCCCAGGTTAGGCTCTGGGGCACCGTGGGTTGCTTCCCACGTCTGGCCAGACAAACAGGCCAGACATGGGGCACCAATTCAGCGCTGATTCCGATGAAAGATTGAGTGAGCGCTTTCCCACTCAAGCCCCAACAGCGTGGCTTGAATGGGGCACCGTGCACAACTGTGGAATCTGGGGCATAACGGGCCCGGCGGGGGCTGTTTCCGCACTTGTCCCACATCATGCCTGGGAAGTATTTCACTATGCGCACTAAATAGTTAATCTGCGCAACGCGCCGCGCTAGGATTCTATCGGACTTGAACTGAGTTGCGCGGGCGCGGGGAGCGCAGAGGCGAGACGGTCCAAGGAATCTTACGCAGGAGTCATTATGAAGTTTGCACGTTTAGCAATCCTTAGCCTGTTCGCGGGTCTGTTCGGCATGGGCGCGTATGCGCAGCCGGCACCGGAGCGGGTTGTGAACACCGACATTGTGGTGATTGGCGCCGGCGGCGCGGGATTCAACGCCGCGGTGACGGCGGCGCAAGCCAAGGCCAAGGTCATCATGCTGGAAAAGATGCCGACCATTGGCGGCGCGACGATCATCTCGGGCGGATCGATGAACTTCCCCGATCCGAAGCTGCAGGAGCCGAAGGGCATCAAGGACTCGCCGGACATCATGTACCGTCAGACGCTGGACGCGGGTGATAACCGCGGCGATCCGGCGCTGGTGCGGGTGCTGGCCGACAACGCTCCGGAGTTGAAGCAGTGGTACGAATCGCTGGGACTGGTGTGGGCGGACCGCGTGTTCGAGCCGTTCGGCGGACTGTTTCCGCGCGGCCACAACTCGGGGGCAACCACGGCGGGACGCGACTACGTCCGCGTGCTGAACGACGAGGCAAAGAAGCTGGGCGTGGAGATTCGCACCAACACCCGGGCGGTGAGCCTGATCCGCGACGGCGCAAATGGCTCGGTGTACGGCGTGAAGGCCGAAGACAAGGAAGGCAAAATCACGTTCCTGGCAAAGGCCGTGGTGATTGCCACGGGCGGCTTTTCGGGCAACGTGGAAATGCGCATGAAGTACGATCCGCGGCTGGACAAGAGCTTCCACACGACGGCGAATCCGTCGGGCAAGGCCGTGGACTTCAACACCGGCGACGGCATCCTGATGGGCGAGCACGTGGGCGCCGAGCTGGTGGGCATGGACTACATCCAGTTGATTCCCTGGTACGGCGGCCGCGCCATTGACTACGTGGGCGGCGACGTGTGGGTGAACAGCGAAGGCAAGCGCTTTGTGAACGAAGGCGGACGCCGCGACAAGATCGCCGACGCCATCCTGGCGGCGAAGGGGCAGTTCTGCTGGGTGATCACCGACGATCAGTCGATCAAGAACTCGACGGTGGAGTCAAAGCTGAAGACCGGGCTGATCAAGAAGGCCAACACGATTGAAGAGATGGCCAAAGGGATGGACATGGACGCGAAGGTTCTGCGGGCGACGCTGGAGCGCTACAACAAATTTGCGGCGCTGAAGCAGGATCCGGACTTCGGCAAGACGACGTTCACACAGTTGATCAACAAGCCGCCGTACTACTACGGCATGGAGCGCGAGAACGTGCACTTTACCGAGGGCGGATTGCACATCACGCCGCGGACCGAAGTGCTGGACGTGGACGGCAAGATCATTCCGGGGCTGTACGCGGCGGGTGAAGTGACGGGCGGCGTGCACGGCGACAACCGCGCGGGCGGCAACTCGCTGGCGGCCATCTCGGTGTTCGGACGCATCGCGGGCAAGAACGCGGCGGCGCTGGTTGCCGCTGGTTCGGACGAGTAGCTCAAATACGCCTCCGGGGAGCAACCTCCGGCCCCGGGGGCATTTTTAAAGGCATACTTTCATGAAGTGTATTGCGAAGATCATCTCCCTGTGCGCGCTGTTGCTGTGCTTTACCATGGCCGGCCTGGCGCAGGAACCCGCGGCGCCGGCAAAAGGAAACTTCCTGGCCGACAAGCACATGGCCAACGGACTGGACTGCGAGGCCTGTCACAATAACCGTCCGAAGACGAAGCCGGTGAAAACCGCACAGTGTCTGACCTGCCACGAGTCGTACGAGAAACTGGCGGTGCGCACGAAGGGCATGGACCACAATCCGCACGCCGGACACTTTATCGACCTGGACTGCACGCAGTGCCACCACGGTCACAAGGCGAGCGAAAACTACTGCGATAGCTGCCACAAGAAGTAAACGAACCAACCCATAGCTTACGAGTGGTAACGTCCCGGGCTGCCTGCGCAAGCCTGTAGCCCGGGCTGTGTCTTTTTATACCTACATAGTCAGGATGAAATCATGAATAAGTACGCAGCAATGATTCTGGCGGGAGTGTTGAGCTTGTGCGGCGCGGCATCGGCGCAGGCGAACTTCTCGCAAACGGCCCCGGAAGTTCCGGACAACGGCAAAGAGATTCCGGTGAAGGCGCTGGCGGTGCCGAAGACGAACCTGGAAATCTACGGCTTGCTTGATGAATACGCGGGCTATACCGACGCCGCGGGCACGGGCAGCCAGTTCAAGCTGGACAGCGGCGGCTGGCAGGCAACGCGCCTGGGCTTCCGCGGTTCGTCCGAGATCAACGACAAGGTGAAGATCACCTACACGCTGGAAAATGGTTTTTACTCCTACAGCGGCGGATTGAACGACACGACGCGTTTGTTCAACCGGCAGGCGTGGTTCGGGGTGGCGGGCAAGTTCGGCGAGTTCCGCGTGGGCCGCGAGAACAGCCCTCTGTTCGACATGCTGGGCAGCATCGACTCGTTCTCCGGGGCCACCTTCGGTTCGTTCCTGAACAACGCGTCGGGCTACACTCCGCGTTTTGACGACATGCTCAGCTACCGCTCGCCGGTCATGAAGGGATGGCGGTTGCAGGCGCACACGTCGATTGCTGGTATCAACTCGAAGTACAGCAAATCGGCGGACGTGCTGAACGCCTACATCGGCTCGGTGGACTACAACAGCAAGGACAACAAGGTTTATTTCGTCAGCAACTATCAGCAGCAGGTTGCGGCCGACCGCTCGTTCTCGGTGCGTTCGAGCTTTACCGGCGCATCGTACGACTACGGACGGGGCAAGGTGTACGCGGGCTACTTCCACGGCAACTCGCCACAGGCGGGCGTGGGAGACTTCTCCAGTGCCAACGTCGCGGAGAAAGTGGTGAAAGGGCCTTATTGGGATCTGTACAGCTTCTCGGGCAACTATCGCCTCACGCGGAAGTTCCGCGTGGGCGCGGGCTGGGGCTGGGGCAGCGCGGAGAACGGGCCGCGGGCAGCGTCGCACGAGCCAAGCGTGATTGGCGCGTACGACTTTGCCAAGTGGGGCATGATCTGGGGCACGGCAGGCCGCATGGTGAACGAAGGCAACGCGGACTTTGGATTGGGCGCCGCGGGTCCGATTACCAAGAACCTTCCGGCCACGGGCAAGGACGTGACGGGCGTGCAACTCGGCATCCGCTTCAACTTCTCGGCCAAGCTGATCAAACCGAACTAGACAGTCTGGCAGGGTAAAAGACGGGCGTCCCGTACAAGGGCGCCCATTTTATTGTGTGAGACGGAGTTGATAACAAGGGCGGAGTGATTGGAGCGCAAGCTGTCCCAGGGCAGGGAGCGCCGTGACAATTAGGAGACGCTCAACAAACACAGGGTTGCCTGAAGGGTTTTGCGGGAAGGCAGAGAACGAAGGCGGAGGGTGTCCTCGTCGGAAAGACCAAAGCCGGCAGGGGACGTGACCTTTCGTAAGAGGGAATCGAAAGAGTTGTTTCTTTCCGGCGGAAAATTTTCTATTGTATGGGTGTTTAAGTAGAACCGGGGGCATCCGCGGGCATCCTAATCCCAGCCTCGGATGCATGGACTCGTTGTACAAGACTTGAGGCTGCGCCGCCTCGTCGGAATTCAACGGCTGTCACCCCCGAGGGGAGTGACCGTGGAGGATGCATCCATGCGTTCCCGTTCCTTCTTGTTGTTAGTCTGCCTCACCGCGCTGGCCCTTCTGCTGGCGTCCGGTTGCGGCGGTGGTTCCAACACATCCAGCACCAGCACATCGGGCAGTTCGAGCACCACGGGCACAATACAGCTTGCGGTCAGCGACGATCCGGTGGAGGACTGGTCGGTGGTCGGAGTGAAGCTGTTGAGCGTCGCGCTGGTGCCATCTTCGGGCTCGGCGGTGACGGTGGTGACCATGCCGACTCCGGCGCCGACGATCAACCTGCTGCAACTCGACCAGCTCGGCGAAATCATCGGCAACATTTCCGGCGTGCCTTCCGGCACGTACACGGCGGTGCAACTTACGCTCTCGGCCAACGCGGGCGACGTGTCGCTGATCGCGAGCGGCGACCCGGAGACGGGGTTCGACGTCGCGGAGGGCGCGAAGGTCGCTTCCTCGCAGGTGCAGATTGTGGGCGCCACGGGATCGAGCGGCAGCCAGACGGTGCAACTGTCGGTGCCGCTGAGCACGCCTCTGACGGTGAGCGGCGGCTCGACGAACGTGGTGGACGTGGAGTTCGACCTGGCGCACCCGGCATTTTTGGTGGAGCACTCGCCTTCGGGCGCTTCGGCGGCGACCTGGGCGGTGGACTTCCGCGCCCCGGTGCGGCACCATGCGCATGCGGACCTGACGAAGTTCCTGCTACGGCATCACTACGGACAGGTGGCGAGCGTCGCGACGGACAACACGACGATCACGATCGACAAGGCGTATCCGGTGTATCCGATTGTCTCTCCGGAGACGGCGACGGTGACCACGACAACGCTGCCGATCCTGGCCGACGCCACCAACGGCACGCTGTTCTACAACCTGGACGGCAGCTCGCCCGACGTGCCGCAGACACTGACCAGCTTCCAGACGGTGGCAACCTTGCTGCCGAATATGTACGTGCGGGTGGCGGCGCGCTACCAGGCAAACGGCACGCTGGTGGCCACGCGCATTTACGCCAGCGCCACGTTCAACACGGTGTGGGCCAATCCCGAAGGCCACGTGCTGCACGTGAACACCAGCACCAACGTGATGCACGTGACCAAGGACGACGGCACGGCAACGGCGGTGCAGATCGGGGCGAACACGACGTTCTACTTCCAGACCACGAGCACGGTGCTGGGCACGGGCACGTCGTTCTTTGACGGCACCACGACGGGCGGACTGCCGAACGTGGCGCGCGGCTTTAAGGTGAACGTGACGCTGGACCCGCTCTCGACCACCACGCCGCCGACGGCGCTTTCGGTGGAGATCGACAACGCGCGCTACAACGGCGCAGTGACTTTGCCGACGAGCACGGGATTTACCCTGACGCGCAACTTCTGCATGGGCGACCATCGCGGCGGACGCGACGACTACAGCGGCACGCTGAACTACATCTCGTCGAGCACGGCCAACACCAGCCAGACGGGAAGCGCGGTGAGCGGCTTCTACTGGTGGGAGTTCGCCTATCCCACGCTGGAGGACACGGGCACCACGGCGGTGACGGACTTTGTGAGCACGACGAACGACGTGGTGAACTTTGGCGGCAACCTGGGAGCGCTGCCCTCGTTCGTGCAGACGGAGTCGATCTGGAACGATCCGGCGGCGGCCGGCACATGGGCAGCGAAGTGGGCCATCCTGATGCCGACGACGGCTCCACTGGGATTTGTGAGCGCGCCGTATTCGACCTCGACCAACACGTTTATTTATACGGTGCCGGAGTCGAACAGCAGCACGGCGGCCACGGCGGCGAATCCGGTGACGGTGGACATTCTTACCACCGCGGGCAGCTCCACGCTGGTGTACCAGGTGGACCGGCAGAACGGCGCGATCACCGTTACGGCGCAGGATCCGAGCAACTCCTCCAACCTGGCGGCCATTGCCACCAACCTGGCGACGGGCGTGCCGGTGAAGGTGTACGGCGTGCCGAAGTCCGACGGCAGCATTAAGGCGTACACGTTGCTGTACTACACGCATACGGTGACGACCAAATAGCTTGAGCAGTGCCGCTCAGGGGCGGCAAGGCTGGGCGCCGTGGAGGCTCTCCGCGGCGCCCTTTTTTTCTGCGCGCGGGGAAACTACACTGGATGGAAGATGACGCACGCCAAGGAGCACACCGTGAATCTTCGTCCCCGCCTAATGTCTTTTTGCTTTGTATTGCTGTGTGCCGCGCTGGGAGTGGCGCAGACTCCGGCGGCTGCGGCCGCCAAGTCCGCCGCGCCGCGGGCGCTGATCGTGGTGGCGCATCCGGACGATGAATCGTGCTTTGCGGCCACGGTGTACGAGATTACGCACAACCTGGGCGGCACGGTGGATCAACTGGTGATCACCAACGGCGAGGGCGGGTACCGCTACTCTCTGCTGGCGGAGAGCTACTACGGCGTGGCGCTGACGGACGAAGCGGTGGGACGCAAGATGCTGCCGGAGATCCGCAAGCGCGAGCTGATGGAAGCCGGCCGCATCCTGGGAATCAGCAATCACTTCTTTCTGGATCAGCGCGACGTGCGCTACACGCAGGACATTGACGAGGTGCTCGAACAGCACTGGCAGCAGGGCGTGGTGCTGCCGGAAGTGACGCGGCGGCTGGAGAGCGGAAATTACGATTACGTGTTCACCCTGTTTCCCACGCCGGATACACACGGCGGACACAAGGCCGCCACGCTGACCGCGCTGCAGGCGGCGCAGCAGATGAAGGGCGCGAAGCCCGTGGTGCTGGGCTGCCAGTGGGGACAGAAGGATGGCTCGCGGCAGCCCTCGTGGGAGGGCTACAAGAGCGAGGCGCATCCCTTCCGCACGCTGCCCGGGGAGTACACGACGGATCGCACGGTGAAGTTCGGCTTCCGCGACGCCATCAGTTACCAGACGATTGTGAACTGGGAGATTGCGGCGCATAAGTCGCAGGGGCAGATGCAGAACGCCTACAACCACGGCGAACTGGAAGAGTTCGCGGTGCTGGACGACGGTCTGACGGACGAAGCGGCGCGCGCAGGCGAGTTGTTTAAAGCGTTGCAGGAGACGGCGGCGCACCCGCGGCGTTTGCCGGCAGACGTCCCGGCGGCGCACCTGCTGAAGTAGGCGGCAAGGGGAGGTAAAAATAATTGCTTGCATCATGCAAGTAATATTGCTATCTTCTCTCCATGAAGCTTCCCGTGGCACAGGAAACGGCGCAGGCATGGTGGGATGAGCTGGAACGGCTCTCCGCGGTGCTGGGCCGGGTTGGACCCGATGAAGTCTGTTGCGGAGGGTTGACGCAGCGCCAATGCGCCATCCTGCGCATTCTCTCCAGGCGTGAAGGGGCGCGGCTCGCGGAGCTGGCCGCCCATTGTTCGATCTCACCGAGCGCGATGAGCCGCGTGCTGGACAAGCTGGAACAGCGCGGACTGGTGCGAAGGGAGTGGGGCGCGGGCAGCGACCGCCGCGCCGCCTCGGTGGTCATCACCGCCGCAGGGCGCAAGACGCGCCGCCAACTGGATCGCCTGATGCTGGAGCGCTCGGCGCAAGTGGCCGCCGCCATGACGGAAGCGCAGCGCGCCCGCGTTCTCTCCGCGCTGCATACACTGAATCAAACCCTGGAAAACACAACCTGCTGCGGACTCAACGAGCCCGTGGAGATTTTGCCTGCCGACGAAGAAGGAGAAGCATGAGCGAGACAAATATGAAGGAAGAAGTACGGAATCATTATGCCGCGGTGGCTCGCGGAGAGGCGAAGGCCAGCGCGGCGCCGGTGGCGGACGTGGCACGCTCGATTGGCTACAGCGAGGAAGAACTGGCGCTGGCTGGCGACGCCAACCTGGGCTTGGGCTGCGGCAATCCGCTGGCGCTTACCGAAATCAAGCCTGGCATGACGGTGCTGGATATGGGATCGGGCGCGGGCTTTGACGCGTTTCTGGCATGGAATCGCGTGGGCTCCGAGGGGCGCGTGATTGGCGTGGACATGACGGACGACATGCTGGCCCTGGCGCGCGAGAACGCGGCCAAGCGCAACGCGGCGAACGTGGAGTTCCGCAAGGGATACATTGAGCAACTGCCGGTGGCGGACGCCAGCGTCGATTACGTGATCAGCAACTGCGTCATCAATCTTTCCACCGACAAGCCTGCGGTGTTCCGCGAAATTGCGCGCGTGCTGAAGCCGGGCGGGCACTTCGCGGTCAGCGACATTGTGCTGCTGAAGCCGCTGCCGGAGGCTTTGCGGCGAGACGTGAGCGCCTATGTGGGCTGCATCTCCGGCGCGGACCTGATGACGGATTATTTGTTTACCGTACTCTCGGCGGGGCTGCGCGACCTGTCGATTCCGCGCATTGCACACGGCTCGGAGCTGGTGAAAGTGCTGGCGCCGGATGCATCGTGCAGCGGCAAGACCTCCTGCTGCGCTTCGACGGTGCAGATCACGTCGCTGAAGAATCCGGATGCGCTGATCCGCGAGGCCGCGGAGTCGGTGGCGTCGATCAAGCTGCACGGAAGGAAGTAGATCACATGGCGAAGCTGAGACTGGGATTTCTGGACCGCTACCTGACCGCGTGGATCTTTACGGCGATGGCGCTGGGGATTGCCCTCGGCTGGATTGTGCCCGGCGTGGTTCCGCTGCTTAACCGATTCAGCATCGGAACCACCTCGATTCCGATTGCCGCCGGATTGATCCTGATGATGTATCCGCCGTTTACGCGGGTGCGCTACGAAGAGTTGCATCTTGTGTTCCGCGACAAGAAGGTGCTCGGCCTCTCGCTGGTGCAGAACTGGGTGATCGGCCCGGTGCTGATGTTTGTGCTGGCGGTGGTGTTTCTGCGCGGCTATCCGGAATACATGGCGGGCCTCATCATGATCGGCCTGGCGCGCTGCATTGCCATGGTGATTGTGTGGAACGAGCTGGCCAAGGGCGACACGCAGTACGCCGCGGGACTGGTGGCGTTCAACTCACTGTTCCAGGTGTTCTTCTATTCGCTCTACGCGTGGCTGTTCATCACGGTGCTGCCGCCGGTGCTGGGGTTGCGCGGGATGGCCGTGCACGTCTCGATCGCGGAAATCGCGCGCAGCGTCTTCTTCTACCTGGGGGTGCCGTTTCTTGCGGGCTTTGTGACGCGGACCCTCATGGTGCGCGCCAAGGGACTTGGCTGGTACGACCGCAACTTTGTGCCGCGCGTTGCGCCGCTGACGCTGATCGCCTTGCTGTTCACGATTGTTGTCATGTTCTCGCTGAAGGGCTCGTACATCGTGCGTCTGCCGCTCGACGTGCTGCGCATCGCGGTGCCGCTGCTGATCTACTTTGTGGTGATGTTCCTGGTGTCGTTCGCCATGGGACGGCGGCTGGGCGCGGATTATTCGCGGACGGCGACACTGTCGTTCACCGCGGCCTCCAACAACTTCGAACTGGCCATAGCGGTGGCGGTGGCGGTGTTCGGCATCAACTCGGGCGCGGCCTTTGCGGCGGTGATTGGACCACTGGTGGAGGTTCCGGTCATGATCGCACTGGTCAACGTGTCCTTCTTCCTGCAGAAGAAATATTTCCCCGCGGTGGATGCGCCGGGTGTCTCTCCGGCGTGTGCTTCCGGGTGCCGAGGTGCGCAATAGCATGGCGACGAAGGTATTGATTCTTTGCACGGGAAACTCCTGCCGCAGCCAGATGGCGGAAGGGTTTCTGCGTGAACTGGGCGGCGCGGAGTACGAGGCGCACAGCGCCGGAGTTGCTCCTTCACAGGTGAATCCGCTGGCTATACAGGTGATGCAAGAGGCCGGGGTGGATATTTCCGGGCAGCGCTCCAAGAGCGTTACGGAATATCTCGGCCAGCATTTTGCCTATGTCATCACGGTCTGCGGCAACGCGGCAAAGAATTGCCCAATCTTTCCGGGACCGTCGATCCGCCTGCATTGGCCGTTCGACGATCCCGCGGAGGCCGAGGGCACGCCGGAGCAGCGCCTGGAAGTGTTTCGGCGGGTGCGCGATGAAATTGCGGCACAGATCAGGCAATGGCTGGCGGAGACGAGACAGCGTTAACGCAAGGGTGGTTGGGAACGGTACCACTCGGAGCTGATTCGTCAGTTGCGGCACGACTGAAGTCGTGCCCGGACAAGAGCATTTGATCCTTCCCACTCAAGCCCCGAACAGCGGGGCTTGAATGGGGCACCGTGGGCGTCCATCCTTAGTGCGGATCGCCTTCGCCGGGAGCGAGGAAGAGGTTTTCCTCGAGGCCGTGCTGGCGGGTGTAGAGATCGAAGTAGCGGCCGTTGGCGGCGAGGAGTTCAGAGTGGGTTCCGTGCTCGACGATGTTGCCGGCCTCGACGACGAGGATTTGATCGGCGCGGCGGATGGTGGAGAGCCGGTGCGCAATCACAAACGTGGTGCGCCCGCGCATGAGGTACGCCAGACCCTGCTGAATGAGCGCCTCGGATTCGGAGTCGAGGCTTGAAGTGGCTTCGTCGAGGATGAGGATGCGGGGATCGGCCAGGATGGCGCGGGCGATGGAGAGACGCTGGCGCTGGCCGCCACTGAGCTTGACGCCGCGCTCGCCGATGATGGTGTCATAACCCTGCTCGAAGGATTCGGCGAACTCATCGACGCGGGCGATGCGGCAGGCTTCCAGAAACTTTTCTTCGGTGGCCGCGGGGCGGGAGAACATGACGTTCTCGCGGATGGTGCCGTCGAAGAGGAAAGAATCCTGCAGGACCATGCCGAGCTGGCTGCGGTAGCTGGCCAGGTTCACCTGCGCGAGGTCGAAGCCATCCACCCGCACCTGTCCGCTCTGCGGTGTGTGGAAGGCCGCCAGCAGAGAGATGATGGTGCTCTTGCCGGAGCCGGAAGAGCCGACCAGCGCGGTGAGCGAACCGGGCTCGGCGGTGAAACCGACGCCGTGCAGCACGGGCTTTTCCGGAATATATCCAAAGACAACGTCACGGAACTCGACGCGGCCGGCGATGCGCTGCATGGGTACGGTGCGCGCGGGATCGTCGTCCTCGGGCTGCTCGTTGAGGATTTCGCGGGTGCGCTCGAGTCCGGCGATGGCCTCGGTGACCTGGGTGCCGATGCCGACTACCTGGAAGAGCGGCGCGGCAAGGTAGCCGAGGAACATGATGTAGGTGAAGTAGTCGCCCAGGGTGAGCTTGTGGGCGAGGAATTCATGGGCGCCAACAAACATAACAATGGCACCGACCACACCCATGAGCACGGTGGAGGAGAGTCCCATGAGGCTGGTGGCGGTAAGGGTGCGGAAGACATTCTCCAGGAGGAGTTGGAGGCCGGAGGTGAAGACCGCGTGCTCACGGGCCTCGGCGTGATAGCCCTTGACGACGCGCACGCCGCCGAGGGATTCGGTGAGGCGTCCGGTGACTTCGGCGTTCAGGCGGCCGCGCTCACGGAAGATGGGCCGGATGGTTTGAAAGGCCTTGCGCAGCACGATGCCGAAGACGAGCAGAAAGAAGAAGGCGATGCCGGTCATGAGCGGGCTGATGCGCACGAGCACGACGAAGGCGATGAGGGCGGTGAGCAGTCCGCCGACGAAATCGACCAGGCCGGTGCCGACCAGATTACGCACGCCTTCCACGTCGGTCATGATGCGCGAGACGAGCACGCCGACCTTGTTCTCGTCGTAATAACGCAGAGGGAGCCGGCCCACGTGCTCCTGCACGCGGGCGCGCAGCTCGTTGATGAGCTTTTGCGCGGCCTTGGAGAGCGTCTGCGTGAGGGCAAAGGACGTGACGCCCTGGGTGAAGGTGGCCAGCAGGACGAGGGCGACGATGGGCAGCAGCAGCTTGACGTGACCGCGGCTCATCACGTCATCCACCAGGAACTTGGTGGAGGCCGGCAGCACCAGGCCGCAGACGCGGTTGACGATCATGAGGGCGAAGCCGAGAGTGAGCAGGCGGCGGCGCGGACGCATGAGCGCCCAGACCTCGGGCAAGGCGCGGAAGGCGCGCAGCGGCGAGGTGTTTACCAGGGTCTTGCGGGACTTGAAGTGACGGCTGCTAGGCTCGGAGCTGGGTCGGAAGCGCACGCGGATATTGTCTCATTTGCGAGCGGAGAGCGGCAGGGAAACATAAAAAGGCCCGCCGCGAGGGCGGGCCAGGGAGAGATGCGAGACGAATGAACTAACGGGTTTCGGTTGCGGTGGCTGCTGCCTCGGGAGATGCCACGTTGCGCGAGGCGGCGGTTGCGTCGGGCGCCGCGGCAGACGGGGCCGCGGAAGCAGGTTTGGCTCCGGCCTGCTGGTCGTCGGAGAGGCGTGTGAGGTGCGGGAAGATGGGCGTGATTTCAAACGGCATCTTCTCGCGTGCGGTTAGCAACTGCACGGCTTTGGCGCGGTTGATCTCAATCTGGTTGTTGAAGGGATCAACGTGGATGCGTCCGCCGAGCGGCAGAGCGGCAATCTGCGTGACCTTGTGCGGAGTCAACTGCGGGGCCTGCGCGGTCAAAGAGCGCAAACGGAGGTCGTTGACGCCGCTGGACATGGAGTTGCCCATCTCGGCCTGGATGAGGTGCGGCAGCACGGCGCGGCGGGCATCGACCTGGCGGAGGAAGAGTCCCACGTCGCCGAGCTTGTCGCGGTAGGGCGAATTCTGAAGCAGCTCGAGGGCCTTGGTGTCGGCTTCGTGCTCCTCGTCCAGGGTGCGGTGGAAGTGCATGCGGGCGAGCAGCTTCTGGTCGCTGACGATGCTGCGGTCCTTGTAGGCAAAGGTCGTGTCGGTGGGATGTCCGAGGGCGATGTGGGCCAGTTCGTGCGACAGGACGGCGGCGAGGCTGGCTTCATCGGGCAGCACATCCAACATGCCGCGGCTGATGAAGATGGTGTGGCCGACGCTGAAGCTCTCAATGGGCGAAGTCAGCAGCACGCGGCAGCGCACTTCGGGCTGAATGTCGAGGTTGTTGGTGATCTCAAGATTGTTGACGACGGTGTTAAGGACCTTGTCCACCTCGCCGGAGCGGGCCAGCAGTCCGCCCTGTTCCAGGCGTTCGATGACGTTGTCTTCGGCCTGGCGCAGCCAGGTGCGCTCGGCGGCCACGGGCGTCATGTCCTGCGCGCTGTCGCTGGCGTCCTTGGCCGTGTTGGGATCGTCCACCAGAACCTCGGTGAATTCCTTTTCGGCGTGGCCCTTGCCGACGTTATAACCCCAGAGGCGGGTGACGCCCTTGAAGGTGGCGCCCTTCACCCTGGAGACGGAGGGAAGCTTGTCCTCGGTGTAGATGTAGGCGGGCAGCCAGGCGCCGGGAGCCATGTTGAGGCGCCAGGTGTCCAGGTGCAGGTACTGGCCGTGCGAGGATTCGCTGAAGGTGCCGTTGAAGCGGACGATGTTGAAGTCGCGGTCCTCGACCCAGATGCGGCCAAGGAAGCGGCCCTCGGGCTTTTTGCTCCTGGGCGTAACGTCGATGACGATGCAGCGCAGCTCGCCAAGGAACTCGCGTCCCTGATAGTCGAACTGGTAGTTGGCGCGGTCAAGTCCGCGAAGGTCGATGACGGACATCCAGGCAAAGCCCTGGGGATCGAAGTCAGCGCGGTCGCCGCCGCCGTGCGAAAAGGGATGAGTCAAGCGATGAAACAAGCCCGGCCGCTCATGGAAGGAGAGGTTTTCCAGCGTGGTGCCGAAGCCGATGCGATCGAGGAAGTACTCGTCGCCGAAGGGAACGGTGCCCAGCTCATGGTCGGGCTGCATGTACTGCAGATAGGTTTCGACGATGGGCGTGTAGTGGCGGAGCGCCTTGATGTTGCCGTTCTCGCGGGCGATGACCTTGTCCACCACCTTGTCGAAGGCGGAGTTCGCGGCGGGGACAGACGGGGCGGAGGGTTTGTCTCCGGCTACGGCCGCGCAGGACAGCGCCAGCACCACTCCCAGGATCAGGTACCAAGCTCGATGTTGCATTGCGAACCTCATTTTCTAACTTCCGGAACGATTTGGACCGTTCGAGTTAAGAGAGTTGAAAGACGACGTGCAAGACCGCGGGAGAATCCACGGCGTGGCCGTCGCGCGTTGCCGGAGTGAACTTCATTCCCTGGACGGCCCTTACGGCAGCCTCATCCAGGCCGTAGCCGAGGCCGCGCAGGATGCCCTGCACATGAACCCTGCCGTCGGCGGAGAACGTGACGTTGAGCAGCACCTCGCCCTCAATGCGGCGCGCCCGCGCGGCCTCGGTGTAGACGGGGCTGGGCTTGCTGAGAATGGTGACGGGCACGGTGGACGCGTGCAGCACGGAGCGTTTTGTCTCCGGCGCGGCGGCCACGCGGTTGAAGCCCGCGGCGGTCTGCACGTTTCCGCGCGAGGCGGTGCCGCTGCCCGGGCCGGCGGTGCCGTTGCCAAAGCCGGAGCTGGCGACGCTTCCGCGCGCGCCATGCGCGCCGCCTGTGCCGTTGCCGTATCCCGCGCCGCGCGGCATGTCAAAGGAGCCAACGGCGGCGATGTTGGAGCGGCCGCTGCCGTTGGCGTTCAAAGGCACGCCGTTGGGATCGCCGAAGCCGCCGGTCTGCACCCGGCTGGGCGCAACCTTGTCCAGTGTGGGCGCGGCGGAGCTGCCACCGAAGCCGGCGGAGGTTACGGCGCGCACCTGCCTGGGGCTGGGAAGTTCATGAATGATCCTGGCATCGAAGTTGGGAGCCGGCATCGCGACGGGCTGCACGGCCTCGGGCTGCGGCGCGGGCTTGACGCGCTGCGGCAAACGCACCAACATCGCCTGCTGCTGCGGCTCGGGCTGGGCGATTGACGGGTGCACGGGCGCGGATTTCTCCGGCTGCGTGGGCGTGCTGCGCTGCGGAGACAGATCCGGCGCGGGGGCAACCAATTCGATTCTGCTGAACTGCGTGGGTAGAAAACGTGGCGCCACGGCGGCGTAGAGCAACACTCCCGAGACCAGCGCGGCCTGCAGCACGAAGCCAGTGGCCATGGAACTGGCGCGGCGCGTGGTGACGGCACTCTCAAGGCTGGCAAAGGTCGGCGTGGGCAAGGACCCGCCTCCGCCGGCGGCTATCGCAAAATGAAGGTTGGCGTGGAGCGCCTCTGACGCGGACGGAATCCTCTCACGGTTGTTGCCCGTGTCCGGCTTGAGTCCGAAAAGTGGCTGTGCATTGGCCATTGCAAAACCTTCCTATCGCGTGCGTCAGGAAATAACGGTCTGACGGTTGGTGTTGTGCCGGTGTGGCGAAGACCCAGTGCCGGAGCGCTGTGCCCGATGCAGTTGCTTTTGAATCCGTGAAGCGGACATCCCAGCCGCTGCATCCTACGTTGCATCATGCGGAAGCAGAGGAAACGGGTCAAGTTACCTCAGTAGTACGGCCAGGAGCACGACAGATTACTCGCCGATTACTTTAATAAGCACGCGCTTAGACCGGCGGCCGTCGAACTCGGCATAGAAAACACGCTGCCAGGGCCCTAAGTCCAAGTTTCCCGCGGTGATTGGAACAATTACCTGGTGATGCACCAGCATGGATTTGAGGTGAGCATCGCCGTTGTCCTCGCCAGTTCTGTGATGTTTGTAATGCGGGTTCCTCGGCGCGAGTTTCTCCAGCCAGGCTTCAATATCCTCGATCAGACCCTCTTCATCGTCATTCACGTAAACGCCAGCGGTGATGTGCATGGCCGAGACCAGGGCCAGCCCCTCGCGGATTCCGCTGTTGCGCACCGCTTTTTCAACCTGCGGCGTGATGTGAACGTACTCGTGCTCATGCTGCGTATGAAAGGTCAGATACTCGGTATGCGATCGCATTGCCATAAGTTTACTACTCGATAACCCTATGCCGAAGGGTATAATTTGCGCCATGAATCCAGCCGAAGAACTACCACTGCTGCGCGAACAACTGGCGCAGCTCACCGCGCGCGTGTACCGGCTGGAACAACTCCTGGCGCAGCAGAAGCCTGCTGAGTTAGACGCAATTTCCGGGCAAGAGGGACGCGCGTTTCGTCTTCCATCTACCGAAATCACGAAGCCATTTGCGCAGGGAGCAACGGAGCGAACGCAGGAAGCAAATGAGTCCACATGCGAGGCGCGGGTAGAACCTGTTCTGCAATCTTCTGCATATTCCAACTTGTCAACCAAGGCATCGGCGGCGTCGCAAGGCGCAGCGCGCAGCGCGGGGCAAACAATGCGCGGCGCACCGTTGATGCCGCAGTACGCAGAGGAAGACGGCTCTCTGGAGCAGCGCATTGGGTCGCGCTGGCTGAATCGCGTGGGCGTGGTGGCCGTGCTGATCGGCGTGTCGTACTTTCTGAAGCTCGCCTTTGACAATGGATGGATTGGCCCAGGGCTGCGCGTGCTGATTGGACTGGCGGGCGGCGCGGGGCTGTGCTGGTGGAGCGGACGCTTCCGGCGCGGCGGGGCGGCGGCGTTCTCGTATTCGCTGAAGGCCGTGGGCGTGGGCGCGATGTATCTGTCGCTGTGGGCCAGCTTCCAGCTCTATCATCTGCTGGCGGCGCCGCTGGCGTTTTTGGCGATGCTGCTGGTGACGGCGGCGACCTCGGCGATGGCGCTGGTGGAAGATGCCGAACTGCTGGCGGGGCTGGCGCTGCTGGGCGGAATGCTGACGCCGGTGCTGTGCTCGACGGGAGAGAATCACGAGGCGGCCCTGTTCTGCTATTTGCTGTTGATCTCGGCGGGGGCGTTTGCGCTGCAACGCTACAAGCCGTGGCCGCGGATCTTGTTAGGCGCGTTCGCAGGCACGGCGCTGCTGGGTGCGGCGTGGTTTGGGGACTACTACACTTCCGCGTTGTACGCCGAGACCTTGCTGCTGTATGCGCTGCTGTTCGCGCTGTTTGCCGCCGCGCCTCTGTACGCGGGGATGAGCCGCGAGCTGCCCACGGGACACACGGCGCTGGTGCTGGCCATCGTGAACGGCTTCACCTTTTATGGCGCGGTGTATGAGATGCTGGCGCTGGGTTCTCACGCTTCTTCCGCACAGGCGTTTTGGGCTCTGGTGCTGGCGGCTTTGTATGCGGGGCTGGCGCTGGCCCTGGAGCGTCGGCAGGGCGAACAGCAGGTGCGCGAGCATTTGCTGCCAACGGTGCATTGGGCGATGTCCATTGCCCTGCTGACGCTGGCGATTGGGCTGCGCCTGCATGCGCACTGGAGCACGATGGCCTGGCTGGTGGAGGGCGGGCTGCTGTTCTGGGCGGCGTCGGCGACGCGGAGAAGCTGGCCCCGTCTGTTTGCCGCCGCGGTAGTGCTGATTGGACTGATACGTCTGTTCTGCTACGACCTGGAAGAGTGGGGCTATCTACAGCCGGTGTTCAACGCACGGCTGGCCACGATGGCGCTGGCAATTGCGGTGTTGCTGTGGATGATGCGCGAAGAACGGCGGCAGTCCAACGAAGCGCACGAGGGGCTGGAGGCGGTGCTGGCGGTGGGCATGGTGAACGTGATTGCGCTGACCGCCCTTCTGCTGGAGATTCGCGACGCCTTCGACGGGGCGATGATGACGGCGGGAGCTCCGGAGTCGATGCGCTACGCGGCGCAGCAGGCGCACCACGGACTGATGATTCTGCGCGGATTCTGCTACTCGGCACTGTTGATGACGTATGGCGCGGCGCTGATGGCGGCGGGCTTTGTGCGGCGCGCGGCGGTGCTGCGCTGGCAGGCCATGGTGCTGATCGCCATCACGGTGGGGAAGGTCTTTCTGGTGGACACCTCGGAGCTGGAGCACGCGTGGCGGGTGCTGAGCTTCATCATCCTCGGCGCGATTCTGCTGGCGGTGAGCTACGCGTATCAGAAAGACTGGCTGGGATTGCCGGAGCGCGGCGGCAAAGAAGTCCTCTGACGGCGGGTTCTGCGCTTCGCGGTGTGATCTACAATCCTGCGGCGGAATTTCGACATTCAGAGATTGCGTGGAACGGCGCGTCAGGCTGCCTTCCGCGAGGTGAATGGCGTTATGATGATGATATATCCATAACGAACGGGATGCGCGCAGCGGCCATGGCCGCGAGTGAGCGCAACCGTAAATTTGTTGGGCCGGACCGTCATGATGTTTTCTGTTGCAACCTTTGAAGAACGCAGGCCGCGCTGGACGTTTGCCGCATCGTTTACGGCGCAGACGCTGGTGCTGATTCTGCCATTCCTTTTACCGCACAGCACGCACGCCCACCTGGCTGGATTGAAGCTGCCGCAGCAAGACCACATTGTGTACCAGCCGGACGATGGGCCGCAGGTGATCGAGCTGGCGCAGGTGGAAGCGGTGGACCATCCGAAGCTGGCGGTGGTGGAAAAGACCGCGGACGAATCCTCCGCGCCCAGGCACGAAGCGGCACAGACGCAGCCCCAGGAGCAAGTGCAGGCGCAAACGCAGGGCACTTCGGACAAGGCCGCCGACGATGCGCAGGACGACGCGGATCACGTGGGCGTGCTGGCCTCCAGCGGGCGCTGGATGATGGACCCGCAACCGCCCAGCTACACGGTGATGCAGCATCACGTGGTGAACCCGGCGCAGCCGGTGTACACGCCGGACCCGGACGCACTGCATCATGTGACGGAGAGCGCGCGCGGCGAGAACCTGGTGTTCCAGGTGGTGATCAACGAGGATGGAGTGATTGCCCAGGCCTCGATTTTGAAGGGCGCCGAGCTGGAGGTTGTGCCGTCTATTGTGGAGACGCTGCGGCAGTGGCTGTTTGTGCCGGCCAAGATGAACGGCGTGCCGGTGGCAACGACGCGGCTGCTCATGTTCCAC
>JARLGJ010000003.1 GCA_031296105.1 Acidobacteriota bacterium | reverse complement strand
TCCGCTGCTCCAAGGTCACATAACTGAACATCGCCGCCTGCTGCTTGTCGTCTCCACGCATGCTTCGTTTGTAAAACATTGCAACCTCAAAAACAGTGACAAACATCAAGACTTTTTCCGCAGCCTGTTTAGCCCCTGAGGAAAAGCGTTTTATTCTTGATGGATCTTCCCACAGCGGCTAAAGCCGCGACATATGGTTGCCGGCTTTGCGGCATGGCTGAAGCCATGCCCTGACTAATTCCAACTTATTCAGACTTTGCCTAGCCCGGCGGCGCGACCATAGGTAGTAACCCTCCGCCGGGGCGTGGTTCCATTACACTAGGCGCTGTGCCATTGCTTCGTCTGCATTGGCGCCATCCCGCTCCGGAGCCCGCTTGCAGTGGAGATTCTCGACCTGCGTCACTTCAATTCGCACGACCTCCATCCCGTCGTGGAAGAGGAGATCGCCGTCTGGAAAAGCACGCTCCACTGGGACTATCGCGCTTCGGCCGACATGATTCTGCGCTACGCGGACTCTCGCATTCTGCCAGGCTTTACGGCCATTGAGCGCGGGCGCGTGCACGGCTACACCTTTTTTGTGTATGAAGGCCCGAAGGGCGTCATCGGCGACCTTTTCGTGGAGAACTCCGATTCCACTTACAACCGCCGCGCGGCCGTGGAACACGAGCTGCTGGAGCACTCCATCAGCACCCTGCAACAAACTCCCGGTCTGCGCCGCGTGGAGGCGCAACTGCTGATTCACGGTACGGGCGAGCTGGCTGAGCCGTTTGCCGCCGCGGGCTTCCGCTGCTACCGCCGCCAGTTCCTGCACATGCCGCTTGCTGAAAGCTACACGCCGCCGCAGCGCCCTTTGGCCGCCGAGATCGAGATTCACCGCTGGACCGAGGCCGACTATCAGCCCGCGGCCAGCATCATCACCGCCGCGTATCGCGGACACATCGACAGCGACGTGAACGACCAGTACCGCACCGTCGCCGGCTCGCTGCGCTTTCTGAACAACATCGTGCGCTTTCCCGGCTGCGGCGTCTTCGACCCCAGCTCGTCCTTCGTCGCCTTTGACCGCCGCACAAACTCCCGGGTGGGACTGCTGCTGTGCTCGCGCGTGAAGAACGATGTGGGCCACATCACCCAGGTGTGCAGCCTGCCGGAGTACCGGCACGCGGGCATTGGCGAGCATCTGCTGCGCTACTGCTACGCCGACCTGGCGGCGCGCCGCTTCAGCGAAATGTCTTTGACCGTGACCGAAGAGAACACGCGCGCCCTCGCCTTCTACCGCCGCCTCGGCTTTCAAACGCTGCACACCTTCGACGGCTTTGTGTGGGAGCAGTAAGCCGCACTCACCTCTTCTGCAAAAATTGATTCGCGCAACAGAAAGAGCCAGAGCATAGCCCCGGCTCTTTCTGTTTGGCGAACCTCTGCCGTGTATTTTATTGCTTCGGAAGCGCCCTGAACTTGGCGGCGGAATGCGCCTTCCTGGCTGAGTGCTTGGCTGCGTGCTTTGCCTTGGGCTTCACCTGCGAACCGGCCGTAGTGCGCGGCACGCCTTTCACGCGCGCTTCGTCCACCTTCACCGTTCCCTCTTCCGGAAGCGAAGCGCCCGGCGCCACCAGCCACAGTTCCACCAGCTTGCCGGAGATGCTGCCAACCCGCGGCTCAATGCGCTTGGGGTCGATGCCCTTATCCAGCGTGAGGTAGTACTTGGTGTTCACCGCGCGCTGCGCCGCTCGTGCCCTGCGCTCGGCATCGCTGCCGCCTTCGGACTTCGCCGCCCGTCCAATCACCACGGCCTTCATGTCAGGCGCGGCGGCCAGGGCGTCGGCAAAGCGGTCGAGTTCGCCCTTGGCTTCGTTGTCCACTCGCGCAGGACGCTTTACGTCCCGCTCGAAAAGAACGCTGGCAAATTTTTTCGGCGCATCGCGTTCGGTGGATACTTTTTCCGGAGCCGCGGCCGGTGCCGTCTCCACCACGGGAGCCGTCTCTTTGGCCGGAGCCGCTTCTTCGGCAGGCTTTACCGGCTCTTCCGCTGGCTTGGCAGTCTCCGCGGGCGGCGCTGCGGATGCGGCCTCCACGGCAAATTCCGCCTGGCAATCGGCAGACTGTAAGTGCCTGGCGCTGGAGCTCTCCACCCTGGCCTTGATCAGGTAGGAACCCGCATCAACGCCCTTCGTATCCACCGTGGCAACGCTGCCGTTTGCGGCCACCTTGCCGCCGGTTGCCGCAAACGAGTAGTGCAGCTTGCGGGTGCGGAAGCCGCTGGCTTGCACGTTCAGGCACACCGGTTCGCCGGAGATCACTCGCGCGTTCTCGATGTCGCAGGCAGCCGCGGGCTGTTGCCGCACACCTCCCGGCCGCTCAAAGCGATACACCAGGCCCGCCTGCATACGCGTGCCGTTCAAATACTGCTTGTCTCCGGTCACCGTCTCCGCGTTGTAAGTGGTATTGATGAACAGTATCTGGATGGGGCGCAGGGAAAGATGCTTGGTTAACCGCACATCCACACCGCCGCCGGCAATGTACGCGGGAGTGTTCTGACTGGGCACGCTGTTGGAGGTGATGTGCTGCACTCCAATCATGCCGTCAAAGAACGGAGTGACGCGCCCGAAGGGTGCCTGCAAACGAACGCCGAAATTGAAGTTGTACGCCGTCCCGGAGCTGCCGTGCAGCACGGCGCCGTCGAACAAAAGTCCCGTCCAGCGGCCGTTCATCCACTCAAACTCTCCCGCCACTCCGGAGTTGAAGTTCGGCACCGCAGTGCCGTTGACCTTGCCACCGGGGTGGTACTCGCTATATCCGCCAAAAACCTGGGGTCCCAAGGAAAGCGCATCTTCCGTCCGTTGAGCAAATAGGGCCGGCGTGGCGCAAAAAAGAACCAAGACAACAACCTGCAAACGACGCAGTCGCAACACAACCTCCATCCGGGGAAACAACACCGGCCAGGCGCAAAACACCGCAGCCTCCGCAAGGAAGGCCATGCCTGGCATGAATAATGATTCTGCTTCGATGATACGGGCAGGTGCTGTCCGCGCCCAAACGAAAAATCCCAAGAGGGGAATCACCCTGCTTACGGAAGGGATGGCATTTCGTGGTAGCGGCTGCGGGAGCGGAACATGAGGTTCGGATTGCGCACGGCCAACACCTTTACCGTGTGGCTGCCGGCCTCATTTTCGGGCAGTTCATAGGTCAACACGTAGCCGGAGCGCAGGTCCTCCACCACGCCGCGCAGATAACTCCGCGGCTCGCCGCCCGTCTCGTAATAGCTTCCTCCGGTGCTGGCGGCCAGGGAGGCCAGTACGCCGCGTCCGCGCTCGGAAGCGCACTGGCGCGGGCAGGCATTCAAGCTGTACACGGCGGCTTGCAGGTTCTGCGCTCTCTCCACAACTTCGCCGAAGCTCCTCATGCTGATGTTGTCGGCGCCGTCGGAGAACAGGATCAGCGCCGAGCGATACTCCGGCCCGGCCTGCTTGCGAATCATCTCCTCGGCCTGGAACATTGCATCGTAGAGCGGAGTTTGTCCTTCGGCCTTCACCGCGCTCAGCTTTGCCGCCACCTGTCCGGAGGCGCAATCGCCCGCGCAGATAAGCTCCGGCTTGAGGCCGGAGAAGGCGAGGATCGAGACGCGGTCTGCGCTGCCCCAGTGTGTCGTCTTCAGAAAATCCTCAACGGCCGCGGCTTCCTTCGCTACGCCCTTCTCCATGGAACCGCTTATGTCGATCAGCAGGATCAGGTTCAAAGGACTCTCCGCCGCCGGAGAAAAGCTGCGGAAGTGGCGCACAATGTGTTCGTTATCCACCACTGCCACGTCGGCGGCCGCCAGGCTATGCACGCTGCGCCCCTGCAAATCGCTGGCGGCAAAGGCCAGCCGCACCTCGCGCACCTCGCTGCGAAAAGTCAGAATCTCTTCGTCCGCGCCTGGGGCGGCAGAGGCGCCGGAGTTTTCCGCCACGCCCGGTGCGGCCGCGGCCATTGCAGAAACAGCCAGAGCCAACCACGCCGCCAACAGCCATCGCCACGTCGCACGCACCGCTCACCTCCTGCCTTCACAGGAGAAAACGGAGGCTGCGCCCGGTTTGTGTACGCCGCGTGGCGGAAACCCGCAGCGCCCCTGCCTGGCGGGAATCCTCCGCCGATTCTGGGGCCGCGGGAATGACCTTTGGCTAAGAATTTTTTGCGCGCGCTGATGACGGACAGCGCTTCATCCGGCACGAATTTTGTGGCCACCAGAGGAGGCGGAAGCACGCTTTCCAGAGCGCCTCATCCAGATCCCATCCCGTCATCCGAAATCGTTACTTTTGTTGCAGTTACAGTGATTTCTTGCTTGAATCCCGAGCTTGTTACTTATAGGCTTTTGCTGCTAGATCCTAAGTCAATTTCCATAGGTCACCCACCCGCCAACGATGTGGAGTGGGGACTTGTTTTTCTCTGTTTGCTGTCATTGCAGGTTGAAAAAGGACTCTTTGCGGCGCGCCCGCAAGGTGCTCCTAAGGAGGCTCTCGTGATTCGTGCGTCCCAATTCTTTCCCGTTGATGCTCCGCGCAGCGCTGCGTGGTGGCAGCGTGCCGTCTCGACCGTTGCCTCTGTTGCCGCCGTGCTCATCGTGTTGCAGGGCCTGGCAGCCAGCGCCGCGGCCCAAACCGCATCACCGCACCGCAAAACGCCGCTGCGCACGGTAGCCGCGCATACCGTGGTTAGCAAGCCGGCGGCAACACCCGCCAGCAGCAGCCGCTGGGCTCCGGTCACCATCACGGAAAAGAACGCCACCAGCCATGCGCCATTCGAGGCTGGCGATTGCAGCATCTGCCACCAGAACAGCGATCCGGCCAATCCCGGCCCGGTAAAGACCTCCGGCAACGATCTGTGCATGGGCTGTCATGACGATTTCAAGCAGATTCTGTCACGCAAGTATCCGCACCCGCCCTCGCAGAAGAACTGCCTGAGCTGCCATAATCCGCACAATTCCAATCATCCCAAGCTGCTGCTGGAAGAGGCCGGAACGCTCTGCACAAGCTGCCACAAATCGATTCACGACACGGTGCAGAATGCCAAGGTAAAGCACGACGCGCTGACCAACGACCGCCAGTGCGCCAACTGCCACAACCCGCACGGCGCCAACGTGGAGCACCTGCTGGTGCAATTGCCTATGCAGCTTTGCCTGGATTGCCACGGCAAGGACAACGTGCTGGATCACAACGGCAAGAAGCTGACCAACATGAAGGCCCTGCTGGCCGCCAATCCCAATCATCACGGCCCCATTGCCGGCGACGATTGCAGCGCCTGCCACCAGACGCACGGCGGCGACAACTTCCGCCTGCTGACCAATAACTACCCCTCCGCGTTCTACGCCGAGTGGGACGCCAAGAATTACGCGCTTTGCTTTGGCTGCCACGACGAAAAAGCCTTCACCTCGCCGGAAACCACCGAGCTGACGCAGTTCCGCGACGGTAGCAGGAATCTGCACTACGTGCACACCAACAAGAACGACATGGGACGCACTTGCCGCGCCTGCCACGAGGTGCACGCTTCCACGCAGGATCACCACATTCGCGAATCGGTTCCTTACGGCAGCAAGGGCTGGCCGCTGAAGATCAACTACACTAAGACGCCCACCGGCGGTTCCTGCTCGCGGACCTGCCACGCCACCAAGACGTACAACAACTCCAGCAAGGATGCGGCGGCGAAGCCCTGATGCCCGGACTGGATGCAATCCGCAGTCTGTGCCTGCTCGCCGTATGGACGATGTTCGGCCCGGGGGCGTGCGGTTTTACGCACGCCCAACTGGGCACGCCCATCACCGACTTTGAGCTGACGTCGCTGGACGGTCCAAAGCAACATCTTTTCGGGCCGGAAGAGTTGAACGCCATTCTGTATTTCCGTCCCGGCCAGGACTTTTCGCTGATGGCATTGCAGGAAGTTGCCGCCGTGCAGAAGGAACTTGCCGGGCGCTCCATCTACTGGGTTGCCGTGGTACCCGGCCACACGCCGGACAAAGATGCACAAGGCGAAGCGCGGCAGGCCGGCCTCGCCATGCCGGTGCTGATGGATGAAGGCGATCGCCTGTACGGGCAGCTTGGCGTAGCGCAGTTGCCCGTGGTGGTGATGATCGACCACGGACACCGCCTGGCGGCCTATGAGTCGTTCCGCAAAGTGAATTACCAGGCCGTGGTGCGCGCTCGCCTGCGATTTCTTTTGAAAGAGATTTCCGAACAGGAGATGGCGGAGGCGCTGAATCCTCCAGCGGCCACCACCGATAGTGATGAAGCCGCGGCGCATCGCCGTTTGACCCTGGCGGCCAGACTGCTGCATGACGGCAAATACGACGCGGCCTTAAACAGTGTCGCCGTCAGCCTGGAGCGCAATCCCACGGCCGAGGCTTATCTGTTACGCGGTGACATCCTTGCAGCGCAGGGGAAGTGCGCCGATGCCGCCGCGTCTTATAACGAGGCCTTAAAGCTGGAGCCCGCGAATGAGCGGGCCAAGGCGGGCGTGACCTGCCCCGCCAAGCCCTGAAAGCCCTTTAGCGTTCGGCGCGCTGCACCAGGATGGGGCGCTGGTTCGCCGGAGGCTCACTGCTCAGGCTGCGCTGGAGCAGACGTGTAGCCATTTCCTTGCGTGCTTCTTCGCGCTCCCACTCAGAGCGCAGCGTCATCTGCTGAATGGCAAAGCGCGACTTCGACTTCTCATCGTCGGAGAGCACGGTCAGCTCATTCTTGGTCACGACAAAATCAATATTTTCGGCCAGCGGCATAAACACCGGGCCGCGGCGCGCCAGAACCACATACACCACTTTGTCGGAGAGTATCGTGTACTCCTGGCAAGTGCCGGAGGTCACGGGACCGCCCGACATGGCAGCCACAAAGCCGCGCATGGGGCAATCGTGCGTGCTCATCTTGATCACCGTACCCTTGAAGCTCCAGTGCGCCTGAGCCTGCACCAGGGTTGCGGCTAACATCGTCCACAGAACCAGCATGGCAAATCGTTTCATCGTCTCCTCCGTGCACCTTGCGGCGTCGTGCAGCAGGGCAACTTGTTCTGTTGCTGCTTACGGACGCCCCGCAGCGTCTCCCCAGCCCGGACGGAAACACCAAAGTAAGTGCCGTCCCGCTTCCTTCGCGGAATGGTAATGAGTTCATTTTGGGAGGCAATGCGTTGAAATATTCCGCGCGGACTACAGGAGAAATCCGCGGGGAGCAGCGCTTTAGTCACAGAGGTTGACGTTACGCTCGGAGGCCAGCTCCTCCAGTTGGAAAAGCTGCTGGATCGCCGTGGTCAATTCGCCGCGGCCCGGCATTGTCTTTAACTGGCGCGCCAGGGTGGCGCTGATGCGCTGTGTGATGTGCGCGGAGAAAGCCGTCAGCGCAAGCTGCTGATCCTCGGTAAAGGGACCGAACTGCTCGCTGAGCTGCTCCATCTCTTCGTGGCAGATCTGCTCCAGACGCTCCCTCATGCCGGAGATTGTGGGCACTACCGCCTCCGACAGGAGCTTGCCGCGGAAGCCAGCGGCCTCCAGGGCGATGATGCGCTCGGCCATGTGAACCGCCTGCCGGCGCGTAGGAGCGGCTTCGGCCAAGTCGCAAAGGTCGTCAAGATCGAAGGCGGTCACGCCGTCCAGGGTGCGTATTTCCGGATCGATGGTGCGCGGCACGGCCAGGTCGATTGCCAGCAGAGGCCGTTCGCGGCGCTCGCGCATCACCACCGACAGCTCTTCGCGGGTCAGAAGGGTGCGCTGTGCCGCCGCGGAAAGCACGGCATCGGCCGCCAGAACCTGCTCCCACAGCCCCTCGGAATGCACCGCGCGGACCTTGCACTGGCGCGCCAACTGCTGCGCGTGATCCAGGCTGCGGTTGATCACTGTAATTTCGCCAATCTCGTCGCGTTGCAGCTCCCGCACCACGGAATGCGCCAGTTGCCCGGCGCCCAGCACCAGTATCCTCCGCTGCTTCAAGTCGCCCAGGTTCCCGCGCAATGCATCCACCGCAGCCTCGGCCACGGTCATCATGCTGGTCATGGTACCCAGCTCCTGGCGGATACGTCCAGCCACGTTGAATGCCTTGGCCATCAGCGAATCGAGGAAGCGCCCGGTGGTTCCCGCGCGCTGCGCCTCCTGCCAGGAGGCCAGCACCGAGTTGGCCGCGTCGGGATCGCCAAAGATCGCCGAGTCGCTGCCACTGGTCACGCTCAAAACGTGCGCCACCGCCGCATCCCCCACCAGGCGATAGAAGTTCGACCACTCAACCAGCTTCAGATTGTTGCAGCGGGTAAGAAACCGCAGAATGGAGTTCGAGGCCTCGGAGGCGTCCTGCGTCCAGACCAGAAACTCCGTCCGGTTGCAGTTGGAATGAACGATGACCTCATCCACGGCGTCGGAACGGACCAGTGAACTGAGCGCCGTGGCACGCTGCCCGGCATCCAGGAGAAAACGCTCACGCATGGCGAGCTTGGCACTCCGCAAACTTATGCCAATCACCACTAGCGTGGGTTCCATGAGATCCTCCGCTGAATACTTGGGCACACCAAGGGCCAAACTTACACTTTTTTGCACACTAATATCTTCCAGCAAATCAATGGGTTAGGAATTTACGAAGAATCGATGCGGCAAGACACACTCCTGCGCCCGAGGAAATTCCCGCTACCCAGCGAGTCTTCCCGCATGTTGAGCGGTTTCAGAGAGCCATACCCTTGGCAGATTGTTCACTGCCGCCGTTCCCTGTTGGTCACGACGGCCGTAGCCTGCGGCTTCAGGGTGCACCATCTCTGGAACTGCTCTAAGCCACGCTTTTATAGACGAAGCACAAGAGAAAACGTCACCGGAAAAGAATTCCGGACTGACGCCGCGCAGAGAATTTTCAATCTTATAACTGTCCTGAACGGCCACGCCGCGTCCAATTGCAAGACGCGGCGTTCAGAATGGACCTTTATTTTCTTCCAGAGACGATTCAGGCCGGTGGGGTGGTGCCAGGCTCGTCCTCGTCCGAGTGCATGAAGCCGAACTTCTTCAGCTTGTAGCGCAGCGCGTCGCGGCTGATGTCCAGCAGCTTGGCCGCCTGCGTCTGATTGCGGTTCGCCTGGTTCATGGCCAATTCCACCATGGTGCGCTCAATTTCCTCCAGGCTGGTGCCTCCCTCGGGAATCGAGAGCCGGGGCACGTTCTTTCCGTTCACCACCTGCACGTCGTGCGCGGCGACGGGCGCCACGACGCCGTTGGTGGCCGCGACATTGCCGCCCGAGGAAACTTCAAAGGCCGTCAGGCTGCTCAGGGGAGAGCCCACGGAAAACGGCAAGTAGAGCGGACGCAGCAGGTCGTCATCTTCCAGGATCATGGCGCGCTCAATGGCATTCTTCAACTCGCGCACGTTGCCTGGCCACTCGTAGCGCAGCAAAAGGTCGCGCGTCTCCGGCGTAATGCCGCGCACGCTCTTGCGGAAGCGCTTGTTGTAGCGCTCGATAAAGAAGTGCACCAGGGGCAGGATGTCTTCGCGGCGATCGCGCAGGGGCGGCAGGAAGAGCGAGATGATGGCCAGGCGGTAATACAAATCCTGGCGGAACTGTCCTTCGCGCACGGCGCGCTCCAGGTCGCGATTGCTGGCGGCAATCACGCGCACATCCACTTCCTGATCCTTCACGCCGCCCACGCGGCGGATCACCTGCTCTTCCAGAACGCGCAGCAGTTTAGCCTGTAGCAGGCCGCTCAGTTCGCCGATTTCATCCAGGAAGAGCGTACCGCCGTCGGCCTGCTCGAACAGGCCTTTCTTCATGGCCTTGGCGTCGGTGAAAGCGCCTTTCTCGTGGCCAAAGAGTTCGGCCTCCATCAATGTTTCCGGGATGGCCGAGCAGTTGATGACGATGAGCGGCTTGTCTTTGCGGCGGCTCTCAAAGTGGATGGCGCGCGAGATCAGATCCTTGCCGGTGCCGCTCTCGCCCTGTATCAGAATCGTTGTGGCTTCGCTGGAGGCGACCTTATTGACGAAGGACATCAAGTCCTTCATCTTCTGCGACTCACCCACCACGTCGTGATAGGCGGCGCGGCGGCGCTGCAAGACTTCTTTCTTCAGACGCTCGTTTTCCGAGCGCAGCAGCGTGGCTTCCAGCGCGTTCTTTACCGCAACGCGCAGTTCGTCGTAATCCACCGGCTTGCCGATAAAGTCGTATGCGCCCTGCTTCAGGGCCTGCTTTACGTCTTCCAGTTGCGGGTCGGCCGTAATCATGATGACGGCCCGTGCGTCGCCGGCCTGCTTCAGGCGCTGCAACACCTCCAGACCGTTCATGTCGGTCAGGCGAACATCCAGCAGGACCAGGTCCGGAGATTCATTGCGGGCCAGGCGCAGGCCATCGGCGCCGGTTTCCGCCTCGGTGACCTGGTACCCCCACTCTTCGCACTTTTGACGGAGCGACCAGCGAACCAGTCTCTCATCATCAACAATCAAAACCTTTTCACTCATAGAACATTCTTCTACCGGACCTAGGAGAGTAACACGCACAAAGGGCGGTTAGCGCGTCAAAATATAGATTGGCCGATTACGATCAGCGACCCCACGGTAACTTCAGTCTAAAGGCCTTTTCTTGGGGAGCACCAGCGAAAATATGCTGCCCACTCCGACTTCGCTGGTTGCCGTCAACCAGCCTCCATGATCTTCCACAATGCGCCGCGCCAATGAGAGCCCCAGCCCCGTTCCGTTCCCCTTGGTAGTAAAAAACGGACGGAAAATGTTGGGCAGCACTTCGGGCGGAATTCCCTTGCCGGTGTCGATCACCCGGGTGGTTACGTTTTCGTTGTCTTCGGCGAACTCGACCCGCACACTGGCGCCTTCGTCGCAGGCCTGCACCGCGTTGAGCAACAGATTCAAAAGAACTTGGTGGATCTGCCCCTTATCGAACTCCAGCGGCGGTATGGCTTTGTTTTTGAGAACGTGTACGTTCACATGCCGCTTGGAAGCCTGATCGCGAGCAAACAGTGCCGCCTGATCGCTGACGGCCACAATGTCCGCCGGGCTGAAAACTGGCGCCTTGGGGCGGGCAATTTCCAGCAGCTCGGTAACAATGCGGTTGATGTGCATCACTTCGTGGCGCACTTCGCCAAGCACGTCCTTGGCGGCGGAATCCGGCGGCAGATCGCGTCCGACAATCTCCATGACGCCGGCAATACCCGCCAGAGGATTGCGTATCTCATGTGCCAGTCCGGCAGCCATTTCACCCAGGGTTGCCAGGTGCTCGGCGCGCGACATCTGGGTGCGGTGCAGGCGCTCAATCTCCTCGCGGCTCTCGCGAAGCTGCTGCACCATCTCATTGAAGTTCTGCCCCAGGTCGCCGATTTCGTCGTTGCGGTCGGCGAACTCGACCTTCACAAAGAGATCGCCGGCGCGAACCAGCTCCATTTTCTCCTGAAGTTCCACCACCGGGCGATGGATGACCACGGCCAGCACCATGAAAAGAACGGCGCAAATGACGATGGCCCCGGCAAATCCAATGGCCAGCACCTGGTTGCGCGCTGGATCCTGCAAGGTGACCGTGATCAAGGCGAACAGTAGAAGACCATTCACCAATACCAGTGCCACCGGCAATAATGCCTTGATCTGCCAGTTGACGCGGACTCTGCTCACCAGGGTCTCCTCGGGTACGCTCGGTGGAACCGCACGTGCCTGTCAGCCACTGCCTGTCAGACGTTCAGGCCGTGTGACTCCATGGTAAAACAAACCGCAAGAAAAGACCGCCGCAAATTGCGACGGCCCTTGAACTTACATTTTTTTCGCAGATCAGCCGGCGGCGTAGGCATGCAGGCCCGGCAGCAGGTAGGTGACGCCGAAGAAGGTGAAGATCACCACGCCAAATCCAAGGATGGCGAACCAGGCCGCGCGACGTCCCTTCCAGCCACGGGTGATGCGCATGTGCAGGTAGCCGGCATAGACCAGCCAGGTGATGGCGGCCCAGGTTTCCTTCGGATCCCAGCTCCAGTAGCTGCCCCACGCCTGATTGGCCCAGTAGGCGCCGGCGGCGATCATCAAGGTCAGCAAGGGAAAGGCAATGCAGATGACCTTGTAGGTCACGGCGTCCAGCTTGTCGGACGAAGGCATCATCTTCTGCAGGCCTTCGCGGCGCCACAGCAGCAACAGGTAGAGGAGTCCGGCGACGATGCCACCGATGATGCCCGCCAGCAGAAACGGATTGGCCGGCATCGCCGTGCTGTAGAACTGTCCTTCAGCTACCGGAGACGTGTACTGCCCGTTCTTGACGCGGGTGATAAAGATGGCCAGGCCCAGGGCCTGCAGCGCAATGGTGATGAACATGGCCTTGCTGGCCATGTCGAACAGCGCGCGGTTTTTCTGTACCTGCCCCAGGATGTACAGCACCAGAGGAGCCAGGGCCGAGACCAGCACCAGCAGGTAGAGCCAGCCCAGGTCGGGGATCTGAATAAAGAGCGCATGTCCGCGCTCGACCATAACTTCGGACTTTTCCTGCAAGTCGTAGGCGGTCACGGCCAGGGCGCCGCCGCGGAAGCGCGTGATCAACATGGCGGCGTACACGGCGCTCATGCCAAACGAGGTCAGCGCCTGGAAGGACTCCGACTTCATGCCGTCCTGCACCAGGAACATCATGGCCACGGCAAAGCTGACGGCGCAGGCCGCGTAGCTGAGCATGGCCAGGGTGACGTGCACCTGCAACCAGGTGGACTGCAACGCCGGCACCAGCGGACGGATATCGCTGGGCAGCAACTGCATCAGGATCACCGAGACCACCGTGATTGGCATGGTGACCGAGCCGATGATCTTGACCTTGTACGCGCGCTCGGCGAAGAGCGTGAGCAGCGCCAGTGTCCACACGAAGCTCAGCAACATCTCATACATGTTGGAGAACGGCGGGCGCCCGGCCACCGACCAGCGGTGCGCCACGGCGGCGGTGTTGGCCAAAAATCCCAGAGCGGTAAGGATCGTGGCGGAGCTGGCATAACGCTCGATGCCGCTGACGCCATAGCCCATGTAAAGCGTGGCCGCGCCGGTGTACAGCACCAGCGCCGCGTACAGCATGTTGGCCTCACCATAGATGGGCCCGTTGTGCGACTTGGCCGCCGTGAGCAGCGCGACAATCAAGGCAAAGGCGATTCCCATACCAACCAGAACCAGCAGCGCCGTTCCATTGCCGGCGCGCGGTTGCTGTTCTACTCGTGCTTCAGACATAACCTATGACTCCTGCCGTCCTGGGATCGCGCCCCACCCGGCGAATTCTAATCCTGCTAAAGCGTTTCCCGAGTAACCATAGCCTGTGTAAATAGTGCACAGCCCTTGCTCCCTGATGGTCGCAACTGCCCTTGGCCAGTGGCTTCGGGACACAGCAACTCGGGAACCGCTCTAGGATTCCTTGTTCGCGTCCGTGCCGCCCAGTTCCTGCTGCAACGCCGCCTTGATCTGCTCAAACTTTGCCTGGAAACGGTCGCGGTTCTTGTTGCTGGTGCCGCCCGCCCACAGAACTTTGCCACCCTGTCCGTCATCCAGCACCATGGCCCACACGCGGTTGTGCTGCGTGTAGAAGGCGATGACCAGACCGATGGCCATCAGCACCACGCCGATCCATACGCCAAACTGCCCCGGCTGATGCGAAACTTCCAACCCGGTGTACTGCGACCAGGTGGCCTCTTTCAATGAAAACACATACGGCGCATCCTGACCTTCGGTGGTGTTGGCCTGGCGATACAGAATCCATGCCTTCTTCACTTCCCCGTTGGCGTTGGTCACACCCAACTGCACCGCGGGATTCTCGGCTTCATCGGACTTGTTGAAGACTTCATTGTCCTGGATGTAATAATCGGGAACCCAGCGCAGGACGCTCAGCGTCTCTCCGTCCGGCAATGCCGCCTTGCCGTTCAGCGGCACCTCAAGGCGGACTGGATCGCCGCCCTTGACCGGAGCCGCGTCAAAGGACAGCGTTTTGGGCGTGCTGGACTGGCCCATGCTCGCCTGGTACAGGCGGATGCCTTTGTAGGTCAGCGGATCGTTGACAATGATCGTTTTGCTGACCGCCTCCTTGCCGTTTTCCAGCAGCGTCAGCTTAGACCACCACTTCTTCGGGCTGCCGTCGGCGTAAGACTCCATGCCGGCCGAGTCGCAGCGAATGGAGAAAGGCAATACTTTTTTGCTTTCGCCGCCCTTGTTGTCGCGCAAGGTGATGGTGTTGCGAACCTCGCCCTCGGGCACCGCAATGTTGCCGCGATAGCCCACAACGCCGTCCAGAATGTAGCCCGCGAAGATGCACAGCAGGCTCATGTGCACGATGTACACGGCAAAAACGGAAAATTTCTGCGTCTCGCCGAACAGGCAGCTCTCACCGTTTTGCGTCGTGCTCTGCGCCTTGATGCCAAAACGCGCAAACACGCGCCCGGCTACGGACAATGCTTCATTCGGATTGCGGACGGGAATCTTGACCGACTGCGGCAGACCCACGCGGAAGGGCGCGGTGGCAAAGCGCACCGGCTTGGCGTACACCTTCCAGGCATTGGGCCAACGGTCGATGGAAACAAAGATCAGGCACAGGCAGAACAGGCAGAGGAGAACCAGAAACCACCAGGCGTGAAAAATATCCGTCAGTCCCAGACGGTCCAGAATCGCCAGGGTCTCCGGCGTGTAGTTGCGCTGGAGAACGTCGGGCTCGCTCGTGGGACGCTGGAGAATAACCGTGCCGATGGCGGAAAATACGCCGACAAGAATAATCAGGGAAATACCGGTCTTGACCGACGAAAGTGTTTGATAAACCTTGGTCCAAACTGACTTCAAACCCATGCTCCTTTACGAACACCCACAAAAAAGATTGCAACTGGCGGGCCATTCGTTGCGCACAGCGCAAGTCCCTTATTTAGTTATGAGTACAACGTAAGCGCAGGCTTGAAACCAGCTTCGATGGGGCATATGGCGCAGAATCTCGCACAGGATCGTGCCCGTTCGCTCAGGATTCAAAACCCTCTCTGCACCCGGCGCCTAAGTCCGGTTGTTACGTCCATCGCTCCGCAAGACCGGGATCACTCTTTGCGGGCCAAGCGCAAATCGCTTCCTTACCACTGCAATACAAATAAAAACACAAATCCTGCCGTTAACGAACCATTTCCTGCCCTAACGCCTGCAAAGCCTGCCGGGCCGCTGTTTCCTGAGGAAAAAGGCTTAGTTCCGCGCTGAATTCACGGGCCGCCGAGGCTGTATCGCCCTGATTGTACCGCGCCAGACCGAGCATAAAATGGGCTCCCGGCTCGGCCGGATTGCGGGCCAGGGCCTGGGACGCCGCCTGTTCCACGTCGGCGAAACGGTTCATGCGGTAATCGGCCTTGGCCAGCATGATGAGCCACTCGGGATGCGGCTCGATGGCCGCGGCCCTCTCAAAGTAAGACGCAGCCGCGGGTAGATTATTGCCGTTCCACGCCACATTTCCAAGGTCGAACAAGGCGAGCGCGTTGCCGGGGTTCAGCGCCAGGGCGCGCTGCAACAGCACCGCGCCTTCCTGCACATTGCCGCGCTGCAACTGATTCACGCCCAAATTCACCAGCGCACGGTCATTGCCGGGAGTGGTCTCCACGGCGCGGGTGAACAACGTCAGGTCATCCGCCCACGCGCCCTGATAGGCAACGGTTTCCGCCGCGGCCGCCAGCAACACGAGGGCCACCAACGGGGCGATCCCCTGCCCCACGCCGCGCGCGCGCAGCTTCGGCTCGTAGTGTTGCAGCAACGCCGCCAACCCCATGCCAAGCGCAATCGTAGGAATGAACAGGTAACGGTCGTGCACCAGTTCGAAGGCCGGAAAGAGCTTGAGATACAGCGGCGGCAGCAGCGGCACCGCAACCCAGGCGGCAAACAGCAGCGCCGCACGCGACAAATGCAAACGAACCGCCAGCACGGCCGCCGCCACGGCAATCACCAGCAGGAGGAACACGGGCAGCAGGAAAGCGCCGCTCTGCCCGCTGTTGACAAGCGCCAGCGGATAAAAGAGTGCCAGCTTGAGCGGCAGCAGAAGGTGCGACAGGTAGAACCAGAGCGCGGCGGGAATCGTCAGCAGCATCTCCGCGTTGCTGGTTGTCGCCAGAGGATGCGAGAAGCCGTGCAGCACCTGGCTGCGCTGGGCGAGGAAGCTCAGCACCGATATGGCGTAACCGGCAAAGGTAAGCACCACGCGCGGCTGTGCCAGGCGTTCTCCGCGCCACCACACCAAGGCCAGCAACAGCAGCGGGACAATGACTCCTGTCTCTTTGACCAGACACCCGGCGGTGACCGCCACCCAGGAGAGCACCAGCCACGCGGGGCGCGCACTCTGCAAGCCGCGCAACAGGGCCAGGGCCGCCAGCAGCAGGAAAATTGTGAGCAGCGAATCGGCGGCGTCGGAGATCCAGGTAACGGCCTCGACGTGGGTGGGATGCACCAGGAACAACGCCGCCGCCAGCACCGCATACGCGCGGCTGCCAAGCAGCTTGGCCGCCAGGCGGAAGACCAGAACCGTGCAGAGAGCGAAGAGCAGGAGGTTGCTGAAGTGCCACGCGGCGGCGTTGCTTCCGGCCACCCAGGCCACCGCGCCCTGCCACAGAGTCGTCAGCGGACGAAAAAAATTGGCCGCATGATCGGGGCTTATGTCGCGCTGAAAGACGGCGGCAACATTTGACCAACTCCACGGGAACGGCGTTTGCACCATCCCGTGGTCGTCATACACCAAGCCCAGCGTCAGGCTGCGGAGATAGACCAGAAAGCTAGCCAGGGCCACCGCGGACTCGGCCACGCCGGCCTTCTGCCACAGCTCCCGCCACGGGGACGGCTCAAGCGAAGTCTGCTCCGAGGCATCCACCGCTACTTCTCCTTCGACTCGTGGTAGTCCTGCTCGGTGTTCACGTCCCAGATGTTCGACTTGTCCGTGACGCCGGCGGCGATGTTATCCACGGCGGTCATGGCCGTCAGCATCGAGTGATCCTGATTGTTGTACTTGTGCATGCCGTTGCGGCCCACCAGGAAAAGATTCTGGATGCCATCGACATAGGCGCGGACTTCCGGAAAACGGGGATAAACGCCGAAGTACGCCGGGTAGGTTTTGGCCATGTGCACCACCACGCTGTCGCGCACATCGGCACGCTCGAGGATGCCGATCCTGGCCAGCTCGTCGGCCGCCAGATTGGCCATCTCCTCGCGCGAGAGCGTCCACATCTCATCGCCCTCGTAGCAGAAATACTCCGCGCCAACCCACACCTTTGCGGGGTCGGCCACCAGATAGGGACTCCAGTTGTTGAACACCTGCAGGCGTCCGACGAGCACGTCCGGCTCCTGAATGTAGATCCAGTTGTCGGCTACAAGCTGTCCCGGCTGGCTCTGCGGATCGCGCACCTTGAGCTTATCCACCAGCAGTCCCACGGCGATGAAGTCGCGGTACTCCAGCCGGGCGGCAATGTCGCGCACGTTGGGCGGCACGTCGCTGCCGGCTTCGGACATGGCCTGAACCAACTCTTTGACCGAAGTGGTGGAAAAACAATAGTCGCAGGGGAAAGTCCGCTCGGCGCCACCGCCGTCGCGTCCCTTCACGCTCACCACGCGGCCGTCCTTCACTTCCACGCCGGTGACGTTGAAGTTGGTGACCACTTCGCCGCCCATCTCCTGCACGCGGCGCGCAACCTTCTCCCACATCTGCCCGGGGCCGAGCTTGGGATAGAGGAACTGCTCGATGAGAGAGGTCTCCATTTCTTTCTGCGCAATGTCCTGCTTCGATTTTCCGGACTGCTGCAGAAAGTGCAGCAGGGCCTTGCGGATGGAGAGTCCCTTGATGCGCTGCGCACCCCACTCGGCGCTGATCTTGTTGCAGGGCACGCCCCAGACTTTTTCCGTATAGCTCTTGAAGAACGTCGCGTAGAGCTCGCGGCCGAAGCGATTGATGAAGAACTGCTCCAGGTTTTCCACTTTGCGAATGGGAAACGCCATGGCCTTCAGGTAGCTGACGCCGATTTTGCAGGTGCGCCAGGGGCCGAGGTTGCGCAGCGTGGCCGCCGAGAGCTGCACCGGATACTCGAAAAATTTGCGCAGGAAGTAGATGCGCGACTTGCGATGGCGCACCAGCATGACATCATCTTCGCGCTCGGCCTGGCCGGGAGCTTCCTGCGGGAGCTGCTCCAGCCACCAGTTCATCACGCGGTCGCTCTTGGAAAAAAAGCGATGGCCGCCGATGTCCATGCGGTTGCCCTTGTATTCCACGGTGCGAGAAATGCCGCCCATGTAGTCGAAGCGTTCCAGAACGATGGGCTTGATGTTGGTCCGGGAGAGGAGTTCGTAAGCGGCGGTCAGTCCTGCGGGCCCTGCGCCGATAATGATGGCTGTTTGTGTCATGGATTCCGGGTTCTACTTTCGACCGTTAAAAGAAACTGCGCGCATCCCGGCTCGCACTCCAAGGCAAACCGGCGCGAATGTGTCCTACCTTGACATGCAAGTTGGATTCCATTGTAAATGCCTGATAAATAGAGGGGTAAATCTTTTTCTATGGGTGCTTTCCCACCCTTTTGAGCGATATGCCGCTACGGTTCTCCCCGCCTCCGCGGCGGCTCTGGATTGGGGAATATCCAGCGTGTGGAAGCGCGATATCTCCCACAGGCGGCGCTCCGGCGTTTCGACCGGCCGTGCCGAATGTACGGAACTCATTGAACGCAAATGACTAAATATTTTTCTGGGCTGAGGGCGGCATTGGCAGTGAGACTGCTTTATAGGCTGAGGGCGGCATTGGCAGTGAGACTGCTTTATAGAACGATGCACTGTTCTGGATTAATCTTTCCCCAGCCATTTAGGATTAGGCGGGAAGTCATATTTCCGAACGGAAGTTCTGCGTAACCGAGGAGTAGCAGGAACAATGAGCGAAGAAAATCAGCCGGTTGAAGTGACCTCATCCGGCGAAGGAAGCAAGCCGTCCGCGGGTGGTCAGGCGCCGAAGACCGGATGGACGTCAGTACAGGTCTATACCATGTCGGCGCTGTGCCTTTTGGTAGGCATTTTCGTGGGCTATTTGTTCCGCGGCTCCACGGGTTCCCAAACGCCGGCGGCACCAAACGCTCCGGCAGCCACCGCGCAACAGCAGATGCCCGGCGGTATGGGTCAGGGCATGGGCCAGGGGCAGCAGCAGCCTACGCCCGAACAGATGAAGGCAATGGCGGAGAAGCAGGTTGCGCCGCTACTGGATAAGCTGAAGGCGAATCCCAAGGATACCGACACGATGGTGAAGGTCGGCAGCTTCTACCTGGCGGCGCGTCAGTTTGACGAGGCGCAGAAGTACTACCAGATGGCGATTGACGTGAAGCCGACGGCCAACGAGTACACCAAGCTCTCCAATGCGCAGTTCTACGCCGGAGACGGCGCAAAGGCCTTGAGCACCCTGAACCAGGCCCTGAAGCTCGACCCGAAGTTCCCCGATGCCTTGTACAACCAGGGCATGCTGAAGTGGCAGGTGTCGGGCGACGTGAAGGGCGCCATTGCAAGCTGGGAGACGCTGGTGAAGACGAACCCGAATCATCCTCACATCGACCAGGTGAAGCAGATGATCGAACGCGCCCGCGAACACGAGAAGATTCCGGCGGGAACGAAGACAGACAAGCCGGCCATGTAACTTGCGGTCCGCCGCCAGTCCCGTGACTCCGAACCTGATCCGCCGCCGGCGCTTGCGCTGACCGGTGGGTCGGGTTCTTCATTGAATCCAAGTTGTGAGGAATTCTCAAACATGAGTGCGTTCGAGGAACTCCGCGGAGTCACGCGGCTGCGCTTTCCGCAGTTGGTGGCGCTGGTATTTCTGCTGGGGCTGGTTGCGGCCATCACCTTCGCGTCCAAAACAACGGTTCGCGACCCGGACATCTGGTGGCACATGAAGGTGGGCGACTGGATCGTGGCCAATCACGCCGTCCCCTACACCGGAATCCTTTCGCGCACCGGCGCCAACCTGCCCTGGATCGCCTACAGTTGGGGCTACGAGGTGATGCTCTCGCGCGCCTATGCGTGGTTTGGGCTGACGGGCTTTTCCATGTTCGGCGTGCTGCTGGCCGTGGGAGTTGCCTACTCGCTGTTCTGGACCCTGCACCGCCTGTCGAACTCCTTCTGGAAGGCGTGGCTGCTCGCCTGCGCCGGCATCTTCGCCTACGTCTTTACCCTGATGCCGCGGCCGGTGTTCTTTACCATGATTTTTTTCGCCGTGCTGATGGCCTTGCTGCTGGAGGCGCAGCGCACCGGACGCATCCAGACGCTGTACTGGCTGCCCCTGCTGTTCATGCTGTGGGCGAACATTCATATTCAATTTTTGTACGGGCTTTTCGCGGTCGGCCTGCTGGTGGGCGTGCAGACCCTGCAGCGATGGGGGAAGCGCTTGGGCGTGGAGCTGCCGTTTCTGGAAGAAGCGGAGCTGCCGCTGGGTCCTCTGTACGGCGTGTTTTTCGCTTCGCTGGCGGCGGTGTTTGTCGGACCCTACTCCTACCACCTGACGCATGTGGTGTTTGCCTACACCAACTCGCACGTTCCTTACTACATGATTCAGGAGCTGGCGGCGTTTTCCTTCAACGCGTTTACCCACTACATTCTTCTGCTGCTGGCCTGCGCCGGCTTTTACGCCGCGGGGTACCGCGGCAAGCTGAATCTGTTCAAGCTGCTGCTGCTCATCGTCTCCAGCGTCATAGCCTTCCGCACGCAACGTGACGCATGGTTCCTGGGCATTGCGGCCGCGGCCTGCATTGCCGACCGTCCGTGGAGCAGCGAGGAAGAACACCGGCCCGTGCTGCGCCTGCCGGAACTGGCCGGTGTCGTTGTGGCCATGGTGATTTGCCTGTTCCTGGTGGGACGGAACTACGACTTCAACAACGCCAGCCTCGACCAGGCCATCAGCCGGACCTACCCGGTGAAGGCCGCGAACTTTCTGCGCCAGAACCAGGTGCCCGGGCCGCTGTACAACACGCTGGACTGGGGCGGATTCCTGAGCTGGTACCTGCCGCAATATCCGGTGGTGGTGGATGGACGCAACGATCTTTACGGCGACGACATTGACCTGCGCACGTTTAAGACGGTGCAGGGCGAAGACTACACCAACGATCCTTACCTGAATGAATCCGGCGTGGTGCTGCTGCCGAAGAAGTCTCCGCTGGCCACGTTCCTCAACGTCGATGCGCGCTTCCGCTTGATTTACACGGACCAACTCTCCGCGGTCTTCATCCGCAGCCAGGCTCCCGCCGCGCAGTAAGCGCTGGCGGAGCGCTGGTGATGACTACTTGACCCCGGCTTGCGTGCCACAGGCAAAGGCACGCAGGCTGGCGGTATCCACAATCGGCTGGCGCTTCCTGGCCCAGCTCAGTTCATCGTTCCACACGGCGTCGGTATTGGTGGCCAGCAGCACGTTGATGCCGAGGCGGTCGCAGACCTCATCCACATTCCATTCGCGAGCAGCATATTGGCTGCGATAGAGCGGATTGATCCATTGCAACGCTTCCTTGCACTTGTCGTAATCCCCGCCAAAACTGGAACCGCAAAGATTGTCTCCCGCCACGGCCTGACGGTTGGAGAAGAGATGGATCAGATGGACGTATTCTCCCTCCGGGTTGTACTGCACCACTGCGGAGGCGGGGATGAGCGTCTGCAACTTCTCGACGGACTGGCGGAACGTCAACGTGTTCTCGCCGATCGGCGTGGGCCCCAGGAAGGAATCGTCGCTCAGCCTGCGGCATAATCCCGCATCAATCACCGGGCCAAACGCGCGCAGGATGCCTACCTGAATAAACGTGCTGGCCAGGCCGAGGAAAAGTGTCACCACCAGCGCCAGCTTCCAGAGCGCGGGCAGTTGCGGAATCTCCTTGTCCACAAGGCTGGCGACAAACGGCGCGGCCCACACCAGAAGTATCCACTGCGTGACGAGGATGCCGCGGAAGCCGAGGTCGTTCGAGTTGGTGGCATCGCTGGCGACAAAGGTGACCAGCAGGAGATTGATGCCGAGCATCACCCAGCCCGCCGCCTGACGCGTATTCAACTTCCATCCCCGGCGTGACTGCGCCCGCAACGTAAGGCAAGCCACCAGGAAGAAGACGCCGAACTCGACGAAGTAAGTGAGGGCGAGCCCCGGGTACTTCACCAGGTGCAGAACCGCTTCATCCCGCACGCCCTGCAGGTAAAGCCACTTGGCGTACAGAGGAGTGTCCCGGAACGAGAGAAACGCAAAGCGCGCGCCCAACCGGGAGGGAGTACGCAAATCGCCAAGGTAGGGAAGGCTGAAGACGAGCGACGCGATGCCCGCGGCGGCAAAGGAATACGACTGCGCCGCGTGCTGCTGCATCCGCAGGACAACCGTCCAGATCACCAGGAAGACGGCAAAGACGAAGGTGACATAGATGGAAAGTCCGAAGGCGCTGGCAAAGCACGCACCCGCCAGAAGAACGGCACCGAAGCGCTCTTTCCACTGCGACTCTTCCGCGAGATTATGCAGCAGAAGGAATCCCGTGAGGCAGGCAATCAAGCTCGCCAGATGATTCGGCACCCAGACCATCGATCCGATCCATGAGGCCACCTGGTTCTGATCCCACCACTCCGTGTCGCCCCAGATGGCGCCCAGACGGTGCGTAAGCCAGGTGTAGGGCAGCACATCCAGCCCAGTTACAAATAGCAGCGCAATGCCCACCACCGATTGCACACGCAGCTTCTTGCGTTCCTCGCTGAAGTACTTGAGGTAAAGCGGAACCAGAGCGGCAAGGGCGTATCCGCACCAGAGAACGCTGGCGTTGAAGCTGCCGCGCGCGGCGACATGCGCCAGCTTGACCGGCAACGCACATAGCACATACCAGAAGTAGTAATAACGCAGAACCGGCGCGGAGCCGACGCCATACAGCGGATTGTGCGGCGGCACGCCGGTACGCACCACGGCGTCCACCATCATGACGCGAATGCTGTGATCGTAAGTGGCATACGTCAGGTAGAGGCGGTTCCCGGTCTGCCAATCCACCAGCGCGAAGAGACCGAGCAGTGTCCACACGCCCATCAGGCCGAGGGCCAGCCACGTGGTGCGCGCAATGCGGCGCGGGCGGAGACCGGCGCGCAAGAACTCACGAATGATCAGGCCCGCGGCCACCGCGGCGGCCAGCAGAAAGATTGCGACGGCAACGGCGAGCGAGGAGGCGCGGGCAAGCAGTTCCGCCGCCACGGGAACAATCGAGAGCGAGAGCACCAGCGAGATGAGCGCGCGCTCTTCCGCCGAGCGGCTGCGGAAGCCGAGGGCGTTCGCCGCGTATCCCAGCAGAAAGCCCGGAGGCAACAGGAACAAACAATACAGCAGTGCCGCTTCCAGAGTGGCCTGCAAATCTACCAACGTGTATCCGTGCATGAGTCCAATTCTCCCGCGAGCGATGTGCTCTGGGAAACAAACAAAACTTTTCCTGCCAAACCGGAGAGGTGCCGCGCGTCGGACGCGGGCGCGCTACTGTCCGCGGGCCGGGTTGCGCACGATGACGCTGGCGAGATCGTCCTGATAGACCACGTGAAACTGGCCGCTCAAGGCCGGCAGTTCGGTGAGAGCCTTTGCCAGTCCGGACTTGCGCTCGATCAGAATCGTCTGCGCGCCCGTAAACGCGGGAGAATCCTCAAGCCGGAGAGCGCCGCCGACCAGCTTGAAATAATTTTCGCTCGCTTCCTCGCCATACAGGTTCAAACGTCCGTCAATAACCACCGGATATTCCGGCAAATACCATTCCATGAAGCCGCCCCAGGAGAAGCTGTTGAACACCGGGGCAGGCAAAGCATTGGCGCGAATGTAGTCGCAGGCCTTCACCGGAAAGGCCGTGGCCAGGCGCTGCGTGAGCACCGCATTCGACGGCAAATGGAATATCGCCGCGGCCAGCAGCAGAACGGAAAGTCCGCAGACGCCGGCCAGCGACGGCGCGCTGAATCGGCCCGGAGCCTCGGCTTCCTCTTGCTTGCCGCTGACGAAAATGCACTCGGCAAGAACCGCGATGGACAACAGAACAACCGTCCAGGCATCGCGCCGGATGCGGAAGGAAATCATGACGAAAAGGGCCAGTGCAGAGAGGCTGAAGACGTCGCGCGAGCGCCGCAAGCCCAGCGCCAGGAAGGCAGCCATGACCAGCAGCATCAGTACAAAATTTTCCGGACGGCGGAACTCCATGGCGGCCATATCGGCCAGTGCGTTGAACTGAACCCGGCTGAAGAGCGTGGCGTAGAGATCCTCGTACACATGAATTGAAAACGGATTCAGCAGGGTGGCAAACAGGCTGGCGCCCGACGCGGCACAGAGTTTGAGGAACGTCTCCTGGGCGTGCGAACCGGCCGCGGGGTTCGCGCTGGGATACAACTTCTCCAGGGCCTGCGCGGCCACGAACAGGACCAGCAGCAGCAATCCATACACAAAAAGAGGATGCAGGTTCGCCCAGATGAGAAACAGCGGCGGCAGGGCATACAGGAAGCGTACGTCGCCACCGCGCCGGCTCGACAGGAGCAAATAGAGTTCGACGGCAAACAACAGCATGGAGAGCACGATGGGAATCGGCTGAAGCTCCACGAGGACGTACTGCGCCACAAGCGAGAGCACTACGGCGGTCCAGAAGTTGCGCCGCGCCGCATAGGCGACCCAGAAGGTGATGGCGGCCAGCGCCGTCTTCAGCAGCATGAGCGCCACGCACACCGCCTTGAGGCCGGCGATGCGATACAGAATAGCGAGCAGCACCTCGTATCCCCAACTGGAGGCTACCCAGGGATTCTGCGCGGACTGCGTAAACTCTCCAAAGCGGATGACGGCGTGATGCTGCAGCATCCAAAGTCCGGCGCGCAGATGCCACCACACGTCGGCGCTGAACAGAGCGGTCAGCCGCTGCGACTCCAGCGCCGCCGCCACGGTAAACAGCACGGCCAGCACCACCAGCCGCAGCGGACTGAGCGCCGCACCCTTCGCGCTGGGATTGGTTGCGTTACCGACGTTTGCTCCCTTGGACTCCGCAGCCGCGGCTGCCCCTTCACTTGTCATCATGGCCGTATGGTCTTCCCGCTCGCTCAATGCTTCACCGTCGTGGACTTTGCCGACGAGGAAGTTGCCGCCGTGGACAGCGCCACGGTGCCATCGGCATTGTGGTTGTAGTTATGGCATTTGAGCGTGCAGTTGTTGGTCCCCGAGGTATAGCTGATTGCGGCCTTGCTCACATCGTTGACCCCAACCACATTCAAATCGAAGTTGATGAGCCGGTCTCCGGAGATGCTGCCGGAGGTCGCGGTGCCGTGCGCCGTGTGGCAGGCCGAACAGGAGAAGCCGGCTTTGATATGCATTGAGTGCTTGCTGAAGCTGGCATCCAGCATGACGTTGCCGAGGTCGTGGCACTTCGCGCAGAGCGAGTACGGTCCGCCGGCGGCCGGGTCGGTGACGGCCGGAAGCAGGTTGACGATGGTGCTACCCGGCGCGGCGCCGGAAGCGATCTGGCTGAATTCGTATCTGCGCTCCAGGATGTGCGTGTACTTGGAGCCGTGCGGCCCGTTCGGACCGCTGCCGCCGAACTCGCGATTGTCGTCGCTGTTGTGGCAATCGGTGCAGAGGATGCGCTGGTTCATGACGCGTCCCACCGTCTGCCCGTCCAGATTCAGCAGCGACTTGCGCAGGCTGGGCTGGGCGTAGGCGCTGTTGCGGTCATGCATGACCGGATGGCTGGACTTGGCGGCCGTTCCCAGTTGCGCAATCACGTTGAGCGGGTCGCCGCTGACCGCCAGGCGCGTCGGCGCGTATCCATACTGCACTTCCACCTTTTTGCCGGAGCTCGCGCCATGGCAGCGCAGGCAGGTTTCATACTGATTTTGCGCCGGGCTCATCACCGTGGTGGAATCCGTGGCGCTGACGCCGCGAGCGCCATTCTGGGCGGGGCGGATGGTGGTCAGCGTGAAGTCGCCGGTGGTCTTGGAGGCATGAGGCTCGTGGCAATCCACGCAGGTGGCATGGCGGTTGTTGTTCAGCACCGCGCTTTCATTCCGGCTATGGCGATTGGAGGCCGCGGGCAGCGGATGTCCCGTCGTCTTTTCGATCTCCGCAAAGACGTTCGAGATGGCCGGTGAAATATTGGAGCCGCCGTTGTGGCAGGTCGCACAGTTTTGCGAGACCGCATCCATGTTCGGGATTGCCTGGGTCGGAGCGGTCAGCAGAGAGGCTCCGCCCGGAGCGTTGTGCGATTTGTGGCAGGAAGCGCAGCCGTTGCGATGCAGGTCGCCATGCTTGCCCAGGCTCACCGTTTTGGAAACACGGTTCGTCGAAAGGGCGTGCGAGCTGGTGGTCCATGCCGAGAGCGCGTTGTAGGTGGACGAAGTGGTGTTGCTGCTGGAACTGCTGATGGTTCCGGTGGAACTGGCACTGGCAATGGTGCCGATCGTCTTCTTCCGCAAAGCCATGCCGCTTATCTCGGTCGGCGTGGTAACGTGGCAGGCCAGGCAGAGCGCGGAATCCGTGTTGTCCATCACCAGGAAAGCCCCGGAGGAAGAATCGAGATTCTGCACGTGCGGATCATGGCAGCTCACGCACTGCACGTTTCCGTTCACCAGCTTCACCGCGGAACTACCGGTGGTGCCGCTGGAGGAAAGACTGGCCAGAATGTTGTCCGAGGCCAGCAGGCGGCCCTGGCTCAATTGAAAATTAAACGGATGCACCCCTTGCAGACTTCCACTCGGCGCAATCAGATCCTGCGAGTTCATGGAGCCGCGCATCTTCAGGTTGCCATAGGGCGTGTTCTGCCCCGGCGCAACTGTTCCATCGTGGCAGCTCAGGCAAAGGTTGCTGGACGACCCAACCGCCGGCTGGGCGGTGGTGTTGGTCATCGTGGTGCTGGTGTACAACTGCGTGTAGGTTGCCGTCGAGAGCTTTTGACTCCAAAGCGGAGAAACACCGTGCAGTCCGCCGTGAGGCGCGTGGCAATACATGCAGGTCCAAAGCGCTCCCTGCACCGGAGACGGTCCCCACGATCCCAGGTCGTGAACGCCAATCACGTCCGCGGTCGGTATGCTGCTTTGCGCCTGCATGGCCACGCTGGCGGTCAGGACGAGGCTGAAGAGTATTGCCTTGATTTTCAATTTGCGCTCCCCGCCTGCTTCGGCAAGCCGTAGTAGTGAAAAACCTGGACCCGGCGATTATAGGAATCCACGATGTAAATACGGTCGTTTGCGTCGATGAATAAACCCGCCGGCAACTGAAATTCTCCCAACCCCGTGCCGTTCCGGCCAAAGTAGTAGAGCAACTGTCCCTGCTGGTCAAACACCTGAACCATCGCCCGCGCGGCTTCCACGACGTAGTAATGCCCTTCGGAATCCACGCCGAGGCCTTTGGGGCGGAACATCTGCCCGAGGCTGTCGCCCGGCTCGCCGAAACTCGCTTCAAAGGTGCCACTTGCACGGCTCCAGCGCTTGACCTTGAAGTTCATCGCATCAACCACAACAAGGGACTTGCCATTGAGACGCAGTTCCGTGGGAAAGTGAAGCTGATCGTCTTTGGCCCCGGGCTCGCCCAGGGATTGGAGCACTTCGCCATCCATGTTCAGCACAAAAATCTTGTTGCGCAGCGTATCGGTCACATAGATGCGCCCGGCCGCGGAATCCACCGCGATGCCCGTGGGGCGTTTAAAGTAGCCTTCTCCGCCGCGCAGCGAGCCGATGACGCGGCGGAATTTGCCGGCGGCGTCCCACACAAAAATCTTTCCCGCCTCCGAGTCCGTCACGTAAATATTGTCGGAGGCATCCACGGCAACGCACTGGGGAGAACGCATGGCATTCGTGTCTTTATTCCAGCGCTCAAGAAACTTGTACTTGTGCTGGGCGAAGTCGAAGATGTGCACACCCTGCGCTCCGGGATCGGAGACGATCACCCGTCCATGCGAATCCACGGCCACCGAGTAAGGGCGCATCATCTCGCGATATGTAGGCTCACCGGCGATGACGTCCACAACCTTGGTCCAGAATCCAGGCTTGCCGCGCGTATCCTTTTCGGAGCTGAACTCGCGCTCGAAGGAAAGCTTCCGGTTCCCTTCCAGAAGCAAGTCGGGCGGCATGGGCACCGCCGGGGGCTCGTGCCGCTTGGCCGCCGCAACCGGCAGCGCCATCAGCACAAGCTCCAGGGCGATACAAAGCGTACAGAGCGCCCGCCTGGCATTACGAACTAGAAGAGGTTGAACCATCGCGACAGACCAAAGTAGTACGAAACAGCGTTGCTTGAACCCGCGCTCGCGCCGATCACCGATTGCGCGTATCGTGTAGCTCCTGCAGTGAAGTATAGCTTCCTGGCCTGATACATAAAGTACCCGTTGTACGTGGACGTTTTCGTATCCGAGGCAGAAACCGCGCCGCTCGACGATCCCGTGGCGTGGCTATAGGACAAGGTGAGCGAGGCGCGCTTGAAAGGGGCTCCCGAGAACGCCAGGCTCTCGCTCGTACCGTTGAAAACCACGATCTGGTTCGAGGAGATGGCCGTTGAGGTCACGGTGGCCAGGCCGTTCGACGTCAAGACCGACTGACCGGATGACTTCGCATAGCTCGAGGAAAGGCCCATGCTGCGCCATCCCAAGGAGGCGTTCGCGCTCTCCGACTGGGAAGAGGCGCCGCTCTGCGCGCTGAAGCCGCTGTGTCCGCCCCCGGCGCCGGCCGCCATGCGGAAGCCCCTCGGCAGACGGCGGCTTACGCTGCCTCCATAGCTCACCGAAGAGGTTGTGTACAACGAATACAAGGTTGCCAACTGCTGGTCGTACTCCAGGTTTGCGTTGGTTTCCCAGTGGCCGAACCGGCGATTGTAATTGGCGGAGGAGCGCAAGCTGGCGCCACTGTTTCCCACCTGATTGGCGGTATCCACCACGCCTACCATCACAGTCAGCCCCCTGACCCGTTTGCCAAAGTTGTACGCCGCGTTTACGCCATACTGTGTGAGGCCATACGAGGAGTCGCCTTCCCACTCCTGCTGGCGCAACACAAAGCCGGTCACAAAAATCTTCCTGAACAGGGAGTAGCTTGTGCTGGCGGTGACATTGAGGGTGCTCGTCTTGGGCGATTCACTCGTAAAGGCCACGCCCGCGCCGCCATTGCTCGATGTGTATTGCTGCTCGATGCTGGCGTAAACGTTATCCGAATAGCTGGCGGAGAGCGAAACCGGCAGTTGCCAGACGCTCGTTCCATAGGTGGCATTGATGTTGTTGCCGGAGCCGTTGGAATCCACTCCGCTGGAACTGGAGTCATACGACGAGTGGGAGTAGGAGAAAGACATATAGCCGCGCGGAAGCTTGCGGCCAGTGGTGAACATGAAAACCTGCTCCGTGGTTTTACCACCGGCGTTGGCCAACAGTCCCGAGTTGCTGGATTCGGTTTCCGAGTGATTATAGCCAAAGCTCAGCGGGAATCCCCACCATGAATAGCCCGCATGGATATTGTAATTTTGGGTCGTTCCCGTGCCGCTGCTGCTGCTGCCCACCACGCTGCTGGAACCGGAGCTGTTGGAATAGCCCACGCTCACATTGGGCAGGTTGGGAAAGTTGAAGGACCAGCCAACGGCAAACGAACGGTTGTTGTTGTTGGTCATCAGATTCAAGCTGCCCGGCAACCCATAGGTCTGCATGTCGTTCCAGGTTTGCGAGACGCTGATGGACCCTGGAGTACGGCTTCCGTTAAAAATGTTGACGTTGGCCTGATATTGCGTGGAGTCGGTCAGGGAACCTGCACCCGAGTTCGCCTGGGACCGCCCATAGGACGTGACCGTATTGAACGAGAGAAAATTCGGATTGAAGTAATATCCGTTTACATACGCATCGCCGTTCACGCCAAGGCCGTGATCGGAGGAGCCGCCCGGAGTGTAGTCACCGGAGTAGCCGGTACCAATGTCTCCTGATGCGCCAAAGTGGAGACCGTCAATATGCTTGTCCTGCGCCGCGAGGAGGCCGGCACTGCCCAGCCAAAGCACGGCACAGAACAATATTTGATACCGGTAATGCAAGATACGGTTCCCCTCTCGAAGGCCCTTACAGTTCTTCCACCTTCGCGTGTTCGCGAAGGCGCTTATCCAGGTCGGCCCGCAGACGGTCATACTTCGTCTTATGCAAGTCACTCATCAGCTTGTCCCGGACTTCCTCGAAGGAAACCTTTCCCGGCTGCACATGCTCATTCAGGCGCACGATCGTGTAGAAACTCCCGAACTGCAACAAGTCGCTGACCTGTCCGGGTTTCATCTTGCGAATAACGACTTTCAGTTCTTCGGGGATATTCGACGCTTGAACCATTTTATGGTCGCCCATGTTGACATGGAAGTCGTCTTCCGATGTCTTCTCCGCTAAGAGTCCGAATTCCTGGAAGGTCTTCGTCGCCTTGGCCTGCTTCTGGGCTTCATGCGCGCGCTGCTCGGCCTTTTTCCGCTCCTCCGCCGACGCGGTCGGGAGAGGCATGATGGAAATCGTCTGGAAGGCGTAGGCTTCGCCGTGGCGGAACGCTGCCGGATTCTTTTGATAGAACTCGCGCCCCTCCGCCAGGGAGACTTTCGACTTCTCATCCAGTTCCAGCTTCAGAAATTTGTCAATCAGCAGCGACCGGCGGATCTGGCGGCGATAAAGATCCATCGAGCCACCCAGTTCGCTCTTCAGATACTGCTGGAACTCTTCTTCACTCTGGAACTTGCTATGATACGCGTTCTCCGCCTGGCGCAGCTTGGCCGCCGGAATCACCATCTTGCGGCGCTCCGCTTCCTGGTAAACCAACTCCTCGTATTCAATCATCTGCATGGCGCCGCGGCGGATCGAGGCTTCTTCGGTCTTGGGGAATCCGTTATGCACGCGCGCGTAGGGGAAGATGGCAAACATTTCGCGTACCAGGTCGCGATCCGTAAGGACGGTGCCATTGATACGCACGACCGGCTTGCCGGTGACTTCCACGCTGGTGGTGGAGGCGGAGGAAGACATGGAGGAGGCATGGCGGGCCGGAGCCACACTCTTCATCGCGGTTGGGGCGTGCGAAGCCACCTGCGCAACGGCAGGGGTTAACGCCGCGAATATTACCAGAGCTGCTCGACGGTACTTGAACATCATGATTCCTCACTCAATATTTGCTTTAACTCTAAAAGAGGGGAGAGAAAAATCTTCCCTCCCCTCGATGTTACGAGAGTAAGAACAGCTTAGAAAGCAGTTCCCACCGTGGTGGCGCCATAGTACTCGCTGGAGTGCGAGAAGTGGCACTGCAGGCAGAAACGGTTGGTGGAAGGAACGTGCGTCGGGTCATACGGAGCGCCCGGGTTGTAGGGGCCGTTCACGTAGAAGATCGTCGCGAACTTGGCGCTGGTGCCCTGAGCGGCGATGTTCTGCACGCCGTGGCCACCGCCACCGTACACGTTCTGCACGTGCTGGTTGTGGCAGCTGGTGCACACCACGAAGGCCTGTCCGGCAGCGGTAGCGCCCGTAGGCAGAACCGTGCTGGCAATGGCCGGATAGCCGTAGTTCGAAACGAACTGCGCATAGCTGGTGCCCGCGGTTACGGACCAGGTCAAAGAAGTGCCGTTGACCGTGCCGACCAGGCCGTTACCCAGAGCAGCCGAAGCCACTTTGCCCAGGTTGGCAGCCGGTCCCACCGGGTGATCGTTGGCATAGTCGCCAGCCACGCCGCCGTCGTTGCCGAGCAACGTCGGGATGGGCTGCGAGCCGTACAGG
>JARLGJ010000017.1 GCA_031296105.1 Acidobacteriota bacterium | reverse complement strand
GGGCTGCGAGCCGTACAGGTTCACAGCGGTCGCCTGACCGTTGGAGCCCACGTTGGTGGCAAAGTTGAGAAGGCCAAACGACTGCTCGTAGGCCTGACCCGACATCATGGCGCCCTTGGAGACGTTGCCGTCGTGGCAGCTGAGGCAGGTCACCAGGCCGGTGTAGATGCCGCCGCTCGCCCAGGTCGTGTTCGAGCTCAGGCTCACCGAGTATCCGTCGAAGCTCAGCGTCGGAGCGCCGGTCACGATCGGGTTGGTGTCCGTGCCCCACAGGCCGGTGTCACCTTCCGCAACGCCGGCAGCGGTGTAGGATGCACCCGTGCCGATCACGCTCTGTCCGCCCGAACCACGGCCGCCGCTGTGCGGGGCGTGGCAGCCAGCGCAACCACGGCCGCCGTTTTCGTGCGCGCCCTGGACGTCAGTCGTCGGAATGTAGGCAGTGTTGCCCTTGATGATTTGTGCAGTCGCCATCGAAACAGCGACCAAAAGAATGAGAAGGACGAACAACATCTTCTTCATCTGTTTACAACCTCCTGAAAGTACCGCGTTCATGGCCTTACCGGGTCTATGTAGCCCCGTCCGCAGGCCGGGCGGACGTATTCGGCGCTTAAAGCCGCGCCAATCCTATTTCGTTGCCTGCGGTGCAGCCGCCTGCGGAACAGGAGGCGCATCCGGCAACTTCATTCCCGAGCCCGCTTTCTTCTGCGCATCACGCTCTACGGCGCGTTTTTTAGCTTCATCCTCGCGCCGGGCTATTTCCGCCTTGGCTTCGTCGTTGGTGAAATAGCGGAACATCTGCACTCGCCCAAGCAATTGCTCGGCGGTAAAAATGCGATTCTTCTTGTCGATGGTCAATCCCGTGATCGCCTCGAACTGGCCCGGCCAGATGCCGAAGCTGCCTGCCGCCATCAGGAGCCGGCCCTCCGGGGTAAAGACCTGCAGACGGTTCAACATTGCATCCGCCACCCAGACGTGGCCATCGGCGTCGATTGCAATTCCCTTGGGGCGGGCAAAATCGCCTGCACCGTCGCCGTTCTTGCCCCAGGTGCGGATGAAGTTGCCGTCGGCATCGAAGACTTCCACGCGATCGTTCAACGTGTCGCTGACGTAAAGGTTCCCGTCCTTATCTACGGCCACGTTCGTGGGCTTGGAGAACTCACCAATAACCGTAGAAGTGTGATTCTTGCCCGTCACTCCCAGGCGGCGCAGCAGTTTGTAGCTGTCGGCGTCGTACACCAGAACCTGGTCGAGATCCACATCCGCCACATAAATGAAGCGGTTCTCTTCATCGATGGCGATACCACAGGGGTTCTTCAGATCCTGATCGCCGAAGCCTCCAACCATCTTGTGATTCTTGTCGAAAATCACCACGTGGTGCGCCACGCCGTCGGTTACAAAGAGGTTATCGGCATCGTCGATGGCTAGCCCGAAGATGGCGCGGAAGTGCGCATCGGAGCCATTTTTGATGAACTTTGTTTCGTCGTTTTCCGTGTTGAAGATGAAGATCGCTCCGACCTTCGTGTCCGCAACATAGAGCAGCCCCTTGGAATCCACTGCCACACCGTAAGGCGTCAGCAGTTGAAAGCGCGGCTTGGAGGCCTTGTTCTTTCCGTTGTCATCGGAGACGCCGGCCATGCGCTCCATCCAGCTCGACTTCTTGGCCTCTTTCACTTTCTCCGGGGCAACATCCTGCCTCTCCGCCGAGAAATAATCCAAATACTTCAAGCGAGGAACCGCCGGGGGAAAGGGGAAAACAACGTTATCGAACTTGGGGCCCTCTGCAACCGGGGCGGCCGGGGCCGGGGCCGCGGCCTTCTTCTTCTTGGCGCTCAGGCTGGCCGGGACGGCGCAGATCACTGCGGCCATCGCCACGGCGGCGACTGCTTGATTCAACCTGGACTTGAAACCCAATCCCAGCATCTTTACCGCCTTCCATTCATCTGGTTGCCGATCAATCCCTTGTGACAGGTCTTGCAGAATGCCTGATTGTTCGACTGGTCTTTCACCAGCAAACCGTCCTCGGCCGAAGCGTGCGGCTGATGACAGGTAAGGCAATTCATCGGCGTCAAAACCTTGGTATTGTCGGTCGGATCCATCACGTCCGCGACCGGATGCCCTTCCACCGGGTGACCTGCGCCGTACTTCAGCGGCAACACGGCAACACGCGCGAAGTAATTCTCGGGCAGCTTCACCTTGCCGTCGAAGATCGTGACCAGGTGCTCGGACTCAAGCTTCGCGGGCTTCGCGTCGGGACCATGGCATTCCAGGCAGAGCTTATTGGTGGACGTTGCGCGCAACAGATGCACGTTGTCGTTGCCGTGAGGATCGTGGCAGGTGGCGCAGCCCTCTTCAAACGCAGGCTGATGCACATGCGCCTTCTTTCCCTGGTCCGCCTGATCGGTGTGGCAGGTCAAGCAGACCGCAACCCCATTGGGCTTCGGGAAGGCAGGCGAGTTGCCGGCGTGAGGGTTATGGCAATCCGTGCAATCGCCGGCCGCGCCAGGGTGCTGCACCTTGGCCTTTTGAATCTGATCCTGCTTGTCGGAGTGGCAGGTGAGGCAAACTTCCTTGGGCGTGGCGGCGGTCAATACGACCTTGCCGTCCTTGGCCGGAGCGTGGCAGGCGTCGCACTGCCCGCCGGCAAACGGCATGTGGGTAAAGCGCGCCATCAACTTCTTGCTATTGGACTGGTGAGGATCGTGGCAGCTCAGGCAGTCGGACGTTCCGAATGGCTGATTCTGGTGAGCCTTGATCAGGCCTTCATCCTTGGGATCGTGGCAGTCGATGCAAAGCGCCGGCGCATCCTTGGTCAAGTGGTAGTCAAACTCGCGCTTGCCGCGCTCGCCCGTCTTGTGCGTGACATGGCAGGTGTCGCAGCCCATGTCCAACGCCGCGTGGCGGCTGCCTTCCTTCGGGACATTCACGCCGATGTTGTGGCAAGTCAAGCAGAGATTGGAGTCCTTGCTGTCTCCACTGAGCGGCTTAAGTAATTGATTCTTATTGTCCGTCTGGTGCGGATCGTGGCACTTTACGCAATCGCGGACGGCCGGAGGGTGAACCTTGCCCTTGATGTCGGCAGCCTTTTTGTCGGCGTGGCAGGTAATGCAGAGAGATACGGTAGTGGTGGTAATCAGCTTGACGCGGGTTACATCGCGGTTCACGCGAATCTCGTGACAGCTCATACAGCCCATCGCAATGGCGGAGTGAACCGACTTCCCCTTTGCCTTGTCTTCATGACACTGCGCACAGGTGGCCGGATCCGCCTTGGGATCGAGCGGCACCGGATGCACAACTGCCCAACCCGGCGCCATCAGTGCAACCAGCGTTGCCATGATCGAAAATGACTTTAGAACCCTATTCACCACTACCTCCGGCATTGATGATGCAATTAAGTCGCCGTTGCTGGCGAGAATGGCCGGGAAAATTTCCACGGCGTAAATGATTGATTTCAATGAGCTAATTATCAGGAAATCGATTTTCTACCTTCCCGGCGGAGAATTCTGAGCCGCCTCGAAAACCGGGAGCTGCGGGTTCTGCCCCAAACGGGAGCCTTCCCCATGTGAAATTCCCCATGCCCTCAGCCATGGCTCCCTCACTGCCGTGAAGGCACACTCTCGCATCATGAGAATTTGGCCTTGCAACAGGGCAAAAACGAAGGCACAACCCTCTTGTATTCCATGGCCTAGTCTCCCAATTGCACGGCAAGTTCCGCACCTTGCCAGAAGCCTCTGCCGTGCAATACTTCACAGCCAGAAAACACATCTTGATTCGAGAATCAAGATATTGTCATTGCAAATGCGACGAAGAAATAGGTGATAGCTGGTCAACCATGCGGCGCGCCCGCGCGGCTTGATTCATCTGCCCGGCCGCTTCATAAAGCCCAGCCAGGCGTCCCCAGCGGCGAGCGTTGGTGGGCGTGAGGTTCACCGCATCGCTTTGGTAAGTAATGGCTCCGGCAAGATCGCCGGATTGGCGGGCAGACTCGGAACGGTCCTCGGCCAGACGCGCATAAAGCTCCGGCACAAGCGACTCGCCGCCATTGCGATAAGGGCTGCTGTGCTCGGCGTTGTGCAGGCTGGAGAGCGCCGCCTGCGGCTGATTCTGGCTCAATTGCAACTCGGCTAGGTAGAGATACATGTCACAGGGATCGGCCGTCATGCTGGCCGCGCGCTGGACGGCGTCCGTCGCCTCGGGCAGGCGTCTCTCGCTGGCGTAGAGCTGCCCCAGGGAGAACCAGGTGCCGCCGTTTTCATTCAGCGCCAGCGAACGACGGAATTCCTGCTCGGCCGCCGCGGCCTGGCGGCGCTGCAGGTACACTCCCGCCAGCAGCAGGTGAGCGTTGGGATCGGCGGGAAACAGGGCGCTGGCCCGCAGCAAAGACTGCTCGGCTTCCTCCGGGCGCCGCAGGCTTTGCAACAAGGCTCCCGAGTTGAGGTAGAAGTCGTATTGCTCCGTGCGAGAGGCCGACGAAGAGAGGGTTAGCGGCTGCGTGGCGCAGTTGATTTGCAGGCGGTCGATCCAGGGTTGGTTCTGCGGCAGATTACGCACAAAGACCATCGCTGAGTCGTCCATGTAAACCGCGCGCCAATTCGCACTGCCGCAGAAGGCCGCGGGACTGAGCTTTTGCAGGCTGCGGAAGCCAGAGGTTGCCAGCAGCACGACGTTCAGATTCCAGTGATCGGCGGCTGCCTGCCAGAGCTGTGAATCGGGGTTGGCCGTGTACAGCTTGCGCTGCTCGGCAACCAGATCGGGACGCAAGCGGTCACTGCGGCCGTCCAGAAAATCCGGGTAGGCCGGCCCCAGGCGGAAGGCCTCATACCCTCCCAGCGCGTACTCCTCAAAGATGTTGCCCGGAAGATGCTCGCGTTCGAGGAAGGCGGCGGCGCGCTCCGGCAGCCAGTAGGATTCGCCGGCGCCGAAGCGCCAGTCCGAGCCGAAGACGACATAGGTGCGGCTGGTGGCGTAGTCGGCGATGTGCAGCATGGCAACGGCGCACAACACGGCCAGCGCGGCCACGGCAAATGGAGCCGGGAGCGCCGGAAATGCTGCGGACTTGTCCCGCGGCGCGCGCAGCAAGCGCAAAACGTCCGCCCCCACGGTGGCCACCACGATGGTGAACAGCGCCATGTAGCGCGCGTGCGAAAGCCCTCCGTACAGGGCCACTCCCAGCAGAACTGCGGCACCCGGCTGGCGCTTCCAGAGAGCGACGCCGATCAGCAGCACGGCAATCAGCAGCAGCCAGGTAAAACCGTTCTCCATGTGGCGCAGGTCGATGAGCTGCTTCAGCAGATACCCGCCGAGGGGCACGCCCTGATATTCGGCGATGAAGCTGGAGCTGTTGATCTGTCCGCCGGCGGGCGCGCGAACGCCGGACAACACGGCCGCCACGCGATACACGCCAATGCCCCAGGGATTCAGCAGTGTTGCCAGAGCGGCGCCCGCCAGATACGGCAGAGCTTTTCGCAGCCTCTGCAAGGCCGCGGCACGGCGCGCGGAAAACGCAAATTCGAATAGCTCCAGCAGGAGATAGGCGGCGCAGCATCCAAGGCCCGCGATGAATCCGGGGTGGAGATTGACCCACAGGAAGAGAGTGAGGGGAACGGTCCAGAGGCGATGGCTGCGTCCCCGTTGATAGGCCCAGAGTTCGCCGAAGACAAACACGAAAAACAGCGTGCTGAACATATCGGCGCGCGGCGTGGTGCGGGCCGCAACGGACTGCACGGCGAACATGGCCAGCAGGGCGCTGATGGGACTTCCCCGGCGCACCAAATAGCCAATCGCAACGGCCGAGGCCAGGGCGCACAGCCAACTCAATCCGGCGTAGCCCGCGGCGCGATACACCAGATAAAACAAGGCTCCGGCGAATGGCGGATAGGCCCAGGGCTGCCCCGCCGAGGTGAAGGTCAGCACGTCGGTGCGCGGAACCGCGAGGTGCTGGACCACGTAGCGCCCCGTGGCCAGGTGCCATCCCATGTCGGAATCCGAGACCGTATGGAGTCCGGCGCAGAGCGCCATCAGCACCACAAGAACCAAAAGAAAAACCGTCAGCAGACGAACCGGCTGGCGAACGATGGCGAGGGATGGAAAGGAAAAGGAATGCATGATGCTCGCTGCACAGTATCGCATCCGCGCGGACCGGACACGGCAAATTTTGTCCGCGGCGGTTCCGTGGACACCGTCATGACGGGCCCGCGCGAAAAAAGCGGGCCAACGCAAAAGGCTCCCGTCCGTTGACTAACCGGGCGGGAGCCTTTTCGATTGCAACTTGTTACATGGCGGGCTTGTCAGTCTTCTGTCCCGGCTTCATGTTGGCGTGCTTTTTGGCCTGCTCAATGTACGTGCGCACCTGCGCGGCCTGCTCGTAGTTGGGGTTCTGCTTCAGCAGCAGTTCCCAATCGGCGACGGCGCCTTTGACGTCCATCTTGCCCTGCCACTTGACGATGCCGCGGTTAAACAGCGCATTGCCGTTCTTGGGATCGTCCTTGAGAGCTTGATCGAACTGGGCAAGCGAATGCTCGATGTCGCCCAGGTAGAACATTGCGGTTGCCATGTCGGTACGCACCGAAGCATTCTTCGGGTCGGCGGCAACCACTTTCTGGTAGTAATCGACGGCGGCCGGGAAAATCTGGGCGTCGTAATAAAGATTGCCAACCTGCGTGAGGAGTGCCGGGTCATTCGGTTTCGACTTGAGCTGCTCCAGCAAGGGTGCAGCCTGCTTGTCTGCCATGGCCTTCATCTGCTCGGGGCTAGGCATCTGTTGCTGCTGTTGCCCCATGCCGGCAGGAGGCATTCCCTGCGGCTGAGCCTCGGCGGCCGGAGCAGGCGCCGGCGTGCTGGCGGTGCTTGAACCACGCAGCAGGTATCCCACCGCGCAGCCTACCACCAGGCACAGAACCGCCATGACGTACGCCTGCGTATTCGTCCAAATCTGGGGGCCTTTTGCCCCGGTATCTTCTGACATTTTCCGTCCCTCAAATGAATCGGAACAACAGACATGGCTCCGTCTTTTGCCGATGCGCTGTTTCCTTCAGAGAAACATACTATCGCCTCGGCTCGAACCCGCCTTGTGATTTTCGTCACTTCGACGGTAAAGCATTCCCATCTGTAACAATCCGCTGCGCGGCGCTTGGCCGCTCCCCGGACGGCGTCTCCGGCGGCATCCGGCGGCATTGAGCAAGGTTAAGCGGTTCCAGAGTTGCTGTGTCCCGAAGCCACCGGCCATTGACCGTTGCGACCATCAGGGAGCAACGGCAGTGCACGATTTACACAGGATATGGTTACTCGGGAAACGCTCTAGAATGTTTTCTGTTCCGGTGCGACCCCGCGGAGGCTCCGTTGCTTCACAACTACACACTGATCGATCTTCTGGGAGCTGTTGAGGCGGCGGCCCTTTTCGCCCTGTTCTTTCTTCCTCCAGGCTTTCTTGCCGCTTACGGCGCCAAACTGTTTCGCTTTCGGGAGCGCAGCGGAGCGGAGTGCCTGCTGTGGAGCGTCACGCTGTCCACGGCCATCTCGCCGATTCTCGCCGTGCTGGTGACGCGCTGCTTTGGGTTGACGTTCTGCACCGGCTTCTTTCTTGCCATGGCCGCCGCCGCGCTGGCCTTGCTGGCGCGCATGACGCAGATCCGCGCGACCTTCCGCGAACGCTATGTGCGCATCGGGTTGCTCCTGATGGCCGTGTGGATTGTGCTGGCGCTGGTGACGGTGCCGGATTGGCAAACGGGAGATCGCCTGTACGTCTCCTACATTGCCTACGACCATGGCTACCGCACGCTTTTCGTGGACGCCGCGGCCAGAACCGGCGTTCCCATCAAGAACCCATTGTTTCTGCTGAAGAGCGCGCCATCGCTCCGCTACTACTACTACTGGTACGTCGTTTGCGCCATGCCGGTGCGGATGGCGGGCTTGCAGGCCAGGGCCGCGCTGAACGGCAGCATTCTGTGGAGCGGCTTCGCCATGGCCGCTCTGATTCCGCTCTACCTGAAATATTTCTGCGAAGCGCGTGAGAAGCTGCGCGCGCAGTCGCTGGTTGGCATTGGATTGCTGCTGGTGACCGGACTGGACGTGATCCCCTTTACGCTTTTGAGCCTGCGCCTGGGCTACCTGTGGGGAGACATGGAGTGGTGGAATACGAATCCGGTCTTCTCCTGGGTCGGCTCCATGATCTGGGTGCCACATCACCTGGCCTGCCTGGTGGCCTGCTTGATCGGCTTTCTGCTGCTGAGCACGTTGCCGGAGCAGGCTGGCTGGCGCGAACGTTCGATTGCGGCATTGATGGCGGGCGCGGCCTTTGCCTCGGCCGCCGGCTTGTCCATCTACGTCACGCTGGTCTTCGCCATCTTCATTGTGCTTTGGACGCTGGTGGTTCTGGTGAAGAACGGGCCGGAAGCGTTCTTTACCTGGGCGGCGTCGGGAGCCGTGTGCGTGGTGCTTTCGCTGCCCTACCTGCATGAGTTGCAGGCGAAGTCCTCGGTGGGCCGCGGGCTCGCCTTCTTTGCGATTCGCGATTACGACCCCGCCTATTTGTGGATGAAGCTGCACGGCATCACCAATCTGGCGGCGCTGACGGCCTTGCGCTTCCCCACGCTGCTTGTGATGTACGCCATCGAGTTCGGCGTGTTTGCCCTGGTGGGCTGGTACCGTCTGCGCCGCGACTTCCGCGAGCGCAGCAAGCTCACGCTGCGCCAGGTGGCGGCGTGGGCCATGCTGCTGGTATGCCTCGTCGCGGTTTCGGTGCTGGCCAGCGATTCCACCGGCAACAACGATCTTGGCGAACGCGGAATTCTTCCGGTGCAGTTCATCCTGCTGCTGTGGGCCGCGCCGCTGGTGAGCGATCTTTTTTCACGCGAGGGACGCGCCCGCCTGGGCAAGGGATGGACGATTGCCCTGTCGTCAACCTTGGCGATTGGCCTGCTCAGCACGGCCGCGCAGTTGATGCTGCTGCGGGTGTATGCACCGGTGATTGACGCGGGGCTGGCCACGCGCACCGAGCCGTGGATTGGACGCGTACCCGGCTTCGGACGGCGCTCACTGGAACTGCGCCGCGCCCTCGACGAGATGAAGGCGGTTACGCCGCGCGATGCGGTGCTGCAATACAACCCCTTCACGCCGGACCAGAACTTCCTGCACCTCTACACCGAGCGGCAGGTCACCGCCGGCGCGGAGGATTGCGGAGCAGGATTCGGCGGGGACGAGGATGAATGCAAGCAGGCGATTCCCTACATACGAGCGGTGTTCACGGCACCGCGCGAGGTGGCGGATTGGGACCTGGACCGCTTCTGCGGTGTGATGCACATCAACCTGCTGATGCCGGCCAACAACGATCCGGCGTGGCGCGATCCGGCAAGCTGGGTGTGGTCGCGCAAGGCACTCTATGCGGGAGACACTTTGCGCACGATTCCCTGCGGGGCGCAGAAGTAACGCGGTTGATTATCTTGAGCGGCGCTTAGCAGGCTGCGGAAAACTCGACGGCAGAATTCATTTGTCAGGGCACGGATTTATCCGTGCCGCCAGGTCACTGCGAATGTGGGCGGCTTCAGCCGCTGGGGGCGCGCTCCACAAGCACAATAAAGTGCTTCCTCTGGGGCTGAAGCCCAATGTTTATGCAGCTTATACGGCACGGATAAATCCGTGCCCTGACAAGACAACACTCCATCCAATGATTTCAGAAATCCGCTTAGAGAGAGAGCGTGCGCCAGGCCGCCTGCATGTGCTCCGGCACGGTCTTGCCGTAGTCCGGATTGCCGCCGGGATCGCCTTCAATCTCCAGCACCAGAGATGGAGCCTGCGGCAACGCGCGCAGCAACTCGGTGGTGCGCGTCCAGTCGATGGTGCCCTCGCCCGGCCACAGATGCTCGTCCTGCTGGCCGTGATTGTCATGCACGTGCACCTGGCGAATGCGGGGCGCAAGCAGCTCCATGGCCTGCTCCACGCCGGGCTCGATGTGCGCATGGCCCAGGTCGAGGCAGACGCCGATGTCGTTGTAGTGCAGCGTGCGGATGAGTTCGTCGAGCTTTTCCGGCAGCGTCACTTCGTTCTGAATGTTTTCCAGCAGCAGGCTCACGCCGAGTGGACGCGCGAAGGCGTGCAGGTGCTCGATGGAGCTGAGCGCGCCCTCGAAGCGGCGCTCATCCCAGGAGTCTCCGCGCGAACCCACATGCAAAACTAAAAACTGGAACGGAAGCGTCTCAGCCACTTCAATGGCGCGCTTGATCTCGTCCATGGCCGTGATGCGCTCGCGGCGCTCGTGCCCGGCAATGTTCAGCGGAGGAGAATCGAAGCGGCCCCAAGCGCCGCTGGCAAAAATCGGCGCGTGCAGCGAGAACAGTTCCACATCCTTTTGCGCGCCGAACCACGCGGCGAGTTCGCGCAACTGCGCGCCCGGCTCGTAGTCGAAGTGGCCGCGATGGGCAAAGATCTCAATGCCCGCAGCGCCGCCCGAGGCCAGACGCCCCAGAATGCCTGGGTGCAAACGCTCCCGCACATGCACGTAAGTCGAGATTGCCTTCCGCATCGTTCGCTCCTTACCAGCCTACGGCGCGTCCGCCGTTGCGGGCATCGCTGGCCCCCAGGCGTTCGCCGGTCTTGCCATCAATGGCAATGCACTCGGCATCGCCCCAGGAACCCGTCTGCTTCAACTTATGCCCCATCTTCTGCAAAACGTCCAGCGTATCCGGGGATAACTGCCAGGCTTCCACGCGCAGTTCGTTGGGCATCCACTGATGGTGAAAGCGCGGGGCGTTGACCGCGCGCTGAATGTCTTCGCCAAAGTCGGCCACGTTGAGGAGCACGTTGGCCACGGTGGTGATGATGGTGGGACCACCGGGCGAGCCGAGCACAAGCGCCAGCTTGCCATCTTTCGTCACGATGGTGGGCGTCATGGCGCTGAGCGGGCGCTTGGACGGCGCAATGGAGTTGGCCTCGCCCTGGATGAGTCCGAACATATTCGGCGCGCCGGGCTTGGCGGCAAAGTCATCCATCTCATCGTTGAGCAGAAAGCCCAGCCCCGGCAGCGTGACGCGCGAGCCGAAGCTGTCATTCAGCGTGGTGGTCACCGAGACCGCGTTGCCTGCTTCGTCCACCACCGAGTAGTGCGTGGTGTCGGTCTTCTCCGCGCCCACCCAGGGCGAGCGCAAGGCCGCCGCCTGATCGAGTCCGGTGAAGTGCGGACGCTCCAGGGCGCTCTCCGGCGTGGCATGCTGCGGATCGATGGAGGCGCGCCAATCGGCGGCGTATTTCTTGTCCAGCAGTTGCGCCACGGGAATCTCGTTGAAGTCGGGGTCGCCGAGGAAGGTGGCGCGATCGTAAAAAGCGCGGCGGTAGGCTTCGGCCACCAGATGCAGATACTGCGCCGAGTTGCGCCGCGCCGCGCGCAGGTCGAAGCCTTCCAGAATGTTGAGGGTCTCCACCAGCGCAATGCCGCCGGAAGAAGGCGGCGGGGCACTGTAAATGTCGTATCCGCGATAGGTGCCGTGAATCGGCGCGCGCTCCACCACTTTGTAATGCGCTAGATCTTCCGTGGTCATCAAGCCGCCGCCATGTTGAACCGCAGCGGCGATTTCATGTGCCAGCGCTCCGTGATAAAAGCTCTCGGGATCGCGCGCGATGCGCTCAAGCGTGGCCGCCAGTTCGGGCTGCCGCAGCAGCTCGCCCGCGGCATAAAAATTTCCCTTGCGCTGGAAGATGCGATGGGATTCGGCGTCGCGCGCCAGTTCGCGGTCGTGCATCATGGCCGCCTCTTGCTGCGTGACCACCACGCCCTCGCGCGCCAGGCGGATGGCTGGCTCCATCACCTTGGCCAACCCAAGCTTGCCCCAGCGGCGCTCGGCCAGCACCAATCCGGCCACGGTGCCGGGCACGCCCGCCGCGCGAGGACCAAAGCGGCTGTCGCTGGTGAGGTTGCCCTGCTTGTCGAGATACATGTCGTGCGAGGCCGCGGCGGGAGCCATCTCGCGGAAGTCGAGGAAGTGAAGCTCGCCCGAGGCGGTGCGGAAGAGGAGGAAGCCTCCGCCGCCAAGATTGCCCGCCGAGGGATGCACCACGGCCAGCGCAAAGCCGGTGGCCACGGCGGCGTCCACGGCGTTGCCGCCCTGCCGCATGATCTCCGCTCCCACGCGCGAGGCCTCCGGGTGCACGCTGGCCACCATCACGTGTGGCGCGCGCACGGCCTCAAAGCCTTCGGCCGCCAAATTCAGCGGCAGCAGGAATACGAGAAGCGCAAGCACGCGGCGAACAAAACGCACACATCCCTCCGATGCATCCACGCTATTGGACCGGCGCGCGGCGGTCAACCCGGAAAGCTCGCGTAGAGCCGCTTTTGCGCCTATTTCCCGCGATCCAGGCTAACCCCCTCTCCGCCACATCATGTATCCTCGTGTAGTGCCCGGCGCCGCGATGGACCTACTATCCGGCGAGGCGCCCAAGGGGCAAGCTGGCGATGAACGAACTGCTGCGCGAAGATTTGAAGGAATGCCTGCAACGGACGCGCCCGCTCTGGGAAGAGTTGCGCGGCAAGAGCATCTTCCTCACCGGCGCCACGGGATTTTTCGGCGCGTGGCTGCTGGAGACGCTCTTCTACGCCAATCGCGAGCTGGCGCTCCAGCTACGCGCCACCATTCTGACGCGCAATCCCGAGAGCTTCCGGCAGGCGTTGCCTCACCTGGCCGCCGAACCTTCGCTTACGATACTGGCGGGCGACGTGCGCAGCTTTGATTTTCCCACAGGCGACTTCGATTACGTCATCCACGCCGCCACCGACGCCAGCGCCAAACTCTCAGCCGAAGACCCTACGCTGATGTTCGATACCATTGTGGAGGGCACGCGGCGCGTGCTGGAGTTTGCCCGCCAGGCGGGAACGCGCAAAGTGCTGTTCCTCAGCTCCGGAGCCGTGTATGGCATGCAGCCGCCCGAGGTGAGTCACCTCGCCGAGGACGCCGTGAGCGGGCCGGAGCCGTTGAACGTGGCCTCGTGTTACGCGGAAGGCAAGCGCGCCGCCGAGCTGCTGTGCGCGCTGACGGCCCACACCAGTGCCATCGAGATCAAGATTGCGCGCTGCTACGCCTTTGCCGGCCCCTACATGAAGCTGGACGCGCACTTCGCTATTGGCAATTTTATCCGCGACAGCCTGCGCGGCGGGGCGATTCGCATGGCGGGCGACGGGCGCGCCGTGCGTTCTTATATGTACGGCGGAGAATTAATGGTGTGGCTGTGGACGATTCTCTTCCGCGGCCAGTCGCTGCGCGCCTACAACGTGGGATCGGAAGAGGCCGTGACCATTGCCGAGCTGGCGCGCGCCGTAAGTGAAACGCTGGAGCCAAAGGCCGCGGTGGAAATTCTGGGCCAGCCCGGCACGGCACCGGCGCATCGCTACGTGCCCAGCACGGCGCGAGCGCAAAAAGAATTGGGATTGCAGTGCCGCGTCTCTCTGCGCGAATCCATCCGGCGCACCGCGCGCTGGGCGCGGACAACGGCGGACGAGGGAAAGGAAGTGCAATGAAGAAGCTTTCGGATTACGTCATTCAAACGCTGGCGGATTGGGGCGTGCGCCACATCTTTTTGATGACCGGCGGCGGCGCCATGCACCTGAATGACAGCATCGGCGGAGAAGCGCGCATCCACTACATTTGCGTGCACCACGAGCAGGTGGCCGGCATGGCCGCCGAAGGCTACGCCCGTATCACGAATACTCCCGGCGTGCTGAATGTGACCACCGGCCCGGGCGGCATCAACGCGCTGAACGGCGTCTTTGGCGCGTGGACGGATTCGATTCCCTTGCTGGTGCTCTCCGGACAGGTGAAGCGCGAGACCTGCATGGCCACCGCGGGCGCGCGGCACCTGCGCCAGCTTGGCGACCAGGAAGTGGACATCATTTCCATGGCGAAGGGAATCACCAAGTACGCGGTGCTGGTGGACGATCCCGCAGACATTCGCTATCACCTGGAAAAGGCCTGGCACCTGGCGCAGACGGGACGCCCCGGCCCCTGCTGGCTGGATATTCCCATCGACGTGCAATCGGCGCAGATCGACGAGACGGCGCTGCGCGGCTACGATCCCACGGAAGACGACGCAGCCTGCGACCTGGAGGCGATTCGCCGCCAGTGCGCCGAGGTGGCACAGCGCATGGTAAAGGCCGAGCGTCCGGTGCTGCTGGCCGGAACCGGCGTGCGCCTCTCCGGCGCGCTTGCCGAATTTGAGTCGCTCATCAGGCAGTTGCGCATCCCGGTCACCACGGCCTGGACGCACGACCTGATCACCAGCGACGATGAGCTTTATTGCGGACGGCCGGGCACCATCGGCGACCGCGCCGGTAACTTCACGGTGCAGAACTCCGACCTGGTGCTGGTGCTGGGCTCGCGCTTGAACATCCGCCAGGTGAGTTACAACTGGAAGTCCTTCGCCCACGATGCGTTCAAGATACAGGTGGATGTGGACCCCGCGGAGCTGGATAAGCCCCTGGTAAAACCTGACATGGGCATTGCCTGCGACTTGAAGGTGTTTCTGCCCGAGCTACGCAAGGCCCTGGTCACAGCCGGCTTCACGCCGCATCACGAAGAGTGGCTGCGCTGGTGCCGCGAGCGCGTGGCGCGCTATCCGGTGGTGCAGGAGCGGCAGCGCCAGAGCAGCCCTCGGCTGAATCCCTACCACTTTATGGAGATGCTCTCCGGCTTGTTGCAGGAGGGCGATGCGGTGGTTTGCGGCAATGCCAGCGCCTGCATCCTTCCTTATCAGGTCATGCAAATCAAGCAAGGCCAGCGGCTGATTTCCAATTCCGGATCAGCCTCGATGGGGTATGATCTGCCGGCGGCCATTGGCGTGGCCGTGGCCCGCGGCGGCGGCCGTGTGATTTGCCTGGCCGGGGACGGCAGCTTGCAATTGAACATCCAGGACTTACAGACCGTGGTGCATCATCGCTTGCCAATCAAACTGTTTGTCCTTAACAATAGCGGTTACCTTTCCATTCGCAGCACCCAGGCAAATTTTTTCGGGCGCGTGATGGGAGAGAGCGGAGCCAGCGGTGTTTCTTTCCCGGACTACGTCAAGGTCGGCACCGCATACGGAGTGCCCAGCCTGCGCGTCGAGAATGCGTCACAGATGGATCGAGTTCTGGCGGCCCTGGCGTCGGAGGGCCCCGCGCTGATTGATGTGATGCTCGATCCGGAGCAGGGATTCGAGCCGCGCTCGCGCTCCAAGGTGCTGCCCGGCGGCAAGATTGTTTCACCGGCTTTGGAAGACATGTACCCCTTCCTCTCCGCGGAAGAGATGGCCGGAAACAGGTTCCAGAAGTAATTGCCCGGCGGCCGCGGAGCCGCGGGCTGGGACGCGATACAAAATTTATTCAGGACCGGATTGCCATGACAGGTGAAGATTTTTTTCATGAGTTATTTGTGCTGGAGATGGCCAACAACCATCTTGGCAGCCTAGAACGCGGGCTGAAGATCATCAGCTCCTACGGCCAGGTAGTGCGATTCAACAATGTGCGCGCGGCCATCAAGATTCAGGTGCGCGACGTGGATAACTTTATCCATCGCGACTTCCGCGACCGCAGCGACATCCGCTACATCAAGAAGACGCTCGACACGCAAATGACCTTCGAGCAGTACGCCGCCATGGTCAAGGCCATCCGCGATGCCAACTGCATCAGCATGGCCACCCCGTTCGACGAACCCTCGGTGGAGATCTGCTGCAAGCTCGGCATACAGATTCTGAAGATCGCCAGCTCGGATCTAAACGACTGGGTTCTGATCGAACAGATTGCCAGGACCAAGAAGCCGGTCATTGTTTCCACCGGCGGATCGTCGCTGAAGGACATCGACGACCTGGTGCAGTTCTTCAGCAACCGGCGCATCCCTCTGGCCATCAATCACTGCGTCTCCATCTATCCTTCCGAGGATCACGAGTTGGAGATGAACCAGATCGACTTCCTGCGCCAGCGTTATCCCGAGCACGTGATCGGCTTTTCGACGCATGAGTACCACGACTGGACGGCCTCCATGCTGATTGCCTACGCCAAGGGCGCGCGCACCTTTGAGCGCCACGTGGACATCGACAGCGATGGCATCAAGGTTTCGCCTTATTGCTCGCTTCCCGACCAGGTGGACCAGTGGTTCAAAGCCTTTCATCGTGCCAAGGCGATGTGCGGTGCGCCCGGCACACAGAGGCGTCTTCTACCACGCAAAGAGGTCGAATACCTAGACGCCCTGGTGCGCGGCGTGTACGCCCGCGAGGATCTGCCCGAGGGCCACATCCTGAGCGACGAGGACGTGTACCTGGCCATCCCACTGCAGAAGGGACAGATCTCCTGCCGGGAGCTGATGCGCGGCGAAGTGCTCTTGAAAGCAGTGAAAAAGAATTCGGCAATCCGCATCGACGACATCGACAGCCCCTATTCCAGCATCGAGTCGCTGCGCTCGATGATCTATGCCCGCGGTCTGGATCCTGCAACGGAGACCAAGGGCGGCTCGAAGTAGGGAGCATGGGCCGGCGATGAAAACAATCAGCATCTATACGCCCTGCTACAACGAAGAGCTGAACGTGCGCGAACTCTACGAGAGGGTTCGCGCCGTTATGGCCAAGCTGGGCAAGTACCGCTACGAACACATCTTCATCGACAACGCCTCGCAGGATAGGACGCTGGAGGTGCTGAAAGATCTGGCGGCCGAAGACCGCAACGTGAAGGTCATCCGCAACACGCGGAACTTTGGCCACATACGCTCGCCAATGCACGCCCTCCACCAGGCCGCGGGCGATGCCGTCATCGGCATGGCCGCCGACCTGCAAGACCCTCCGGAGATGATCGAGGACATGATCCATCACTGGGAGAACGGCGTGCCGGTGGTGATCTGCGTGAAAGTGGCCAGCGAAGAGAATTCGCTGATGTACTGGATTCGCACGCGCTACTACCGCCTGGTGCGGCGGCTGAGCGGCATTGAGACGTACGAGAACTTCACCGGCTTCGGCCTGTATGACCGCAAGGTTGTCGATCTGATCAAATCGCTGGACGACCCCTACCCGTACTTCCGCGGCATGGTGGCCGAGCTGGGTTTTCCGCGCGTGGAGTTGCCCTTCCGTCAGCCGCTGCGCAAGCGTGGCATTTCGGCCAACAATTTCTACACGCTGTATGACATGGCGATGCTGGGCATCACCAACCTGTCGAAGGTGCCGCTGCGCATCGCGGTCTTCGCCGGCTTTGGCGGCTCCCTGCTTTCCTTGCTGACGGCGCTTGGCTACCTGGCATACAAGCTGCTCTTCTGGAAGAATTTCTCGCTTGGCGTGGCACCCATCCTCATCGGCTTCTTCTTCCTGGGCTCGCTGCAGATGGTCTTCCTCGGCATCCTCGGCGAGTACGTGGGTGCCATTCACACCATGCTGATGAAGCGTCCGTTTGTGGTGGAGCAGGAGCGCGTCAACTTCGAGTACGGCGCGGGCGAACCGGCCGCGGGCAATCCGTCGAAAACCGAATCCGTCTAGAATTGATCGGGTGAAACCGGATTCTCTCAACTCGGCGACGGCAGAAAAGATAACTGGCGGGGAGGGCGCTTGGCAACGCGCGCTTTTCCCCGCCCTTTTTATGCTCGCGCTGCTCTACGCCATCTTTGCCGGACTGCGCACGGTGGGCGATCCCGACCTCGGCTGGCAGTTGGCCACCGGCCGCTGGATCGCGCAGCACCACGCCATTCCGTTTACCGACGTTCTCTCCTACACGGCGCACGGGCGCCAGTGGAGCTATCCCGTCCTCTCGCAGTTGCTGCTTTACGCGGCATACAAGCTGGGAGGCTATGCGCTGCTCTCGTGGTTAGGGGCGCTGGCCTGCGCCGGTACGGTTGCTCTGCTGGCGCGCGGCGGCGGCGTGGCCGCCCTGCTGGCGTTGCTGGCGGTCCCTTCCATTGCCGGCCGCACCTGCCCGCGGGCGGAGATGTTTACGGAGCTGCTCTTCGCCGCCTTTGTCAGCCTTCTGTGGAACTACCGGCGCACGGGCCTCGGACGCCTATGGCTGCTGCCCCTGCTGATGATCGCCTGGGTGAATCTGCACCCCGGCTTTGTTGCCGGCCTGGGAATGTGCGGTGCATATATATTCCTTGAATTGGATAATCTGCTGCCCCCGGCGGACCGTCGTGCGGCATGGCAGCGCGTCCGCAAGGCCCTTCCCTGGCTGGCGGCCACCGCCATGGCCACGCTCGTGAGCCCCTGGGGATGGCGCATCTACACGGCGCTCGCGCGGCAGAACGACATCATGCGGGTGCATGGGCGCTTCATCTCCGAATGGCTGCCGCAGCGCGTGAATGCCGCCACGCTGTGGCAGTCCGCCGGGTGGCGCAATCCAGAGGGCGCGGTTTACTGGCTGGCCGGCATTGCCGTGGTGGTCATTGCCATTGCGCTTTGGCGGCGGCAGCCCTGCGCCGCGCTTTTGCTGGGCGCATCCACCTATCTTGCGCTGCACGCCAACCGCATGGAGGCCCCCTTTGCGGCAATCCTGGTGGTGCTTGGGGCCAGTCTGCTTGTGGAGGGCTGGAACGCGGCTCCGTGGGCCATGCGCTTTTGGCGGCAACTTGCGCCCGCCGCGGCTCCAGTGCTGCTGGTGATTCTGCTGGCCTTCACCGGTATTCGCATGGCGGACCTGCTTTCCAATCGCTACTACCTGCGGACTTCGCTCACTTCTGTCTTTGGCGCGGGAGAGTCCTCGTGGTTTCCGCGCCAGGCCAGCGAGTTTTTGCTGCGCGAAAATTTACCTTCGCAAATTGTGAACGACTTTAACTCCGGCGGCTATCTTACCTGGGCGCTGCAAGGGCGTTATGAGGATTCACTCGATGGACGCGCGGTTCCCTTTGGCGCCGAGTTCTTCCTGCACAGCCAGCAACTGATGGCGCAGCCCCTGGATTCTCCCGCCTGGCAACAGGAAGCGGAGCGCCAGCAGATTCGCACGGTCATCGTCTCCGTGGACCGCATGAACGGGCGCGGCGCGTTGGCAAGCCTGGAGAACTGGTGCCGCAGCCAGCAATGGCGGCCGGTGTATTTGGATACGAACGCCGCCATTTTTGTGCGTGCCCTGCCGGAAACCGCCGACCTCATCCGACGCCTGCAAATCGATTGTTGGGCCACGCAGTTCAACCAGCCTCCCGCGGAGAGCGGCATTAGCGGACGCGCCCGCCAATACGAGTACTGGATGAACGCCGCGACGATTGACTTCATGCTGGATCGTGACAACGACGTGCTTGCGGCGCTGTCCCAGGCCGAGACCATCTCTGCGCAGGATCCTTTCCTGCACTACCTGAAGGGCGTGGCGCTGCAGAATACCTGGCGTGAGCAGGAAGGCGAAAACGAATTGCGGCGGGCAGTGGAGCTTGGCTCCGAGGACGCTTCGATGTCTCTGGCCCGCTACTATCACCGCCAGCGCCGATACGCTGAAGAGGCACAGGTGCTACGCGCGGCGGCCGGGTTGTCTCTGTCGCCTTATATCATCCACCTGAAGCTCGGCTACGCTCTGCTGGCGCAGGGCCTGCCCCGGGATGCGCTGGCCGCGTTCGATCAGGCCGACGCCGGGAATCCCTACAAAGGCCTGGATGACGCGGGAGCCGCGGACTTTGTGGAGAAGCTGACGGAAGGACGCCGCCAGGCCGCACTCGCCCTGCAACAGGCTTCTCACTGAGCTTTGCCGCACCCGGCGGAAGCGACGCGATTCGATGGCAACAGAAACCCGGCAGCCTTTGCTGCCGGGTTTCTTTGTGCGCGCCATGCGCGGCAATGCTGAGAGCGTAAGTTAGATGTTTCTCCCCGGCACCAGGCCCATCAGGGCGGAGGTGCCGCGCTGCCAGATCTCCTGCACCTGCAACCTCGCGCGCTCGCCTGCCGTCAGCTCTCCAATGCACGGATAGCTCTTCAACGCGATGCGCTTGCGCGGCTGCCAGCGCCGCCCGGGCAAGGCATGGTCCAGCTTGATCTCCTGCGCGCCCTTCAACGCCATGGCGCGGCGATTGAAGAGCCACACGGTGTCTCCCAGGCGGTAGAGGCAGCCGGGATTCAGAATGCACGCGGCCGCGTTCTGCAGGAACTCCGCGTTGATGTCTTTTTCATCCTTGAAAACCGCTACCCAGTCGGAGAACTCCAGCTTCTCCACCTGCTCGCGCGTCAGAGTGGCCTGTGTGCTTTCTCCCTGCCGCACGGCCACGTCGATGCGGTGCGGAAACAGGGTGCTGTCGGTAGAGGAGACGCGCGCCTTGTCGCGTTGGTCCTTGGGAAAATACCAGATCGGATCGCTTTCATGCCCTTCGTACTTTGCGGCATCGTAATGATCCGTGTCCAGCACCACAAATTGATTGTTGCGAATCTTCGGACCATTGACCTGCTTCAGCTTCTCCAGCATGAAGGGCGAAACAATGTCCGTCTCCTCGTCGGCGTTCATCGTGGGCACCTTGCAGGCCACGGAACACATTTCGCACCACTGCAACTGGTCGCCGAATTCGGAGGGCTTGCGCTTCCACCAGCCGGGCTCAATGGGCCAGCCGCCGGGGCCGTTGAACAACATGTCGAGCGAGCCGGCAATCTCGCAAAAGAATGCGCCCTTGGGAGTGATGGTGGCGCTCCAGACATTCTGAATCCAGCAGTTGTCGCGCAGCTTGTACCACTCTTCATCGGGAATGCCGAGTTCCTTGCGTGTCACCAGAATCGCCTGGTGGGTATTTACGGCACGGTGATCGTTGAGGTTCTGATAGCCGAAAGTATCGTGAATCTGTTCGAAGTTCCGGTAATATCCAGCGCCCAGAGAGCTGAAGAGCGCACGCCGGCGGCCGCGCTGATACTTCACCATCCGGTGATAGTCCTGAAAATTCTTGGTCGGCGACTGAACGAAGGACGGGGCCAGCGGATCTTGTATCTTCCCGGCAAAGTACTCCACCATCTCCGGAAATTGCGGATGCAGGGTGGGTTCGCCGCCCATGATTCCCACAATTCCCGGGAACCCAACCATCGAGTCCACTGCCTTCTTGAAGGTCTCCACGGGCATATAGAAGGGTTTGGTATGCTCCCCGCAGAAACGCGTGCAGTTGGAACATGCTTTATGGCACGCATTGGTGAGGTCGATCTGGATTACCTTCATCTCGGCCGGAGACTTCATTCCCTATCCTCAACTTTCATGTCGTATCAAATGCGGCATTCGTCCATCCCCTCTGGCAGGGCGCTAGGACGGCCGGGTAAATAACTTATGGCCGTCCAACAAAAGACGGCGGAATACCATGGGCGTGGCAAAATACTGCGGCACGCGGAGAACTTCTCCAATGGCGAGCTTCGTCCATCCCGGCTTGCCCATCGACTGCATGATGATCGAAACTTCCAGGCCGCAGATGAAATTGCGCCGTGAACGTTTCAGCCGGCGCTCACTGGTCCGGTCGCCAATGGATTGAAAGTACGATGCCAGATCCGCGTAAATCGTTTCCCCGGCTACCTGCCAACTCTGCGCCTTGGAGGTTCCCGTGCAACTGACATTGTGCGCGGTGTAACGTGCCACAGGAATAGGCACGCACGCGGCATAGGGATGGCGCACGGCAATCTGCGTCCAGTTCCCGACGTCGGGAATTGGGCCGTGACGTACATCGTAACCGCCCACCGCGCGCACATCGGCCGTGCGCACCATCACGCCGCAAAAACGCGGTCCGCGCGTGCCATTGAAGAGGCCTACGACAAGATCAAGGCCGCTCTCCACGGCCGGTCCCGCAACGCTGGTCCACTTCACTTCGCGCGCGCCGTTCTGGATGGTACATGGGCACCACGAGACACCAATCCGTTCGGGAGAAATGCCGCCCACACCCTCGCGGAATGGCTGGCTCAAGCGCTCGACCGCCTCGGACTCCAGTTCATCGTCATCGTTCAGGATGATGAGAAACTCGCCGCTGGCGCGCTCCAGGCAGCGATTGGTGTTGCGCGCAATGCCCAGATTATTTTCCGTGCGCAGGTAGGTAATCCGCGGATCATCGGCAAACTGCTGCATGAACTGCGGCGTTTCGTCGCTGGAAGCGTCATCGGCCACGATGATTTCCACGCGCGGCCAGGTTTGCGCCAGAGCGCTGCCCAAGGCCCTTTTCAGCAGGTCTCGCCGGTTGTGCGTTGGAATTCCTATGGAAACGACACTACATGACTCGTGCGGCAGTGAGCCCACTTACGCTCCTTGAATGGAAACGGATCAGGAATGGACTCAGTATAGGAACATTGCGGGCACGTGCAAAGTAAAACTTCTATTTCAAAATTCTGTAGTTGCGCCGTGCCCGCAATGTTTCGTGTTTTATACGCGTGATCCGCTGGTTCCTTTGGCTTCGTCCAACTGCACGCGAGCCGTCTGGCGCTTGTGTCCGTGGTAGTACACGATGTTGACCGTGTCGCCGGAGCGGTGGTTGTTCATGACATGTGCCAGATCCTGGACATTGTTCACCGTCTGCCCGTCCACTTCCACAATCAGGTCGCCGCCAATCAGGATTTCGTAGTTCCCGTAGTACACCTTCTGGTTGCCGCCCTGAATGCCGGCCTTCGCTGCAGCCGAACCGGGCACTACTTGCATGACGAGCACGCCCTGATCCACCGGGAGGTCGAGTTGCTCGGCCAGTTCGCGCGTCATGGGCACCGGCAACGGACGAATGCCCAACGTCGGACGCTTGACGCGGCCGTACTGCACCAGGTCGTTGAGCACCGATTTGGCTGAGTTGATGGGGATGGCAAAGCCCACACCGGCGCTGCCTCCACTCGCCGAGGCAATCATGGTGTTGATGCCGATCACTTCGCCGTGCGAGTTCAGCAGAGGTCCGCCGGAGTTGCCGGGGTTAATGGCCGCGTCGGTCTGGATGGCCTCGTCGATGTAGGTGCCATCCGGCTCCTGCACCTGGCGAATGGAGCTGACAATGCCGCGCGTCATGGTGCCGTTGAAGATGCCGAACGGATTACCGATGGCCAGCACCTTTTGTCCCACTTGCAGGCCCGAGCTGTTGCCCATGGTCACCGGCTGCAAGTTGGGAGCCTTGATCTGAATGACCGCGAGGTCATGCGATTTATCCGCGCCAATGACGCTGGCCGGATAGTGCTTCTTGTTTTCCAGAATCACTTCGAGCTTACGGGCGCCATCGATGACGTGGTAATTCGTCAGGATGTGGCCGTTCTTGTCGATGACGAAGCCCGACCCGGCGCCCTGCTGCGCCTGCGGTCCGAAGAAGAAGTCGTAGGACACCGAGGTGGTGGTGATGTTCACCACCGAGGGCACCACGCGCTTATAGACATCGACGTTGTTCTGCTCCTCGCTATCGAGCGAGGGCGATGCCTGGGCTTCGGTGATCTGCACCGGGGCGCGGGTGATCCACGAGGAAGGAGAAAAACGGTGGCTGGTGTAATAGAAAAACGCACCGGCCAGCAGCACGCCGATGAGGAAAGGACGCAATGTTTTCATATCGCTTAGCCTGTAGAACCCTCTCCCGATTATAGACGCGGCAACCGGCAAAAAGGTTCCGTTGCCAGAGCCGGCGGCCCCGCCATAATCGAAAAATGGAATGTGTCTTAGGCGGAGGGCGCGACGGCTTCAACGGCCGTCAGACGCCGCATTCTGGCGGCTTTCACCGTGTTACCCATCAGCATGGCAATGGTCAGCTTGCCCACGCCGCCAGGCACGGGAGTAACGGCACCGGCCATGCGCACCACGCGCGGGTCGCAATCGCCGATAATCGTGCGGCCCTTTTCCGCAAACTGCTTCTCGCGTTTTTCGTCGCCCTTGAAGAAGCGCTCGAAGAGCACCGGATCGGTGATGTGGTTGATGCCCACGTCGAGGATGGTGGCGCCGGGCTTGACGAACTCCGTGGTGATGAAGCCGGGGCGTCCGATGGCCGCCACCAGAATGTCTCCGCGGCGGCAGACCTCGGGAAGATTTTTGGTGCGCGAGTGGCAAATGGTGACCGTGGCGTTGGCGTTGGTCAGCAGCATGGCCATGGGCTTGCCCACAATGTCGCTGCGGCCTACAATCACGGCCTCCTGGCCCTCAATGGCGATGTTGGCACGCTTCAGAATCTCCATGCAGCCAGCCGGAGTGCAGGGAACCAGTGCGGGACGCTGCGTGCTGAGGTTGCCCACGTTCACCGGGTGGAAGCCGTCCACGTCCTTTTCAGGCGAGACGGCCAGCAGCACGCGCTTGGAATCCACGTGCGCGGGCAGCGGCAACTGCACCAGGATGCCGTCGATTTCGTCACGCGCATTAAGCTGCTCGACAATTTCGATCAACTCCTCGGTGGTGGCACTTTCCGGCGGGGTAATCAGATCGCTGTATATGCCCAGCTCTTCGCAAGCCTTGACCTTGCTGCGCACGTAGGTCTGCGAAGCGGGGTTCTCGCCGACGAGCACCGCCGCCAGGCCGGGACGCACCCCGGAGGCCGTCAAACGGCGTACCTCCTCGGCGACCTCGGACTTGATTTGGCTGGCATAGGTGTTTCCGTCGAGAATGGTTGCTGGCATCGTGCTCCCCGGTGATCGTTCGGATTCTTATGTATGTTAGTGTACCGGGATTGCCGCCCGGATGCGAGCCTTTGCAGGAGGTCCGTTCACGATGGTGCCGGCACGCTTGACGCAATTGGTCGTTTGTCCCATTTGCCACGCTAAATTACGGATTAACGAGGATTTCACGAAGCTGCGCTGCATCCAGTGTGGGAAGCGCTATCGCATTACAGACGGAATTCCGGTGCTTCTGCCAGGAGCGGCAGAGGAAACCCTCAACTTTCCGGCTGGTTTGTCCGATTTATGAAACATGCCGGCAACTGACGGCGGCCAATCTGACCCCGGGGGCGAAACCTCTCTGCCCTTTAAGGGTTCTAGATGGTGAAGGTGGAGGTGGCCCATGCCGGAGGAGAAATTCTCGTTGCTGGAATTGGCGGAATTACGCAGCGAATTGCTGGAATGCGGGATGGATTCCCGTGGCGCGGCCGAGCTGTTGCAGAATTTTCTCGCCGGGCGCGGCTACGGTGTCTCGCCCGAGGCGGCGCAGGCGGCGGCATTTCGCGTCGAAGGCTCAGGCTGCTCGCTGGAAGTGATGCACCGCGAACTGGATCGCATTGCCTGGGTGCAATAGAGTTTTACCCGGCAGCACACGCTGAAACCGGGTGCGGAAGAGGGTGGCTGAGGCCGCCCTCTTTCGTTTGCGCAAAAAAATGCCTAAGTCGAAAACTTGATCGGCAAGAATAAAGAAGGGGAACAGCTTGCGCCGCTCCCCTTTTCGTTCTCCCGGAAAAGTCTGTTACCTTTTGCCCTTTTTGGCGTTGCCGTAGTTCACCTGCACGGTGGCGCCGAGCGTTGTCAGCAGATCCTTGGCCGTGGCGGCATTTTTGCCATCCGGGGCCAACTCCAGATACTTGTTCAAGGCTTCCACCGTCCCGGGCGCGGGAATCATCTTGTTGTCCTTGCCCAGGGTAGCCTTGCCGAGCAGATTCACGCCCTTCTGGTAATAGGCATCGGCCTTGGTGGGATCGGCGGCAATGCATTTATCGAAGGCAGCGTTGGCTGCGTCAATATTGCCCGCGTTGGTGAGAATGGCGCCCTGGTTGAAGTAGCACTGGCTGGCCAGCGTCTTGTCGAGATCAACCGTTTTGTCGCATTCGGCCATGGCGGCTTCAAACTTGTTCTGGCGGCCTAGCGCTAGGGCAAGGCCCGTGTGATAGACAGGAAGACTTTTCGAGGTGGCCGGAGCCAGGGTGATGGCCTTGTCGTAGGCGGCCTCTGCTTCGGGATACTTCTTGGCGCCGCTGTAATCGTCCGCCAGTTCGCCGTAAATGATGTCGTGGCTCTGGTCCTGCGCCACGGCCTGCTCCATGGTGGCAACGGCAGCGGTATAGTCGCCCGCTTTCTTCTCCTCGCGGGCCTGGGCAAGCAGTCCGTTCAACCCTTTGATCTTCTCGTTGGACTTCTTGGCTTCTTCCACCTTCTTCAGATCCTCGGCGGAAACGCCATTGGCCTTCATGGCCGCGGCGCGTTCCTTGGCAAGATCCAGGTCGTAGTGGTTTTCACCGGAGACAAGCAGCACTCCGTTCAGGAACCAGAGTTGAGTCTTTCCGTCGGCAGCATAGAGCGTGATTTTGTAATTGCGGCCGGCGAGAAGGCCGAGAATGTAATACTGGCCACCCTTGTCGGTCTTCGCCGTGACTTTGCGGCCATTGTCGCCGTTGACGACCTCGATAACCGCGCCTGTGATCAACTTGCCATTCTCGTCCTTACACACACCTTTCACCTGCGCATCCTGAGCGAAGGCGCTGACGGTGAAGATGGAGGAAAGGACGGCGAGGAAAAGGAAGAGTGCGAAGCGCTTTTTCATTTCCGCCTCCAGCGGAGAAAAGTTCGGGCTGCATGGCCCGTGCGGCGCCCTACTACCGGGACGCCGTCTGGTACGGGATCGGATCGTTTGTTCCAGCGGCCTGGAAGGCGCGCAGACGCAGCGCGCAACTCTCGCAGATACCGCAGGCACGGTCCTCCCGGCTGTAGCACGACCATGTTAGCTCGAAGGGAGCATTCAGTTCCAGACCCCGGCGCACGATCTGCTCCTTCTTGAGTGCAATCAGGGGGGTGTGAATGCGAATCCGGCCCTCTTTTGTTCCGGCCTGGATCAGGCGGTTGAACGCCTCATAATACTCGGGACGGCAGTCGGGATACCCCGAACTGTCCTGCTCCACGGCCCCGATATAGATGGTCTCCGCCCCCAGAACCTCCGCCCAACTGACCGCAACCGACAGAAAATGCGCATTGCGGAACGGAACGTAGGTGATGGGCACCGCGGCCCCAATCTCCGGCCCGGCCTCGGGAACGGCCAGAGAAGAGTCGGTCAGGGCCGAGCCTCCAATCTGGCTAAGGGCCTGGTTGCACACCACCAGGCGGCGGCGGATGCCCAGGCGGTCGCAGATTTCCTGAAAGGCCCTCTGCTCGCGGGCCTCGGTGCGCTGCCCATAGCTGACGTGCAAGGCGGCCACGTGCGCGGCGCCTTTTTCGCGCACGGCCAGCGTGGCGCAGACGGTGGAGTCCATGCCCCCGGAGAGAGTCACTACGGTTTGAATCGATTCCGACATGAGAATTGTCCCTTTTTCCTTTTGCCGCCAGGCTACACGCCCTTGAGTTGCGGCTCCCAGATGTACTTGTGAATCTGCAATCCCAGGCGGGCGTTTACCTGGTCGGCCAGCATCCATTCGGCAAGCTCGCGCGGGTCGAGCAGGCAATTCTCCGTCGAGCGCGTACCGTGAGCGTCCTTGCGGAAGGCCGGGGAAAAGATCACCGCCGTCTGTCCGTTTTCCAGGCTGTGCCGGCGCAGGAACTCCCGCGCGTAGTCGTAATCCTCCCGCGAGGCCAGCACGAACTTGAGTTCGTCGTGCGGACCCAGAGCCAGGTTTTTCTCGTTGAAGCGCAGGTGCTCGCCGCTGGACGGGCACTTTACGTCCACAATCTTGTGCACCTCGCGCGGCACGCGATCCAACGGGCGCTCGCCGCTGGTTTCCAGCAGCAGACGGTAGCCCAGGCTGATGAGCTGGCGCATCAACGGCACCAGTTCGCGCTCCTGCAGCATGGGCTCGCCGCCGGTGATTTCCACCAGGCCGCCCGCGGGCGACAGGCGGCCGACCTCGGCGATGATCTGCGCGTCGGTCATTTTGCGGCCGCCGGCGAAGCTGTACTCCGAATCGCACCAGGCGCAGCGCAAGTTGCAGCCCGCCAGGCGCACAAAGACGCACGGCAGCCCGGCAAATGAGCTTTCCCCTTGCAGCGACTTGAAAATCTCGATGATGTGCATGGCCTGCCTCCGGAGAAGACTGGGCCGCGGTTACCGCCGGGCGCCTATTCGAAATACGTGGCGATCGAGGTTTCCGTCTCCCAGATGGTGACCTGCTTGACGCTGACCCGTTTCGCGGTGCGCTCCAGCAGGCCGCGGTTGCATTCGTCAAAGAAATACTTGGACAAATTCTCGGCCGTCGGATTCAGACGGGTAAACGGCTCCAGGTCGTTAATCATCTTGTGGTCCAGATACTCGACCACGGGCTTCATCACAACCTTCAATTCCTTGAAGTCCAGAAGCAGCCCGGCGTGATCCAGTTCCTTGCCTTGCAAGGTGACGCGCACGCGATAGTTGTGGCCGTGCGGATTCTCGCACTTGCCCTTGTAATTGCGCAGGTAGTGGCCGGACGAAAAAGTGTCCTCAACAGTAACTTCGAACATGAATCTCCAAACGGGATGCAGGGCATCCTCAACCCTTGACGTTGCACCGGGGCGCCCAGTTACGGAACGGGACACAGCGCAGGTCTCAAGGGGACACAACGTATTTCTATTATACGGCTGGTATTTTGAGGTTGAAAGCGTAGAGCATCCGCCGCCGGACCAGCCTACGCAGGTCCACATTCCGGTTGGAACCCGTTCCGGCACATCAGCGGCAACCGGCTGGCGGCTAGCTTTGCGGTGCTTCCGACGTGACTCCCTCCGGCAACGGCATACCAAATTTACTGGAGAGCAGCCGTAGAACATCGTCGGTCAAAGGCTCAACGTCCGCCTGGTTCGGGTCCGAGCGAATGATGGCGCGGGCTTTGATGCACTCTTCCATTGCCGGCTCCGGCTGGCCATTTTCCATCAGCACTCCCCCCAGAAACATGTGCGTAAAAGCAGAATCCGGCTCCAGTTCGGCGGCCTTCTCCGCAAACGCCAGCGCTTCCGGAAATTGGCCTCGCCGGCCCAAGACCATGGCAATGCCGTCATCGCCGCGCGCTTCAACCGAGCGGGTATCGAACGAGCCGCGAAACACCAGCATCGCGCTGCCGCCCAGCTTCGCCACCGGCTGCGCATTCTGGAAGCCAGCCAGCCACTCCCCGTGCTTTGTCAGGTGGGCAAAGTTCAAACTGGAGAGCACTACAATGCCGTTCATTCGATCCGGAATGTTCTGGACCGTCAGCAAGCCAAAACGCGCGCAGCGAATGCCATACGCGTCAGGAGGAATAAAGGTCTCCGCCTGTATCCAGCAGGGCACATTGGGATTGCTCTTCAAGTACTCGGAGACTTGCCAATAGGCCTGGCCAATGTCGGGCGCCGCAATGCGATAGAGGTTCTGCGGGCCGCCCCACGCTTCATTGGCATAGGAAAGATAGTTGGGATAGCACCGCAGGGAGGACGCCGCATGGGCCACCAGCAGAATGATCACCACGGCTTGCGCCCATCGATAGCGGCGGGTCAGCACTACGGCCCCGGCGCTCCCCAGGATCACGGCAAACGGAAGGACCGGCAGCAGGTAACGGATTCCGACCTCGCGCTTTACCAACAGGCTGAGCAGCAGATAGCAAAGGACGGGAAGCAGCATGACAGCCGTTGCCGCCAAGCCCTTTCGTCCGCACAGAGCCAGCCCCACGGCGCCAAGCGACAGAATGCCGAAGAATCCGAGCGTGAGTTTGACCGAAATAGTCAGCGGCATGGCAAAGCGCGGCGGCCTCAGGTAGTGCTTACCCAAGATGTCCACGCCGCCTACCTCGCCCGCGACCACGTTATGGGCGTCAATCAGCCCATCCAGATACGGCTGAGGCAGCAGGTGCAGCGCGCGTATCCCCGTCAACGCGCGCACGGACAAGGGCAGCGTGCTGCCCGGTGCGGCCTGCGCTTCAGTAGAGACATCGGATGCGCGCCGCTGGCGCGTCGAACTGCCCTGGAAGCCGTAACCAGCCCACACCACCACCGCGGCCAGCAAAAGGATAGGGACCAGGGCGGCCAGATTGCGTCCCAGGCGTGGCGCACGCTTCTCCGGCGGCACTTCGGGCGATACAAACGGAACGATCGCGGCGATTGCAGCGAGGATGAATACAAGCCCTGGCGATGAATTCTTGCTGAGCAACGCCAGACCGAATAAAACACCGGACGCTGCCAGGTACCACGGGGTCTGCTTGACGCACCATCGATAGACCGCAAGCACGGTCAGAACAAACAATGCGCTAGTAAGGGTGTCGGTCAGCACCAGTGCGCCATGCGCCAGAATGTTGGGCTCGAAGACAAGGAATGCCGCCGCCAACGCCGCTTCCCTTTCTCCGAAACAAACCCGTGCCGCCAGCCAGGTGGCAATCAGTAACAGCACGCAGGAGAGGCTGGCTGCGGCACGCGCGGCGGTAAGCAGTTTCCACCAGTTCGGCTGCCCGTAGAGCCACACAACCGCCTCATCGGCTTCTTCCGAACCGACGGGCGCGGCCGCACAGTCCACCGGCACATTCTGCAGAACAAGCGGAAAAGCGGCCAGCATTTTGGAGAGCGGCGGATGTTCGCGGCCATAGGCATAATCGCCGCACTTCAAGATGCGATATCCGGAATACAGGTGCGTCGATTCGTCGGCGTGTTGTGAGTTTTGTTGCACGCTCAAGAGAAGCTGGGCGAGCAAAAGAAGGGATAAGAGAACAGGAAGCAGCCATTGCCGCTGACGAAATGCCGTGAGAAAAAACTCAGCCCGAGTCTTCATTCTTGCGCCCAGTAATGTACCGATATCCCAAAGGGTACAACAACTGGCATGAAACCCGCGAAAATTTCCTATTCCGGCGCGGACAGCGATTGCACCGGCTTCCAGCAGAACCGTGCGATCAGTTTTCCGGCGCGGAAGGCGGGGCGGCTTTTTTGAACGAGTAGTGTTTGTGTCCGAAGAAGCTGACCAGCACGGTGACGAAGGTGAGCATGGCGCCGGCGACGTACGGAGCGGAGCGTTGCAGATGCGTGGTGTGGCGCAGGATGTAAACCACCGTGGGCAAGGCAATCAGGCCGAAGGCGATGTTTGTGCTGTACACGCCCACGCAGCGCAGCCACTCACGCAGGTAGTTGCCCTTGGTCTTAAAGACGAACCACTTATATCCCAGAAAGGCGACCGTGATGTTCAGGAAGCTGGAGAGCACCGAGGCCGCCATGTAACTCTGCGGCACAATGTTTTCCAGCATGTGCGTTAACAAGGCGAAGGTGCCGTAGGCAAACGCGGTGTTCCATCCCCCGACCAGCAGATAGCGGCCAAATTGCCCCGGCGGGATGTGCTCGGTCAGTTTGGCGAAGAAAGTTCGGGGCGTGGCAGGGGCGCTAGTCGGCATTCGTAGTCTCTAATGGATGATAACCGGCTTCGAGTTTCTAAGCTAATGAGCCGCACGCGCGGCGTCAAACCTGCCGCGGTAAATGCTTGCGCAGAAAGAGAGTGGCCTGGGGATTGTCGTTGTAGCGCGCGCAGCGTTCATAACCGGACCCGAGATAAAAGCGGATTGCCGCCTCAAGATCGTCCTTGGTGTCCAGGTAAAGCCACGCGAAGCCCTTTTCTTGCGCAAACTCTTCCGCCTTTTGCATCAGGCGATGTGCCAGTCCGTGGCGGCGGAACTCAGGCCGCACCCACAGGCGCTTGACCTCCAGCGCGCTCTCCACCTGCGGCAGCGGACGCAGCATCACACAGCCCGCGGGAGCGCCATCCACGGTGACCAGAAAGATAGGCGACTCCGGACTTTCGAGGTAATGCTCCAGCGCCGCACGGCCATCGCGCGCAACTACTCCGATAGCCTCGTAGTATTCCTCGATGAGAGCGAAGGCCGTGGCGGCTTCGGCGGCCGTGGCGCGAAACACGTCAATTGTTGCCGTGGGACTCAGAGTTTTCTCCTCTTCCAGTAGAATACCCTTGGAATGAATTCACAAGAGCAGAACTGGAAGCTGGGCACCGTGCACGCCGGACAGGACGCGGCCTGGGCCTACGAACCGAGTTACGCGCACCAGGTGGTGGGTGGCGTGGAGCGTCTGGTGATTGCCGGCGGCGATGCGCCCGTGACGCTGCTGCGCGAATTGCTGGAGATGCTGCCCGCGGAGCTATGGGTGCTCTACGTATTGGTGACGCCGCGCGGCTCGGGCAATGAGTCCGCCGCCGGACGCTATCAGTCGGCGCAGAAACACTCTCGCGAAGACGTGTTGCAATTGCTGGATCGCTACGCAGAGTTCCTGAACGGTGATGGACGCCACAACCTGTGGCTGGCCGCGCCGCCCGTGGGGCAGCTTGTGTACGACCGTCACGACGTGATTTACGCCTACGGCCCCTTGCCCTCGATGATCGAACTGCTGAAGCAGAAGGGGTTTGTGGAGGTTGAGATGGTGCGCGTCCCGGTGCCGCACTCGCACCACTATCACGAGCGCTTCGACGCCGATCAGGACGCCATGCTCCAGCACTGGGAGTGGCTGAAGTCGGATTTGCAGGAAACCGACAACTTGTAGCGCAGAGGACGGTCAGCGCAGCAGACGGGCCACGTCGCTCCGCTCATCCGTCCACAGCACGCCCTCCTCGCCGGTCTCTTCCGGCCGCAGCACTTGCCCGGTGCCGAGCGCGCGAAGAACGTCCGCATTCTTCGCCAGCAGAACCCACGAACTGCTCATGTAGGGATCCTTGGCAACATTGTTAACCAGCATCAAGGGAACCTGATAATGGCGCGCCACGCCGGCAACCACCGGCAGGAGATTTACGTGGCGGCTGCTGATATGAACGGCAAGAATGCCGCGTGACGCATTCAGGCATTGCCAATACTCATCGAAGGCTTCGCGCGTCAGCAGGTGCACCGGAATCGCATCTCCGGAAAATGCGTCGAGCACCAGCACATCGAACTGCGTGCGCGCGCCATGCGCGAGTTCGTCTTCCAGCAGCAGGCGGCCATCTCCCACCTTCACATCCACCCGGGCCGGTGAATCTCTCAGGAACGTAAACTCCGGATGCGGCCCCATGGAAAGAGCGGCGATGGCGGGATCGAGTTCGTAGAAGTGAATTGTGTCGCCAGGGCGTCCGTAGGTAGCCAGCGAACCAGCGCCAAGACCGACCACCCCAATCTGCAACGGACCTTCGCCATTGGCAGGACGGGGAAATTTGGCAAGCGCCACGCCGATGCCACTCTCCGGTCCGTAGTACGCCAACGGCACCCGGTCGAACGGCGGATTCAACTGCGACCCGTGTATGGTTCGTCCGTGCATCAACACTCTGCCGTGTTTGGACTGAAGAATCTGGATCACGCCATAGAAGTTGCGCTCACTGAGCGCCAGCGCCGTCACCGGAAGACTTGACCAGTAGAGAAACGTAAAGAGGATGACCAGGACAAAGCCGGCCATGGGCTGCACAAATCGGAAGCCGCGTCCGTGCGTGCTCTGCGGCGGACGCCACAAGTAACTTCCGGCAACGCAAACCGCGCCGATGAGCACCAGCAGCGGGTAATACTGCAAGCGTACAAGGTACTTGTGCAAGTCAGGATTCCAGCGGTAAATCACCCATCCGCCAAGCAGTAGTACCGCCAGTATCGCCGCCGGAAGAACCGGCTTCCGGTCATAGAGCCAAGAATTGCTGTCGTAGATCATGCAGGCAACGGAGAGCACTGCTACTCCAGCCATGCAGAGCTGAAAATCGAGGAACGACCTGAGCACCATCGGCGCCAGCACGGCAACCAGAATTCCACCCGCCGCGCCTCCGGCGGAGATTGCCAGGTAGAACGACGTCAAGCCGTGTACGGCAGGCTTAAGCCGCGCCAATTCTCCGTGGCAGATCATCCATGCCGAAAACAGGGTGATGGTAATCACCACTTCGCCGCGCAGACTGCCCTGATAGAGCAGCGCGATACATGTGGCAATGCCGCCGAAAAAGAACAGTGTTTGAAAAATAGCGCGGGAATACCAGCGCGCGCTGCCGAAGGCAAGGATAAACGTAAGCAGATACGTTGCCAGTGGCAGCACCCACAGCAGCGGGAGCGACGCGACCTCCTGGCACAGCAGATTGGTGGCGGCCAGCAAAAGTCCGGAGGCACAAGCGGCCAGCAAGAACCACAACCCTCGCGGCGACGATGCCGGCACCTCCAGCCGAGCCTCCGCTTTTCCCTCTGCGGCGTGTCTGACGCCCGCTGCCTGGTGCGACCACCAGGCGCACAGCGCGCAGCCCAAGACAAAGCAGGCAAACAGAAAAGCCCACGCCTTGCCCAGGCTCGTCAGGTCAAAGTACGGCTCCAGCACGAAGGGAAAACTAAGCAGGCCAAGCAACGAACCGGCGTTGGATACCGCATAGAGACGGTACGTAGCGTGCCCTCCGCCGAGCCTGGCATACCACCCCTGCAGCAGCGGCCCGGTGGTGGACAGCGCGAAAAAAGGAAGGCCGGTGGAAGCAAGAATCAGAAAGGCGACGCCGAGAATTGGCTTCGTGTTGCCCGACGGTCTCCAGGACGCTCCCGGCGTGACCGCCGAAGGCCACGCGAGAGATAACAAAACCACCAGCAGCAATGCTCCGCCGAGCAGCGCTACGTGGAGGACGCTCTGTTGATTCTCCGGAAAACGGCTCACCAGGCGGTGGGAATAGATGTAACCGGCAAGCAGCAGCACCTGAAACACCAACATGCAGGTGGTCCACACCGCGGCCGTGCCGCCGAACCAGGGCAGGATGTGTTTGCTGATAATGAGCTGGACCTGGAACAAAAGGAAGGCACTGAGGAACGTAGTCAGGGTAAAGACGGCGCGCTGCCAGAAGTTTGGCAACGCACCACCCGTATTCCCGTGGGTGCTTCGATCTCTACTGGACTGCGCAGACTTTTCCTGGGTCCGCTCCATACCGTGTCGAGCCCCCTCAATGGTTATTCGGCGCAAACGATCATTGCATGACTCGGTGCACCTGCTCCACAATGTAATCGATCATCGCCGCGGAAAGCCCCGGAAAGACGCCAACCCAGAAGACGTTGTTCATTACGTAATCGGTGTTGGGCAGCTCGCCCACCGTGCGGTATTTTGTGTCGGCGTAGGCAGGCTGGCGCAGCAGGTTGCCGCCAAACAGCAGGCGCGTGCCAATCTTCGCGTCATTCAAATGGGCAATCACTTTTTCGCGCGTTACGCCGCTCTCCGGACGCACCGCCAGGGGGAAGCCGAACCAGCTCGGGTCTGCGCCCGGCGTGGCCTGCGGCAGGCGCAGCACATTCTGCAAATCGTTAAGGCCTTCGCTCAGCCGCTTGAAGTTTGCCTTGCGCGCGGCGATGAAGCCCGCAAGTTTCTTCAACTGCGAAACGCCCACGGCGGCCTGCATGTCGCTTAGCTTGAGGTTGTAGCCAATGTGCGAGTAGGTGTACTTGTGATCGTAGCCGCATGGCAGTTTGCCTAACTGCCACTGGAAGCGCTTGCCGCAGGTGTTGTCCTTGCCCGGCGCGCACCAGCAGTCGCGGCCCCAGTCGCGGAAGCTCTCGATCAACTTGGTCAGGCTGGGACGGCTGGTCATCACCGCGCCGCCTTCGCCCATGGTGATGTGGTGCGCAGGATAAAAGCTGGCGGTGGCGATGTCTCCGAACGAGCCTACCTGCTGCCCTTTGTACGTGGAGCCCACCGCGTCACAGCAGTCCTCAACCAGCCACAGGTTGTGCTTTTTGCAGAAGGCGGTGACGGCGTCAAGGTCGAAGGGATTGCCCAGCGTGTGCGCAATCATCACCGCCCGCGTGCGCGGTGAAACAGCGGCCTCCAACTGCGAGCAGTCCACGTCGTAGGTGTCCAGTTGCACGTCCACGAAGACCGGCACCAGGTTGTTTTGCAGAATCGGATTCAGTGTAGTGGGAAAACCCGCGGCCACGGTGATGACTTCGTCGCCGGAGCGCAGCGCGCGCTCGCCCAGTGTGTGCGAGGTCAAGGCCGAAAGGGCCACCAAATTGGCCGACGAGCCGGAGTTCACCAGCCTTGCATCGCGCACACCCATCACGCGGGCAAACTCGCGCTCAAACTGATCGGCAAAGCGGCCGGTGGTGAGCCAGAAATCAAGCGAGGCATCCACCGCGTGCTGAATGTCTTCGGCGTCAAACACCTTACCGGAGACGGGCACGCCGCTCTCGCCGGGCACAAACGGGCGCGGGGCAAAGGCCTCGGCGTGGTATTCGGCAACAAGCTGGCGAATCTGCTCGCGCAGGCATTCGGCAGCGGACTTCTCAGTAGTAGGGTTGGCGGAACTTGCTTCCATAACGACTCCGTTGGCGCGCCGGGCGCGGCCACATCAATCTCTTTTCAAAATTGTACGGCTATTGCACGGCCGTCTTGGCCGCTTCGTAGGCCGCGATCTGCGCGCAGGTCAGCGCACGTACCGCCGGGTCCATCTGCGGCGTGCTGTAAAACTCGCGATACCACTCGATGGTTTTTTCCAGCGCGATATCCAGCGCCCAGCGCGGACGCCACTTCAATTTAGCGCGCGCCTTGGAGGAATCCAGCCGCAGCAGGTGCGCCTCATGCACGCCCGCCTGCGCTTCCTCGCGCCACGCGGCGCCCGGCCCCCAAAGCTCCACCATGCGCGCCACAAGATGGCTCACCGGCTGCGCATCGGCGTCGGAGGGGCCAAAGTTCCATCCCTCTCGATAGCCGTTGCCGTTGAAGTAAAGCTGCTCGGCCAGCGCCAGGTAGCCGCTCAAAGGCTCCAGCACGTGCTGCCAGGGGCGCACCGCGTTGGGATTGCGAATCACCACCGGCTCGGACTTGGTGAAGGCGCGCACGATATCCGGGATCAGACGATCCGCCGCCCAGTCGCCGCCGCCAATCACGTTGCCGGCGCGGGCCGAGGCCACCGAGGTCGCGCTCTGGTGGAAGAACGAGTTGCGGTACGCGGCTGTCACCAGCTCGGCGCACCCTTTGCTGCTGCTGTAAGGATCGTGTCCACCCATGGCTTCGTTCTCACGGTAGGGCCACACCCACTCGCGATTCTCATAGCACTTGTCGCTGGTCACCACCACTACGGAGCGCACGCTCGGCGTGCGGCGCACGGCTTCCAAAAGGTTGACCGTGCCCATCACGTTGACCTCGTAGGTCTCTACCGGGCGATCGTAGGAAAGGCGCACCAGCGGCTGCGCCGCCATGTGGATGACGACGTCAGGCTTGAACTCGTGCACCGCCGCGGTGATGGCCGCCAGGTTGCGGATGTCGCCCATAATCGAGCGCATCTCCTTCTGCAGTGCAAGCGCCGCGAACAGGCTGGGATCGGTGCTCGGCTCCAGAGCATAGCCGCAGACTTCGGCGCCCATGGTGCGCAGCCAAAGCGCCAGCCAGCTCCCTTTGAAGCCGGTGTGCCCGGTGATAAAAACGCGGCGCGATTTCCAGAAGCTCACTTCCACACCTTCCATGCGGCGTCTCCCGACGTCCACAGCTTTTCCAAAGTGTTCTTGTCGCGCAGGGTGTCCATGGGCTGCCAAAAGCCGCGATGACGCCAGGCGCGGAGCTGATCGTCCGTGGCCAGAGTGCGCAAAGGTTCCTGCTCAAACAGCGTGGCGTCGCCCGCAATGTATTCGCCTACCTTGGGCGACAACACAAAGAAGCCGGCGTTGATCCACTGGCCGTCGCCGGCGGGCTTCTCCTGGAAGCCGGTCACTGATTCACCTGCCATCTCCAAGGAGCCAAAGCGCCCCGAAGGCTGCGTGGCCGTGACCGTGGCCAGCCGTCCGTGCGCGCGGTGGAACTCGACGGCCTGCGTGATGTCCACGTTGCCCACGCCGTCGCCGTAGGTCATGCAGAAGGCATCGTCACCCTGCACGTAAGGCAGAACCCGCTTGATGCGCCCACCGGTCTGCGTGTGCAGGCCGGTATCCACCAGCGTCACCCGCCACGGCTCGGCCGTGTGGTGATGCACTTCCATCTGGTTATTGGCCAGGTCGAAAGTGACATCGGACGAGTGCAGAAAGTAGTTGGCGAAATATTCCTTGATGAAGTAGCCCTTGTAGCCCAGGCAGATGACGAAGTCGGTGACGCCGTGCGCGGCGTAAATCTTCATGATGTGCCAGAGGATGGGCCGGCCGCCGATCTCCACCATCGGCTTGGGACGCTCGGTGGTTTCTTCACTCAAACGGCTGCCAAAGCCGCCGGCCAGAATGACTGCTTTCATGGGTCCTCGATCCGCGGGCCAGGCAGCACCCAAAGCGGCGCGCGCGGCCTAAATTGCTGCAAGCTGAAGCTCTTGAGGGAGTATAGACCAGCCCCGAATGGGGAACAATAAGGCAGAGGCACCGCAATTCGTTATATCAGGCGCAAGTAGAATGAATATTCTGATAGAAACAGGAAGAACAATGAGCAGCAATCAAAACGGCAAATCTAATCAAGATCACAAACGCCAGATGCGCGCGGCTAAAAAGATTATGCGAAAACGCTCCGCCGCGTTGCGCGCTCTTGCGGGAACCAAACCTGATTCTCAGAAGTAGCTCCTTATTCGCACCCAAAGAACTCTTCCACCTTGTGGATGTCGGTCGTCCGCGTGTAGGGCGGCAGGCTCTGCACAAAAATGCGGCCATACTGCTTTTTCAGGATGCGATTGTCCAGCAGCACCAGCAGGCCGCGGTCGCTGAGCGAGCGGATCAGCCGTCCGAAGCCCTGCTTGAGGGCAATGACCGCCGCTGGCACCGAGTAGTCCACAAACGAATTGCCGCCCGCCTCGTCAATGGCGCGGCTGCGCGCCTGCACCACCGGATCGCTGGGCACGGCAAAGGGCAGCTTGTCGATGATGACGCAACTGAGCTGCTCGCCCTGCACGTCCACTCCCTGCCAGAAGGAAGACGTGGCAAACAGCACCGCGTTGGGCGTATTGCGAAACTGCTCCACCAGCGCCGTCTTCGGCGCCTGTCCCTGCAAAAGCATCGGATATTCGAGCTGCCCCAGCAGCGCGTCGTGCACCAGTTGCATCTGGGCAAAGCTGGTGAACAGGCAAAAGGCGCGGCCGCGGGTGATCTCCAGGATTTGGCGGATGCGCGTGGTGGCCTGCTTTGAGAACCCCGCGTCGCGCGGGTCGGGCATCTGCGGCGGCACGTAGAAGAGAGCCTGCGACTCGTAGTCGAAGTGCGAGGGCACAACCAGTTCGCGCGCGTTCTCCAGCCCCAGGCGCCCCCTGATGTAGTCGAAGCCGCCGGCCACGGCCAAGGTCGCCGAAGTCATCACGATGGAGTCGAAGCGGTCAAACAACGACTGCCGCAGAATGGCCGAGACGTCGATGGGCGTGGCCTGTAAAAAGACGTTCTGCACCCGGCCGCGTCCCAGCCGCCGCTCGATCCAGAAGACCGTGTTCGGGTCGCGGCTCTCCATCAGGAAGCTCAACTGCGCGTGCAATTCGTCGGTGCGGCGGATGAGGTTGTGGATCTCGTCCGGCTTGCTGGGGATGGCCTGCAACTCCGAATGCAACTGGCGGATGACGTTTTTCAGGCCAATGTATTCGCTGCCCAGCTCCTCCAGGAAGCCCTCGCGGTCATTGAAGGCGAATCGGCCCTCGCCCTCCGGCAGCAGCGAAAAGAAGAACTGCGAACGGTCGCGGATGCGCCCCGCCAGCGTGAGCAGGTCGGTGGAGACAACCTGCTTGTCACGCAGCGTGAATTCCAGGTCGCGCAACAGGTCATCCACTTTGAGGTTAGACACCGAGATGCCGAAGTAACTCGACGCCACGTCCTCCAGCTCATGCGCCTCGTCAAAGATGACGCATGCCGCCGAGGGCAGCACGCCCGCGTCGGGAGCCTTTTCCGCCGTGAGCTTTACCGAGAGATCGGCGAAGAACAGGTGGTGATTGACGATGATGATGTCGCTTTCGGCCGCCTTGCGCCGCATCTCAGTGATGAAGCAGCGCTCGAACTCCGCGCACTTGCTGCCCACGCAGTGCTCGGCCGAGGCGTTCAGCTTGCCCCACAGCGGCGAGGTCTCCGGCAGCATGCTCAGCTCGGCGCGGTCGCCGGTCGCCGTCTGCTTCTCCCAGTCCAGCAGCGTGCGGAACTCGTTGATCTCCTCCAGTCCGTTCAGCACTGGCTGGTCCGTCAGCTCGTAGAGTTTTTTGCGGCACAGGTAATTCTGCCGCCCCTTCATGTAGCAAACCTTCAGACGCGACTGGCCGGTGGTGCTGTCGCCAAACAGGGCGCGTTCCAGAAAGGGCACGTCCTTGAAGAAGAGCTGCTCCTGAAGGTTTTTGGTTCCGGTGCTGACGATGACACGCTGCCCGCTCTTGATGATCGGCACCAGGTAGGCCAGGGTTTTGCCGGTGCCGGTGCCGGCCTCCACAATCAGGTGGCGCTTCTCGGCCAGGGCGTCTTCCACGGCCGTGGCCATATTGAGCTGTCCGCGGCGGAACTCGTAGGCAGGATGGCGCTTGGCCAACACGCCGCCGGGTCCGAAAAATTGAAATAGCGTCATCCGCGAAAGGTTCACGGACGCGGTGGAAGTGTCGGACTGGGTCGGCTCGGGCACAGACCTCTATAATAGACGGTGAGACTCTGCTTCCTAAGGGAAACATGGCGCGGGAGTGTCCGCGCGGAAAACGGAAATTTGTGGCAAACATATTGCATCAGGAACATGAGGGCTTGCTGGCCATTGTCGGCCGCCCCAACGTGGGTAAATCGACACTGTTCAACAAGATGGTTGGCCGCCGCCGCGCCATTGTCGGCGACGAGCCGGGCATTACCCGCGACCGACTGTACGGCACCGTGCGCTGGAACGGCCGGCAGTTCCGCGTCGTCGATACCGGCGGCATCATCCCCGAAGACAAGGATCTGATCCCCTCGGAGATCTTCCGACAGGCGCGCGTAGCCCTGGATGAAGCCGACGCCATCGTCATGGTCACCGATGTGCGCACCGAGCTGACCGGCCCCGACATGGAACTGGCGCGCCTGCTGCAAAAGCTGGGCAAGCCGCTCTACCTGGCCGTCAATAAGGTGGACGATCCCAAGCTGGAGCCGGAGGCCGAAAACTTCCGACGCCTGGGCATCAAAAATTTGTTCTCCATCTCCGCCGAGCACTCCACCGGCGTGGCCGAGCTGATTGAAGAGCTGCAAACCGTGGTGCCCACCATCGCCGAGACCGAGGACGAGCGCCGCCTGAACAACTTTGCGCGCCGCACCCTGCCCAGGGTCGAACTGGACGATGAGACCGGCGAGCTTTACGAGGCCGAGTCCTCCGAAGAAGACGAGCTGAGCGAAGTGGATGAGGCCGGAGAGCACGCCGCCGACGAAGATGGACTCGACGATCACCTGATGGACACCATTCCGTCGGAGATCAAGATCGCCATCATCGGGCGTCCGAACGTGGGCAAAAGCACGTTGCTGAACAATCTCACCGGCAGCGATCGCGCCATTGTTTCGTCCATTGCCGGAACCACGCGCGACGCCATTGACGAAGTAGTGGAGCACGACGGGCGCCGCTATCGCTTCATTGACACCGCGGGCATTCGCCGCAAGGGAAAAACCCACCTGATGGCCGAAAAAATGAGCGTGGTCATGGCGCGGCGCCATCTGGAAGAGGCCGACGTGGCGCTGATGGTGATCGACGCCCTGGAAGGCGTTTCCGCCATCGATGCCAACATCGCCGGCTACGCGCACGAGTCCGGCCGCTCCGTGGTGGTGGTGGTGAACAAATGGGACCTGGTGACCACCGCGCGCCCCGATGGCAAGCCCGCGGCGGACAGCCGCGTTTACGAAGAGCAGTTGCGCCGCGTGATGAAGTTCCTGGATTACGCTCCGGTCATCTTCGTCAGCGCCATGAACGGCAAGAACGTGAAGCGCGTCTTTGAGACCGTGGAGCGCGTGGCGCGCGAGCGCTGGCATCGCGTGTCCACCGGCGAAATGAACCGCTTCCTGAAGGCCGTGGACTTCGAACGCGCCACCGTGCCCATGCGCAACCGGGTGAAGATTTACTACGTTACCCAGGCGGCCGTGGCGCCGCCCACCTTCATGCTGTTTACCGACAAGGACGTGAAGCTGCACTTCAGCTATCAGCGTTTTCTGGAGAACCAGATCCGCGAGGCCTTTGGTTTTGAGGGCACGCCCATCTGGATCAAGAACCGCCCGCGCAAGCGCCGCGAGTTCATTCCCAAAGCCAAGCCGGATAAAAAATAAGCGATGCGGCCCGGGCGTGCATATACGGCGCGCCCGGCTGCGTTACTCGTAGCGCAAGGCTTCCACCGGGTCCAGCCGCGAGGCCTTCAGCGCGGGCAGCATTCCGCTGGCGATGCCCACCACAAACAACACGGCCGAACTCAGCAGCACCGTCATACCCGAAACCTGCATGTGAATGTCGGCCTTACCCGATTCATCCTTGAAGAGCGGCCCCAGCATGGGCAGCGTTCCCAGCAGGTGCGTCAGTATCCACGACAGCAGAATGCCCGCCGCGCCGCCCAGGAACATGATGACGAAGGTCTCCGCAAAGAGCTGAAACTGAATGTGGATTTTGCGCGCGCCCAGCGCACGTCGCAAACCGATTTCCCGCACGCGCTCGTCCACCGAAACCAGCATGATGTTCATGACTCCCACGCCGCCAATGCCCAGCGTCAGCGTGCCGATGAACAACAGCAACCCCTCCAGGCCGATGGTGATGCCGTCGATCACCGGGCGGAACTCTTCGCGTCCGAACATCGTCACCGCCTTGTCGTCCGTCGGCGAAAAGCCCTGCCGTTCGGCCAGCGCGGCCAGAAATTGTTTTTTGGCCAGCGGCTCCATGCCGGGCTTGAGCGGCTCAAAGACGAAGACCGGAGTGTTCTTGTTGTCGTACAAGTCGCTGCCCGTGGTGAACGGCACCCAGGCCGAATCATCGTCGCTGGTGAAGTAATTCGAGAGTTGGATTTTCTTGTCCATCACGCCGATCACTTCGAAGCGCATTCCCTTCACCAGGATGGTCTCGCCCACGGCGTTGCCGCGCCCGAAGAGTTTGCGCTTCAGCTCGTCGCCCAGGAAGATGACGCGGCGGTGCTCAACCACGTCCATGGCGGTCAGCCAGCGGCCCACGCTGGGAACCTCGTTGCGCATTTCGCCGTATTCGGCGCACACCGAACGCACCGTGCCGCTGGTGTAACGGTCGCCGTACTGCAATGGCAGGCCGCGCGCATTTTCGCGGCAAATGGTTTTAATGGCCGGCGAGGTGGCCTTGATGTAATCCAGGTCCTCCTGCTCGAACTTCACCTTCTTGCCCGCGCGTTGTCCGCCGGCCTGCTGGCTGGTTTGCCCCTGCCAGGCAATCACGGCGCTCTTGCCAAAGGAATCGAAGGCCGTGGTCAGAATCTGGCGGAAGCTCGATCCATAGGCAATCAGCAGCGTCACCGAGGTGATGCCCCACACGATGCCCAGCATGGTCAGCAGGCTGCGCGTGCGGTTCTTCAGCAGGGCGTTCATTGCCTCGCGAAAAATATCCTGAAACAGTCCCACCGCTAACCTCCCGCCTCGTAGCGCAGCGCCTCAATCGGATCGATGCGCGCCGCCTGCCGCGCCGGATATAACGCGGCGGCCACGGCCACCGTGCCCAGCAGTCCCAGCGCCAGCGCGCCCGACTGCCACGTGGGAACCAGCCCGGCAAAAAAGTCCGGCATGGGGAACATATCCACAAAGGCGCACAAACCGTAGGCAATGCCCAGCCCAACCGCGCCGCTGAGAAAGACAATGATGATCGACTCCAGGAAGAACTGCCGCAGAATGCTTTGCGAGGTGGCGCCCAAAGATTTACGAATGCCAATTTCCCGCGTGCGCTCGCGCACCGCCACCAGCATCACGTTCATCACGCCCAATCCGCCCAGCAGCAGCGTGGTAACGCCCACCGCGCCCAGAAAGTACTTCATCCCGTCGGTCATGCGGGCAAAAGCCTGGGCATCTTCCAGCGTGTCCCAGTTGCCAATGGCGTCTTTATCGCGCGGATCGAAGTCGTGCAGGCGGGCTAGGGCCGCCGTCAACTGATGCTTGCAATTCTCGTGCTCGCCCACGTTGAGCGGCTGCACCAGCATGCGGTCGATGTTGTGCGGCTGCGCCGGAGGCACGTTGGGCAGATCCTCCTCCATTACCGGGTAGGGAACAAACACTTTGTTCACGTCCCACCCGTCATAGCTGGAGTTCTGCTTCTTGTCCAGCATCACGCCGATGACGACGTAGGGAATGCCCTGTATGTAGATGTTCTGCCCCACGGCGCCGCCTTCGGGGAAGAGTTGCTTGTTGATCTCCGCGCCGAGGAATGCCACGCGGCGTTCTTCCTCCACATCGCGCCAGGTGTAAAAGCTTCCGGCCGCCACGTCCAGGCTGCGCACTTCGGCAAACGGCGGATACGATCCGGCCACCGTGGGATGCGCGCTGTTGTAGTTGCTGCGCACGCTGGCCTCGTTGCCCAACTCCGGCAGCACATAGCGGCAGGAGGGCGACTGCTCCGCCACCTTGGCCGGATCGGTGTCGTAAAAGTTGATGCGCCGCCCGGCGCGCGTGCCGCCGGCCTGCAGGCTGGTGCGTCCGGCAAAGACGATCATCAGATCCCGGGCAAAGCTCTTCTCCTGCTTCTCCTGCCCGGCACGCAGGCCTTCGGAGGCAGCCACCATCAGCACAATGGAGACGATGCCCCAGGCAATGCCGAACATGGTCAGAAAGGTCCGCAGCTTATGGGACCACAAGGTCTTCAGCACATCCCGGAATAAATCGCGTATGGACATGGGCACAGGCGGAGTTCGTCCGCAGTGCTAGATACGCGAGGGCGCGGGAAAAAGTTCAGTTGCGCACAATGGGTATGACCGGAGCCAGTCCGCCAGCCTTGGGCAATCCTTCGCTGAGATAGTCCAGCAGATTGTGCTGCAAGGGATGCGTCAGCCGCGAAGCCCTCGGAGCCTGCTCGACGATCTCCGCCACCGTCTGTTGCCCGGGCTTGCCCTGCTCAATCTCGCTGGCGCAATGGACGGCCAACCCGCTCACGCTCTCCGGCGTGGCCTCCAGATGAAATTGCAGCCCCACCACGCGCCGCCCAAACTGAAAGGCTTGGTGCGGGACGGCATCCGTGCTGGCCAGCAGCTCCGCGCCAAGCGGAAGGTCGAAGGTCTCTCCGTGCCAGTGCAAAGGCGTGAACTCCCCGGGCAACACCGCGCCGGCTCCGGCTTGGCTCACGCGGTGCACCGGGGACCAGCCGATCTCCTTTTGCGGCCCGGGATAGACGCGCGCGCCCAGCACGTTGGCAATCATCTGCGCGCCCAGGCACACGCCCAGCAAGGCCTTTCCGGCGGCAATGGCTTCGCGCACCACGCGCTTCTCCGCCACCAGCCACGGCAGCGCACCCTCGTCGTTCACGCTCATCGGGCCGCCCAACACCACCAGCAGATCGAAGTCGTGCACCGTGGACAACGGGTCGTTACGCCAAAGATGCGTGAAGGCCACGGCGTGTCCGCCCGCCAAGGCCCAGGCGGCAATCTCCGCCGGACCTTCGAACTCTACGTGCTGCAATATGTGAACTCGCATCGTGCGCCTCCGGTGCGTGGCATGGGCCGCCGATTCTTCGGCAGTTTATTCTGCGTTTTCCGGCTTGATCTGATTATGCCACTCCACAAATGCCGCGAGCGCGCGTTCGCACACCATCTGGTGGCGCACTTTCTTGTCGCGCACGCGGCGCTTGGTGGCTTCGTCGAGTTGCTCCAGCAGGTCGAACGTGATGTTGGCGGGCTGGAAGTTCTTCGCCTCGGAATGGCACAAGAAGTTCACCAGCGAGCCGTGGGCCGTGGCTCGCGGAACGGCCACTGGCTCATCTTCCGCGGCCAGTGCCGCAGCCGCCACTCCGGCCAGCAATCCCGTGGCAATGGCCTCCACGTAGCCTTCCACGCCCGAAAGCTGCCCCGCAAACAGAATCCGCGGCTGCTGCTTCATCTGCAACGTCGGCGTAAGCAAGGTGGGCGCGTTGATGTACGTGTTGCGGTGAATCTGCCCGTAGCGCACAAACTTCGCGTTCTCCAGCCCGGGAATCAGGCGCAGCACCTTGGCCTGCTCGCCAAACTTCAAATGATTCTGGAAGCCCACCAGGTTGTAGCTGTCGGCGCGCAGATTCTCCTGCCGCAGTTGCACCACGGCATAAGGAAGCTGCCCGGTGCGCGGATTGCGCAGGCCCACCGGCTTCATCGGACCGAAGCGCAAGGTGTCCGGACCGCGGCGCGCGATCTCTTCAATCGGCAGGCAGCCCTCGAAGTAATTCGCATTGTCCCAGTCGTGGCCGTCCACGAGCTGCGCCTCGGTGAGCGCCGCCAGAAAAGCCTCGTACTCCTCGCGCGTCATGGGACAGTTGATGTAGTCCGCGCTGCCCTTGTCATAGCGCGCCGCGCGATACACCTTTGACTCGTCAATCGAATCGGCTTCGACGATGGGCGAAATCGAGTCGTAGAAGTACAAGCGGTCGCTGCCGCTCAGGCGCTGAATCTCCGCGGCCAGCGCATCGGACGTCAACGGCCCGGTGGCCAGCACGGTGATGCCGTCAAAGCCCTCGAGCGAAGTGACTTCCTCGCGCACCACTTTGATGCGCGGCTCGCGCTCGATGGCCTCCGTGACACGGCGGCTGAACTCCAGGCGATCCACGGCCAGCGCATGTCCGGCGGGCACGGCCGTCTCGGCCGCCATCTGCATCAGCAGGGAGCCGGCCGCGCGCATCTCCTGCTTTAACAACCAGGGCGCGGAGTTTTCGCTATCGCTCTTCAGCGAGTTCGAGCAGACCAACTCGGCAAACTGATCGGTCTCGTGCGCCGGAGTGTTGCGCACTGGGCGCATCTCATACAGCGTGACCTCGATGCCGCGGCGTGCGCACTGCCAGGCCGCTTCCGGCCCGGCCAGTCCCGCACCCAAAACACGTACAGCCAACTTCTGCGGCTTAGGCAAGGCTCTCCTCTTGTGCGGACGGCTCGCCGGAACTCCCGTTCTGCTTGCCGCGGTTGCGCCACCACAGGATGACGACCGTCAGCAGCACCACGGCGCCGATGACGCCGAACGTGGCTCCGCGATGATGCTTGAAGGCCTCCGCCAGCAGCTTCACAATCTCCGGCCCGTAGGCGATGATCAGCGTTCCCAGCACCAGGAAGCGCAGCAAGCGGCCCACAAAAATGGAGAGCAGGAAGTGCAGGTAGCGCATCTCGGTGACGCCCGCCATCAACTCAAAGGCCTTGAACGGAAATCCCGGCGGCATCAAGGCGGGAATGATCAGCGCCATGTCGCCGAACTTTTCCGACATGGCATTCATGCGCTCAAAGCGCTCGCGCCCCAACCGCTTGGCCACTACGGCCTCGCCTCCCTTGTAGCCAATCAGGTAAGGCACGGTGCTGCCCACTGCAGAACCCAGTGCGGCCATCAACGAATAAATAATCGTGCGCCGCGGATCGATCGCCACGTAGTAGCCCACCACCGGATCGAGAGGAATGCCGAAGAGTCCGGCGTCGATGAGGGCAATAAGAAAGCACGCCCACACGCCGCCCAAAGGGGCAAGCGCGGCCATGATCCAGGCCTTGTAGCGCACAAAGAAATGCTTCAATGCGTTCACTGTCTCTGCTGTCTGCGCCGGCCAGGCGGGGCGGAGGCTCGCTCCGCAATGCACTGCACCTGCGCTGCGTGATACCTAAATTGTATCAAGAGGTTGAATACGGACGGGAATCGAGTCTTTTCTACACAAATCAATGACATTTCCGCGGTGGAACGTGAAGTTGTTGATCAGATTAGTGAAATCAAATGAGGCTGGCTTCAGGTTGGAATGAGGATTGCCGATGAACAAAAGGGGCTGACTTTGCCCCTTTACGAGGATTCCTGATGAGACGGACTAGTTCATCTTCCCAGACGTTGATTTCTGCGCAGTGGGTGGCATCTGTGGCTGCTTCAACATCCCAAGCGCCTGCTCAAACTGGACCGTTTTTAGTGCAGGCCCACGGAAGTGGATCGAACAATTGTCAAACGTGGTATTTATCCACTCAAAATCGCCGCCAGAATAAAACACATCGCATTGGCGCAAAACGCAGTTCACGAGTAAATACTCCTCGATAACTAATGTTTTGCCGGTAATCGTTTGTCCCTCATATTTCGTAATTGGCATCCGGTGCTCCTCGCATTGCGTAAGCAGATACGAAGAACAATATTATGGCGCGCTTATCGCTTCGGCAATCATTTAAATCGACTTGGTGAACCCGCATAGAGTGTGCCCAGAACAACTACCTCCACTTTTTGATGCAATCAACCGGCATCAATCCCTAAGTTGCCTGCCTCAGATCTAAACGCTGCCTCTGCCCTATAATCTCCCCGTATGTCATCGCATTCCACACCCGCCCGCCGCGCCGAAGAACTGCGCGAGGAGATTCGCCGCCACGAGCACCTGTACTACGTGCTGGACTCGCCCGAGTTGACCGACGGCGAGTTCGACGCCCTGGTCAACGAGCTGAAGGCCATCGAGCGCGAGCATCCCGAGCTGGTCACCGAGGACTCTCCCACGCAGCGCGTCGGGGGCACGCCGCGCGAGGGCTTCGTCAAGGTCGATCACTCGTCGCAGATGCTCTCTTTGGACAACGTGTACAACCTGGGCGAGCTGCGCGACTGGGCGCGCCGGGCTGCCGAACTGGCCGGTAGCGCGGAGATCGAATACGAGTGCGAGTTCAAGCTCGACGGCCTCTCCATGGCCCTGCACTATGAACCCGTGGAGCATGCGCCGTCGGGTAACGCTGCGCTGCCGGCCGCGGGCGCTCGCTTCGCGAGGGGCATCACTCGCGGCGACGGCCAAATTGGCGAAGATGTGACTGCCAACTTGCGCACCATCAAGTCGATTCCGCTCACGGTCTCCGCCGCCGCGCTGAAAGCGGCCAAGCTCACCGCGCCCTTCGAGGTTCGCGGTGAAGTTTTGATGCCCACGAAATCCTTCCAAGGGATGAACGAGCAGCGCGAGGAGCAAGGACTGGCGCGCTTCGCCAATCCGCGCAACGCCGCCGCCGGTGCGGTCCGCGTACTGGAGCCGAACGTCACCGCGCAGCGCCGCCTTGACTTCTATTCCTATTTCCTTTTGCAGAACGGCGCTCCCGCCCGCGACACGCAGTGGAATGCCCTCGAAACCCTTTCCGCCGCGGGCTTCAAGGTCAATCCCAATCGCCGCGTCGTCGGCACCATCGACGAAGTCTGGCAATTCATCGAGGAGACCGAGGCCAGGCGCGACTCGTTGCCCTACGAGATCGACGGTGTCGTGATCAAGGTCAACGCCACCGAGTTGTGGCGCCGTCTGGGATTTACCGGCAAGGCTCCGCGCTGGGCCACGGCCTACAAATTCGCCGCCCGCGCCGCCACCACACTGGTGGAAGACATCCTCATCCAGGTGGGCCGCACCGGCAAGCTGACGCCCGTGGCCGCCTTGCGCCCGGTGCCCATCGGCGGCACCACTGTCTCCCGCGCCACGCTGCACAACTACGACGAAATCGAGCGCCTCTCTGTGCGCGTGGGCGATTGGGTGCTGGTGGAGCGCGGCGGCGACGTCATCCCCAAGGTCGTCCGCGTGGCTAACGACGCGGCCCACCAACCCGTGGAGCCGCGCCCGTTCCACATGCCCACGGTCTGCCCCGAGTGCGGCGGCCATGTGGTCCGCGCCGAGGGTGAAGTGAACCACTACTGTGTAAACGCCGCCTGCCCGGCCAAGCTGCGCGAAAGCCTGCAACACTTCGCCAGCCGCCGCGTAATGAACATCGAAGGCATGGGCGAGGCGCTGGTGGATCAACTGCTTTCGCGCGGACTGGTGAAGGATGTGGCCGGCATCTACTCGCTCAAGTTTGAAGACCTGGTCGAGCTGGAGCGCATGGGCAAGAAGAGCGCGGAGAACGTGCTCGCCGAAATTGAAGCATCCAAGAAGCTGCCGCTGGAGCGCGTCATCTTCGGCCTCGGCATCCGCATGGTCGGCGAGCGCACGGCGGAGTTTCTGGCCGAGCACTTCGGCTCCATGGATGCGCTGATGGCCGCCTCCGAAGAAGAACTCATCGCGGTCAACGAGGTTGGTCCGCGCATCGCCCGCAGCATCCGCGAGTTCTTTGCCGAAGAGAAGAATCTCGACCTCATCGCGCGTCTGCAACGAGCCGGACTGACCTTCACCGGCATCAAAAAAGAGCGCGGCACGCAGTTCGCGGGCTTGACCTTTGTGCTCACCGGCACCTTGCCCACCTACTCGCGCGACGAGGCCAAGCAGAAGATTGAGGACGCGGGCGGCAAGGTCGTTGGCTCGGTCAGCAAAAAGACCAGCTTCGTCGTCGCCGGCGAGGAAGCGGGCTCCAAGCTCGACAAGGCCACTCAGCTCGGCGTCAAGGTCATCGACGAGGCCGAGTTGCTGCGGATGCTCCGGGAAGGCATGTAATGCAATTTGCGGCCATTGATTTTGAAACCGCCAGCGGCGCGGCGGCCAGCGCCTGCTCGCTGGGCGTAGCCGTGGTCGAGGGCGGCACAATCGTCTCCACTCGCGAGTGGCTCATTCATCCGCCGGAGCTTTACTTTAGCCCCAGGAACGTTGCCGTGCATGGCATTACGCCGCAAATGGTGGCCGCCAAACCGGAGTTTGATGCTCTGTGGCCGGAGGTCGAGCACCTGCTCGCCGGACGCACCCTGGTGGCTCACAACGCTCCGTTTGACATGGGCGTGCTGCGCGCCACCTGGATGCGCTACGCCATTCCGGCCGAGCGCATGAGCTTTCTGTGCAGCGTAGCCCTGGCGCGGCGCGCCTGGCCGGAGATTCACGGCCACTCTCTGGGCCACCTGGCGCAGGTCTTCGGCATCCAGTTTCGCCACCACAATGCCGAGGAAGACGCCGCCACCGCCGCCCGCCTTGTTCTGCGGGCGGGCGAGGAGTTCTCCTCTGCGACGCTGGAGGAACTACTGGAGCGCACCGATCTCACTCTGGGCGAAGTCGCGCCAGGCGCCTACAAGGCCTGCCGACGCAAGCCCAGGCCGCGCCCGCGCCCCAAACTCACCTACCAGCCGCTGGACGCCACCGGCTGGTGGAAACAGCACTAAGTCTCTTTGCTCCAGGAGGATGCGAATGTTGCCGCGCGTGGTTGCCACTCCGGATGCCGCCAGCCTGATCCTGAAGTTACAGGAGCAGTACGGTCCCCTCAGCTTCCATCTCTCCAGCGGATGCTGCGACGGCAGCGTGCCCATGTGCTTTCCCCAAGGGGAGTTCCGCACCGGCACAAGCGATGTGCTGTGGGCCGAGGTGGAGCGTGCGCCTTTCTACATCAGCGCCGCCCAATCCGAGTACCTGGCCCACACGCAACTCATTCTGGATGTGCAACTTGGCGAGTTCGACAGCTTCTCTCTGGAGACCCGCGAAGGGGCTCGCTTTACCACCCGCAGCCGCTACTTGACGGCCCTGGAAGAGGCCGATGGCGGTTGGACGTCCGCGCCGGAAAGCCCATTGCGCTGATCCCAGGCAGATGACGAAGTAGTTACCTTGCCAGCACCTCACGGATGCGTTGGGCGGTCATTTCCAGGCTTTCCGGCAGCACCCGCGTCTCGCCGATCACGGTCATAAAATTGGCGTCGGCCACCCAGCGCGGCAACATGTGCAGGTGAATGTGCCCGGCCACGCCGGCGCCGGCCGCCTTGCCAATGTTCATGCCCATGTTGATGCCGTCCGGGTGATAAAGCTCGCGCAGCACGCCTTCCATGCGCTGCGCCAGGGCCATCATTTCCGCCGCCGCCGCGGCGGGCAGCTTGTCCAGACGGTCCAAATGCTGGTAGGGCACAATCATCACGTGGCCGCTGGTGTACGGGTAGCGGTTGATAATGGCAAAACAGTAAACACCGCGATACAGCACCATATTTTCCAGGTCATGTTCGCGGTTGGCCTCCGCCAACGGGGCGCGGTCGCAAAAAATACAGCCAGTGGCGCTCTCGGCCGTGGAGACATAAGCGTATCGCCAGGGCGTAAACAGGTGATCCATGCCTGAAAGGGTAGCAAACAACCGGCGAAATCGAACGGAAAATTCAGCGCGGAAATTTGCGGCCGCGGGGAGTGGATTTTGCGCGGTGGCACGAAGGGGGTAATTCCTCCGAAATCCTTGTAAATCCTGAAAAAACTTCACTTCGATAGGCCCCGTCGGTTTGACTTCCCTTCTGCGCCGTTGCTATATTCAAAGCAGTCCACCTGTTTCGGGCAGAAAGCAGGGGGATCCGGCCGCTGGTCAGAAATTACCTGTGCAAACAGGTTCCATTCCTCTCAAGAGAATGCCAGCAGTCCGAATTTTCTGAAGCCGCGGGCCTGTGCAATTGTGCTCGGCGGCAGACGCTAAAATTCATGGCTTTCGACGAAATCCGCGACGACTCTCTCACTCACGAGCATCTTCAGGACCCCAGTTTGCCAACGGACAGCCAGCCGGTCGAGCACCAACGCCCTATCTCAAATACTTTGCCGAACGAGGCTGCCGAGGCCCCTTCGCGCAACACACCACACGAAAACATGACGGAAGATTTCGCTACAGCACTTGAGTCGTTCGAGCAGGAGCAGGCCGAACTCGCAGCTAACGAAGACCGCGTCCTTAAGGGAACGGTGGTTAGCATTAACAACAATTATCTCGTGGTCGATATCGGGCTGAAGTCGGAGGGCGTTGTGCCCCTCGAAGAAGCGAAAGACCATGAGGGCAATGTCAAGTTCCAGCCCGGCGATTCCATCGACGTCATGGTCGAAAAGGGCCACACCGAGGAAGGCTACGTAAATCTTTCCTTCCAGAAGGCGCAGCGCCTCCAGGCGTGGGATGAAATCGAAAAGGCTCACAACGACAAGGTTTCCGTCAAAGCTCGCGTCATCGACCGCATTAAAGGCGGCCTGACCGTTGATATTCTCGGCGCGCGCGCCTTCCTCCCCGGCTCTCAGGTGGACATCCGTCCGGTTCGTAACCTGGATGCTCTGAAGGGTCAGGAGCTGGAAGTCCGCATCATCAAGGTCAACAAAAAGCGCGGCAACATCGTGGTCAGCCGCAAGCAGATCCTCGACGAGGAAGTCTCCGCCAAGCGCGACGTCACCATGGAGCACCTGGAAGAGGGTGCGGTGCTGACCGGCACGGTGAAGAACCTGACCGACTACGGCGCCTTTGTGGACCTGGGCGGCATCGACGGCCTGCTGCACATCACCGACATGAGCTGGGGACGCCTGACGCATCCGCGCGACCTGGTCAACGTCGGCGATCAGATTCAGGTGAAAGTTCTCAAGTTCGACCGCGACAAGCAGCGCGTTTCGCTGGGCTTCAAGCAGCTTACGCCGGACCCGTGGCTGGACGCCGCCGAGCGTTACCCGATTGGCGCGCACGTCCACGGCCGCGTTATCAGCGTGACTGACTACGGCGCGTTCATCGAGCTCGAACAGGGCATCGAAGGCCTGGTCCACGTCAGCGAGATGACCTGGTCCAAGCGCATGAAGCACCCCTCCAAGCTGGTGAACGTGGGCGATCAGGTGGAAGCCGTCGTCCTCAACGTGAACCCGCAGGAGCGCCGCATTTCGCTCGGCCTCAAGCAGTTGGAGACCAACCCCTGGGAGAGCCTGCACGAGAAGTTCCCGGTCGGCTCCACCGTTGAGGGCAAGGTCCGCAACCTTACCGACTTCGGCGCCTTCATCGAGATTGAGGACGGCATCGACGGCCTGGTCCACGTCAGCAACCTGAGCTGGACCAAGCGCGTCAAGCACCCCTCGGAAGTTCTGAAGAAGGGTGACAAGGTCAAGGCCATCGTGCTCGCCATCGAGCCCGACAACCGCCGCCTGTCGCTCGGCATCAAGCAGCTCCAGCCCGACGTTTGGGAGAGCTTCTTCGGCGAACACCGCGTGGGTGACGTGCTCAAGGGCAAGATCCTGCGCCTGGCCAGCTTCGGCGCCTTCGTCGAGCTAGCCGACGGTGTCGAGGGCTTGTGCCACAACTCCGAAGCGCTGGATCCGAACGGCCAGCAGATCCTCATGGAACCCGGCCAGGAGCTGGAGTTCAAGATCATCAAGATGAATCCGGAAGAGAAGAAGGTCGGCCTGAGCACTCGCGCCGTGGGCGATGAAGCTACCCGCGCCGACGTGGAAGCCTACAAGCACCCCGTCTCTTCGCCCGGCACCTCGACGATCGGCGAACTGCTCGACTGGAAGCGCTCGAACGACTAAGCGCAACCCAAGCTACACAAGGAAGGGCCGCCCTCGGGCGGCCCTTTTCTATGGTGTGAAACGATTGCTTCAGCAGCGATTGAAAGGAAGCATCCGCCCCCATCTGCGCCTTACTTCTCGAACTTCAGATTGAGTTTTGCCTGCTTGCGGGAGTCGAACGAACTGAGCGTGCGCGCCGCGCTCTTTCTGCCGCCCTGCTCGGCCCACACCTGGTAATCCACCGTGGGGGACAGGCTGTTGAAGCGGTATTCGCCGTTCTGGGCGGTGATGTAGGTGGAGATGGCCAGGGTGCGCATATTCTTCAGCGAGACCATGGCGTTCGGGACGGGATGATCGCTCTTGTCATAGACCGTCCCGGTCAGAGTGCGCGGATCGCTCGCCTCCACCGGCTTCTGCCCCCCGAACAACTGTGCGAACAACACGGACGACAACATGAGCAACAGGGCACACACCGGCAGCAAACGACGCACGGGCCCACCTCCAATAGGTTATGACGCGATTTTACTCCGAAAGGTGCACGCTCACATCCACGCGCTCGTCGGCCTCGACGTGTACCCTGGTCTCCGGCGCGGGCTGGTTCCTGGCGCGCTTCACATCGGGGACCAGGACGTAGTCGCCCGGTCCAACAGGAACGCGGAAGGCGAACTCGCCGCGGTGGTCGCTCATGGACTCCCACCGCATTTTCTTTTCCCGTGCGCGGCGCAGCCTCATGTGCACGCCGTACACGGGCCGGTTGTCCGGCCCCCACAGCGTTCCATAAATCAGGGCGTACTCAGGCGGCGCGCCGGAGGCCACAAGGGGCGCCGCCAGAGCCAGCAGCAGCCCCAGCAGCAGCGCGGCCCGCAGGCCCCTAGTAGTCCTCATCCTCTTTTTCTTCGCGATCTTCGTCTTCCTCGTCTTCTTCTTCGCTCTGGACTTTGGCTAGTTCCAGCGGCTCTACGCCGACCACCTCAAAATCCATTCCGCACTCGGCGCAGGATACGACTTCGCCTTCGTCCAGCTCTTCTTCTTCAACATCGAGATCGCTCTCGCACTCTGGGCACAGAACCATAACTTCCTCCAAAAACCGGCTTGATCAATAGGGCTATTGAGGAGACGCGTGACAAACGCCCGCTACCTCGCATTTATATTTAGAGTTTCTATGGAGATGCGTCAAGTACTGTCATCCACAGATTTTCCACCTCCGCAACAATTTGGAGCGCTCCGGAAAATAGTGCACTGTTTAGAATCGCTCCCGTTCGCGGGAGATGCTTGTTTTCCGCCGGTCTGCCCAGGAATTTGCCCCGGTCCGGGCTCCGGCGCCATCCTTTAGGCCGTAGGGTTGAGAACGGTTCCCGGGAAGCTATATCCTCTTGAGGTTGTGCTCTGCCATTGCTCCCTGTTGGTCTCAACGGCCAACGGCATATGGCTTCGGGACACACCATCTCGGGAACCGCCCTAGCCGGAACGTGCCGGGGTTTTCCAGTTTTTAGCCTTTCAGTCCAGCGCCGCACTGGGAACATCTCTTCCTGCGGCCAGGCAACTAGACAAGACTTGAAGGGTGTTTTCGAAGGATAATTTTATATTGGCTTTTTGCGCCTGGCGCGGAAGGCCACTGCAAGCCTTCCGGCGCCTCCCGCACCGGAACGATAACCCTGGAGGGGTACGATGCCTCGCGGCATGACAACCAGTTTTGGATTCCCGCCTTTCACCCGCGCCGTCAAGACGCTCATCATCGTCAACGTGGCGGTGTATCTGGTGGTGTTGCTCAGCCGCCTCACCGATCCCACCCTGGCACAGTGGCTGGATTTTTACGGCTACCTGCGCCCCTACGCCGTGATCTTCCACGGACGCATCTGGCAGCTTGTCACCTACTCGTTCTTGCATGATCCGTCGGGCCTGTCGCACCTGCTGTTCAACATGCTGGGGCTGTGGATGTTCGGCGCGCAGTTTGAAATGGACTTCGGCACCCGCCGCTTTTACGAGTTCTATTTCTGGTGCGTGGTGGGCGCGGCGCTTACCACCATCGGCGTGGGAGCACTGGGCGTGTATGCCTCTCATGCCGTGTCGTTTCCGCTCTTCCGCATCATGGCCAACATCTGGGGTTCGGCCACCCTGGGAGCCTCGGGAGGCATTTACGGCCTGCTGATCGCCTTCGGCATTTTGAACGGCCACCGGCAGATTTACGTCTTCCCCTTCCCGGTGGCCATCAAGGCGCGCTACATCGTTGCCATCTGGCTGTTTATCGCCTTCGTCAACGCCCTGGGCGGAGCCAACGGCGTGGCCGAGTTCGCCCACCTGGGCGGCGCCCTCTTCGGATGGATTTATCTGCGCTTCATGCCGCGCTACGGACTGCAAACCGCGGCCTCGGAGCGTGTATTCGGCATTCGCAATATGTATTACCGCTGGAAGCGCCGCCGCGCCGCACGCAAGTTCGAGGTGTACATGCGCAAGAACAACCGCAGCGAATACTTCGACAAGGACGGCAAGTACCGCGGCCCCAACCTGGATAAGGACGACGATTCGCACTGGGTCAACTGAACCGGCTCGGAGCGTCAATCGCGAACACAAACGAAAGCGCCGGATCGCTCCGGCGCTTTTCCCATGTTCCTCGCGGAATATTCCGCGGGTGCCTTAAGCCCCCGTCTCCAGGGTGTCCTCCACAATGCCCTCCTGGGTAGAGAACACCGGCTGCAACTCTTCGTGAGTCTCCGAGACCGTGCCATATTCGGGAAGCGTCATCCAATAGCGATGGACGTCCGGATCCTGTATCGCCGCCTCGCGCGCCTCGTCCGACAGCCAGACGCGGAAGTGCACGAAAACACCAGGGCGCCGAATGTCGCGGAACAGCGTGTCCCGGGAATACTGCTTGGCGTACATCATGCTGTAAAACTCACGCAAAAATGCGACCATTTCCTGATCCTTGCCTTCATGCGGCTTCAGGATGGCCATGGCACGAATTGGATCTCTCGTCATTGGGTTCCGGGTCCTTTACTTCCGTCGCTTCATTGTACGGCGATTTGTTCCGCCCGCCGCCCCGTCGGGGCGAATGCGGTGCAGACGCATAAAATTCGTGGAACCGGCGGTGACCATGCGGGTACCGGCCACAATCGCCACCACGTCGTCGGTTTTGGCGGCGCCCATCAGGCGCAGTTCATGTTCCGCCACGTCGATCATGTCGTCCACCGAGCGCACCATCCGGATCGGCATCGGCTTTACGCCCCAATACAGGTTCATCCGGTTGCACACTTCGGCGCGGCGGGAGAACGCGTAAATCCCCGCCTTCGGGCGGTACTTGGCGATCAGGCCAGCCGTCGTGCCCGACTCCGTAAACACGGCAATGCCGTGCATTTTCAACTCTTCCGCAACGTGGGCAACACTTTCGCAGATTGCCTCGGAGATCGTCAACTGCGGCAGTTCCCGCCGCGGCACGGGATTCTGGGTGCGGATGTCGGATTCGGCTTCGGCGACAATGCGCGCCATCATGCTGACGGCCTCCCGCGGATAGCGCCCGGCGGCGGTTTCCCCCGAGAGCATCACCGCGTCCGAACCATCGTAGATGGCATTGGCCACGTCGCTGGCTTCGGCGCGCGTGGGTCGCGGGTTCTGAATCATGCTATCCAGCATCTGTGTGGCCGTGATCACCGGCTTGCGATAGCGCCGCGCCCGCCGGATGATGTGCTTCTGCATGATGGGCACCTGCTCGGGCAGCACTTCCACGCCCAGGTCGCCGCGCGCCACCATTACGCCGTCGGCGCACTCCAGAATCTCGTCCAGATTCTCAATGGCCTGCGGCTTTTCCAGCTTGGCGATCACCGGCAGGTCGCTGCCGGCAGCGGCAATGATCCGCTTAACTGCCTGCACGTCGCGCGCGCTGCGTACAAACGAGATGGCCACCATGTCCACCCCGGCCTTTAAACCAAACGCCAGGTCGCGCTTGTCCTTGGCGGTCAGGGACGGAACGCTCATCACCGCGCCCGGCAGGTTGATGCCCTGGTGCTCGCCCAGCATCCCGCCGTCCACCACCTCGCATAGCACTTCGTCACCCTGCACCGCCAGCACGTGCAGCGAGAGCCTTCCGTCGGAGAGCAGTATGCGCCCTCCGGCCCCCACCTCGCGCGGCAGTGCTCTGAAGCTGGTGCTCAATAGGGTGGAGGTTCCTTCCACGCGGCGCGTCGTGATGGTCACCTTGCTGCCGGAGATCAGCTCCACGGGCTGGTGCCCCACCAAGACTCCGGTGCGAATCTTCGGCCCCTGCAAGTCCTGCAGGATGCAGATGGTGCGGCCCTCTTCCCTGGCCACGCGGCGCAGCCGCCGGATGCGCTCCATGTGCTCGGCGTGGTCGCCGTGCGAGAAGTTCAGCCGCGCCACGTCCATGCCCAGATGCATCAGTTCGCGCATCTCTTCCGCCGTGTCCGAGGCCGGCCCCAAGGTGCAGACGATCTTTGCCCGCCGGGGCTCCGCGCTTGCTTCCGTTAAACCAATTGCTAAATTGCTCATGTATCTATGCTAGTCCTCTGCCCGTTCTCTTCCTTGCCGTTCAGCTTGGAGTAGGCACCGAACAGGTAGCGCGGATAGCGCACCGCATTGAACTCAGCGCCGATCAGCACGACCAGCGAAACTAAATACGACCAGATGAGCAGGGCAATCGCCGTGCCCACCGATCCATAGATTACGCCGTAATCCGCGTAATGGCGCAGGTACCAGCCAAAGATGGTGGTGGAGGCGAACCAAAGTCCGGAGGCAAGGACCGATCCGGGCAGAACGCGATGCCAGGGCTGGGTGCGCGGCAGCCCGTGATGATAGATCAGGGCCAGCACCGCGACCGTCGTCATCAGGGCAATCAGCAGGCGGGTCAACGTCCACACGGCAATGAGGTACACATCCAGATCGCGCGCCGCGTGAAACGCCAGCCAGTTTTCAATCTGTTTGCCGAAGGCCAGCAGAAAGCTGGAAAACGCCATCGGAATGCCGGCCATCAGCACCAGCAGGAAACTTACCATGCGCTCCTCGGTCAGGTTCCATGACCGCGGCATCTGGTAGGCCCGGCGAAAGCCGTCCATCCAGGAAATCATCACGCCCGACCCGGTCCACAGAGTAATCAGCGCGGTGTACACAATCATGCGCACCGGCGCGGGGCGGCGGCCTTCCACAAACGTTGAAATCGATGGTGCCGTGCCCGAGGGCATAATGCCGCCAATGGCATGGGAAAGTTCGCGGACAAAACTCTGCGTGGTATGCGAGGCGGAGAGAACGGCGGAGATCAGCAGAACCGCGGGAAACAGCGTCAGCACGACCGAGAAGGCCGCTGCCTTGGCGACGGCAAACTGGTCATGCTCCAAGGTTCGGACCAGTGCGATTCTCACCTGCTTGGCAAAACTCAGCATAGTGGGGCTATAACCCCGCTTTCCCAGGCCAGAAATGGCCATGGTGATTGTACTTGACCGCGGCGTAAGGGCAAAACCTGTATCCTGCTCCGCGTCCGTCATGGCCCAGTCCAAAAACCTCTTCGCCGAAAAAAACGGGCCGCATCCATGTGGATGCGGCCCGCGATTGTTGCGTCGAGCAAGCGAAGAATTAGCCTTCGGTATTCAGTTCCTCGGCTTCGTTCTCGCCCTCGGCCCGCATGAGCTCGAGGTTGCGCTCGAACTCTTCCTGTTCCTTGCGGATCTCTTCCTGCACGTTCTCCGCGGCGGCTTCCAGCTCGGGAGCCAGTTGCACGTTGCGGTAGTATTCCATGCCGGTGCCGGCCGGAATCAGGCGGCCGACGATGACGTTTTCCTTCAGGCCGCGCAGACCATCGATGGAGCCGTTGATGGCCGCTTCGGTCAGCACGCGGGTCGTCTCCTGGAAGCTGGCCGCCGAGATGAAGCTCTCGGTGGAGAGCGAAGCCTTGGTGATGCCCAGCAGCAGCGCGCGGCCGGTAGCCGGCTTGCCGCCCTGCGCAATCACGCGCTCGTTCTCCTCGCGGAAGCGGAACTTGTCGATCTGCTGTTCCAGCAGGAAGTTCGTGTCTCCCACGTCCTCGATCTTCACCCAGCGCAGCATCTGGCGGACAATCACTTCAATGTGCTTGTCGCTGATGGCCACGCCCTGCAGACGATAGACTTCCTGGATTTCGTTCACCAGGTATGCCTGCAATTCCTTCTCGCCCAGCACGGCCAGAATGTCGTGCGGGTTGAGCGGGCCGTCCATCAACTGCTCGCCGGCGCGAATGCGTTCGCCTTCCTGCATGTTCACGTGAATGCCGCGCGGCACTGAGTATTCTTTCTCCGTGCCGTCGTCGGCCACCACGTAGATCTTGCGCTGGCCCTTGCTGATTTCGCCGAACTTCACCACGCCGTCGATCTCGCTGATGATGGCCGTCTCACGCGGCTTGCGCGCTTCGAACAGTTCCACCACGCGCGGCAGACCGCCGGTGATGTCCTTGGTCTTGGTGGTTTCGCGCGGGATCTTCGCCAGCACGTCGCCCGGCGTGACCTCGTCGCCGTCCGCCACCATCAGGTGAGCACGCGAAGGCATCAGGTAGCGCTTGTTGCCCTTGGCGCCCTTGATGACCAGCGCCGGCTGGCGCTTTTCATCCGGGGAGTCCGTGACCACGTGACGCGACAGACCGGTGACTTCGTCCACTTCTTCCTGCAGCGTCAGGCCGTCGATCAGATCCTTGAAGGCCACCGCGCCGCCGATTTCCGTGATGATGGAGAAGGTGTACGGGTCCCACTCGACCAGCGACTGGCCCAGCTTCACCTGGTCGCCTTCGCTCACCTTCAGGTGAGCGCCATAGACCACCGCGTAGCGTTCCTTTTCGCGGCCCTTGTCGTCCAGAACCACGATGGAGCCGTTGCGGTTCATCACCACCTGCGTGCCATCCTTGCTGCGAACGGTTTGCAGATTGATGAAGCGCACCGTGCCGTTGTTCTTGGCTTCCTGGCGCGACTGCTCGCTGACCCTGGACGCCGTGCCGCCGACGTGGAAGGTACGCATGGTAAGCTGCGTGCCCGGCTCGCCGATGGACTGTGCCGCGATGACGCCGACGGCCTCGCCCAACTCCACCAGGCGTCCCGAAGCCAGGTTGCGTCCGTAGCACTTGACGCAAACGCCGCGCTTCGATTCGCAGGTGAGCACCGAGCGGATCTTGACCCGCTCGATCCCGGCAGCCTGAATGTTGCCGGCCAGATCTTCCGTGATCTCCTGGTTGATCTCCACGATCACGTTGCCTTCGTAGTCCTTGATCTTCTCCAGCGAGACGCGGCCCACGATACGGTCGCGCAGGGCTTCGATGACGTCGCCGCCCTCCACGATGTTGCCCACGTAAATGCCGTCGGCTGTACCGCAGTCGTACTCGGAGATGATCACGTCCTGCGACACGTCCACCAGGCGGCGGGTCAGGTAGCCCGAGTCAGCCGTCTTCAGTGCCGTATCGGCCAGACCCTTGCGGGCGCCGTGCGTCGAAATAAAGTACTGCAACACGGTCAGGCCTTCACGGAAGTTCGCCGTGATCGGCGTCTCGATGATTTCGCCCGAAGGCTTGGCCATCAAGCCGCGCATACCGGAGAGCTGGCGGATCTGCTGTTTTGAACCGCGGGCGCCCGAGTCGGCCATGACGTAGATCGGGTTGATCACGCCAGCCTTGTCGTTCTTCTGCATGTTGCCGAACATCTCGTCGGCCACCTTTTCGGTGATGCCCGACCAGATTTCAACCACCTTGTTGTAGCGCTCGCCCATGGTGATGGCGCCGTCCAGGTACTGCTTCTGCACGGCAATCACCTGTGCCTGGGCGTCGTCCACCACGGCCTTCTTCGAATCCGGAATGACCATGTCGTCGATGCCGATCGACAGGCCGGAACGCGTGGCCGACTGGAAGCCCAGCAGCTTCACTTCGTCCAGCATACGGACCGTGGTCTCCAGGCCGAAGCGCAGGTAGCAGTAGTTCACCAACTGTCCGATGCCCTTTTTCTTGAGCAGGCCGTTGATGAACGGCATCTCCGGAGCGGCCACCCGCAGGCGGTCGTTCAGGATGGCGCGGCCCACCGTGGTGCTGATGAACTGGCGATGCAGCGCCACCGGCTCGGTGTGCGTGATCTCCTGGTCGTCATAGGCGGTGGTCAAGTCGATGACGTCGCCCGTGAAACGCAGGCGGATCGGCGTCAGCGTCTCCACTTCGCCGGCCTCGCGGGCCAGCAGCACTTCCTCGACGTTGGCAAAGGCACGGCCTTCGCCGCGGGCGTCAACCTTGGCCTTGGTCAGGTAGTAGATGCCCAGCACCATGTCCTGCGTCGGCACCGTAATCGGCTGGCCCGAAGCAGGCGACAGAATGTTGTGCGCCGCCAGCATCAGTACGCTGGCTTCCACCTGCGCTTCCGGCGACAGCGGAATATGCACGGCCATCTGGTCGCCGTCAAAGTCGGCGTTGAACGCCGTGCAGACCAGCGGGTGAATCTTGATGGCCTTGCCTTCCACCAGCACCGGCTCAAAAGCCTGAATGCCCAGACGGTGCAGGGTTGGAGCGCGGTTCAACATCACCGGATGGTCCTTGATGACCTCTTCCAGGATGTCCCACACGATCGGCTCCTGCTGCTCCACCATCTCCTTGGCCTGCTTGATGGTCGAACAGTGGCCCGTCTGCTCCAGACGGTGATAGATGAACGGCTTGAACAGCTCGAGCGCCATCTTCTTCGGCAAACCGCACTGGTGCAGCTTCAGGTCCGGTCCCACCACGATTACCGAACGGCCCGAGTAGTCCACGCGCTTGCCCAGAAGGTTCTGGCGGAAGCGGCCCTGCTTGCCCTTCAGCGTGTCGCTGAGGGACTTGAGCGGGCGGTTGTTGGCGCCGCGCAGCACGCGGCCGCGGCGGCCGTTATCGAACAGCGCGTCCACCGCTTCCTGCAACATGCGCTTTTCATTGCGCACAATCACTTCGGGAGCGTGCAGGTCCATCAGCTTCTTCAAGCGGTTGTTGCGGTTGATCACCCTGCGGTACAGGTCGTTCAAGTCCGACGTGGCAAAGCGGCCGCCATCCAAAGGAACCAGCGGGCGCAGCTCCGGCGGAATGACCGGGATCACGTCCAGGATCATCCACTGCGGCTTGTTGCCGCTCTTGCGGAAAGCCTCGACCACCTTCAGGCGCTTGGCATACTTCAGGCGCTTCTGCAGGGAGGTTTCGGTGCGCATCTTCTCGCGCAGTTCCACCGACGCGGTTTCCACGTCCACCCGCTTCAGCAATTCCTTGATCGCTTCCGCGCCCATCATGGCCTTGAAGCCCGAGGGGCGGAACTGCTGGTCGAGTTCGCGGAACTTCGTTTCGTCCTTGATGATCTCGCGCTCTTTCACCGGGGCTTCGCCGGCTTCGACGACCACGTAGGCCTCGAAGTACAGCACGCTCTCCAGGTCGCGCAGCGAGATGTCCAGGATGTGCCCGATGCGGCTGGGCAATCCTTTGAAGAACCACACGTGCGAGCACGGCGACGCCAGCTCGATGTGGCCGAGCCGTTCGCGGCGCACCTTGCTCAGCGTTACTTCCACGCCGCACTTGTCGCAGATTACGCCGCGGTGTTTCATCCGCTTGTACTTGCCGCACAAGCACTCCCAGTCCGTGACGGGACCGAAAATGCGGGCGCAGAACAAGCCGTCGCGCTCCGGCTTGAAGGTACGGTAGTTGATCGTCTCCGGCTTGGTTACTTCACCGTGCGACCAGCTCCGAATCTTCTCCGGCGAGGCGAGCTGAATCTTAATGGCGTCGAAATCCGCAATATTGTTTCCGAGATCGAATGGGCTCGAGCGGTACAAATTGCCTCCTCACCTGGACGTTCGCTGGCGTCCAGGACCTTGCGGCCTTGCGCGGCCGTTGTCGGCTTCCGGTGGCCGGTTCCCTCGCGTTGGCCGTCAGAGCCAACTGTGGGGAACCGTAATCTCTCATCCCATCGGGCTGCCGGAAGCGCAACCTGCGGGAAACAACTCTCTGAGCGCATCGGACGGGAGGCGGCTGACGACCGCCGCCCGCCCGGTAATTCGCTTAGTCGGCCGCGGCCGGCACCGGTTCCACCGGGGCCTTCGGCTTGACCTTCACCAGCTCGACGTCCAGGCACAATGCCTGCAATTCGCGGATCAACACGTTGAACGATTCCGGCACGCCGGGTTCGATTGCCGCCTCGCCCTTGACGATGGCCTCGTAAATCTTGGTGCGGCCGTACACGTCATCGGACTTCGCCGTCAACAACTCCTGCAGGATGTAGGCCGCGCCGTAAGCTTCCAGCGCCCACACTTCCATTTCGCCGAAGCGCTGGCCGCCGAACTGCGCCTTGCCGCCCAGAGGCTGCTGCGTAATCAGCGAGTACGGTCCAATCGAGCGGGCGTGGATCTTGTCGTCCACCAGGTGCGAGAGCTTCAGCATGTAGATGTAGCCCACCGTCACCGGCTGCTCGAAGCGTTCGCCCGTCATGCCGTCATACAGGAAGGTTTTTCCCGAGGTCGGCAGTCCGGCACGCTCCAAAAGCGCCTTGATTTCGTACTCCTTCGATCCGTCGAACACCGGCGAAGCGAAGTAGCAGCGCTCTTCCAGGTCCTTGGCGATTTTGATCAGCTTGTCGTCTTCGATGCCGTCGAACTCGGGGACAAACGGCAGCCCCTTGAACAACTCGCGGATCGAGTTACGCGCGTTCTCCGCGTTGCCGCGGCCCGCTTCGTCAATCAGCTCGGTCAGCTTCTTGCCGATCTCGGCGCCGGCCCAGCCCAGGTGTGTTTCCAGGATCTGGCCCACGTTCATACGGGAGGGCACGCCCAGCGGATTGAGCACGATCTCCATCGGCGTTCCGTCCTCGAGGTACGGCATGTCCTCTTCCGGCAGAATGCGCGCGATCACGCCCTTGTTGCCGTGGCGGCCGGCCATCTTGTCGCCGACGCTCAGCTTGCGCTTCATCGCCACGTAAACCTTCACCAGCTTGATGACGCCCGGAGGCAGCTCGTCGCCCTTCTGCAGCTTCTCGATCTTCTCGCGGACGATCTTGCGCAGCACATCGATCTGGCGCGAGGTCATCTCTTCGATTTCGTCGATCTGCTCGTTGACGCGCGGATCCTTGTCATTGAGCTTGATGCGCTTCAGGTTGCGGGTCGAAATGCGTTCGATCGTCTCGCGGTCCAGAACCGTATCCTTGGTCAACAGACGCTTGTTGGTGCGCTCGTCGTGCAGGTCGGCCTGAACGGTCTTGCCGCCCAGCAAACCTTCCAAACGCTTCAGACGTTCGTCGGTCAGGATTCGGATTTCATCCGAAAGGTTCTTTTCCAGGCGGGCAATCTGCATGGCTTCAATGGCCTTCGCGCGCTCGTCCTTTTCCTGTCCCTTGCGCGAGAAGATCTTGATGTCCACCACCGTGCCTTCAATGCCCGGAGGGCACGTCAGCGAAGCGTCGCGAACGTCGCCGGCTTTTTCGCCGAAGATCGCACGCAGCAGCTTTTCTTCCGGCGTCAACTGGGTTTCGCCCTTCGGCGTAACCTTGCCCACCAGAATGTCGCCCGCCTTCACCGTGGCGCCGATGCGGATGACGCCGCTCTCGTCCAGATCGCGCAGCGCGTTTTCGCTGACGTTCGGGATGTCGCGGGTCACTTCTTCCGGCCCCAGCTTGGTGTCGCGCGACTCGATCTCGAATTCCTCGATGTGCACGGAGGTGTAGTAATCCTCCTTGACCATCTTTTCCCTCACCAGGATGGCGTCCTCGAAGTTGTAACCGCGCCAGGGCATGAAGGCCACCAACACGTTGCGTCCCAGCGCCAGCTCGCCGTTATCGGTGCAGGGACCGTCGGCAATCACCTGGCCCTTCACCACGCGGTCGCCCTTGCGGACAATCGGGCGCTGATTGATGCAGGTGTTCTGGTTGGAGCGCTTGAATTTGGTGAGCTGATAAATATCGCTGCCCACCTCGCGCGACAACTGCGTCGGATTGTGTTCGCCCTCCACGCGCACGATAATGCGCTCGGAGTCCACCGAATCGATGATGCCCGAGCGGCGCGCCAGAATGACGGCGCCCGAGTCGCGGGCCGTTACGCCTTCCATGCCCGTGCCCACAATCGGGGCCTGGGCGCGGAGCAGCGGCACCGACTGGCGTTGCATGTTGGCGCCCATCAGTGCGCGGTTCGCGTCATCGTGTTCCAGGAACGGCACCAGCGATGCGGCCACCGACACCAACTGCTTCGGGCTGACGTCGATGTAGTCCACTTCGCCGCGGTTCACCAGCACGAAGTTGCCGGTCTTGCGGGCATTCACCAGTTCGGTGACGATGTTGCCCCGCTCGTCCAGCTCGGCGTTCGCCTGCGCGATCATCCACTTGTCCTCTTCCCACGCGGACAGGTAGAAGCTGAACGGTTCGTACTCGATTGCCTTCTTCTTTTTCCCGTGCAGTTCCTCGTTCAGGCGCAGCGCCTCATCCCTCTCGATGTAGTCGCCCACCTTCAGCCCGCTGTCGCCGGCGTTCAGGATGCTGACGTGATCGATGACGCGGCCCTCGCGCACCTTGCGGTACGGCGATTCAATGAAGCCGTAGTCGTTGATGCGCGCGTAGCAGCTCAGCGACGAGATCAGTCCGATGTTCGGACCTTCCGGCGTTTCAATCGGGCAGATGCGGCCGTAGTGCGTCGGATGCACGTCGCGGACTTCGAAGCCCGCGCGCTCACGCGACAAACCGCCCGGTCCAAGGGCCGACAGGCGGCGCTTGTGGGTAATTTCCGAGAGCGGGTTCGTCTGGTCCATGAACTGCGACAACTGCGAGGAACCGAAGAACTCGCGGATGGCGGCCATCACCGGCTTGGCGTTTACCAGGTCGTGCGGCATCGCCGTGGACATCTCCTGGTACACGCTCATCTTTTCCTTGATGGCGCGTTCCATGCGGACCAGGCCGATGCGGAACTGGTTCTCCATCAATTCACCCACGGCGCGCACGCGGCGGTTGCCGAGGTGATCGATGTCGTCCACCTGTCCGATGTTCTTGCGCAGCTTCAGCAGGTAGCGGATCGTCGCGTAGAAGTCTTCCGGCTCCAGCGTGCGCAGCTTGCGGTCGGTGGCGTCTTCGTCGTCGAACAGCTTGATGTTGAACTTCAGGCGTCCCACGGCCGAGAAGTCATACTTGCGCGCGTCGAAGAACATGCCGTGGAACAACGCGGTGGCCGTATCCAGCGTCGGCGGGTCGCCCGGGCGCAGCTTGCGGTAGATCTCGATCAGCGCTTCCTGCGGCGTCTTGACCGAATCGCGGCGCAGCGTTCCGCTGACTACCGTGCCCACGTCATCGCGCTCGGGGAAGAACAGGTTCAGCTCGGTCACTCCGGCGTCCAGCATCTTCGCCAGCTTGTCGGCCGTCAGCTCGTTGTTGGCTTCCAGCAGAACTTCGCCGCTCGTGGTGTCCACCACGTCGGCCGCCGCGAAGGCGCCTTCCAGTTCCGCCAGATCAACTTCCACTTCCTGAATCTGGTTGGCGTAGAAGCCCTTCAGCACGCTGCTGGTAACCTTGCGGCCCGAGTGTCCTACTTCTTCGCCCGCCTTGTTTTTCACGGCGTGCGACAGCTTCATGCCCAGCAGGTTGGTCTGCTTCTTCTCGTCGCCTTCCAGCATCCAGTAGAGCTTCTTGTCCTTCAGCGCGATCTTATCGACCGTGTAGAAGGCGCGCAGAATCTCTTCGTCCGAACGCAGGCCCAGGGCGCGCAGGAAGATGGTGCCCAGGAACTTGCGCTTACGGTCGATGCGCACGTACAGCACGTTCTTCTGGTCGTACTCGAACTCCACCCACGAACCGCGGTAGGGAATGATCTTGCCCAGGAAGTAGGTGCGGTTGTTCGCCGTCTCAAAGAACACGCCCGGCGAACGGTGCAACTGGCTGACGATCACGCGCTCGGTGCCGTTGACAATGAAGGTGCCGTTGTTGGTCATCAGCGGAATATCGCCGAAGAAGACCTCCTGCTCCTTGATGTCGCGGATCGTCTTGTTGCCCGTCTCTGCGTCCTTGTCGAAGATGGTCAGCCGCATGGTGACCTTCAAAGGGGCGCTGAACGTCATGCCGCGCTCTTCGCACTCCGGCACGTCGTACTTCAACTGCATTCCCACCGGGTCGCCGCACTTCGAACAGAAGTCCGGCGTGTTGGCGTTATACGTGCCGCACTTGGTGCAAAGCACTTCGCCCGGATGGAACGGATCGGTGACCACCGTGGAGCCGCAGGTGCGGCAAGTGGTGCGCAGGTGATTCAGCCCCTTCAGGTGGCCGCACTTGCACTCCCAGTTGCCGATGGCGTAATCCACAAACTCCAACTGTGATACGTTGCGGAAGTCGGCGATCGGGAACACCGACTCGAAGACCGCCTGCAAGCCGGCGTCGTCGCGCTCGCTGGGCAGTTTGTCCATCTGCAGAAAACGCTCATAGCTGCGCTTCTGCACTTCGATCAGGTTAGGGATCTTGATTGTCGCCGGAATCTTGGAAAAATCGAGTCGTTTACGATGGGCGATTTTTTTCTCTGCCATTTGAACTCCTCAGGATAGCCTTACCCGCCGCTGAGCGGGTCCGGCGCCGCGTGCGCCGGACGGCATTCCCTGCGGCCCGAAGGCCACAAGCGGAGGACGCCGGTTGAACTCACGGCGCGCTCCTTCATCATGTCCGCCATCCGGTCGCGTACCGGAGGACGAAGAATCTAGCTAAACTGCCTGGACTGCGGCGGTATTGCGAACCAGCGGTTGCGGGGAACAGGCGCGGCCTTCTGCGGCTATTGCCGCCACGGCCGGAGTACTGCACAAATCTTTGGATGGCACGGATGAGACGCAAAAATCCCGGAGGACAAAGATCCCCTCGGGCGCCACTCCTGGCGTCCTCCACGTCTGCACCGGATCATTGGGCCTGCCGTGGACTTCACCGGTTTCCAAACTGTATATTTCCCGCGCCAGTCTTCGAGCCTGTTCTTCCGCCCGCCGCATCCCCGAGCCTTAGGACGCCGCGGCCGCGGCTTGTCACTTGCACCTCGCGCCAGCTTCCTCCGCCAGGAAGCCGCACGCTCACCCTCGGCCTGATGAATTCTGCGGCTCACATTCTCCTGAACGGCCGCTCCGCTTCTCAGACACTTGCATATCGCACGTTCGCTCCAACGCACGAAATCTTTTCTCCGTTAGCACGCTTCATGCCATGCAAACGGATTTCGACATCTTTTAATTGTATAACAGAAAAATCGCGCTTGACCACAACCCTGGCACCCAGGTCGTAAATATTCCGGGACAGGAAAAAGTGCCGGAGCGGATCACCACCCCGGCACTTTCCGGTCTTATCCCCTAACTAGCTGAAACTACTTAACTTCGACCGTCGCACCAGCATCGGTGAACTTCTTCTTGATGGTCTCGGCCTCTTCCTTCGTGACGCCTTCCTTGATCGGCTTCGGAGCGCCATCGACCAGGTCCTTGGCTTCCTTCAGTCCGAGGCTCGTCACTTCGCGAACGGCCTTGATCACGTTGATCTTGTTGGCGCCAGTGGCGGTCAAGATCACGGTGAACTCGGTCTGCGCCTCGGCAGCAGGAGCCGCCGCGGCCGCGCCGCCAGCCACAACCACCGGAGCCGCGGCCGCAGCCGACACGCCCAGGGTCTCTTCCAGTTCCTTCACAAGCTGAGCCGCCTCAAGCAGCGACAGCCCAACAATCTGTTCCTTCAAAGCAGCCAAATCCGCCATGATATCTCTCCAATTCTCGGTTTCTAATTTCGTTGTGGTTCGGTCATCCGGCAGAACGCACAATCCTGGAGCTTTCGGGTGGCCGCCACGCAATCCCTGCGTTGCTTGAGCCCGTGTCCCGGTTTCCCGGAACCCTCCTGCCGCTACCCCAGACAAGGCCGCGGACCAGATCTGCTTCGTACAACAGATAACGCAACTTGCTTCCCACCGGCGTACCGACAACGGACAGTCCGCCGAAGTGGTCCTGGCGGCAACTTTCGCCGTCCGGACCGGAATTCACCGCTCCCAGGTCGCCCCAGGCCGGCGGGGATTAGGCCGTAGCCGCCTCGTCCGCCTTGAACTTGTTTTCCTTCACGCCCTGATCGACGACCACGGCCATCTTGCGTCCCACGCCGGCCAGTGCCGTCGCCAGGCGCGTCGCCGGAGCGTTGAGCAGGAACAGCAACTTGCTGTACAGCTCGTCCTTCGACGGCAGGCTTGCCAGCACGTCGATCTGCTTGACATCCACCTGCTTGCCTTCAACCACGCCGGCCTTGAACGTCAGCTCCGGATGATCCTTGGCATACTTCGTCAGCGCCTTGGCCAGGGCGACAATGTCGCCCTCGGTGTAGGCAATCGAGGAGCGGCCCTTCAGTGCCTTAGCCACTTCCTCAAACGCCGTGCCTTCCGAAGCGCGCTTGGCCAGCGTGTTCTTTACCACGCGGTACTTCGCGCCGGCCGCGCGGATCGACTTGCGAAGCTCGTCGTCCTGCGCCACCGTCAACTTGCCGTACTGGGCCACGAATCCGTTGCTCACGCCCTTCAGCTCGGACGCGAGCGCTTCCACTTGCGTAATCTTTTTTGCTTTGCTAACCGCCATTGCCGATTCCTTCTTGATCCTGTCTGGGGCGGGAGTTCCCGCCGGCAGCCTCGCGGCCGCTCTCAAACTGTCCGGGAACTACGCCTTCGCTGCTGCCTCGGCCGCGGTCGTGTCGATCGCCACGCCAGGCCCCATCGTCGAGCTGACGTAGCAGGCCTTGATATACTTGCCCTTGGCCGCCACCGGCTTGGCCTTCACCACGGCCAAAAGCACCGTGCGCGCATTCTCCACCAGCTTTTCCGCCGGGAACGAAATCTTGCCCACCGGAACGTGAACCAGTGCCGTCTTGTCGGTGCGGAACTCCACCTTGCCGGCCTTCACCTCGGCCACCGCCTTGGCGACGTCCGTGGTCACCGTGCCGGTCTTCGGGTTCGGCATCAAACCGCGCGGACCCAGAACCTTGCCCAGGCGGCCCACCGAACGCATCATGTCCGGGGTGGCGATCACGGCATCGTAATCGGTCCAGCCTTCCTTCTGAATCTTCTCGACCAGGTCGTCGCCGCCCACGAAGTCCGCGCCAGCCGCTTCGGCCTCGCGCAGCTTTTCGCCGGAGGCCAGCACCAGAACCTTCTTGCTCTTGCCCAGACCGTGCGGCAGAACCACCGTGCCGCGAACCATCTGGTCGGCGTGCTTCGGATCGACGCCAAGACGCAGCGTGAGGTCCACCGTCTCATCGAACTTGGCGAACTTCACCTTCTGCAGCAAGCCAACCGCGTCGGCCAGCATATACGGACGCGCTTCCACCTGGGCGCGCGACTTCTCAATGTTCTTTCCTGCCTTGTTAGCCATTCCTGCTCCTGTCTCCCACCGCCGTCAACTTGCCGATTCTCCTCCGCCGGGCTTCACCCGCCGGACTCTTCGAATCCCCCGGGGTACGGTTTCCACCGTCCGGGGCTGACTGCCGTGGTTTACGACCGGGGGCAGAGTGCCCCGCGGAAGAAACTTCTTGCCTGCCCCACATCCGGGTTTTGCCGCGGATGTGGGAACCACAATTTCTATTGTACTACGCGATCACGTCCAGGCCCATCGAGCGCGCCGTGCCCTTTACGCTCTTCACTGCCGCTTCCAGAGAGGCCGCGTTCAAATCCGGCATCTTCTGCTTGGCAATTTCCAGAACCTGCTGCTCGGTAACCTTGCCCACCTTGTCCTTGTTCGGAACGCCCGAACCCTTGGCGATGCCGGCAATCTTCTTCAACAGGACGGCCACTGGGGGCGTCTTGGTGATGAAGGTGAAGGTGCGGTCACTGTACACGGTGATGACCACCGGCACGATCAGTCCGGCCAATTCCTTGTTCTGCGTGCGCGCGTTGAACTGCTTGCAGAATTCCATGATGTTGACCTGCGCCTGTCCCAGCGCGGGGCCAACCGGAGGCGCGGGCGTTGCCTTGCCCGCTTCAATCTGCAGCTTTACCGATCCTGTGACTTTCTTTGCCATTGCTTTTCTACCTTTCCTGTTGCGCGGCCGCGCCCGGGTCTAGGAGTTTTCGGCCCGGAGCTACGCTGCGGCGCGTGCTTGAAAATACCTGGTTAACTGAGAACCTTTTCGACCTGCCCGAACTCTAACTCCACCGGCGTCGAACGGCCGAAAATCGTTACCATCACCTTTAACGTCTCGCGGTCCTCGTTGACCTCGTCCACCACTCCGGTAAACGTTGCAAACGGACCTTCGGTGATGCGCACCGTCTCGTTCTTATCGTACTTGATCTTGAGCTTGGGCTTTTCCTTGCTGTCGGCCACCCGGTAGACGATCTGCTTCACTTCGTCGTCCGAGAGCGGCGTCGGCTGTTGACCGGTGCCCACAAATCCGGTCACGCGCGGCGTGGCTTTCACCATGTGCCACACTTCGTCGTCCATGTCCATCTCAACCAGCACGTAGCCGGGATAGAACATGCTCTCGCGCGTGTACTTCTTGTTGTTGCGGATCTCGGTCACCGTCTCGGTCGGGATCAGAACCCGGCCCATGCGGCCCTCGAAGCCGAACGCGCGAATGCGCGATTCGAGCGACTCTCTCACCTTGCGCTCGAAACCGGAATAGGCGTGGATGATGTACCACTTCATCCGCGGATTGCCCTCGGGCTCAGCCGCAGCGCCTTCCGGCGCGGCAGGAGCCGCGGCGGCGCCGATCTCCGGCGTCTCTTCCGCTTGATTGCCCTCGTTATTCAGAATGTCTTCCATAATCTCCCTTCGCGCCGTCTGCTACAGCCGGTGCGGCGGGCCGCCTCTTTTAGCGCGTGCTGAAGTACTTGAAAATCGAATCCAGCGCCTTGCCGATCACGCCGTCCACAACCCAGAAGTACAGGCCGAAGATGAACACGCAGATGATCACAACCACCGTCGTGGCCTGAACTTCCTTGCGGGTCGGCGTCGTCACCTTGCGCATCTCGTTGCGGACTTCGCCGTAGAACGACTTGATGCGCTCCGGCAGGCTCTTCACCTGCTCGATGAATCCGGCTTGCGCGGGTACCACTGCTGTCTTGGCCATTGCCGTTCCTGCTTTCGCTCCGCGCTCCCTAAGCCGGCCGCGCGGGCAAACATTCACTTCTAATCTCTTGCCGCCATCCGGATGCGAATGGCAGGGGCGGAGGGATTCGAACCCCCAAAAACGGTTTTGGAGACCGTCGGTTTACCATTGAGCCTACGCCCCTGAATTGCCACCAGACCTTCGTCGAAGCCGCACCGCCGCGCCCCGAGGGACGCCGCCGCGCTTACTTCACTTCGCGATGGGCCGTGTGTTTACGGCACTTGCGGCAGAACTTGTTGAACTCCAGACGCTCCGTGGTGGTCTTGCGGTTCTTGGTCGTCGAGTAGTTCTTATCCTTGCACTCAGTGCACTGCAGTTGACAAATTTCGCGAGGCATTTTCAGTCCTTTCAATTACCGCGAGGCTTTGGTCCCCGTGGCCTTGTCCGGGTCGAAGCCCGGAAATCAGCAGACAATCCGCCCGCCGAAGTTACTGCCGCCGTTTTTGTCCGGCCTGGCCGCAACCAGACCGGACAAAAACGAAATTCCTTACATGATCTCGGTGATGGTGCCGGCGCCGACCGTGCGGCCGCCTTCGCGAATGGCGAAGCGCAGGCCCTTTTCCATGGCCACCGGCGTAATCAGCTCGACCTCGATTGTAACGTTGTCGCCGGGCATCACCATCTCGGTGCCTTCCGGAAGCTTCGCCACGCCCGTCACGTCCGTCGTGCGGAAGTAGAACTGCGGACGATACCCGTTGAAGAACGGCGTGTGACGACCGCCTTCTTCCTTCGACAGGATGTAAACCTCGCCTTTGAACTTCGTGTGCGGCGTAATCGATCCGGCCTTTGCCAGAACCATTCCGCGCTCCACGTCTTCCTTCGCCACACCGCGCAGCAGCAGGCCGGCATTGTCGCCCGCCAGACCTTCGTCCAACTGCTTCTTGAACATTTCCACGCCCGTGCATACCGTCTTGCGCGTCTCGCGGAAGCCGACGATCTCCACATCCTCGCCAACCTTCACCTTGCCGCGCTCGATACGGCCGGTCACCACCGTGCCGCGTCCGGAGATCGAGAAGATGTCCTCGATCGGCATCAGGAAGGGTTGGTCGACCGCGCGCTGCGGCTGCGGCACAAAGCTGTCCACCGCCTCCATCAGCTCGTCGATCTTGGCCTCCCACTGGGCTTCGCCGTTCAGCGCACCCAGGGCAGAGCCGCGGATGATCGGAGTGTCGTCGCCCGGGTAGTCGTACTTCGACAGCAGCTCGCGGACTTCCATCTCGACCAGCTCGATCAGCTCTTCGTCCTCGACCGCGTCGCACTTGTTCAGGAACACGACGATGAACGGAACGCCGACCTGGCGCGCCAGAAGCACGTGCTCCTTGGTCTGCGGCATCGGGCCGTCCGTGGCCGCGACAACTAGAATTGCGCCGTCCATCTGCGCCGCGCCGGTGATCATGTTCTTGATGTAGTCGGCGTGGCCGGGGCAGTCGACGTGCGCGTAGTG
>JARLGJ010000016.1 GCA_031296105.1 Acidobacteriota bacterium | reverse complement strand
GTGCAGGTGGCGACGCTTCAGTCCGAGAGCTTCGAGGATATGAAATCGGAGCTGCGGCTGATGAAGAGCAATATTTCCGCGATCCTCTCCTTTACCGCCAATTCGCTGGACGGCGACCTCGCCGGGGACGAAGAGTTCCAGCATGTGGTGGACGAAGTGCGCCGCGAATGCCTGCTGATCAACGGCATGATCTCCGGCATTCTATTCCGCAAGCGCTGGTTGTTTGCCAAGGCCAAAGTTCAGGATGCCTGCGACGTGATGGCACACTACGAGGAGATGGCGAACGCCGCCTGCCGTATGTGTCTGATGCTGGCACCGGAGATGGGCAACAACCTGCTTGGAGCGTTTTAATCCGACGAAGTTTTGTTGGGAAAGATGAAGGCCCGCCGCCGCGGGCCTTTTCCATTGTCTGCGCAGATTTTCGCGCCACAGAGGCTCTGCGGCGGTGCCGGAGGGTTAGCTGGCGGCCAGTTCGTCCAGCACGGCGGCGGCGTTGGTCACCTGATCGACGCCGAAAACGGCGATCGGATGTTCGGAGCCGGGCTCCACTCCGCAGTACGAATAGTTGATATTGACGTGGTGTTCGCCCAGCGCGGCGGCCGCATGGCCGAGTTGCCCGGGGATGTGCGCCAGCCGGACGGTGACAACGTCGTCCTGCTCGAAGTTGGCGTGCAGGTTGCGCAGCACTTCCAGGGCGCCGTCGGCATCATCCACCACAAAGCGCGCCAGGCTCTCTCCCTGCTCGACAAACGACTGGAACGCCAGGATATTGATGCCTTTTTTGGACAATGCCAGGCAGCACCCGGCCAGGGCCGAAGGCCTGTTTTCAATGGTCACGCGGAATTCCTTAGCCTTTGGCACGCGGGTCACCTCAGTTCAGGATAATTTCTGATCTTACCAGTAGAAAAAGCTGAGAGGAAAGGTTTCTACGTCAAAAGTGCGTATTTCGCGGCTATAATCGCAAAATCTCTTTTCCCTTACAGAGTTGAAGAAGGAGGACACAATGAGCGAACAGCCCATACCCGAAACCACTCAGCCGATACGCCTGACGGGCGCGGAGATCGTCTGGGCCACCTTGGTCGGAGAGGGCGTACGCGACGTATTCGGTTATCCCGGCGGCGCGATTCTGCCGATCTACGATGCCCTGCGCAAATATCCCATCCGCCACGTACTGGTGCGCCACGAACAGGGCGCGGCCCACGCGGCCGACGGTTATGCGCGCGCCTCGGGCAAAGTTGGCGTGGCCATTGGAACCTCCGGCCCCGGCGCCACCAACCTGGTTACGGGCATTGCCACGGCCATGATGGACTCGATTCCGATGGTGTGCATCACCGGACAGATCTCTTCCAAGCTGCTGGGCACGGATGCCTTCCAGGAGGTGGATATCACCGGCATAACGCTGCCGATTACGAAGCACAACTTCATTGTGACGCGCGCGCAGGACGTTGCCTCGACCTTGCGCCTGGCCTTCCGTATTGCGCGCTCGGGGCGTCCCGGGCCGGTTCTGGTGGACATCACCAAGGACGCGCAGCAGGCGGTTGCGGCATTCGACTTTGACGCCGCGGCACCCGAGCCGCAGCGCCCGCACCCGATGCTCTCCGCCGAACACGACGCCATCCTCGAGGCAGTCAAGCTGATCACCACCGCCAAGCGCCCCATTATTTTGGCGGGGCACGGCATTCTCGGCGCAAACGCCATGGAGCAGGTGCGCACGCTGGCCGAGCGCCTGCAAATCCCGGTGGCTTCCACGCTGCTGGGCCTGGGCGCGTTTCCGGCGTCGCACGAACTTTCGCTGGGCATGATGGGCATGCACGGTGAGCCGTGGGTGAACCAGGCCATTCAGCAATCCGATTTGCTGATTGCTTGCGGCATGCGTTTTGACGATCGCGTGACGGGCGTACTGGCCAGCTACGCGCCCAATGCGAAGAAGATTCACATCGAGATCGATCCCTCGGAGATCAACAAGAACGTCAAGGCCGACATTCCGCTGATTGGCGACCTGCGCGAGATTCTGGAAACGATCCTGCCGCTGATTGTGCCGCGCAACGACTCGACGTGGTTGCACGCGGTGAACGCCCTGAAGGGCGATGCCGCGGTACGCGACATCAAGAACCTGCCCGACCTGGGCCACCTGTACGCGGCGCACGTGATTCATGACCTGTGGCGCGTCACCGGCGGCAAGGCCATCGTGGTGACCGACGTAGGCCAGCACCAGATGTGGGAGGCGCAGTACTACAAGCACGAAGCGCCGCGCTCGCTGATTACCAGCGGCGGACTGGGCACCATGGGCTTTGCCCTGCCGGCGGCCATCGGCGCCTAGATGGCCTGTCCGGAAAAGGAAGTATGGGTGATCGCCGGCGACGGCGGCTTCCAGATGACGGCCGCCGAGCTTTCCACCATGGTGCAGGAGAAGCTGAAGATCAACATTGCGGTGATCAACAACGGCTTCCTTGGCATGGTTCGCCAGTGGCAGGAGTTCATGTACGACAGCAACTACGCCTGCTCGCCCATCGCCTCGCCGGATTTTGTGAAGCTGGCCGACGCGCATGGCATTCCGGGCGCCACGGTACGCCGCCGCGCCGAAGTGGAGCCGGCGGTGAACACCGCGCGCGGCTCCGCCGGTCCGTTCCTGATCAACTTCCTGGTGGAAAAAGAGGACGCCGTTTATCCGATGATTGCGCCGGGCTCGGCACTGGATGAGATGATCCGCCGCCCCGCGAACAACGAGGAATAACGGGCCGCGGCCGCGAGGGCCGCGCCGAGGAGAAAGGTTCAAACTATGTTGCACACTTTGGTTGCATTGGTGGACGACAAGCCCGGCGTGCTGACGCGCGTGGCGTCTCTGTTCCGCCGTCTGAGCATCAACATCATCTCCCTGACCGTGGGCCATTCGGAGCAGCCGCACGTGTCGCGCATCACGATTGTGGCCGAGGCCGCGCCCGGCTCGGGGCACCGCATCAAGGCCTCGCTCTTCAAGCTGGAAAACGTCATTGACGTGGACGACGTGGGCCAGCTCTCCTGCGTCACGCGCGAACTGGCGCTGATCAAGGTGGCGGCCACGGCGCAAACGCGCACGGCGATCTTCCAACTGGCGGAGATTTACCGCGCCCGAGTGGTGGACCTGGCGCCGGAGTCCCTGATGCTGGAGATCACCGGGCAGGCCTCCAAGATCGAGGGCTTGATTCAGGTGCTCAGCGAGGGCGATAACCAGATTCTGGAGATTGCCCGCAGCGGACGCATGGTGATGCGCCGCGGCCAGCACACGTCGCGCGTGCTGGAGGCGATGCAAATGTCTTCGCCCGAAGAAGAGCCGGTGGTTCCGATCACGGCCAACGCGGGAGACAGCCTGGGCAGCCTGCCGGTGAGTAACCCTCTCCTCGAACAGTAAGCGCGCCGCGCACCTCAACGGCAGAGCCGCCGCAGCCCGTCCATGGCGGGCCGGCGGCGAAAGCCCACCAGGTGCGCGGCACATTTGCAATCGGAAGAACCAAAGCCCGCCATGGGCAAACGCGCACCCCGCGCGGCGGAAAAGAAATGGGCCCAGCGGTGTTCCCACACGCGCCGCGAGCAGACGAACCAGACTTCTTCCAACTCCGCAAATTGCTTGAGGTAATCCACGTGCCAATGCGGCCGGGGCGACGGACGCAGATGGTGCAGCAGACGGCCACGCACTCCTCCAGGCCCGAAGGCGCTGCCCACATAGACGTACCAACCGGGCGCAAGACGCAACGTGCCCAGACGGCCCACTGGGAACTCCGCCGCCGTGCAGTGAAAGACGAGCGCGTAGGTGCCAGGGAGGGCGTCGCGGGCGGTCAACTCATCGGCATGGCGGATTGTATGCAGAGCAGCCATCGCTGCAATCCTAACTCGCTTGCGCTATGCTTTGTGCGGGAGTCCTCGCTGCCATGCCAAAACCAAGCTACTTTTCCGAAGATGTCTTCCGGTTCCTGCGCCAGTTGAAGCGGAACAATGACCGCGAGTGGTTTGCGGAAAACAAGGAGCGCTACCAGAAGGTGGTGGTGGAGCCGGCGCTGGCGTTCATAGCGGACTTCGCCGCGGCGCTCGGAGACATGGCGCCGCGCTTCGTGGCCGATGCGCGGCCTACGCGCGGATCGCTGTTCCGCATCTACCGCGACACGCGCTTTTCCGCGGACAAAACGCCGTACAAAACGCACGTGGGCATCAGCTTCCGGCACGAAGACGGCAAGGACGTGCACGCCCCGCTGTACTATCTCCACCTGGAGCCCAAGGGATGCTTCGTCGCGGCCGGCATCTGGCATCCGGACAGCCGCACCACGACGCGCATCCGCACGGCGATTGCCGCCGATCCCAGGGGATGGAAGAAGGCGACGGCTCGCCTGGAGTTGGACGGCGAGAGTTTGACGCGTCCGCCAAAGGGATTCGACCCTGCGCATCCGCTCATTGAAGACCTGAAGCGCAAGGACTTTATCGTCTCGGAATCTCTGAGCGAGGAGCAGATCTGTTCAGCGGCGCTGCTGAAGGACGCAACCGCGATTTGGCGGCGTATGACGCCCCTGGTGGAGTTCACGACGCGCGCCGTGGGTTTGAAGTTCTAAAACAGAAGGCGCGGGAATATCCCCGTGTTCTCCGCCCTCGACTCGTGATATTTTTTGAATAACGGAGGGCTTATGAAAGAGCAGGCCCCTGACTTCGCCGGACGCGCCGTATTCGATGCGCTGCCGATTCCCGCGTTTCTTGTTAATCGTGACGTGCAGATTCTCGAACTGAATCGCGCGGCGGAGCAGTTGTGCGGACAGACTCGTGACATGGTGTACCACCGCCGCGGCGGGGAGGTGCTGGGCTGTCTGCACTCGGCGGATAGCGCGGCGGGCTGCGGCGCCTCGGAGGCCTGCAAAGGCTGCGTCATCCGCAACTCGGTGCGGCAAAGCGTGGAAGGGAAGAGCGTGGCGCATCGCCAAGTCACGCTGCAACTCTCGCACGGATTGTCCATCCAGGAAGTCGAAGTGCTGGTGACCGCCAGCATGCTGTCCGCTGGCGATGGCGAGCCACGCGCTCTATTGTTGCTGGAGCAGATTCCCGGGCTCGACGAAATGAGCGAGGTTGTACCCATCTGCATGCACTGCAAAAAAATTTGGGATGAAGAGCATTACTGGTCCGACGTGGAAGATTTTCTGCGCCGGCGCAGCAAGGTTTGCTTTGCCCATGGTCTATGCCCACACTGCGCCGCCGAGTTTACCCAGGAACCGTGCGCCGACGGTGGCTAACCACAAAACAAAATAAAGCACGCCCGCGCGGTTGTTTCTCCTTGCACACCTGACTGGGCTTCAGGGTGAGTACCGCGGTTTTGATCTCATACGACCTGGAGCACCGTTACGGCCGGAGGCGGTGAGTGCGCGAAGAACGTGCAGAATCGTGAAGATGACGACGCTCGACACGGAAAAACCGCAGGCGGCAGTGGCGATTGTGCGCGCGCGCAACGCGGATTCGATTCTCCTGATGCGCCGCACGGAGCGCGAGGAAGACCCGTGGTCGGGCAACTGGGCGTATCCCGGCGGGCGCGCCGAGGAGTTCGACGCCAGTCCCCTGCACACCGCGTTGCGCGAGTTGCAGGAAGAGTGCGGCGTGGCGCTGGACGAGGCTTGTCTGCATCGCGCGCTGAGGCCGCTGCCCGCGCGCCGGCGCAGGCCACCGTACCTCGTGGTGGCGCCGTTCCTGCTGCATGTGGAAAATGAGCTGCCGACGGTGGTTGATCCCGAGGAAGCGGTGGAAGCCTCATGGATGCCGCTGCGCGAATGGCGCGATCCGTTGCGCCACCAGTTGCGCACCGTGCCCAACATGCCGCGCAACTGCCTGTTTCCGGCCATCGACTGGCATGCGCACCCAGTGTGGGGATTCACCTATCGCCTGACCACCGACTGGCTGGGGCTGATGGCCGCGCACCATCCGCGCGAGGCTCCCGGAAAGGCCGCGGCGGAGAGAGCGCTGGAATTTCTGCTGGCGCACGGTCTGCGGCTGAAGAGTGACTGGCAGGCCAGCACGGTGCCGGCCCTTGATCCCATGCTGCGCACGGCACAGGTGGCGCTGGTAGAGGGTGAGATTCCATCAGAGGCGGTTCTGGCGCGCTGCGCGGAAGCCGCGCCAGAGTTTCCCGCGATCAACATGATTGAAGTCCAGCCCGATCTGGTGCGCATCATCGGCCTGGGCTTTGAGGAGTACGTGATCCGCGCCGAATAATCCGGCAGCGTGCGCGGCGGTTACTTGCCCATGAACTGCGGCTTGCGCTTCTCGAAGAAGGCGCGAATGCCCTCATGGTAGTCCTCGCTGTCATACACCTCGCGGCGCAGCGACTGCAGTCGCTCGTAGGCTTCCGGTGTGATGGGATGCGCCGAGGTGAGCACGCGCAGTTCTTCCTTCAAAATGCGCAGCACCAGCGGAGAGCATTCGGCAATCTGCATGGCCAGCGTGTAGGTAAAGCCCTCCAGCTCCGTACGGGCCACCACGTGGTTGACCACGCCGCAGGCCATCAGCCGTTCGGCAGTGACGGGCTGCGCCGTGAACAGCATCTCCTTGATGAACGGAATGTCCGCAACTTTCATCATGTTCAGAATGCCGGAGATGTTGTAGGGCACGCCCATGCGCGCGGGAGTGATAGCGAAAGTTGTGTCCTCGCCGCAGACGATGAGGTCGCAGCTCATCACCAGTTCGCAGGCGCCACCCCATACCGAACCCTCGATCATGGCGATGACGGGGCAGGGATGATGCTGGACCTCGCGAATGACCGTGCGCAAAGGGTCGTTGTAGGAGAGCGGATCGCGGCCATTGGTGGGCAGCTCGTTGACCTCGTGGCCGGCGGAGAATATCTTGGCGCCGCGTTGCGCGCGCAGGATGAGCACGCGCAGGTGTTGTTCCTGCATGGTGTGGAGCGCCTGCACCACTTCCGCCATCAGCTCGGAGCTAAGGGCGTTGACCTTGGGGCGGTTCAGGGTGATGGTGCCAATATCGTTGGCCACTTCGATGAGGACGTTCGCCATGGAGCCTCCAAACAGCTTTGTAATAGTCTATTGCAGGGCGGGCCGGTGGAAAGCCGCACGCATAGAATTCATGCGCCCATCAAAGTCCGCAATGGAATTGCTGCATGACCGTTCCGCCTGTGCGACACTCGTCAGAAAGGGCCTGCATTGTCTGAATCCCCGGCAACGAATGTTCCTGTAGTTCGCCTGGCAGGTTGCATGGCCCTGGCGCAGGTCTGCGCGCTGGCCGGCTCGGCGGCCTTTGCCACCACACTGGTGCGGTTGGCGGGCGTGTGGCATCTGGACGCGGCCCATGCGGGAATGATCGGCAGCGCCTACTTTGTGGGATACACCGTTGGCGTTCCTTTGCTGGTGGCGTTAACCGACCGGCATGATGCACGCATGGTGTACGCCGCGGGCTGCGCAATTGGCGGGCTGGCCGGAGCTGGCTTCGCGCTCTTTGCGCACGGATTCTGGAGCGCATTGTTGTTTCAGGCTCTGGCGGGCTTTGCCACCGGCGGCACCTACATGCCAGGGCTGCGCATGCTGACCGCGCGGCTTTCCGGAGAGTTGCGCATTCGCGTGGTGCCTTACTACACCACGGGCTGGTCGGTTGGCACCAGCCTTTCCTTTCTCCTCTGCGGCTGGATTGCGGCGTATCACGATTGGCACGGGGCCTATTTTGCGGGCAGCGCGGGCTGCTTGCTGGCCGCCGTTTGCGCCGCGGTGGCAGTGGCGGGCATTCCGGTGCTGGCGCAAACCGAAAAAGTTGCGCAACGTCACCCCCTGGATTTCCGCCCCGTGCTGCACAACCGCCGAGCTTTGGCGCTGGTGCTGGCCTATGGAGGTCACTGCTGGGAGCTGTTTGCCTTTCGCTCCTGGCTGCCCACGTATCTGCTGTTTGCCTGGAGCCGCTTCCATCAGCGTGCGGCGGGCGTCATCGTCTCGCGTTGGTCCATGCTGATTGTGCTGGTTGGAGTGCCAGCCAGCATTCTGGGAGCAGAGTCGGCCAACTCTCATCGGCGCAACCGTACGATTCGCTATTTCGAATGGGCAAGCATCGTGCTTTGCCTGGCCAGCGTGGGACTGTCAAAGATGTCGTTTGGTCTGGCGCTGGCGGCTCTTTTCGTTTACAGCGTGGCCATCATGGCAGATTCCGGCGCACTGACGGCCAGCACCATCGCCGTGGCCTCGCCCGGCGAACAGGGCGCAACCCTTGCGATCTATTCGCTGGTAGGCTTTGCCGGGGCCGCGGTGGGACCACTGGTGGTAGGGCGTGTACTGGATTATGGCGGAGGCTTTCGCACGCATGCCGCCTGGGTGCTGGGATTCATCGCCATGGGCATTGGCTCGGCGCTGGCCTCGGTGGCCATGACCAAGGCCATGCAGTTGGAAAAACAAGAGAAGCCGGAAAATTTGTAGAAGCTGTTTCATAACCGGACGCGCACCGCAACGCTGAGTTCCCTCAGTGGCTAAAGCCCTCTGTTTCCGCGGCCTAGGCGGCACGGCTGAAGCCGTGCCCTTTCAAAATCGAATTATGAAACAGCCACCAGAAGAAACGCCGGCGCGGCTATTCGGTACGCGCCGCCGTACCACTTATGACCGGCGGTCCGAAGGGCCACTCCCGCCGTAGCAGAGCACGAACGAAGAAGATCACCAGTCCGCTGATGAGCAGTACCAGCGCGTAGCGGATTTCGCGCGCGAAGCCGGGGCGGGAAAACAAAATATACAGGAAACCCGCCGAGGCGATGAGCGCGGGCAAGGGATACAGCCACATGCGGAAGGGGCGTGGCATCTCCGGACGGCGCAGGCGCAGCACGATCACTCCCACCGATTGCAGCAGGAATTGCAGCATGATGCGGATCACGGCCAGCGCGGCAATCACATCTGCCAGCGAGAGGAAGCAGAAGGCAATGGCCAGCGCTCCCAGCACCAGCAGCGAGACAAAGGGGAAGCGATGCTCCTTGTGCAGGCGTGCGAAGAAGCGGAAGTAGTTGCCGTCCAGTGCCGCGGCGTAGGGCACGCGCGAGTAGCCAAGCAGCAGCGAGAAGACGCTGGCAAAGGCCGTCCACACGATGAGCACGGTGATGGCATAGCCCGCCCATGCGCCATAAACGCGCTCCATCATAGCTGACATGACGAAGAAGCGCGTGGGCGCGTGCGCCGTGGACATCAGCTCCTGCCAGGGCACCACGCCCAGCACGCTGACGTTCATCATGATATAGAGCACGGCCACCAGCGCAATGGAGATCATCACCGCGCGCGGCACGTTCTTCTCCGGCTCGCGCACCTCTTCACTGAGGAAGCAGATGTTGTAGTAGCCCCAGTAGTCATAGCTGGCCACCAACATAGCCGAGCCCAGTCCAGTAAAGAACGCAGGCGTCAGGCGGAAGGCATCGGGCGGAAAGCTGAAGGCGATGTGACGGTCGAAGTGCGTGAGGCCGGTGAAGATGATCCAGGCCAGCGCGGCGAAGACGCCAACGGCCAGCAGGCGCGAGAACCAGGCGATGTCCGTGATGCGGCGATAGAGCAGAAACACCGCGAGGCAAACGGTGCCGATGGCCACCAGTGTGCCCAGCGAAAAATTCGCCGTGGCCTGCAAGGTGCCGAGAAAGGGCACGTGCGCCTGCAACTGGTGCACGGCTATCTGCTGCGTGAGCGGCTTGTAAAAGTAACTGGCGTAGCTGGCCAGGCCCAGGCAGCCGGAGGCCACCGAGAGCGGCGCGCTGAAGGTAACCTGCCAGACAAAGAGAAAGCTGAAGAGGCGTCCGAATTTGCCGGGGCCGTAAATTTCCTTGAGGAAGTTGTAGGAACCGCCGGCCTGCGGCATGGCCGCTCCCAACTCGCTGATGACCAGCCCGTCGCAGACGGCGAACAGGGCGCCGAAGATCCATCCCAGCATGGCCTGCGGACCCTGCATGGCGCCGATGATGAGCGGAATGGTGACGAACGGCCCAACGCCGATCATGTCCAGCACGTTCATCAGAACGGCCGAGCCGAGACCCATGCCGCGGATCAAAGGCCGCGCGCCAGCGCCGTTTTGTTCGATTGCGGACAAGCCACTCCCTCTCCAGCAGATTACACGCTACGCCGTCTGGATCGCCATGGCACAAAGAGAGGAGAGGTTGACGGGGCGCAGCTCAGGCGTCACATCCGTTGGGAATCCCGGGCGCGTCCGCGGTGCCAGGGTTGTTCGTCTGGCGCGTCCGCGCCGCATATTGCGAGGGATTCATGTTCATGAAGCGGCGGAACATGGTCGTGAAGGTTCCCGGCGACTCAAAGCCCACGCTATAGGCCACGCTGGTCACCGGGTCTCCCTGCGCCAGCATGGGCAAGGCGATGGAGAGACGTAGCTGATTGCGCCAATCGCAGAAGCAGGCGCCCGCCTCTTTTTGAAATAAACGCGCCAGGGTGCGGCAGGATGTGTGGGTGAAGTCGGCCCACTGCTGCAAGGTGCGCCGGTCGGAGGGGTCGGCCAGCAGCGCTTGCTGAATGCGATGCAGGCGCTCGTCCTCCAGGTGCGGCAGGGGAATCTCCGGCACTGCGGGCCACTGTAATGTCTCGGGAATGAGGCTGGCCACGCGGCCGAAATGTCCGTTGGGATCGTAATCCGCGGGGGCCTTGGCCAGTTGACGCACCAACTCACGCAGTAGCGGAGAGATGCGCGTCAGGCGCGAGTCATCTGGTGCGGATCCCGGATGGAAACGGTGCGGCAGCTCCACGGCATAAAACGTTACCGCGCTCTCGGCGGCAAGTTCATAGAAGGTGAAAGCCGGCACCCACATGGCGTCTGTCTGGCGCAGCGTCCATTTGCCCGAGGGCACAGCCAAGCGCAGCACACCGGACTCTATAAGGAATAACTGAGCATAGGGACGGACGGAGATTGCCACCGCGCCGCCCGCTTGCAGGGCGGACGGATGCACCATGATGCGGAACGATGGGCTGCGGTTCAGTCCATGCCGTTCCTCCCCGGTGTCCGATTGCGCGATGCGATTGGCGGAACTGGCGAAGCGGGACATTTGAAACCTCGCTACCATGATATTGAAATTGAATTGCAAAATCAATTTGCAGAGTACAACCGTTTCCCCGTGAGGTATCTATGTTCTATCTGAAGTCCTTGATGCTTTCCACCGTTTGCCTGCTGGTCCTCGGAGCTTCCAGTGTTCCGGCCCATGCCGCCGGCGCCGCGGAAGCCGAACCGGCTGAGCCCATGGAAGGCTGCATGGCCGGCGCCGGGCCGGTGCGCGCGCTCTCTGGAGTTGTCACCGATCAGGCCGGCTCGCACGTCCCGAACGCCAGAATCACCGTGGTCTGCGGCACGGTTCATTATGCCGCCGCCACGGATGCCAGCGGCAATTACACGGTGGGAGTTCCCGCCGGAAGCTACCATCTGCACGCGGAAGCCGCCAACGTTGGCCGGGCGAGTCTGTTCATTGCGGTGGAAGACCGCGAACAGGCCACGGTGGTGAATGCCGTCCTGAAGATTGGCACCGTGCTCACGGAAGTGGATGTAACTGTCGCAGGCGACTACGCCACGGTGGAAAGTTCGGGTGGCACCAAGAGCGAGTTGCCACTGGCGGAAGTTCCACAGGCGATCAGCGTAATCAACCGCGCGGTGATGGACTCCCAGGACGTGGTGAAGCTGGACGATGCGCTGCGCAACGTGGCCGGCGTGATGGCTGGCGGTTATTACGACGGCTGGGACTACTATCGCATTCGCGGTTTCGACGCGTCGTTCAATACCTATATCGATGGCCTGCGCGGCGGCAACGGCATGTCGGAAGAGCCCTGGGCGCTGGAATCGGTAGAGGTTCTCAAAGGCCCCTCGTCGGCGCTGTACGGACAGAGCGTGCTGGGCGGACTGGTGAACATTGTGACGCGCAAGCCGGTGCCCTACACGTTCTTCCGCGGCCAGGTGACTGCGGGATCGTTCAACTTTGTCGATCCCGCCGTGGATTTCGGCGGCTCTCTGAACTCTACGCACACCCTGTATGGACGCGTCACGGCCCTGTATCACTCGGCCGATACGCCCGTGGATTACACCTTCCGCCATCGCTACTATATTTCGCCAACCCTTACCTGGGCGCCCACATCCGCGACTTCGTTGACGCTGCTTAGCCGCTTTGAGCGCGACAACGGACGCCAGGCCATGCCGCTGCCGGCGGTGGGCACCGTGCTGCCCAATCCCAACGGCTCTATCCGCATGAGCCTGTACAACGGCGAATTGGAAGACAACGCCAATAAGCTTCAGCAGGCCAACCAGCAGTTTGGCTATCAGCTCCGCCATGCCTTCAACAGTCACTTCACGCTGCGTCAGGATGCGCGTTTTGCCTGGTATCAGCAGGAGTGGAACCGCATCTACTATCCGTCGTACCTGGGCAGCGACGACCGCACGCTTTATCGCTATCCGCTGAACTGGCACGGTCCCTGGCAGAATCATGAGGTGGACACGCGCCTGGAAGGCAATGGAAAACTCTTCGGCCTGGAGCACGCAGCATTGCTGGGCTTCGACTTTTACCGCAATCCGGCGAACGCGCGCGGTTACTCGATTGACTTCAGCAATCCCGCGGCCTATGAGCCGCTCGACCTATACCAACCGGTATATGGCGCGAATCCGGTGCAAACACTGACGCTCTACACCGCAAGCAACACGGTGACGCAGTATGCGGGCGTTTATCTGCAGGACCACATCCGGCTGCCGCAACACGTTACGGTAACCATGGGCGGGCGCGTGGACTTTGCCAAGAATGAGTCGGCGGGCTCGGCGAATCAGAACTCGGTGAGCGAGACGCCGCGCGTAGGTATCACTTGGCAGGCTGTGCCCTCCACGTCGATCTATGCGAGTTTTGCCAAGTCGTTCCTCCCGCAGTCGGGCATGGTCTATGACGGTTCGACCAGCGGCAGCTACTTGCCGCCGGAGCACGGACAGCAGTGGGAGGCCGGAGCCAAGAGCAATCTATGGGGCGGCCGCGTGACGGGAACGGTGGCGATCTTCCAACTGAACCGCGGCAACGTGGCCACCTCCGATGCGACGCACCCGAACTTCTACGTGCTGACCGGGGAACAACGCAGCCGCGGTATCGAGCTTGAATCGGCGCTGCATCCGCTGGCGGGGTGGAACGTGATTGCATCGTATTCGTACATCAACGCGGAGGTGCTGCACGACACAACGTTGGCGGCGGGCACGCCGACGCTTAACGCGCCGAAGCATCTCTTCAATCTATGGAGCACTTACGAAGTGCAGAAAGGCTTCCTGCGCGGCGCATCCATCGGCCTTGGCGGACGTCACTACACAGACCAGGCGGGCGACCAGGCGAACAGCTTCCAACTTCCGGGATACGGGCTGCTGGACGCCTCGCTCTCCTATCGCCGCGGACACGCGCTGTGGCAGGTGAACGCCAGCAACCTGGCCAACAAGCGCTACTTCAGCGGATCGTACAACAATATGTACGTAAAGCCGGGCGATCCTCGCATTCTGCGCGGAAGCATGTCCTGGAACTTTTAACCAAGGCGGAACCGACGGTGCATTCCAAAAGCTGGATTGCCGGATATTGGGCGCGGCCGCGCGGAACCTGGTTCCGCGCGGCTGTGTTTCAAGTCCACCTCTGGGCGGGTCTGATCATTGGCCTGTACGCGCTGGCCATCGGGCTCAGCGGCAGCGCTCTGGTGTTTCACGAAGAGATCCGCCGGGCGCTGGAGCCGGGTGTCTATTGCGCGCCGGAAGGTCCGCGGCAGGCCGCGCTGGAGCCGCTGGTGCAGGCCGCTGCCAGGCAGCATCCTGGGTACACCGTGGGCGGCCTCGACGGCCTCGACGAGCCGGGCGTGGCCTATATGCTGTGGCTGAATCCGGCGAATCCCGCGAGCAAGGTGCCGGGGATCAATCTCTATTTCAATCCGCACACGGGCGCACTGCTGGGCGAGCGCGGTTCCTACCAGGGCGTGCTCGGGTGGTTCGCAAACCTGCATTACTTTCTTTTGCTGGGGCAAACGGGAGCGGTGATCAACGGTGCGCTGGCCATCGTACTCTTGCTGATGTGCCTCACGGGGATCGCCATCTGGTGGCCGGGGCGCAAGAACTGGCGGCGCGGATTTCGCGTGAGTCTGCGCGGCAATTGGAAGCTGGTGAACTGGAATCTACACTCGAATGGCGGATTTCTGCTGAGTGCGGTGCTGCTTGCCTTCTGCCTCACGGGAATCTACTTCGAATTTCCGCGGCAGGTGGCGGGCGCGGTGGCAAAGCTCTCCGGCATGAGCATGGCGCAGATGACGGTCATGACCGTGCCGTCGCATTCAGCAAAATCTAATCATGCGCGCATCAGCTATGACGAGGCGCTGGCGATTGGGCGGCGCGCGCTGCCGCCGGATGCGGTACCGGCATATCTGATTGCTCCCACGGGAGAAGACGGCGCGTATGCCCTGTGGGCCAGGCATGAGGGGCCAGCGCTGTTTGCAGGGCAGATCGTGATTCACATCGATCAATATTCGGGACAGGTGTTGAAGAATTTAGATTCGCGCACGCAGCCCTGGGGCCTGCGTTTGATCGTGATGAGCTACGCCATACACTTTGGCACCTGGGGCGGCATGGCCACGCGCGTTTTGTGGCTGCTGGCCGGACTGGCTCCCGGAGGGCTGTTTGTGAGCGGTTTTCTGATGTGGTGGAACCGAGTAGTGCGGCGCAAGCTGCGCGCGTGGAAAAAGAATGCCGCGCTGCTCACAGCAAATTCCGCGGCGCAGTAAAGGAAAGCGCCGGAGGCTTACCGCAAACGGAAGCCTTCGGGCAGCAATTCCTTGGCAAGATTCTGCACAATCTGGCCGTTGTGCGCGCGGTAAAGCACCACCGCGTCGGGACCGAACTCGAAGATGACCTGGCGGCAGGCACCGCAAGGCGAGCAGATGGCTCCCTCGCGGTTGACTACCGCAAGCGCCACCAGTTCTTTCTCACGGCCGAGCGCGCCGGCGGCCACGGCGGAAAATAACGCGGTGCGCTCGGCGCAGTTCGTCATGCCAAAGGAAGAATTCTCCACGTTGCAGCCGGTAAAGATCGCGCCGTCCTGGGTAAGGATGGCGGCACCGACGTGGAACTTGCTGAAGGGCGCATAGGCCATTGCGGAGGCCTCCTGCGCCAGCTTCAGCAACTGCTCTGCCTGCGATGCGGTGATGGTGGCCATGGCTACTCCCTGGCCGCCGGCTTGGGAGCCACGCACTGCCGCGCCTCGTGACGATCATGCCAGGGCTCGGGCTCCTGCGCCGACTCCACCCACGCGGTGTACCACATGTTCAGGAGCATCTGCGATCCGGCGGCCAGGCGGTGACGGATGAACTCGCGTGATTCAGGCGAGCCGTGTCCGTCAAAGCCGCACGCCTTGTCGAGCTGATAGGCTCGCTCCACCAGCGACTGCGACTGGCGCAGGTAGGCAATGTAATCGTTGAACGGATCTTTCAATAGCACCGGCGCGGTCAGCAGATCGGCAAAGTGCGTTACGTCGGGATTGGCGTTGACGAAGGTGGTCTCCATGCGCGTGTGAATGTCGTGTGCCGTGGTGTAGCCGTTGGGATTCGCCCCGGTCCAGCCGTTGTATTGGATGGACGTGTGCATGGGATTGGAACCGTCTCCGACGTAGTGTCCCAGCCAGGCGGCGTAAAAGATGGCGTTGGCTTCGGCATCGGCCGTGGAGAGGCCTTCCTTCTGTGCGTGGCGATATTGGCGGAAGGCCACCTTGAGGCGGTCATAAGTCTCAATGGTGATGTAAGGCTGGAAGCCAATCTTCTCCGGCTGCGGCACGTTGGCCCCGGGATGTTGCGCGCGGTACTCGTACACTTCCTGGATGAACTTGTAGCGGTCGGCCGGCAGAGTCTTCATCCAGTCCACGTATTCCATGTCGATGAAGTGATCGGGCGCCTGCGCATCGTTCAAAGGCTTTTCCAGGTTGGAGCGCCAGCGGTCGGGCTCGGGGCCGTCCCAGCCGATGTGCGGCGCGGCAGCCTTGAGGAACTGCGGCATGTTGGCGGGAATCTTTTCCGCGGCGATGCGGTTGATGGCCGTGTGGCCGGCATCTCCCCAACTGGAAGCCAACGTGGGCAGCAGGATGACGGCAGAGGCCAGGGCCAGAGCAAGCAAGGTTTTACGCATGGTCAAGGGTTCCTTCGCAGATGAACGATAGCACTCAGGGCGAACAAATTCCAAGCCGCGCGGAGGGGGGCAAGCGCGTCCCGCAAAATGAAACAGGAAGGGCCGCGGCCCCTCCTGGATGGATCGCATAGATGTGCTTATTGCTTGATGGCTCCGCGCCCCATGGCCGCGGCCGCTGAGTCCTTCTGCTTCTGCAGGTTGTCCAGGTTGGGCTCAAAGCAGCGGCGGCAGCGGGCTTCATACATTCCGGCGGCGCCCACTACTACGAGCTCGTTGCTTTGCACCAGGCGCTGCGTGTGCTTGGCGGGGTTGCCACACTGCATACAGATGGCCAGCGTCTTCTGTATCTCATCGGCCACGGCCAGCAGCTCCGGCATGGGATGGAACGGACGGCCCAGGTAATCCGTATCGAGGCCGGCCAGGATGACGCGCTTGCCCATGTCGGCCAGGCGCACGGCCAAATCCACCATGCCCTCGCCCATGAACTGCGCTTCGTCCACGCCCACCACTTCGGTGCGCGGATCGATCAAGGTCTCCATCTCGGCCGCGTCTTTGGCGCCCATGCTGGCGATCTTGAAGTCGCTGTGGCTGATGATCTGATCTTCGCTGTAACGACGATCCACGCACGGCTTGAAGACCTGCACGCGCTGGCGGGCAATCTCCGCCCGGCGCAGGCGGCGAATCAATTCCTCGCTTTTGCCGCTGAACATGGGACCGCAGACCACTTCGATCCAGCCCATGTTTCCCTTGGTAAAGTTCATTGCGAAAGCTTCCCCTTGCGAATATGCCACCAGCCGAGGGTGAACAGGAGTGCGAACAACCAGGAGACACAGAGGAACGTGAGGCGCAACCATCCGGCGCCGCGCCCTTGCAACAGGCCCAGCGTGCCGCTCAGGGCAGCAATCCACCAGAGAAAGGCGACAAAGCCAAGCCGCCGCCGCACACTGGCAATTCTCGCCGGGTCAAGCTCCTGGACAGGTTCGTTCACGGTCACTCCGCAGACGATTCTCTCACGAGCCTAGGCCGTAACGGCAGCAGGTTTTCTCCGCAGGCTGAGGAAATGCCGGAGCGCCTCAAAGTTGGGGAAGATGTGCGAGGCACAGCCCAGCACCCATCCGCTGATCTGCTCCGCGGGCTTATCCGTTACCAGGTACACGGGCAGCCCGCGGCGGTAAGCCACGGTCAGTTCTCCCTGCGTGCCTGCGCCCTTGGTGGAGTAATCATCCCAGTAGGCCACAATGGCGTCGCATTTCTCTTCAACCCAATCAAGATCGTATTGGATGATTTTGCGGATGGTCTGCTGGAAGCGAGGCAGGTCGGAGTGCTTCCAGGCGCGGAATTCGCGCACTTCGTGATCGGTCAAATCTTTCTGCTCGTCGAGCGCCGGGTCGTACACCTCGTGACCCAGTTCGTGCAGCAGACGCGTGACCTCGGCCCGCCAGGCCTTGCCATGGTCGGGAGAATACTCAATCGCACCACACAGATAAATCAACATTGTCGGGGGCCCTGCTTGTGACAGGAGCTTTGATTGTGCGGCGACAGGCGGGCAAATGCAACCGGAAATTTGCGGAGAGCATGACGAATCTTTCGCGGGAGCCGCAAATTCCGCGGCTCCCGCGAAGCAAGCGCGATGGGTTAGCGGAAGAGGTTGCTCTTCGCCAGATCCAGCACCTCATCGCCGCGGCCGTTCAGGATGGCCTTCACCATGTACAGGTTAAAGTCCACAATCTGATTCAGTTGCAGCGATGGCGGCATGGCCAGTTCCTGGCGGTTGACGCGCACATCCAGCAGCGCGGGGCCGTTATGCGCCAGCACCTTTTCCAGTGCAGGACGCACTTCCTCGGGCGATTCGCAGCGCACGCCAAGAATGCCCGCGCCTTCGGCCACCTTCGCGAAGTCTGGATTCTTGAGCTCCACGCCGTGATCGAGGAAGCCGGTAGCCTTCATCTCCAACTCCACAAAGCCCAGCGAGCTGTTGTCGAAGATCACGATTTTTACTGGCAGGTTCAACTGGCGCAGCGTGAGCAGATCGCCCATCAGCATGGCAAAGCCGCCGTCACCGGAGAGCGTGACCACCTGGCGGCCTGGGTTCGAAGCTGCCGCGCCAATGGCCTGCGGCAAGGCGTTGGCCATCGATCCGTGATTGAATGAGCCCAGAATGCGGCGCTTGCCGTTCATGTGCAAATAACGCGCTGCCCAGATGACGGGCGTGCCCACATCGACGGTGAAGATCGTGTCGTCGGCCGCGGCCAGGTCAAGTTCCCTGGCCAGGAACTGCGGGTGAATCAATCCGCTGCCCGGCGTGCCGGTAGCCAGGTCATCGAGTCCCTTGCGCGCGTCGCGGTAATTGGCCTGTGCATGCTCCAGGTGGGCCGCATCGCTCTTTTCCGTCAGCAGGGGCAGCAAGGCGGCCAGCGTTTCCTTAATGTTGCCAGTCACTCCGAGATCGACGCGTGAGCGCCGTCCAATCTGCTCGGGACGGTTATCCACCTGCACGATCTTCGCCTTCTCCGGATAGAACTGCTGATAAGGGAAGTCCGTGCCCAGCATCAGCAGCGTGTCGCACTCCTTCATGGCGTAGTAGCCGCTGGAAAATCCCAGCAGGCCGGTCATGCCCACGTCGTAAGGATTGTCGTACTCGATGTATTCCTTGCCGCGCATGGCGTGCACAATCGGCGATTTCAGCTTGGCAGCCGTGGCCACCAGTTCGTCGTGCGCTCCGGCGCAGCCTGCACCGCCCAGGATGGTGACCTTGCGCGAGTTGTTGAGCAGGTCAGCCAGTTCATGCAGCAGGTCATCACCAGGGCGGATGGATGGCTCCGTGTGGCGATAGCTGGTGATGCGCAGCTGCTCGTGTACCGCCTCGTGCAGGGCCACGTCGCCGGAGATGACGATAACGGCCACGCCGCGCTTGGCGAGCGCCGTTTGAATGGCAATCTCCACCACGCGCGGAACCTGCGCGGGTGACGAGATCAGCTCGCAGTAGTGGCTGCACTCCTTGAACAGAATCTCGGGATGCGTCTCTTGAAAATAATTGCTGCCAATCTCGGAGGAAGGAATGTGCGCGGCAATGGCCAGCACCGGCACGCGATTGCGGTGGCAATCGTAAAGACCGTTGATGAGGTGCAGATTCCCGGGGCCGCAACTGCCGGCGCAAACCGCCAGTCCGCCGGTCAACGCCGCGTCGGCGCCGGCGGCAAAGGCGGCCACTTCCTCGTGGCGCACATGCACCCAATTCATGTTCTTGTGGCGGCGGATGGAATCGGTAATGCCATTCAGCGAATCGCCAGCCACGCCATACACGCGCTGTACACCGGCGGCGGCCAGTGCGTCAACGATGACTTCTCCCACTTTTTTGGACACGGTCGTTCCTTTCTAAAAACAAAACGCGCGGGCCAGACCGCGCGGCATAAGTGCCTGGAATCGGGTTGCGGTAGCAATCAGAGGATGAAGGTTTGCGAAATGGAACCCGGCTGAAAACATGATGTTGTGCCGCGCGTCACTCTGGGGCGGCCTATCAATATGGATTCGAGAAAACTGCCTCACGATGCAAGCAGTGCCAAACAAAATCCAACGGGCACGCGCCGCCGGAGCATGAGGCGTGGCGCAAAGCCGCTATTTTAGCGGCTAATCCGCAGCCAGCAAAGCAGGCAGAACCTCGCTGGCGCGGCCATCAAAGATTTTGTGGAACGCCGCCGCGTTGGCCGGATGCTCCGGCCCCACGTAGTAGGTGCGCACTGCCTCGCGCTGTGGATGGTGCTCATTGGCCCAGTGCACAAAACTGGCGGCGGGCTGCACCACGCCGGAGGTGCCAATCACCAGCATCACCGTGCAGCGCGCCAGCTCTTCAAAGATGCGCTCCATGTGGTAAGGCACTTCGCCGAACCAGACGATGTCCGGACGAATGCGCCCGCCGCAGTCACAAAGTGCGTGATCGGATTTCGTGAGATAGAGTTGCTCGTCGCGAAAGGAGGCGCGGGTGCAACTGTCGCAACAGGACTGAAAGAGTTCGCCGTGCATGTGCACCAGGTTCGCGGAGCCGGCGCGCTCGTGCAGGTCGTCCACATTTTGCGTGCATAGAAAGAAGCGGTCACCGAGGCGTTCTTCCAACTCGGCCAAGGCTGTGTGCGCGGCGTTGGGCTGCGCGGCCAGCGCCGCACTGCGCCGCAGCGAATAGAAGCGCCACACGCGTTCAGGATCGCGCTTCCAGCCGCGCGGAGTGGCTACGTCCTGCACGCGCTCGCCCTCCCACAGGCCGTCGGAGCCGCGAAAGGTGGCCAGGCCGCTTTCGGCGCTGATGCCCGCGCCGGTAAGCACAAAGACGCGGTCGTAGGGGCCAAGGGGGAGGCGGGTTGTCGCGTGGCTGCACATAATGATTTTGCTTGCGGAAGATTCGATTCGATCATAACAATCGCAGAGTTACGCGACGCTTTCGCCATCGCCCAGCTTCGTTTCTTCCAGCGTGAGCAATGCACAGCGCTCGTCGAGTGCACGGTATTCATCGGCGAAGCGCTGCTGAAAGCGCGCGAAATCTTCGCGGCTGCGCCAGCGGTCGAGCGTGACGTAGCTGTCGCTATCGTCGATCGAGGCCAGCAGTTCCGTGCCCACGTATCCCTCGGCGCGGCGGAAGAACTGCGCCCACTCGCCCTGCGGGCCGTAGGCGGCAAGGAACGCTGCCCGCCGCTCGGGCGCAATGCGGAACCGCCATACTGCGACGTACATCAGTGCCCTCCGCGTGCGTCGTACTTGGCCAGGGCGCGCCACTGTGCTTGCAGAGAGGCTCCCAGGTGGGCCAGCACAAACTGCCAGTCGTGTCCGCCGGGATAGACGTGCGCCTCATGCGCAATGCCCTCGGCGGTGAGTTGCTTGTCCAGTGCCTCCGTGCCCAGGTTGAAGCGGTAGTGGTCGAAGGTGCCGCAGTCGAAGTAGATGCTCATGCGGTTCAACTCGCTCTTGGGAGCTATGCGCGCCAGGCGAAAAACGGAGATCGATTCGAAGAAGTGCGCATCCGGCGGATCGCCGATGATGGCGCCCAGCAACCGCTGCTGCCAGTCCACGGCCAGGCGCTCGGGCAGATGCTCGATGAGCGCGGGCATGTTGGCGCTGACGGCCGAGAACATCGTGGGATATTTGAAGGCATAGTGCAGCGCGCCGAAGCCTCCCATGGAAACACCCATGATGCCGCGCCCGCTGCGGGTGGTGGCGATGCGGTACTTTTTCTCCATGGCCGGCATGAACTCGTGGAGGAAGAAGTCCTCGTAGCGCCGGCGGCCGTCGCGCGAGTTGACGTAGAACGAGGTGAATCCGGCAGGCGCAATCAGCACCAGGTCGCCGATCTTCTTTTCGTGCCGCAGGCGGTCATACTCCGCCCACCCGCCCAGGTTGATCAGCGACTGTTCGTTGTCGCCCAGCCCGTGCAGGTAATACGAAACCGGAAAACGCCGCTGTTTTTGCTGCAAATACGCCGGAGGCAGCACCACGCAGTAAGGCACACGGCGCGCGAGCGTGTGACTCTCGAAGGTGGAGCACTCCACCTTCGAGGCATCTGGTGAGGAGGCAGCGGGCGGCGTCGCGCAGAACGCGGCAGCTGTGAGCACAAGGGCAATCGCCAACAGGCGCACAAAAGACTTCATCGAACTCCATCGTAAAGGATTGGCCATTATTCGTATCGCAGGGACTGCACGGGGTCCAGGCGCGCGGCGCGCGCCGCGGGATACAGCCCGGCCAGCACGCTGACCGCGACGGCAAAGACCACGGCCGCCAGCCCCAACCACACTGGCACGCTCCATAGATTCTCCTTCGGCAGGTGCATGGTGTGGCTGAGATAGACGTTGCCGCCAAAGTTGATGGCCCGTCCAATGAACCATCCCAGGGCCACGCCCAGCAAGCCGCCGATGAGGCCCATGGTCGCGGCTTCGGCGAAGAAGAGCCTTTGCACATCGCGGTCGCTGGCGCCCACGGCCTTCATGATGCCGATCTCGCGGCGGCGTTCAAGCACGGCCATCACCAGGGTGTTGACGATGGCCAGCGAAGCCACCACCAGCGCCAGCGAGCCGAAGAGGAAGAGGAACATATCCAGCACGGCGAAGAAGCGCCTCATGCTGCGCGCGGCGTCCAGGTAGGAGTAGGCGGAGAAGTTCATCTTCTTCACCGCGTCCTCCACCTGCTCGGCGTAGGCGGCGCTCTTCATGCGCACGGTCAGCATGGAGTAAGTCTTCTGCCCCGGCGTGCTGCGCACCAGTTGTTGCGTGTCGGCCGGCTGCATCAGGTTCATCTGCTCGGCCGTGGCCGTGGGGAGAAACACGCGCGCGCGGCTGATCATGCGCATACCGCCAAAGGGCTGCTCGTCCAGAAGGCCGACGATAACGAACGCTTTCTCATGGCGCTCGATGCTGAAGCTGCCCTCGGCCTCGCCGCTTTGCCGTTCAGCATAACGGATGGTGACGGACTTGCCGATGACATTGGCCGGATCGCTTTCGAGCTTTTTAGCGAAGTCGCGCTGTAGCAAAACTTCATCGGCGTTCGGCCCGCTGAAGAAACGCCCCTGCACCTTTTCCACCGAGTCCTCGTCGCGCGCCGACTGCGGCAGTCCCGCCAGTAGCGTGAACTGCGGCTGCCCGTTGTAAACCACCTCGGCCGTGGCGCGAACCTCGGGTGCGACCTCTTCCACGCCGGGCAGGGCGGCAATGCGGGCGCGCGTTTCGCCGGTGATCTGGGGTTGCTCGTCCGGTTTGGTCTCGGCGTTTTCGTCCATGTTGCGCACGTCCTGGCGGCTGGTGACGAACACCGTCTGGAACATTCCCGAGCGCATGAGCTGGCGATTGGCGAAGTTTTGCAGGCCAATGCCAAGCGAGCAGGTGGCCACCAGTGAGGCCACACCTACGGCGATGCCCAGGATGGTGAGCGCATTGCGCAACCGCGCGTTGCGCATGTTGCGGCCGGCAAGTTCGAACAGATCCTGGCGCTTCATCGTGCCCCCTCAACGTTGGGAATCAGGCGGCCGTCGGCCATGTGCAGTTGCTGGCGGGCGTAGCGAGAGGCCAGCGCGGGATCGTGCGTCACCATCAGGATGGTCACGCCGGTGTTGGCGTTCAGTTCGCTGAGCAGTGTCATCACCTCTTGCCCGTTTCGCGTGTCCAGGTTGCCCGTGGGCTCGTCGGCCAGCAGCACGCGCGGGCGGTTTACCAGGGCGCGGGCAATGGCGGCGCGTTGCTGCTCTCCGCCGCTCAATTCACTGGGCTTGTGCTGGGCGCGCTTTTCCAGTCCCACGGAGTGCAGCAACTCCATCACACGCTCGCTGCGCCCGGCTCGCGGCGCTTCGGCAAAGCGCAGCGGAAGCTCCACGTTATCGGCCAGAGTCATGGCGGGCACAAGGTTGAACGATTGAAAGATCATGCCTACGGTGTGGCGGCGGTAGCGCGCCAGGGCCTCGGAATCCATGGCGCCCAGCTCGTGGCCGTCCACCGACAGGCCTCCGGAGGTCAAGCGATCCAGCCCGGCCAGCAGGTTCAGCAGCGTGGATTTGCCCGAGCCCGAAGGCCCCAGCAGCGCGGCAAACTCGCCTGCCGGAATAGTGAAGCTGACGTCATCCACGGCGCGTACCTGGTTTTCGCCCATGGCGTAGTGACGGCTGGCGCGGCGTGCCTCAATGGCCGTCGCAATCATTTGTTCGCTCATTGTTCTCCGTCCGGAAAACTTGCGCTCTTCCGTATTCGATGTTCTGTTCGTACCATACGGCGCAAAGCGCGGCGCGGTTCGCGTTTGGAGCAATTTCGCATAAATCGTTTTTTTCCGTTGACCCCGCGCAAGGTCTCTGGTTAGCATCATTGCATGACGTCTCTGCTCCATCATCGCCATCATCATCATCACGACGTGGTGTCGGCGGAGGCGCATGGATCCCTGTAAACAGTAATCATCCAAGCACTAGCCCGCTGGCGCAAGTTCCAGCGGGTTTTTTCTTTCCGCTGGCTCCTTGCCCCGGCGTGCTGGTCCCGACGAGGAAAACAATGCAGATTGACTTCGAGAAGATGGGCGGACTGGTTCCCGCCATTGTGCAGGACGCCGATAACGGTGACGTCCTGATGGTGGGCTTCATGAACCAGGAAGCCCTGGACAAGACACTGGCCATCGGCTACGTGACCTTCTACAGCCGCACCCGCAACAAGCTGTGGACCAAGGGTGAAACCAGCGGCAACCGCTTGAAGTTGCTGTGGGCTGCCACCGACTGCGACAACGACACCATTCTGTGCAAGGTGCGCGTGGAAGGCGATGGCCTGGTCTGTCACGAAGGCACGCGCTCCTGCTTCACCAAGCCCTTTGACCTCGCCGCAAAGGAGGCCGCCAATGCCTAAGATCCGCCTCGGAATTCCCAAAGGATCCCTGCAGGACGCCACGATTGCCTTGTTTGCCGCCGCCGGCTTCAAGATCTACGCCAACGGCCGCTCCTACTTCCCCACCACCGACGATCCCGAGCTGGAGTGCATGTTGATTCGCGCGCAGGAGATGGCGCGCTACGTCGAGCAAGGCGTGCTTGATGCTGGTCTCACCGGCCTGGATTGGGTGGTGGAGAGCGGGCGCAAGGTTGAGGCCGTCTGCGACCTGATCTACGCCAAACAGAGCCGCGGCAAGGTGCGCTGGGTGCTGGCCGTTCCGGAAGACTCTCCGGTGAAGTGCGCAGCGGACCTGGAAGGCAAGACCATTGCCACCGAGCTGGTGGAAGTTACCAAGCAATACTTCTCCTCGAAGAACGTCAACGTGCAGGTGGACTTCAGTTGGGGCGCCACCGAAGTGAAGCCTCCCATGCTGGCCGACGCCATCGTCGAAGTCACCGAGACCGGCAGCTCGCTGCGCGCCAACCGGCTGCGCATTGTGGAAACCGTGCTGGCATCGAACACGCAGGTGATTGCCAACACCAAGGCCTACGCCGATGAGTGGAAGCGCCGCAAGATCGACAACATTGCGCTGATGCTGCAAGGGGCCATTGCCGCGCAGGGCCGCGTGGGCCTTATGTTGAACGTGGAAAAGAAGAACCTGCCCGGCGTGCTGGCCGTGCTGCCGGCGTTGAACTCACCCACGGTAAACGAGTTGAGTAATTCCGCGTGGGTTGCGGTCAACACTATTCTGGAAGAGTCCCAGGTGCGCGACGTGATTCCCCGTTTGAAGGACGCGGGCGGAACGGGAATCGTGGAATATCCGCTGAACAAGGTGGTGATGTAATGAAGCTGCTTGCGGGTGACGAAGCCGCTGCGGCGGTGCGCCAACTGGCGCACCGCTACGCCTCCTTCGATCCGGCCGTGGAAAAGAAGGTGGCGGAGATTGTGGGCCGCGTGCGCCAGGAAGGCGACGCCGCGCTCACCGAATACGCTCATCGCTTGGATGGCCTGTCCGAAGGGGGCGCCATGCGCGTCAGCGAGGCGGAAATGAAGGCCGCGCTGGACACGGTGACCACGGAGTTTGTGCAGGCCGTGGAGACGGCGGCGAAAAACATCCGCAACTTTGCCGAATGGCAATTGCCCCGGCCGTGGATTCGTACGATTCACCCCGGGCTGCGCGTGGGCCAGGTCATCCGTCCGTTGGATTCGGTGGCCTGCTACGCGCCGGGCGGGCGCTATCCTTTGCCCAGCACGGTGCTGATGACGGTGATTCCGGCGCAGGTGGCCGGCGTCAAGCGCATTGCCGTGGCCTCGCCTCGGCCCGCGCCGGAGACCTTGGCGGCCGCGGCTATTCTCGGCGTTACCGAGTTCTATCGCATCGGCGGCGCGCAGGCCATTGCCGCCTTCGCCTACGGCACGGAGAGCATCGAGCGCGTCAACAAAATCGTCGGCCCCGGCAACACCTACGTCACGCTGGCCAAAAAGCAGGTGGCCTTCGATTGCGGCATCGACTTTCTGGCCGGTCCCACCGAGATCGTCTATTGCGCCACGGAGGGTAATGCGGAATTCATCGCCAGCGATCTGGTGGCGCAGGCCGAGCACGATCCCGAGGCCCTGGCCATCTTTGTAACGGCTAGCACGCGGCTGGCAAAGTCGGTCATCAAGCACACCACGGAGCAGGCGCAGGACAACGTGATTGCCCGGCAATCTTTGGCGGCACGCGGCGTGGTCCTGGTGGCCAAAAGCCGCAAGCAGGCCATGGAGTGGACCAACGAACTGGGCGGCGAACACGTCACCATCCCCTCGGAAGATGTGTACGAGCTGAATTGCGCAGGTTCCATCTTCCTTGGCGATTACACGCCGCAGTCGATTGGCGATTACGCCAGCGGTCCGAATCACACGCTGCCCACGGGCAACATCGCGCGCTTCCGCGGCGGATTGAACGTCATCGACTTCGTGCGCATCATCACCCTGCAGGAGGCCAGCCACAAGGGTTTGGAGAAGCTGGCTCCCACGGTGACCTTGCTGGCCGAGGCCGAGGGCTTGAAGGGGCACGCCCAGAGCGTGCGCGTGAGGTTGAAGAAATGAGCGGCACGGAAGCCAACGAAGGCTGCTTACGTGCGCGCCGTGTGGTGGAGACATTGAAGGAGTATCACCCGCCGCTGGGCGGACGCCAGGGCCTGCGGCTGGACTTCAACGAGAACGTGGATGGCTGTTCGCCGCGCGTGTTGGACACGCTGCACGCCATGACCGCCGAAACGCTCAACAAGTATCCCGAGCGCCTGGCTGGAGAAGTGGCCGTGGCGCGCACGCTGAAGGTTGCGCCCGAAGAAGTGCTGCTGACCAATGGTGTGGATGAGGCGATTCACCTGCTGGCGGAAACTTATCTGGAGCCGGGCGATGAAGTTCTTATTGCAGTGCCCACCTTCAGCATGTATGAGATTTATGCGCTGGCCACCGGAGCCACGGTGCGCACGGTGCAAGCGAATGCGCGCCTGGAGTTTCCCTCGGCCGCGTTGCTGGCGGCCATCACGCCGCGCACCAAGTTGATCTGCATCGCTAATCCCAACAATCCAACTGGAGCATTGGCCGCGCGCGAAGACCTTTTGCAGATCACGCAGGCCGCGCCCCGGGCGGCGGTGCTCATCGACGAAGCGTACATCCACTTTGGCGGCCAGAGCGTGATCGACCAGGTGGGCAAGGTGGCGAATCTCTTCGTCAGCCGGACATTTTCCAAGGCATACGGTCTGGCGGGCTTCCGCCTGGGCGCGCTACTCGGCCCCGTGGAGCAGATGAAGATGCTGCGCCGCGTGGCCTCGCCCTACAACGTCAACGGCGTCGCGCTGGAGTGCCTTTCTGCGGCACTCGACGACGAGGGTTACATCGACCAGTACATCGCGCAGGTCTTTGACGGCCGCGCACAACTGGAAGCGTTTTACCGCGCGCAGGCAATTCCCTACTGGCCTTCGCAGGCCAACTTCGTGCTGGCTTACTTTGGCGAATATCGCCAGGTGTTTGTAAGCGAGATGAAGCAGCGCGGCATTCTGGTGCGCGACCGGAACAGCGACCCCGGCTGCGCCGGGACCGTGCGCATCACCTTGGGGAATCGCCAGCAGAACGCGCGTCTGCTGCGCGAACTGCCCGAGGTGCTGGCGGCCATCGGATTCACCGCGCAACCGCTGCCCAGTGCGGCAGCCCCGGAGGCAAGATGAGCAAGACAAAGCTGCCCGTGCGCGGCACGGAACTCGAACGCATTACCACCGAAACTCAGATTGCGCTGGCCTTGAACATCGATGGCACCGGCACCTATCGCGTTTCCACCGGCATCCGCTTCTTCGATCACATGCTGGAACTGTTCACGCGCCATGGTGGTTTTGATCTGGCGCTGGCCTGCCGCGGCGATCTCGACGTCGATCAGCACCACACGGTGGAGGACGTGGGCATCGCTCTCGGCGAGGCCTTTGATCGCGCGCTCGGCGACAAGAAAGGCATTCTGCGCGCGGGATATTTCCTGATGCCGATGGATGAAACGCTCGGCCTGGCGGCAGTGGACCTGAGCGGCCGCGCCGCCTGTGTTGTGGAAACCAAGGTGAAGGTCCGCCTGGTCGGCGATTTGCAGAGCGAACTGGTCTTCGACTTCTTTGAGGGCTTTGCCCGCGGCGCGCGTGCCAACGTGCACCTCAAAACAATGTACGGCCGCTCCAATCATCACAAGATTGAAGCGCTCTTCAAGGCCTTTGCCCGCGCCCTGCGCGTGGCGTGCAGCAAGGATCAAAGGCTGGCGGAGATGCTGCCCTCCACCAAGGGACTGCTCTAGATGATTACGCTCATCGATTACAAAGCCGGCAACCTGGCCAGTGTGCGCAAGGCATTCGCGTATCTGGGGCAGGAGACGGAGACCACGGAAGACCCCGCGGCGGTGCAAAAGGCTTCGGCCCTGGTGCTGCCCGGCGTAGGACACTTCAGCACCACCGAGCGGCTGGCCATGAGCGGCGTTCGCGACGCCGTGCTGGAGGCCATTGCCGAAGGCACGCCGTTCCTGGGCATCTGCGTCGGCATGCAGTGGCAATTTGAAGGTTCCACCGAGGCCCCCGGCAGCGAAGGGTTGGCGCTCTTCAGCGGCCAGTGCGAACGCTTCCAGACGGAATTAAAAGTTCCGCACGTGGGCTGGAACCGCATCCGCCGCACCCCGGAGGGCGCGCAGTCGCGTCTGCTGCGCGGCGTGGACGAAGGCAGCTTCGTGTACTTCACGCACTCGTATCGCGCCCCCGTGGTGGAAGGCGTTGCGGCCATCACCACCTACGGGGAGACCTTTGCCGCCGCCGTGGAGCGCGGCAACGTCTTCGGCACCCAGTTCCATCCGGAAAAGAGCGGCGACACCGGCCTGCAGATTCTCAAGAACTTCTGCAACTACGCGGCGGAAAGGAGCGCGCGATGAGCGACGGCCTGACGCGCAGAATTATCGCCTGCCTCGACGTGACCAAGGGCCGCGTGGTGAAGGGCATCCAGTTTGTGGATTTGATCGACGCCGGCGATCCGGCGGAGTTGGCGCACGCGCACGCCGCCAGCGGCGCCGACGAAATCGTGCTGCTGGATATTACGGCCACCAGCGACGCGCGTCCCATTTTGATTGACGTAGTGCGCCGCACCGCACGCCAGCTTTTTGTGCCCTTCACCGTGGGCGGCGGCGTGCGCTCTTTGGAAGACGCGGCGGCCCTCTTCGACGCCGGTGCCGACAAGATCAGCATCAACTCGGCGGCCATCAAAAATCCCGCCATCATCACCGAAATCGCCGAGCGCTTTGGCTCGCAGGCGGTGATCGTCGCCATCGACGCCAAGCGCAAGTCCGCCGCATCGGACGCAGAGTGTGCCCCAGGTTCGCGAGCGCAGCGAGCTAACCTGGGTGAAGCCAACGTTGAGGGTTCGCGAGCAGAGCGCGCGAACCTGGAAGGGCAAACTGTTGCCGCCGAGGTCTATCTTGCCGGAGGTCGCATTGCCACCGGACAAGACGCCTTGGAGTGGGCACGCGAGGCCGAATCGCGCGGCGCGGGCGAGATCCTTTTGACCTCCATGGATTGCGATGGCACGCGCAATGGCTTTGACTGTCCGTTGACCGCGGCCGTCGCCCAGGCCGTCCACATTCCCGTCATCGCCAGCGGCGGAGCCGGAACGCCCGCGCACTTCACCGAAGTATTTCAGGCAGGCCACGCCGACGCCGCTCTAGCTGCCTCCATCTTTCACTTCGGCATTCATGATGTGCGCGAGTTGAAGGCGCAACTTGAGTCCGACGGAATTCCCGTGCGCCTGCCGTGTTAGTGCAGACTTTTTTGCCGCATTCGTACCGACGAAAGGTGTAGTCATGCTGATTCCTTCTATTGATCTGATGGGCGGCAAGGTCGTCCAACTGGTGCAGGGTGAGAAGAAGGCCCTGGAGTTCGACGACCTGCAATATTGGATCGACCGCTTCCTGAGCTATCCCATGGTGCAGCTCATCGACCTAGACGCAGCCATGGGCAAGGGCGAGAACACGGCGCTCATCGAGCACATTTGCCAGCACCTGCCGGTGCAGGTTGGCGGAGGCATTCGCACCGTGGAAGCCGCCTCGAAAATGCTTCAGGCTGGAGCGAAGAAAGTCATCATTGGCTCGGCCCTCCTCAAGGACGGCGCGGTGAACCTGGAGATGGCGCAGGCCTTTGCCCATTACGCGGCCCCGGCGCGCCTTTTGTTCGCCGTGGACTCCCGCGGCGGCAAGGTTTCCATTAAGGGATGGAAGGAAGGCACCTCGCTGACGCCCGAGGATTTGATGCGCCAGACCGGCGAATATTGCTCCGGCTACCTGTACACGCACATCGATACCGAGGGCACCATGACCGGATTTCCCTTGGAGGTGGTTCCGCGCCTGAAGGCCGCCACCACCCGTAAGCTCATCGTGGCCGGGGGGATACGCTCCATGGAAGAGGTTGAGGAACTGGACCGTCTGGGGGCGGACTCCGTGGTGGGCATGGCCGTTTATACCGGTGCGCTGAAGGCTTAGAGCGGTTCCCAAGTCACCCTATCCGGTGTAAATCGGGCACGGCCGTTGCTCGCTGATGGTCGCAACGGACAATATCCGGGGGCTTCGGGACGCAGCAACTCTGGAACCGCTTAGTCGCGCGCAGCCCTCCGGGGGCATAATATTGGCATTGCTGTGGGCGTCCCGGTGTGTTTGTTTGGAATCCCAGGAATAATTCTGGTTCCGCGCTCGATGCCGGGAATCCAAACCAAGGGGAAACTCGCTCCGCGTACTCTGGCGGGAAGGGCATAGCGGTACCGCCGAAGCGGAGACATTGTTGCTCGAAGACCCGGCAATGAACCGGGCAGGGAGACACGTGGCACAAGCGCAAATCATCTCGCCGGAATCCGGTTCCGAAGCACTGTCGCGCGAGCAGATCTACGACCTCTTTCGCCGCTGGGGATACCTCCAGGCGGATCTCGATCCACTCGGGCACTTCAAACCGTTGGAATATCCTGAGCTGCGCCTCAGCGGACCGGACGCGGATCGTGCGCGTCAGTTCTACTGTGGCACCGTCGGCGTGGAGTTCATGCACATTCCCGACCTCGCGCGCCGTCAGTGGATTATCGACCGCCTGGAAGCAGAGCAGCCCGAGGTTGATCGCACGGCGATTCTCAAGCAACTGGTCGAGGCCGACATCTTCGAGCAGATGCTGCAAACGCTCTATATTGGCACCAAGCGTTTTTCTCTGGAAGGCGATACCGCGCTGATTCCGCTGCTGGAGGAGATTCTGCACGGCGCCGCCGGGCATGGCTGCGAGGAGTGCCTGATGGCCATGAGCCATCGCGGGCGCCTGGCCGTGGTTGCCAACTCCGTGGGCCGAACCGCCACCGATATTTACGCCGGCTTTGAGGACGTCGATCCGCGCTCCATTCTGGGCGGTGGCGACGTCAAGTATCACCAGGGCGCCACCAACATCCGCGAAATCAACGGCCATAAGATGCGCATTCACCTGGTCAGCAATCCCAGCCACCTGGAAGCCGTCGATCCCGTGGCCCTGGGCCGCGTGCGTGCCAAGCAGACGCGCCGTGGCGCGGAGGGCCGCCGCCAGACCTTGCCCATCCTGATGCATGGCGACTCTGCCTTTGCCGGCCAGGGCATTTGGGCTGAGACGCTCAACATGAGCTATTTGGCCGCCTATGACGTGGGCGGCAGCATCAACATCATCGTCAACAACCTTCTGGGATTCACCACCAACCCAGAGGATTACGCCAGCTCCCGCTATGCCAGCGACCTGGCCAAGCGCCTGCCCATTCCCATTTTCCACGTCAACGCCGAAGATCCCGACGCCGTGGTGCGCATTGGCCGCCTGGCGCTGGAGTATCGCTACACCTTCGGCTCCGACGTAGTCATCGACCTGATTGGTTACCGCCGCCACGGGCACAGCGAGGTGGACGATCCTACCATCACCCAGCCCATCGTCTATGCCAAGATCAAGGCGCACCCGCCGCTCTATGAGATCTACGCCAAGCGCCTGGGGATAGATGTCTCCGCGCAGGTTGCCGAGGCGCGCGCCCGCTACCAGGCGGCCAAGGCCGAAGCCAAGAGCATGACCAAAAAGCCCGCGCTGTATCAGCTTCCGGCCTATTGGGATGGCTTCTTTGGCCGCAAGTGGCAGCCCTCGTTTGAGGTGCCCACGGCGGTGGATGCCGTCGAACTGAGCCGCCTGGGAAGCCGTCTCTGCGCGGCTCCCGCGGGCTTCCATGTGCATCCCAAAGTGGCCTCGCTGCTCAAGCAGCGGGTGGAGATGGCTGAAGGCAAGCGTCCGGTGGATTACGGCATGGCCGAGGCTCTGGCCTTCGCCTCGCTCGTCACTCAGGGCGTGCCCATCCGCATGAGCGGACAGGATTCGCGCCGCGGCACGTTTAATCATCGCCACTCGTATCTCATCGACGTCGAGGACGAGAGCGAGTACATGCCGCTGGCTCATCTTGCGCCGGAGCAGGCCCGCATCGAGATCTACAACTCGGAGCTTTCCGAGGCCGCGGTGCTGGGCTTCGAATACGGGTTCAGCCGCGATTTCCCCGAGTCTCTGACCCTGTGGGAGGCGCAGTTCGGCGACTTTGCCAACGGCGCGCAGATCGTCATCGATCAGTTCATCAGCGCTGGCGAAGAAAAGTGGGGACTGCTCAGCGGACTGGTGCTGCTGCTGCCGCACGGCTACGAAGGCCAGGGGCCGGAGCACTCCAGCGCCCGCATTGAGCGCTATCTGCAGCTCTGTGCTCGCAGCAACATGCAGGTGTGCCAGCCCTCCACGGCTGCTCAGTACTTCCATCTGCTGCGCCGCCAGGCATTGCGCAAGTGGCGCAAGCCGCTGGTCTGCTTCACGCCCAAGAGCATGTTGCGTCACCCCGACGCCGCCAGTCCCCTGGAGCAGCTTACCCGCGGCGCTTTCCAGTGCGTGGTTCCGGATACGGCGGCCGATCCGGAGAAAGTGACGCGCATTTTGCTCTGCACTGGCAAGATCGGTCATGAACTGGCAGTGGAGCGCAAGAAGCAAGGACACGCCGAAGCGGCCATCCTTTCGCTCGACCAGATTTATCCTTTCCCCGAAGCCGAGTTACTGGCTGCCATTGCGCCCTTTACCCGGGCGCATGAACTGGTGTGGGTGCAGGAAGAGCCGGCCAACATGGGCGCGCATAGCTTTATGATGCCTCGCCTGCGCCGTGTAATGGGGAGCCGTTTGGCCGTGCGCTCGGTAAAGCGCCAGGCCGCGGCCAGCCCGGCCACCGGTTCGGCCAAGGCGCATCAGATGGAGCAGCACGCGCTCATTGCGCTGGCCTTCTCCAGTTAGGAATGCTGCGCCTCCGGCCATGCCGGCCGGGGGCCACAGTGCGGGCCCTGGAATACGCCTGCGCAAGTGTGCGGCTGGCGGATACGGAAAATTTTATCGAGGGCGCAAACCAGGATGGAGAACGAAACCATCATCCAGGGCCTGAAGCCGTACCTGATCGGCGAGAAAATCCGCGCTCTGCGCTTGAAGAAAAGCCTGGGGCTGGTGGAGTTGGGCAAGCACAGCGGATTGTCGGCCGCACTGCTCTCCAAAATCGAGCGTGGCAAGCTCATTCCCACTCTGCCAACGCTTCTGCGCATCGCCATGGTCTTCAGCGTGGGGCTGGAATATTTCTTCGATCACAACCGCAGCCGCAATTTGGTGGAGGTGGTGCGCCGCGACGAGCGCCAACGCTTTCCTGAGAGGCCGGGCGCCGAAGATATCGCCTACTGGTTCGAGAGCCTGGATTTCAAGACCAGCGAGCGCAAGCTGAACTCCTTCTATGCCGAGTTCGTGCTTATAGCGGTAGAGAAACTGCGGCCGCACCAACATGCCGGCGTCGAAATGCTCTACATGATTGAGGGCGCGTTGTGCCTGAAAATTGGCGGCGAGGATTTCGAACTGACTGCGGGAGACGCGGTTTATTTTGCCGGCTCAACGCCGCACTACTACCACCGCACCAACGCTGGGGGAAACTGCCGCGCACTGGTAGTAACCGCGAACTGAGCGCCCCGGGCCGCCACGCAATTCACAAGACAACCGCGCGGGCCGTGCGTTATCCTCAAAGAACTCGCGGGCCTGTAGCTCAACGGTTAGAGCAGAGGACTCATAATCCTTTGGTTGTAGGTTCGAATCCTACCAGGCCCACCATCTTTTCAATCACTTACAAAAGTTGAGTTTTGGGGTGTGCCGTAAAATTTTTCCGGCTCCTGTTTACGCTCCCGGCGTAATTGATGTGCCCGTCTGGTTCAGTGCCGCTCATACAATCTCCAGTTCCGGGTGTCGATACTGCATATGCTCGTGTCCAGTTCTGGCGGGGTGTGCTACTCGGCACCTTGGCAATGCAGCCTTTACTGCGCACTGCTGCTCTGTAGCAGCTTACGGTATTCTTCCGCGCGATCCGGCTTTCCCATCGCCGCATACTCAGCGGCAAGGTCTTCGCGAGCCCGGGCAAGAAAGCTCGAATTGGCCCCAGGATTGTGAGTCAGAATCTGATATCCAGCCATGCTCTCGGCTTCCGCGGCGGCATAGCGCTTTTCCCGAAGCAGGACGCGGCCGAGACGAATCCGGTTGTCTGCGGTGTTTACGGCTGTTGGCGACTGCGTTGCCGCGCAAACTGCTATCGCGCGCCGGCAAGCAGCCTCGGCCTCGCCCAACTTTCCTTCAACGAGGTAAATAGATCCGAGATTGCCCATGGCCGCCGCAAACATGTGGTGATTCTCCCCATAGATGTTGCGGTAGATTTGCGCAGCGCGTTTGTAGTCCTTCTCTGCCTCTTTCAGGTTGCCTTGCTCGTGGGCCACCATTCCAGACTGATTCAGCACCAATGCAACTCGCGGATGATCTTCGCCGTAGTTTTTCACCATGATGTCAAGCGCATCCTTGAGCAGAACGCTTGCCTCTTGTATTCGGTTCTGCCAATAGTAGGAGTCGGCGACATAGCTCATGTAATCGGCAGTATCGGGATGGTCCGGGCCATACCACGCCCGGCTAATCTGGAGAGCTTGTTGATAGCGCTTCTCGGCCTCCCGGTATCTCCCGAATTCCGCCTGCACGAGGCCCATATTTTTCAGGTTATCCGCGACTGAAGGATGCCAATACCCGAAAACCTGCAAATTACAGTTCAAAGCCTGCTCATACATCGTCTCTGCGTCTGGGTACTTCGCAAGGTAGAAGTAAGCGTCGCCCAAGAGGGAGAGTGGTTTTGCGCGTCGCGCGAAGTCGGTCGCCGGGATGGAGTGGAGCGCCAGGGTCAAGGTACTTACGGCCTGCGAATATTCCCCTCGCTCAAGGTGAAGTCTTCCAAGGACAACCTGTGCCTCAACTACCTCGGGATGGTCAGCGGGGAGCTGTCTGCGCTCGATCTCAATGCCTTCGCGGATGTAGGGCTCTGCATCCTGTAGCTTTGCCTGGTCAATTCGCAGGTTACCAATGGCAAGCCTGCTCCTCCCAAGGTTCAATTGCTGAGAAGATCCAGCCTGCTGGCACAGTTCCTCGGTCCTTCGGAATAATTGATCGGCCTGGTCAAAGCGGCCAAGTTGCTGGTATGCGCGCCCCAACGTCAGATCAAGCTGCGCCTCCACATCGGGATCGTGCTCGAGCATACGGATTTCCTTTACTCCTCGATCGAGCAAAGTCGTTGCCATCAGATCTCGCTTCGGTCCAGCAGACTTGTCGCCGCCAGTGAATAGCGACTCCAGAAGTTGTTCAACACGTTGCGTGCGCGCCACCTCGGCGCGGGCGGCGTTGCGTTGCTCTGCAATTTTTGCGGTAAAAAAAGAAATGCCTGCGAGGAGCAGTACGAGTGCTGACGCTGAAAAAGCAAGTGCCCGGAAGTTCTTGAGGATGAACTTCTCGGCCCGGTAGCGCCAGGAGTCAGGATGAGCTTCCAGTGGCTCGCCTTCAAGTAGATGATCCAAGTCGCGGAGCAATGATTCCACGGAAGGATATCGCCGGGCCGGTCCCGGATCTATGGCATGCAAGCAGAGTGCGTCCAAATCCCTCCAATAGGACTTGCCGCTCAGCAGAAGGCTGCGCGTTGAGGCGTCCACAAGCGCCCGCGCAGCAATCATCCGCGAAGGAGGGGCAAGTGCTTCGCCTGCGGCGCTTCCGGGAGCCTGCCCTGTCACCAGTTCATAGAGGATTATTCCAAGCGAATAGACGTCAGTATTGAACCCAAAGCTCCCCTCGGAGCGCCATTCCGGAGCAGCGTACAGCGGAGTGAATAAGCGGAGTTCGGCCTGGGTTTTATCATCATCATCGGTGGACTTCTGTAATTGACGGGCAATGCCAAAGTCGAGGAGTCTGGGGCTGCCGTCTGAGCGGATCAGTATGTTGGAAGGCTTGAGGTCGCGATGGATAATTTCCTGGCCGTGCGCAAATTGGACGGTTTCGCAAACCGCATGAAAGAGCCGTAATCGATCCTTCACAGAGAGCGTGTGCAGACGGCAGTACTCACATATGTCAACGCCTTCGACGTACTCCATTGCAAACCACGGCGTTCCGTCGCTCATAGCGCCAGCATCATAGATTCTGGCAATAAATGGGTGGGACAAGCGCGACAAGGTGCGGATTTCGCGTGCAAACCTGCGCATTCGCATTGGAGAGAGTCGGGCTGAGGGCAGTAACTTGATCGCTACGGGTAAGTCCATGTCCAAGCGGGAGGCCAGCCAGACCACCCCCATCCCGCCCTCACCAAGAAACCTCTCCAGCCGGTACGGGCCCACGCTCTGCCCGACGCTGAAGCGCGGTGCCCTGTCAAGCAGGGACTGCACCGTGCTCTCAATGCCACGGTCCAGCAGGGAACTGGAGCGTTTGTCCTCCGCCAGCATGGCGAGGACCGCTGCTCTCAACTCCGGGGAATCAGGAAGAGCAGATAGAAGAAACGGCTCCCAGTCTTCTTCAGGCAACTCCAGTGCACGTTGAAAACAGGATTGACTACGCTCCCAGCTTGCTTGATCCATCGAGTCAGCCCTTCATTCCGCGCATCTTAATTGCCAGCCACGCCTTTGCTGCTCTCCACTCTCGTTCCACCATGGACTCGGAAACGCCAAGTGCAAGCGCCGTTTCCTCGATTGTCTCCCCACCAAAGAATCGCCGGTTGACAATCTCCGCCTGACGGGGCGAGGCCTGCGCAAGTTCGTTGAGCGCCAGGTCCAAAGCGAGGAACTGCTCGCTACACGCGCCAGAGCCTCCGATGGCGGGAAAGAGTGGCGCATCTCCTGCGTCACGCTTTTGCGCGCTACGCCGCCGAGCTTCCTCTACCAGCACCTGCCGCATGGCACGCATGGCTATGGACTTGAAATGGGAAAGTGGGAGGTCAACCAGGCGAGGAGAGTCTTTGAGCTTGAACCAAGCCTCGTGAACCAGCGAGGTCGTGTTTAACGTCTGGTGCTGATCTCCGTAGTGAACATACGAGGCCAGCCGCCGCAAATCCTCATAGACCAAGCTGAAGATCAGATCAATCGTTGCCTTCGCCAGCAATGTCATCCATCCCGGACTCGTCCCAGCACAGCGAATCAGATTGTACGAATGTCACATTATAGCGTGCTGAAAGACGGCACTTGCAAGCCTCTTCCAGCAACCAGAATCTCTTCCACAACCGGCGGCAACAGACCGCAAAAAGTCTGACGGAATTTTCCGCCCCTTTGCGCAAACAAGAGTGAATGCAACTTTTCAGTCCAAGCGGAGGGCGGAAGAGACTTCATTGCAAGAAAGTGAACGGAGGAAGAACAGATGCCATTTCGTGGAAAGATACTCAAAGTCCCGGATGCAACTCCGGGAATGGTGTTCGTGAACGGACAGCAAAAGTCGTTCGAGATTAACGAAACGTGGGCTTCGCCGGCCATAGCCCCAGCAGTACAGATGACGGTGGAAGTGGAACTGGGCGGCCAGGGCAATGTCACCAAACTGAGCGCTATCTCGGACGCCGACCTGGCAAAGGAAGAGGCTTTGAAGGCCATGGGGGCGGCCAGTCAGCACGGAAAAGAACTGGCAGGCAGCATCGTGGCAAAAGTGGGCGTCCCTACCCTCGTTTCCATCGCCCTGATCATTGCGGGATGGTTCTTCTTTGACTACTATTCCACGACCTTCGCATCGCCCATCATGACGGTCAAGTCCCACGTTACCTTCTGGCGGGGCATCGGGTTGCTGCATGTAATGGCAGACGATATGGACAATCTGGTCACCATGGCCAGCGATCTGTCGCGGTATAGCAGCCCGCACTCCTCGGCACCGCCTACCGGATTTTATGGCTTCTTTGCCATCGTGTGCCTCTTGGGGCCTCTCGTTCCAGTGTTTTGGAAGGACCGCCGTGCAGCACTCTGCGCAACCCTTCCGCTCCTTTTCGCGCTGTTTGTAATGGTGCAGGCGCTGTGGGTTGAAAAGGCCATCGAGGACCAGGCCCGGAAAGCTCTGGAACAGACGTACACCATGGTTGGCGGAGGCGGCATTTTCGGTGAAGGAAGCGGGCAGGCTTCCCCGCAACAGCAAATGAAAATCGAGGCCGAGATCGATAAACAAGTTAAGGATTTCAAGAAGGCCGAGAAGATTAGCCTGGACCTCGGTTTCTATCTCTCCATCTTGCCTTCACTCTATCTTGCGGGAACCGGCACGATGAAGTTCCTCAGCGCTCGCGCAAAGACATCGATCGGCTAGGGCTGATCTGACGGGTCGGGCGGCAATGGCTAGAGACATCGCCCCGGCGGTTAGCCGGGCTTGGATTCGATCTCGTTCCCGGGGAAGAAACTGCGTTATGCCCTTAGAGAACGAGCGGGGGGAATCCAGGCCCGGCGATTCCGCAAAAATACCCGCTCAAGCACCCGGTAAGCCAACCATCGTAGAGGCTGAACTAGCCATATGGATGGAAATCCTGCGGCACCAATGGTTGCGCTTCGCGATCTCTCACGCAAGCCGGAGGACGGCTTGAGTGGGGCGCCGGGCAGCGTAGGAACACAACGGAGAACTGAAACGTGAAGAACAATTTCATATGTCTCTTTGTGCTGTTGTTTTCAGCGTGTTTATTGCCGGCATTGGCGCAGGATAAGAGCGAACCCCGGCGTGCGGCTACCGTGGAGAATGTGCTGGAGCGCTATACGGTAACCGGCACGGATATTGTAATTTATGCCGCCCGCAATCCCGAGGGACTTTATTCGGGCGCAGTTACCATCAGTTGCAAGAGGGATTATGGCAACGCCGGATTTGGATGTCTTGCCGATCATCAACTGCAAATCTCGGCACGCTATACCTCGTTGTCGGATCTGAAGTCTGTCCGTTCGAAGACGCTCAATAATTTATGCGTACACGATAAGCTAAACGAAAAACTCGCCGAGCAGGCAGCCCGGGTTGTGCTGAAGAAGCCGCACGCTACGCTGGGGCCAATAGGGAAACGCGGCCAGTTGACGATCAAGCAATTTATGAACTCGGACCTTCCGGGATTCGACGAACTGTTCGATGCGGACGAAGATGGAAAGGTCTCGAACGAGCATGAGGATTCGTCGCAGGCGAGTCATAAGCTGCGGGTCAGCGACTTTTCCTCTCCTATCCGTCTTCGTACGTACAGGGTGATGATGCAGCGGGAAGATGAGAAGTCGTATTATCCCTTCGGCGCGGAATACGAACTGCGCGACGCCAGGGGATTGGAGATCGCACATCTGTCGGTATCCTGCGTGGAGGACGCGTCATTGTCCTATCTCTCGTTACTTCCGCGTCCCGGCGCGTTGCGGCTTACCGCAATCGAGTACCGGCTCAATGGGGCTGATGAACTCAGTGAAGCCGGGATTCCAGTGACAGAAGTGTGCGGCAAGACCAGAAGTGCTTTCCCGGACTCGCACCTTGTTCTTAAAGCACTGAAAAAACACATTGAGAACTTACGGGATACGCCCATCACTTTGCTCAGTACGCCGACCCAGTACTTGCAGTGGGATTCCGACTAAGAACTGTGTGGCAAGCACCGTGTCCGCCGGCACAAAGTACAGATCGCGCAAGCCAGCCAGGCCCCTCTTTGCTGCGCGGCGCGATTGTTCACGGAATTATTCCTTGGGTGCACTTTTGATGGCGCGGGTCAACTGCTGCCGGCGGCTGGTCTGGCGCACCTCCCGCGGTGAAATGTGAAAGGACTGCAGGCGCGAGAAGAGCGTGGAGCGGCTGATGCCCAGGCGGGCCGCGGCACCCTTCGGTCCGGCCACGACGCCGTTGCAATCCCTTAGAACCTGCAATAGCAGCTCGCGTTCGTCGCCGGCCTGTTGAGGAGCCGGGAAGCCGGGTATTGGCGGCGTAGAGGCCGTCTCCGTCAGTTGCATTTCGGCGCCCGCCCCGAACTCCGACTTGGCCAGATGCAACACCGGACCGCGGCTGAGAATGACAGCGCGCTCGATGACGTTCTCCAGTTCGCGCACGTTGCCCGGCCAGGAAAATTTCATCAGGCGCTCCATGGCTTCCGTGGGAATTGTGTCGATGGTGCGATTCATGCGGCGGGCAAACTTCAGCGTGAAGTGCCGCACCAGGCCGGGAATGTCCTCGGGGCGTTCGCGCAGGGGTGGAATCACGATGGGGAAGACGTTGAGACGGTAATAAAAATCGCTGCGATACTGGCGTTCGGCCACCATCTTTTCCAGGTCGCGGTTGGTGGCGGCGATCAGGCGTATGTTGACGTGGATCGGCGAGCGTCCGCCGATGCGCTCGAACTCGCGCTCCTGCAATACGCGCAGCAGCTTGGGCTGCAACTCCAGCGGAAGGTCGCCCACTTCATCAAGAAACAGCGTGCCCTGGTCGGCCAGTTCAATGCGGCCCATGCGCTGGGCAATGGCTCCGGTAAAAGCGCCGCGCTCGTGGCCGAACATTTCGCTCTCCAGAAGGCCCGGAGGAATGGCGGCGCAGTTGAGCTTGAGCAGGGTGCGAGTGCGGCGCGCGCTGAGGTCATGAATTGCGCGCGCAATCAGCTCCTTGCCGGTTCCGGTTTCGCCGCGAATGAGCACCGTGGAATCGCTGTGCGCCACCATTTCCACTTGCGCCAGAACCCGTCGCAGCGCCAGGCTGTCGCCCACGATTTCCTTGAAGTTGTGTTCGTTGCGCAACTCCTCTTCCAGGTATAGCTTTTCGTTGGCCAGGCGGTCGTGCAACTGAGAGATTTCCCGGTAAGCGCGCGCGTTGTCGATGGACGTGGCCACCTGCCCGGCAATCTCTACCAGCAACTGCGTCTGTGTCTCGTCCACCTCGTCGCGGGCGGTGTAGGCAACGCTGAGCAGGCCGATAGTGTTGCCGCGCGAGATGAGCGGAACCGTGCACAGGGCGCGCACGCCGGCATTGGCCAGGGTGGTGAGTACCGTGGACTCGCGTTCGGCCAGCAGCTCTTCGCGGCGCAGAGTCTCCGGCTGGCGGCTGCGCAGGATGCGGGCCAGCGGGGTTTCTCCCATGGGGATGGTCATCCCTATGGGCAGCATGGGCAGCCGTCCGGGATTGCTCGCGGCCTCCCAGCGCAACTGGCCGCTGGTTTCGTCGTAAAGGATGATGCTGGTGAATTCGCAGGACATCAGCTTCTGCAGACGAGTCACAACCTCTTCGAAAATATCCTTCAATTCCAGGCGGCTCACTACGGCGTTGGTGACGGCAAGCAGGTTCGCCAGGTGGTCGCGCTCCAGGGTCAGCTTGCGGTCCAACTCACGCGAGCTTTCAAAGTTGATGGCATTGTCGATGGCGATGGCGATTTGTGAGGCAACACGGTGGATGAACCGCACTTCCTCCTCGCCGTAGGAACTGATCTTGGTGGAAGAGAAGTGGAGAATGCCGAGGCGGTGCTGCAAGGTCGTCAGCGGCACCGCGCAATATGCCTTCAGCTTCTCGCTGCGGCGCAGCTCGGCATAGGCCGGCCAGCGGCGCGTCAATTCCGCAATGTCGCAGGAGACAGGCTCCTGCGTGGTCCACACCACATAGCCTGGACCATCCTGAAAGCGATGCTCCGGCGGCAGATCGGGCAGTGCTCCGGGGACAATCAGGGTCATCTTGTCGGCCTCCGGATCGTAGAGCAGAAGGTCGAAGAAGGTGAACTCGACGACCGTATGAAGCTGCTCCTTCAACTGGCGTACCAGCGAGCGCAGATCGCGTTGCGCGGAGATCGTCTCCAACGCTTGCAGCAGTGCCTCATAGCGGGACATCCACGCGTAATTTGCCCCGGCAAGTTGATCTGTCATCGAGATTCTTGCTCCTGGTTTGCCGAAAATGCCGATTCTGGCCATACAGATTCTGCATAGCTGTACGAATTGTATCGCATCCAGTTCACTGCAAGTCTCCGGGCTGGTTCGCATCTACATATCAACAATGGCTTTATAAAATTTACCGGGAACCCCGCCGAAAGGCAGGAAGGGTGCATTACTCAGGATGCTCGTAGGCAAACGCCGATGTCTGCAATGTGTTGGCACGGCTCCTGCGGCGGTCCGATTTGTTCCGGGCGCGAATTTTGAAAGAGCGTATTGGAGCACTCAGTATTTGTTCTCTTGTCGTGCTTGCCGCCAGGCACTACGGGAAGCTCCAATGAACGGGAAGCCTTGGGCGTCGCCGGGAAGCAAATGAAGAAGCGGGATGCTCTGGTTGGCGGATTTATGAAGGCAGTACAGCCGGACGGGATTCTGGAAGCAAGTCCGGTGGAGCAGCACTAATTTGATTTGAGTTGCGGGGCGGTCCGGAGGCTGGATCGCGCTGGCAGAACGAGTAAGGAGTATCGATGGCTTGCAAGAAGATCACAACCCTGGTTGCCGCGGTGTTGATGTTGTGTGTTGCGGCGCTGGCCGAGGCCCCGGTGTTCACCGCGGACAAACACAAGGCCGCCGGTTTCAAATGCGAGGATTGCCACGGCACGGCGCCGAAGGACAGCATCGACCAGACGGCATGTTTGAAGTGCCATGAATCGATGAAAGCCGTAGCCAAGCGCACGGCCGATATGGATCCGAATCCGCATGACAACCACATGTCGGATCAGGCGAGCTGCCTGGATTGCCACCACGGCCACCGTGCCAACGAGGTGATGTGCTCGCAGTGCCATCAGGACAAGAAATTCGAGCGCAATACAAAGAAGTAAGGCTGTCCGCGCCTTGTGCGTGGAAGGGTACGACTCGAACGATCACAATACAGTAGTCATAAGGAAATGGATACGTTATGAAGGAAAACGAGAAGCAGATTCAGGCGCGCCGCAATTTTCTGAAGGGTTCTGCGGCCATGGGTTTGGCGAGCGTGGCCACGGCGGTAGCCGCCAGCAAGATGGCGCAGGCCGCCCCGGCTCCTTCCGAGCCGGCTTGTGAGCCGGACTTTTTGAAGGCTCCCGAGCCGATTCCCGACAGCAAGATCGCCAAGACCATTACGACGGACGTGGTGGTGATCGGCTCGGCCCTGAGCGGCCTGAGCGCGACGCGCGCCGCCCTGGAAGCCGGTGCCAAGGTGGCGGTGATCGAGAAGTCGAACGATATCGTGTATCGCAGCTCGGACGTGGGCGTCATCAACAGCTCCATCGACAAGAAGCTGGGCCTGCACTACGAACCGGCCGAGGTGGTGAATGCAATTCAGGACTACTACCACCACCGCGTGAACGGCGATCTGTGGCGTCACTGGGCCGAGAACAGCGGTGCCGCGCTCGACTGGTGGCTGAGCCTGGTGCAGTACAAACTGGTCGATGAGAAGTTCGACATTCCGCAGGACAGCAAGGAAGTCTTTGTTCGCGTGCCGCACTGGCCGCATCCCAAGGCCTTCAACCTGGCCAAGGAGCACTACGCAACCTTCACTACCGTGCACCAGATTCTGCCCGACATGGGCACGGCCCTGCGCGCCGTGTACAACAAGTGCGTTGCCATGGGCGGCGACTTCCACTTTGCCACCTGGGCCCGCCAGTTGGTTCGTCCCAACAACGAAGGCCGCGTCGAGGGCGTAATCGCGCAGGACAAGGACGGCAACTACATCAAGTTTGTGGCCCGGAAGGGCGTCATTCTGTGCACCGGCGATTACTCCAACGACCGCAAGATGCTGGAGAAGTACTGTCCGCAGGTGGCCGATCTGTACCCGCACTCCATCTGGTTCAACAAGGACGCCAACGGCGTGAACACCAACACCGGCGACGGACAGAAGATGGGCATGTGGGCTGGCGCGTTGTTTGAGCGCGGACCGCACTCCCCGGTCAGCCACTGCGTGGGCGGACCCTTGGGCGATGACTCCTTCCTGCTGGTCAACGCGCGTGGCGAGCGCTTCATGAACGAGGACAACGATGGCCAGCAATTCAGCAACGCCATCGAGCGCCAACCCAAGATGCAGGCCTTCCAGATCTTCGACGCCAAGTGGCCGGAGCAGTTGGGCAGCCAGGGCATCAGCCACGGACAGATCAGCGGCCTGAACATGGACGCCGTGGTGGGCAAGGGCGAAGGCGGCTGGACCTCGATCACGACCAAGGCGAAGGTGGAAAGGATGTCCAAGAAGTCGGACACCCTGGAAGGTCTGGCCAAGGAGCTCGGCCTGCCGGCGGAGCAGTTTGTGGCCACCATCAAGCACTACAACCAGTTGGCTCGCGCCGGCAAGGACACCGACTACTACAAGCGCGCGGACCGTTTGTTCCCCGTCGAGAAGGCTCCCTTCTACGGCGGACGCACGGGACAGGCCCTGCTGGTGGTCATGGGTGGTTTGGAAGTCAACGGACGCTGCGAAGTCCTGGATCCGAAGTTCAATCCGATCCCCGGACTGTGGGCTGCCGGAAACGCCATGGGCAACCGCTTCTCGTCGGATTATGCCGTAACGGCTGCCGGCGTGAGCCACGGAACGGCGCTGACCTTTGGACGCCTGGCGGGCACGGAAGCCGCCAAGAGCTAACTCATCAACCTGGGAAGCGGCCGGCTTCGGCGGGCCGCTTCTCTTCCTCTCCATCCGGCGCTGCACGGGAAACGCGCAGAGATTCTCTGTGCCTGGGTAGAAGTGTGCGGTAAGGCGACAACCGAGTTTGAGAAAGGGTTCTGGTTTTGAAGGTAAGTTTTTCCATCCCGGTTGCGGGCGTGCTGGCGTTACTGTTCCTGTTGATTGTGCTGCCCCCTGCCTGCCTTGCCCAGCAGACGGATGAAGCCGCGGCGCCGGAGGGCGCCTTGCTGCGCCCCGTGCTCGGCAACACGAATTGGCTGAAGATCGATTGGGACGCGGAGTTCACATTTTCCGAGAACAACCATAATCAATCGCTGGAGCGCAGCTACGGCAGCGGGAACTTGCCGGTGGTGCCCACCGATGACGGAGTGAACCTGAACAACGTCGAAATGTATGTCCATAAGGACCCGCACGGCAGCGCCATGCTCGGCTATGGTCCTCTGCAAGGCGCGGCGCCGAAGCAGGCAAGCTGGGGCTACTACACACAAGCCGTGGCGGGCCGCGCGTCGGGCTCGCTCTTCGGCGGCTGGGATGAGACTTGGGGTTTGAATCACCGCAGTGCCACCGATCCCAACACCACGGCCAGTAGCCTGATTGTGCCCAACGCCTACGCCATCGCCTATGTACCGGTGCTGGGCGGCCTGAACTTCTTTGGCGGTTTCTATGGCATTGGCATCGGCCATGAGTCGCACACCAATCTGCGCATCGGCCCCAATCAGTTTGCTACGCACACGTATTCGCTGATTGCGAATCCGGATCTGGCGCTGGGCGGCGTAGTGGCCGGAGATTTCTTCCGCAATCAGCGGGGAACGCTGGCTTGGGAGTTCGGCATGAACAGCGGCATTGAGACCGTGCGCTCACCGAATGGAACTCCTGCCTACCAGGCGGCAATACGCTACCGCACGCCGGACTTCAAGACGCGCATCGATTATGCGACCTTCTGGGCCAACGGCGAGATCAGCCCGGATCGCACGGCAGCGGATTATCCGGGCACGGCCTGGCACGGAGTGATCTCGCCACGGCACCAGCTTTATCAGTACCATGCGCTTACCATGGGCCACGACTTTACGCCGCGCTGGAATGCCTACACGGAGTTCACCATGGGGCATCAGTCAGGCGATGGCCGCGCCGGCACCATTGCCCTGCGCACCAGCCAGGGAGGCTTCCGCGGCGCAAGCTGGGGCAACGCGGTTCTTGGCGCAACCTATCGCGCAACCAGCAAACTCTGGTACAACGCGCGCTACGAGCACTATCGCGACGCCGCAGGCTACGAACTGCCGAGCGGCGTGCGCAGCGACTTTAACGGGTTGACCGGCGGCGTGCGCTACACCATGGGGCGCTACCTGGTGTTGCGTCCTGAGTTGCGCTACGACTGGCAGAACGCCTCGCATGGCGCGGCCTTCAACTCCAAACGCAGCCACACGCAGCTAACCGGTACAATCGATCTTTCGGTGTATTTCTAATGAGCACGGCCGGGGCGGAAAGGGAACTTAGCGCAAGCGCGGTGCGAGGCGAGCCGTTGCTGGTGCTTGCTCTCATGGCCGCCCTGCCCCCTCTGTCCACGGATCTATACCTCGCCATCTTTCCGCAGATTGCCGCGTCGTTGCATCAAGGCACCGCGGCCATGGGCTACACCATCAGTTTGTTCCTGGCCAGCTATGGCCTCGCGCAACTCATCATCGGTCCCCTGACGGATCGCTACGGACGGCGTCTGGTGGGTGTGATTGGCGTGTCTGTGTTTGTCCTTGCCGCTCTGGTTTGCGGCTTGTCCAACAGCCTGCCCGTCATGATCTGCGCTCGCATCCTGCAGGGAGCAGGCGCCGCCTCCGGCAGCGTGCTTGCACTGGCCATCACGCGCGATCAATTTGAAGGAATCCAGGGGCAGCGCCGGCTGGCAGATCTGAATGCCGCGCAGGCTGTGGCGCCGATGATCGCGCCCGCCCTTGGTGGTATGGTTTGCTCGGTGCTGGGATGGCGATGGAATTTCTATCTGCTCGCGGTAGGCGGAGTACTGCTGGTCCTGCGCTTTCTGCTGGGCTTTAACGAATCGTTTGCCGGCCATCGGCGTTTGCAGTCCTTTACTCCGGGCACGGTCATTGCGCAGTACCGCCAGTTGCTCGCGGGCCATCGCACTCTTTTCTATTGCCTGATGAATGCCTCTCTGACGGCCATGCTGCTGGCGTTTCTGGCGGGCTCTGCCACGGTCTTCCGCGAGACCAATTTGCTCAGCGCCGCGCAGTACTCCCTGCTGCTGGGACTGATCGCCTTGGGATCTGTCGCCGGCTCGCTGCTAGCTCACCGGATGAACTGCGGCGTGGTCACTCCGTCGTGGCTCTTTGCCCTCATCATCATCCCCGCGGTGCTGGCCAATGGAATGCTGCTGTGCCTGGCCTTCACCGGACGCATGTACGTCCTGCTGGCGCTTCCGCTTCTGGTCATCATGAGCTTGTGCTTTGGCTTTGTCATGCCTTTGCTGGCCAACGCCGTCATGGCCCCGGCCGGAGAGCAGGCGGGCATGGCTGCGGCACTATTGGGCGCCAGCGCCATGCTGGGCGGAGCGATCGGCTCCGGTCTGGTCTCACTTTCCGTGGGCAGTGCGGCCGTCCGCATGGCGCTGGTGATGACCCTGGCAAGCGGCCTGGCCGTGCTGCAGAGTTTCATTGTCCGGGATCGGAGCCATGATTGTGCCGGCGATTAAGAGGTTCCACGGTTTTATTTCTTAGTGGATTGAAGGAGTCATTATGTTTGAAGGTTTGTTGCAACCCATGCACCTGCTTGTAATTCTGTTCATTGCCCTGCTGGTCTTCGGTCCCAGTAAATTGGCCGATCTCGGCAAGGGCTTGGGCGATGGAATCCGTCAATTTAAGGAGAGCGTGCGCGACGAACCCAAGCCCGCTCCCGCGGCCCCGGCAATCGAAAAGCAAGCGTGAGCTGTGCGTCCGGCGTTGCTCGCGGAACGGACTCATTGCACGCATTTTGCCTGATATGCCGAGAATGTCCGGACGGTCTCGGCATATCAGGACTTCATCCTCGAATTCATTCCTGCATAAAACTCAGTCCGCCTGGACTTATCTGTTCATAACAAAGCGATTACATTCCCGAGATCGAGTCCCACGTTTTGGCGTGGGGATTGCACCTACAGCACCGGTGCATCTTTCGTCAGCGAGCAGATTCCCCTGCTTGGGTTGGAGCAATGGCCCGAGTCAAGACAAGTGATAGGCACCGGTACAAAATGCGACCGTAATGAGTTCATTTAATAAGCGATTCTTCAAGAAGGAGTCAGGCATTGGAATCCAAGAAGATTGATTCATCCCGCAGAAATTTCCTGAGCGGAGCGGCGGTAACCGCGATGGCGGCAGTTGGCACCGGCGTTCTGGCTGGCAAGGCCCTGATGCCGGCGACGGCCGAAGCGGCAGAGAAGAAGACGAGCGCCAAGCCGGCGGCAAAGATCACCAAGGCCGATGCAACCATCGAGGTTGATGTTGTCGTCGTTGGTTCGGGATTGGGCGGGCTTTCGGCGGCCATGACCGCGGCTGAAGAGGGCGCAAAGAAAGTGCTCCTCCTTGAGAAGGAGCGTTTCTGGGGCGGCGGCAGCAACTTTGCCGAAGTGTTCATTGGACCGGTGCCGGCCGATGACGCCGAAGCGCGCCGTTCGGCCGCCGATTTCGCCAAGTGGTCCAATTACGTCGCCGATCCCATGCTGCATTACCAGAAGAACCTTGACCAGAAAGAGAACTCCGCCTGGCTGTTTGACAAGCACAAGGTCAAGATTCATCCGCTGCCCGGAACGCCGTTGAACTTCTATGAGGGCGGCCATGGCATGTCCTGCATCAACACCCTGGTTCCGCAGGCCAAGGCCCTGGGCGTGGAGATGCGCGCCAACATCGCGGTTGAGTCTTTGCTGATGAAGGATCCGTACACCTGCCTCGGCGTGCGCGCCAAGGAGAAGAGCGGCAAGGTCATCGACATCAAGGCCAAGGGCGTTGTGCTGGCCACCGGCGGCATCAGCACCAACAAGGCTCTGCTGGCCAAGTACACCAGCATCGACCTGGAGAAGGTCATCATCGACGGCGCGCAGTCCGGACAAGACGGCGACGGCCAGGTGATGGTGGAAGCCACGGCTCATGGCAAGGCCACGCACCTGTGCGTCTCCTCGCTCTTCCTTAACGTCAAGGGCTTTGCCTACGATTCGTCGCTCGGCGTCTGCGTAGCCATGCAGCCCACCAACCTGTGGGTGAACCAGGATGCGGTGCGCTTCATCGACGAGAGCATCGTCAGCGCAACGGCCAACTGCAACAAGGCGGTCGAAATCCAGGGCAGCGTTTATTCGATTCTCGACCAGGCTGGATTCGACAAATATGCGGCCGGTGCCTGCCAGACGCATTACAGCGGCTTTGCCGACAAGCTCATCGGCAATCCGGTCCCGGGACTCGCGGCGGAGATCGAGAAGTACAAGAATCTGCCCGACGTCTTCACCGCTCCCTCGCTGGAGGAATTGGCGCACAAGATCGGACTCGACGCCGCAGCCTTCAAAGGCACCGTGGAGCAGTACAACGGCTTTGCCCAGTCGGGAAGCGATGCGGAATGGGGCAAAAAGGCGTCCAACATCTGGCCGGTTGCCAAGGGTCCGTTCTACGCCTTCCGTCTCTCCTCGGGCATGGTGAACACCAACGGCGGCGTGCGCATTAACCGTAACGCCCAGGTGGTGGATCCGCGCTACAAGGTGATCAGCGGCCTCTATGCCACCGGCATTCTCACCAGTGGCTGGGAGGGTGAGACCTACCTGATGGGCACCTGCCAGGCCGTGGCCCTGTGGGGCGGACGCAAGGCCGCCAAGCACATCGTGGCCAATCGGATTTCGTAAGGCGGTTTCCCACTCATTAAGTCTGCTTGCAACACGAATCGCGAATGCCTCTGCTGAAGGGGCATTCGTTTTTTACCGTTACACACTTTCCCGGGAAGCTACCGGCAAGCGGTTCGGGAGTGAATGGAGAGCGGTGAAAAATTCAAATTTACCGGAATTGCCGGAAATGCCAGGACGTCTTCGGCACAACTGGACGCATAATGTGGTATCTAGCGGAAGCATTGCGGATTATGTCGAGTTAAATTATTGAAAACAAAAGAGATAATTGATTATGATTTTTCGTCTGTTTGGCGCATGAATTGCCATTTTAGAAGCGGTGTTCCTGATCCGGTGGAGAAGGGCGCGCATTCAGGCCTTCGCGGGGCTGAATCAAATAGAGGCAAGCAAGCCTGAGTGGCCTCTCCACCAGTATTGAGATTGGAACGCTCGCAATTCATGGAGGACTCTTTGTCATATACGATCAGTTCGAAAAATCTCCTGCGTGGAGCTGTACCGGCGCTGGCTGCCGTGCTTCTCGCTTTTTCCATCGGTGCGCAGGCGCAAGCCGTGCAGACGCCGCAAGATAAAACGGTTGGCCTGGTAACGCCGAGCACGGAAGAAGGCGGTCCTGCGCAGGGCTCCGCCGCGCCCGGAGGCAATGCTGCGACGAAGGCCAGTGAGCCGCCGCTCGTCAATGTCGGCAAGGCGCTGAACAACCACGGCATCAGCCCGATCTTCAATGTTGTGCAGTTCTGGCTTGGCGACCCGAAGATGGGTCAGAACCCAGGAAACTGGGAAGAGCTGACCCTTTTGACGGTCGGCGCCGATGTGGACATGAACAAGCTGATCGGCTACAAGGGTGGAAACTTCCACTTCACCGAGCTGCTTGTGCCCACCACGCATAACACCCAGGGTTATGGCACGCAGGTAGGCGACACACTGGTTGGACAGCCTGGCCCGTACATTCCCTACTTCCCGCACTTGACGCGCCTGACCTGGGAGCACAAGGCCTTCAACAACAAGTTCGAGCTGGAATTTGGCAAGGCCAACGCCGGTACCTGGTTTGTAAAGTCGGTCTGCCTGGTGGACTTTGGTTGCCAGAGCCTGCTGGCGCAGTATGACGGCGGTTTCGGCGAAAGCCCCACGCCCTACGCCGACTGGCTGGTCCGCTCCGCCTTCCACTTCAATAAGGCGTTGACCCTGCAGGTCAGCACGTGGCGTGAGAATGCCACCTTCCCCTGGAGCGATGGCTGGGAAATCGGCAAGACGCCGACGTTCCACGGCGCGCGCCCGGACAGCAACGTTTATCTGGCCGACCTCTCCTATCGTACCGATCCGCGTCAGGACAAGTACGCGAAGGACTACGAGTTCAGCTACGCGCACAATACCGCGCAGCAGAACCGCGAGCTTTCCATTGGCAACGGTTTCTCCAACCCCACCAAGGACCAGCACATGGGCACGGACATCATCTATGCCGCGGGCCGTCAGGGGGTGCACAACTTCTCGGCTCCCGGCACCGCGCCCAAGCCGTTCAGCGTGTATGGCCAGTTGACGCAGAGCCTCGACTCGAAAAACGTCAGCGGCTTGTACACCGACTTCAAGGCGGGCGTGATCCAGGGTGGTCTCATCAAGGGGCATCCGGCCGATCAGATCTCGCTCAAGTACAGCCTGGTGCGCACCACGCAGGACATGTATGACTTCGAGAACTCCGCGAACATCGCGGCCGGTGGCAGCGGCTTCAAGAACGGACGCAACGAGCAGGGCCTGGGGGTTGAAGCCTTCCTGCTCACCAAGTACGTCATTGCCATGCCCTTCGCGCAGCGCGTCTGGAATCCGAACACGCTGATGAACCCCTCCTACGGCGGCCAGACCAAAGCGGGTTGGGGCTTCGGCACCATGCTCATCTTCCCCTTGGACGGCATCCTCGGCCTGGACGGAGGACATCACTAAACCAAGGCCACTCAGCCGCTTTGCAGCGGCGTAACCACGCTTCAATAGGTGCTTCCCGAAAACGAGGGCAATTCGCGGTTCATCGCGGGTTGCCCTTTTTGCACGGACGGCGCGGCGACTTCCGCGCGACGGCCTGCCGCCAGCCAACGGCATGGAACCTTGGGCGGCACGGGCGGTACACTAAAGCCAGCAGGTTTCCGCGCGGTCAAGCAATGGTCCCAGCACACTCGCGCAAGCGGGACGGAAGCCGTGGACGGTTCATGCAGGAGAGTTTCCACAAAACCAGTTGGAGCTTTTTGGCGGCATGGCGCTTTGTGCTGGCCTCCATGGTGGTGCTTGGGCACTTCTTCCTGATGGTGCGTCCGGACCGTCTGGCGCTATTCCGTGCCGATCTGTTGAATCCCACCAGTGCGGTCTTCGGCTTCTTTTTGTTATCCGGCTACAGCATTGCCGCCAGCCTGGAGCGCGAGCAGCAGGGCTTTTATCGCCGCCGCGTGCTGCGCATCTGGCCTCTGTATGTGGCGGCCATCGCCTTTGGACTCGTAGTGCAGAGCGTGCTTCGCCTGTCGCCCGCGCATTCCTTCCTGTGGCCGCTGGGCGAGCGCACGCCGGGAGCAAGCGGGTGGTCCGTGCTGGCCTCTTTGCTCATGTTGCAGAGCGTGGTCTGCGCGCCGGTCAGCTTTGACGGCCCTCTGTGGTCGCTCAGTCCGGAGTGGTGGCACTACATGGTGGCGCCCAGGCTGAAAAAGCTGCCCACCGCGGCGCTGGCTCTGCTGATCCTGGCGTCGTTTGCGGCCTTCCTCTGGATGCAGCCGAAGAATGCGGGCATTGATACGCTGGCCAACTGGCGTCTGCTGCTGGTCACCAGTTGGATGTGGGTGACGGGGTTTCTCTACTTCCGCCTGCGCCGCACGCCGCTGGGTTTTGCCGTGCTTGCGTTTCCCGCCACCTTGAGCCTGGCTCTGGGTAAGAATTGGGGACTGCCGCTGCTGCTGACGATCTTTGTGCTAACGCTCAGCACCGAGGTGCGCATCTCCGGATGGACGGCGAAGTTTGGCAACGTTCTGGGCGACGTTTCCTATCCGCTCTACCTGTTCCATCTGCCGGCCATCATGCTGCTGCTTGGCCTCGGGGTAAAGAACGCATTTGTGCTGCTTGCAGTGCCATTGCTGTTGGCAGCGGCCGCGCAGTATGGCATCGACCAGCCTCTGCGTTCGCGTTTTGCCGCGCCGAAAAAGCAGCGCATGGATGGCGCCGCCACCAACGATCCTTCGCCAGAACTGCCGCTGAATGCCGTGACGCAGCCCGAGACCGGCGACTGATCTCGCCCTGCGTCGCGGAAAAAGGGACGCCCGCGAGCGTCCCTCTTGTTTATGCGTGAAACATTGCCTACGCCACAACCTCGGCCAGCCGCGCAACTGTTTCATCAATCTCCTGACGCGTGGTGCTGCGGCCCAGGCTGAAGCGGAGCGCGCCCATGCCAGTCTCAGGAGACACCTGCATGGCCTTCAACACCGGAGAGAGCATGATCTCGCCGCTGTGGCAGGCCGAGCCGGTGGAGGCCGCGACCTCCGGTATGCGCGCGAGAATTTCCGCGCCCACCTTGCCCGCAAAGCTCACGTTCAGCGTGTTCGGCAGCCGCTCCGTTGGGTGTCCGTTCAGCACCACCCGCTCCCCGAAGCGCGCCTGCAACTGCTGCCAAAAGTGATCGCGCAGTTCGCGCAAGGAGTCCATCCCAATCCACTGTGCGGCCAACTCGCAGGCCGCGCCCAGGGCGGCGTCAAGCAGAATGTTTTCCGTGCCGGCGCGGCGGCCGGATTCGTGCGCGGCGCCGTGGATGAGAGGCTCCAGCTTGATGCCGCGGCGCACGTACAACGCGCCCACGCCCTTGGGCGCATAGAGTTTGTGTCCAGCCACGGTGAGCAGGTCCACGCCGAGTTCGCCCACGCGGGTGGCGATCTTGCCCACGGATTGCGCGGCATCCGTGTGCAGCAGCACGCCGTGCTCGCGGGTGATGCGCGCGATCTCCGCGATGGGCTGGATGGTGCCGACCTCGTTGTTGGCGTGCATCACGGAGACGAGGATGGTTTGCGGCGTAATTGCGCGGCGCACGTCTTCGGGATCGACGCGGCCGTAGCCATCCACGGGCAACACGGTGACTCGTGCGCCAAGGCGCTCGAGAAAGCGGCACGGTTCAAGGATCGCCGGATGCTCCACCTGCGTGGTAACGATGTGCGCGCCGGGCCCGCCGCGCGCGAAGAACACGCCCTTCAACGCCAGGTTGTCGCTCTCACTGCCACCACTGGTAAAGACCACTTCGTCGTCGAGGCAGCCGAGCAACGCGGCCACCTGCGCGCGTGCGGCGTCCACGGCCTGCCGCGCCGGACGTCCGGCCCAGTGGCCGCTGGAAGGATTGCCAAACGGGTCCACCAGGATGTTGGACATGGCCTGCGCAACTTCAGGCGCAAGCGGCGTAGTGGCGTTGAAGTCCAGGTAAATGCGGTGTTCCGGCATGATGAAGAAGTCTCCGTCTCCATTGTATGTCCGCCGAGGGCGCGTGCTTCCCGGCTTCCCGCGCCGCCCGCCCGCGAACAGCAAAAAGCGCAGGCCGCAGCCCGCGCTCTTCACAACCTCTTTCTCGTGTTTAGAACCAGTTGATCTTTTTCTTCTGCGGAGGAGCCGTGGGATCGGACGTCTCCGCCGCTTTCTCCGCATCGCTCTTGGTGGGGTAAGGAGGTGTTCTGCCTTTGGCGATGGCCTTGGCATTTTCCTTCTCGCGCCAAGCCAGAATGGCCGCTTCGCGCTTTTCCTTCTTCTCCGCCTTGCGCCGCTGCTTCTGGTCTTTTTTGTCCAGGCTGGCCTTGTACTGCGCGTTCCGCTTTTTCTGAGCAAGGTAGCGTTCGCGATCCTTCTTGCTCATGTGGCTCAGCCGTTCTTTTTCTTCAGCATCGGCCTTGGCCCTGGCGGCGGCGGCCTGTGCTGCGGCCTTCTTCTCCAACTCGGCCTTTTCCTTGGAGTCCACATCGGCCTTTGCCGTACCCAGGTCCGACGTGTTTTTCGGGAAGGCGGTGCCCTTGTGATGGCGATCTTCTCCGGTGACCACCACCGTCTTCTTGTGGCCCACGCCGAGCTTGCCGCGGGTTTGCTTCGTCTTGGGGCCCGAGTCCGAGGTATAGACCAGCTTGGTCTGGTAGGGGCTGGCGCCGCTGTCGCTGTAGCCGGGCTTGATATCGATGTAGGCGTCTACGCGCAGCTTGGTTAGATATGCGCGCAGCGCGGGCTGAATCTTCTGCGAGTAGAGCTGTTCCTGAATCTGCTCGCGGACCTGGTCCATGGTGGGCGTGCCGGCCTGTATGTGGTCGGTGACGCGCAAAATGATGAAGCCTTGACGGGTGTGTATGGGCTCGGTGAATTCACCGGCCTTCAGCGGGAAGGTCTTCTCCGCCAGTTCGCTGGCCAGATCTTTGCGCTTGAAGTAACCAAGATCGCCGCCCTGCGCAGCGGTTGCGCCCGCGGACTCCTTGCGCGCAAGTTCATCGAACTTGGCTCCGGTCTTCAACTGCTGATAGATGTCGCTGGCCCGGGTCTGCGCCGCGGCAATCTGTTCGGCCGTCGGCTGTAGAGCGTTTTCCTTGTCCTTCCCTGCTTCGGCCTTGGCGGCCGCGGGATCGTTGGGAATCAGGATTTCGCTCAGCCGCTCGCGCTCGGGGCGGCTCAACTCGTCCTTGTGCTCTTCATAGAACTTCTGCGTCTCCTCGCGCGACACCTGAACGTGGCTGCCCACCTCGGAGCCAATCACCTTCTGCGTGAGGATGTTGTTCTTCGTGTTCTGTTTGAACTCTTCAAAGCTGACGCCCTGCTGTTCGGCGAGCTTCTGAAGGTCTTCCATGGAGGTGGCCTTCATCTCGCGGCGAATGTCGTCCAGGCGCTTGACTAGGTCGGCGTCGGCGGAGATGCCAAGGTCGGCGGCCTTTTGCAGCAGCAACTGCTGGTCAATCAGGTCGCGCAGGCTGTTGGCGTCGCGCTGTTCGATCTGTTCCTGAGTCAGGTTAAGGTCGCGCGAGTCCTGCGCGGTCTGCTCCTGATTGCGGCGCAGATCGGCGCGGGTAATGATGGCGTTGTTAACGCGCGCCACGATCTCCTCAACCACCGTATCCTGCTGCGCGGGGGCTACGGTGACAAAGGCACAGATGGCGATGAGCGGGAACAGCAGCTTCTTCATTCGGATCCGGGGCGCGCCGATCCAGCCGGGTAAGCCGGACGTACGCGGAAAAATTGGTAAAACAATTCGACCTATTGTACCTCCCGGGAGCATTGGCAGTCAGCCAGCACCGGCTTTGCTAAGACGGAATAGTAACGGGTAGCCGCCGCCGACTGGGCCGCGCAGCGTGTGATCGACGGGCCAGGATAGTGATTTCTCATGCAATTGAAGGTGCCCTGCGCTCGTGGAAAGCTCGCCGCAAAATTCACCACAAGGAATCTTTTTGCGGATTAGGTGAAATCGTCACCCTTCCGCTATAATCGCTCCAGCAAGCACGCGGAGAGATGGCCGAGAGGCTGAAGGCGGCGGTTTGCTAAACCGTTATAGGGCCCTAAAGCTCTATCGAGGGTTCGAATCCCTCTCTCTCCGCCAGCAACTTTTTAATTCTGCACTGATAAATATTAAAGCCCGAGGCTGTTCAGCCTCGGGCTTTTCCGATGCCGCCAATTGCTCCTGTGCAATGTGTGATGAGCCCAGGCACCTCAATCGTGCCCCAACGAACGTATTTGAATATCCGCCGCAAAAGGAAAAACCCTGCGGATGAGCCGCAGGGCAAGAGGCAAAACAGGCTCCCCTGCCAAAGCACGGGAGCCTGTTTGGTTAGCGTTTCACCGTGGAGCGGGTGGTGTTCGTTCTGAGGCTTGCGCCCGAGATCGCGGAAGACACCGACGCCGGATCCATGTACGTGTAGCTCTTCGCCGTCAAATTGCCATTCACCGTGGACCACAGCGTCAAGTAGACCGTTGCTCCATCCGTGGGCAGGTTGACCGTAACTGTTCCACCCGTTAGCGGTCCAACGTTTACCACGTCGTGTGCGCCGGCCGTCGAACCAACCCAGAGGTAAACCGGATCGGTGGACTGGTTGTAGGCGTAGGTGAAGGTTTGCGTGGAACTGAGTTGCGAACCCTCTGCTGGAGAGGTCAGCGCCGCTGGAGCCACGCTGGCCTGGGTGTAGGTTGCGGTGGAAGAGACGAGCGATCCATTCACGGTAGACCACAGGGTGGCGTACACCGGTGCACCATTGGTCGGCAGAGTTACGGTTGTGCTGGTTCCATTCAGCGGCCCAATGTTTACCAGGTCGTAGGCTCCGGTGGTCGTTCCCACCCAGAGATAGACCGGGGTAGTCGAGCCGTTGGCTGTCCAGGTGAAGGTAGTGGAGGCGCCGCCCAGCGTGCTGCTGCTCACTGGCGAGGTGATTGAGGCTGGCTTCAGCGTCGCTTCGGTGTAGGTTGCGGCGGAGGAGACGAGCGATCCATTCACGGTGGACCACAGGGTGGCGTACACCGGTGCGCCATTGGTCGGCAGGGTGACGGTTGTGCTGGTTCCATCCAGCGGCCCAATGTTTACCAGGTCGTAGGCTCCGGTAGTCGTTCCTACCCAGAGATAAACCGGGGTAGTCGAACCGTTAGCCGTCCAGGTGAAGGTAGTGGAAGCGCCGGTTAACGTGCTGCTGCTGGTGGGAGTCGTCAGCGTCGCCGGAGTCTGTGTGGCTTCGGTGTAGGTCGCCGAGGAGGAGACCAGGTTGCCACTCACGGTGGACCACAGCGTGGCGTAGACAGTGGCACCATTTGTGGGCAGGGTAACGGTGGTGCTGGTGCCGCTCAAGGGACCAATGTTCACCAAGTCGTAGGCTCCGGTGGTCGTTCCCACCCAAAGATAGACCGGGGTAGTCGAGCCGTTGGCTGTCCAGGTGAAGGTAGTGGAAGTGCCGCTCAGCGTGCCGCCACTGGTGGGCGAGGATAGAGTCGCCGCCGAAGCCTCCGATGGCAGGGCAAAGTAGCTCACTGCGGCGTCATGGTCTGAACTGCGGGCAGGAGTCGTGGAATCGCTGTACAACGTAATCGGAAAGTCGGAATCCAGGTGAGCGTACTCGATACTCGCGCTGGAGACCAGGTCGCTGGTTACGACAATGTGGTCGAGAACCTGCGCGTTGCCGTATTCCACGTAGGATTGGCGTTTAGCCGCCGGCAGGGTTGTCACCAGGTCGGTTACGGCCGGACTCACCAGGGTGCAGTTGCCGACCTGCATCACCTGGGTGGAACTGAGGCAGCCCTGCCCGGTTACGGTGGCCATCACGTCGGTCAGTCCGTCGGAAAACTCGAAGACGTTGTAATCTCCGACCGAAATAACGTGCTCGCCCTGGGTCTGGAAGGTCTGTATCAGGTTGGCCAGGAATTCAGCCTGTAGTTCCTTCTTCAGACGCACATACGCGCCGCTGGTCGCATCATTCACACTGCTCAGCGAGCGCAGGTGGTTGACAATCACCGTGACCGGGTAATCCGTAGTGCCGGAGCGCTTGATGCCGGCATGCAGAACCAGCGGCGGCCGGTCGTTTAGCGTCGCCTGCGAGGAGTCGCGCGGATCGGTAAAGGTGTTCGACGCACCGTATTGCGTTACCGTGGCGCTATCGGTGCTCACCTTGGTGGACTTCACCAGGAAGCCTACCGAGATGCCGCCCACGTCATTGGTGTAGGGAGCGTAGGTGGTGCCGGTGCCATAGGCAACATACTGCGGGTCGGTCTGCCCGGCGGCCACGGCGTCGGTGCTGATTTTGGCCGCGATATCGGCGGCCACGGACTGGTTCTCAATTTCTTCCAGGGCAACAATATCCGGCATGTTCAGCACGTTGCGGATAGCCAACGAAGCTTTTGTGAGCCGTGTGGTGTACCCGGCGGCCGAAATGTTCACCGCCGAAGAAGTGCCCGTCGTAGAGGTTGGGGGATTGTAGTACACGTTGTCGCTGGAGTTGCTGTTGAAGAAGCGTTCCACGTTGAACGCTGCCACGGTGAACTGACCGTCTGCCGCCGCGTCGACCGGTTGAACCGCCATGCCTGCGGTGACGTTGGACGAACTGTACGAGGAATCAAGCAGCAGGCGGCTGGGGTCGTAATACGAGTCGCTGCTGTAAGTGAAGTCCAGAACGCCGGTCACGTTTGCCAGCACGGCGCCGGTCGTCAGGTTCAGCGCGGTGCCGCCCAGGAAGTCCGAGTCCACCAGGATGCGCTCGGGGTTGTCGTCGAACTGCGCGGCATTGGCCGGGGCGCCGGAGATGGTGTCGCGGATATCAATACCCGCCTCGCGGAATGGCCGTGCCGTGCCGGTAATGACGGCGTAGAACTGGCCGTTGGAGGAGGTCGTCCAGGAGGCTTCGGTCAGCGTGCCGTCGGTGCCGCTGATGGTGGTCAGCGAGGGGATGGTGACGCGCATGCCTTCATATGGCGTCAACTGGTAAAGCCCGCCGGTTGGGGTCAGCGCACCGCTGATGTCCACGGCTGTGGGCAACGTATTGCCGGTGGTCAGCAGGGTGATCGTTGGCGAAGACAATTCCGTGGCCGGAGTGTGGCTGGCGGTCGCCGCCGGATAAGTGGCAACCGTACCGGTTACCTGCAATTCGTTGCCTAGTACCGCGGTGGTGGGAACCTTGCCGCTGCCGCAGTACACATAGATGCCTTCCGGCGTCAGCGAGCTGGCATCGGCATCGGCATCCTTGGACTGGAGGAAGAAGCCCACGCTGCCCACGCCGGTGACAATGCCGGAGGTCTTCACCGTCTGTCCGGCGTAAGGCGAAATGGACTGGGCCGTCAGCGACTTGGTGCCCTGGATTTCGTGGATGTAGTGGAAGGCAACTGGTGCATTCACCGTCAGCGCGATGGTGGTTGAAGCCGTGCGCGCCTGCGCATCGGTGACGGTTACCGGAATCGACTTGGTGCCGGTAATGCTGCTGGGAACCGCAATGCTAAAGCTGAAGACGTTGTTGCCGGCGGTTGCGTCGCCGTTGGTGCCGTCGTCGTAAAAGCTCTGCGTGGACGAGCCGCCGATGCTCGAAAGGTCGGCATTTACCGTGATGCCCGTGCTGGTGGGGGACGTGCCCGGGGTGACGGTCCCCGTCAACAAAGTGCTGTCGCCGGCGTAAATCGCCGAAGGCGTCGCCGCGCCGCTGGCCGTCAGTGCGCCGGTCTGTACCGTGGAACTGCTGTTGCGCGGGTTGGGAGCCACGGCCGTAAAGTCCACGCTGTTTACGTCGGTATCGGTGTTGCTGCTGTTGCGGATGTCGGCCGTGGTGTTACTCGGAGCCGGGGCGGCGCCCGTGCCTTCGTAGCAGGTTGCCGTGGTGCCATAGCCGACAAAGTCCACCACCGTGGTGGCGGTTGGGCAGGTGGCTCCGGTGAGCACGCCATTGCTGGCTCCCGCGTTGGTCAGCGCGGTGGTGCTGTTCACCAGCGCCACTTTGCCAGCGGTGCCGCTCAGGTTGATGGTGCCGGTTACGTCGGCCGTGGGCAGGGCCGAGCCGGTGCTGCCGCTTGCTTCGGCAACCAGGAAGTAGCCATAGGCGGGAATCGTGCCGGACAGGTTTGTCTTGTTGGTCCAGGTGGTGCCCGCCGCCGAGGCGTATTGCACTGACCAGCCGCTCAGGCTTACGGCGCTGGCCGTGGGGTTGTAAAGCTCGATGAAGTCGTTTGTGTAGGGCGCGCCGGAGTTCCCGCCGCCGCCGTACACCTGCGAAATTTCAATGTGCTGCGCCAACGCTGCTGGAACAATCAGCAGCAGAAAGAACAACACACGCATCTTCAGAAGAAACGGTGTCAGGGTCTTCAAGATTCATAACCTCGTGGAAAACGTGCATGGTTGGTAATAAGCCGCAGAGGGTTCAGTCGTTTGAAGGCAAGTCGGTTCAGCAGAAGATCCTCAATCGACTCCTGCGGCTCAGTGAACGGCAGTCTAACTGCTTGCTTTTTAGCAGAATGGAATTCCGTCTCGGATAAATTTTGATGAAATATCGAATAATAAAAAGAGATGAATACGAAAGGCCGGTGGATTTCTTTTGCCCGCGGGAAATATGGAAAAGTTTTATGTCAACAGGAGGTGTCTTGGCCGGAGGGATGACTGTTGGCCGGATGCGCCGGATCTGTGTTCCCCGCCCGGGCTCCCCTGCGCGTAGCTCGCCATCCTCGGCTGGTGCGTACCGGGTCACCCGGGCACGGTCGATTGCATGACCTGCCGGGCCGGCGCATACGAAGCCATGCGCAAATCTGAAAAAGCCGCGAGTACAGCAAGCTCCTTGCGGATTTCTCCCGGCACTGATCCGCCGGCCACCAAGGAACTATACTGCGAGCCAGGCGCGCCTCACCCTTAAGGATGCGTGCGCCAGTCATTGGCAGTCCGGGGAGAAACGGAATCATGAAGGTCATACTGATCAGCGGCAGTCCCAAGCCGCACGGCAACACGGCGCAGCTCATGGAAGAGTGCGCCCGGAGCATCACGGAAAAAGGCGTGGAAACGGAAGTCGTCTCGCTGGCGGGAATGAAGATTGAATCCTGCTCGGGATGCCGCCAGTGCGCCAAGCTGGGTCACTGCAAACTCGATGACGGCCTCAACGAAATCATCGAGAAACTGCGCACCGCGCAGGGCCTGATCGTGGGCGCGCCGGTGTATTTCGGCACCGCCCGCGGAGACGTGATGTGCGCCCTGCAGCGCATCGGCTACGTCTCGCGCAACTCGGACAAATTTCTCTCCGGCATGGTGGGCGGCCCGGTGGCCGTGGCCCGCCGCGGCGGACAGACGCTGACCCTGCAGGAAATGCTGATGTTCTTCCTGATTAACGACATGATCGTACCCGGCTCGACCTACTGGAACATGGTCTTCGGCGTGGCTCCGGGCGATGCCATGAACGACCAGGAAGGCGTGGCCACCATCCGCCACTTCGCCGACAACGTGGCCGGATTGGTGAAGAAACTTAATTAGTCAAGGTCTGAAAAAGTTGAGGCGGGTGGCCCATTCAAGCCCCGCAGTTGGGCCTGAGTGGGGCTGTTGGATGGCATCGCCGCAAGCACTCGGAGAAGACCGCTACTTGAAAGCCCCACTCAACGAAAATCGCATTGCGTGAACCGCCCGCCATTTCACGGAATTCGCGACGGTTCACAGATTTGATCTCCACTGAGAAACAAGGCAAAAGCTTACCATTGGACGGCTCATCTGCCAGTTGAATTCAGCGCCCCACGCCTCGCCGGACGCGGTGCGAGACACTGAATGGTTCCGCCCTCTGCCGCGGTTGGCGATCGCCCGCACTTCCAGGAGAATGAGCTGCGCGGAAACGCCAAAATTCCGTTGACGCGAGCGTTGCAGGCTCTTACTATCGCTCACGGAGTTGTCGTTTATAAATTTCTACTATCGTTCATTAAAGACAATTGCCGTTTCCAGGGCCTAACGCACGCAAACTGCGGCTCTATTTGCGCCCGGTGTGCGGCTGTTTCCGGAGTGGCAGTCCGCCGTCACCGTGCAGGTGGCGGCAGAGGAGAAGGAAGAAACATGCGGATTTTTCGTGCGTTTTACGGATTTGCCGCGGGCGCGGCGCTGCTTGCGGGCATGCAGGCCGCTGCCGTGCCGGCCTATGCGGCTGATGAGGGCGGCCAAAAAACAATCACCGACATGTGCGGCAACAAGGTCACGGTGCCAGTGCATCCTGAACGCATTGCCGCGGCGCATTGTGTGTCGCCGGAAAAAATCATGACCCTGGGTGAGGGACGGGTGCTTGTGACGATGGCTCAACAATCGCCTTGGGCATACAAGCTGTTTCCAGAAATCAAGAATGCCAGAATTGGCATGGTCGCTCCCGAGAAGTTGAAGGAGATGAAGGTGGACGTGGTGCTCTTCACGCCCGGCATGACCCGGCAGGATCCCTTCGCCAAGGCGGGGTTGACGACAGCCTGCGCCTTTGATGCCGCTCGCAGGCCGATGACCGAAGCGGATTTCATCAAGGATTTCCAGGAGCAGGTCAGCTTTTTCGGCAACTTGCTGGGGCCGGAAGCGAAGGTGCGCGCCGACCGCTATAACGCCTACTTCGAAAAGAAGGTGAACCAGATCCTGGCGATCACCTCCAAAATTGACGCCTCCAGGCGGCCCAAGGTCTACTACGGCGGCATGCGCTCCAACATTCTCTTCGGGCAGGGCCGGGGCAGCGTGATGAACTGGAATGTGGAGGTCGCCGGCGGCCGTTACGTTTCCCAGGCACTCGACGACAATCACGCCCAGGCAACGGTGGCGCAGGTGGTGAGCTGGGATCCGGACATCATTCTGGTGAGCGGGCTCGCGGATTCGGCCGACATGGTGAATAAGGAACCGGAGATTGCCAAGCTGCGCGCGGTGAAAAACGGCAAGGTCTATCTGCTGCCGCAGGGCGTCTATGCCTGGGATCATGCCAGCAATGAGAATGTGCTGCTGATGATTTACATGGCGAAGTTGTTCTATCCCGAGCAGTTCAAGGATTGGGACATGGTGAAGGAGATGCAGCACTTTTACTCGGAAGTGTATGGCAAGACGGTGAGCGACTCCGACGCCCGCCGTATCCTGGCGCATCAGCCTCCGGAATAAAACACAGCCCGGAAAGCCACGCGGAGCGTAGCCGTTCTCAACTGCGCTCCGCCAACCATCGAGACATGTTTTGTTTGGGTTGCGCTGAAAGGATTGGGGTGCTCGCGGCCGGCCCAGCAGAGCCTTCCGTGAACAAAAAATTCAAGAGGGAAAAAATGGTCGGGATGGGCAGATTTGAACTGCCGACCCCTCGCACCCCAAGCGAGTGCTCTACCAGGCTGAGCCACATCCCGACGTTTTCAGTGCAGGCGCACCGAAGGGGTAAATCAATTTTAGCACTGCCCGGGCGGCGGCGCAGTGGAAAACGCCAAAGCCTTTCGCGGATTTCCGGTTCGAGCTGCCGGAGACGCCCTGCGGACGTCTCCGGACCCGTGAAATCCCTGGCTTACTGCGGCTTGTAGCCTTCGGGAGCCTCTGCGCCCGTGCCGAAGAAATACTGTTCCATCTGCTGCACAATAAAGTCCTGGTGTTCTTTCTTCCAGGGCTGCAAACGGTACTCGTTGAGCAGCATCTTCATGTGGCCCTGCCAGCCTTCCCAGGCTTCCTTGCTCACGCTGTCATAGATCTTCTGGCCCAAAGGACCGTCGAAGGGAGCTTCGTCGAGGCCCTCGGCCTCGCGTCCCAGCTTCACGCACTGCACCATGTGTGCCATCTGCCAATTCCTCGCGAATGAAAGTCGCTTTTCCGATTGTACTAGGAGAGATGCCCGGGCGCGCAAATCGGATTCCGCCGCGGGCCTCGCCAGGCGTTGCTCAGTAGTGCCGGCGCTTCTTTTCCCGCCGGCGCGGCGCGGGATGTTCCTCGAAGATGCTGAATTGCAGCTTGCGCTCCACGGGGTCAATGCGGTCCAGCACCACGCGCAGGCGGTCTCCCAGGGAGAACGTGCGCCGCGTCCGTTGGCCAATGATCTGCCGCGTGTTTTCGTGGAAGGTGTAGCGGTCGTCGAACATCGAGTTCAACGGAATCAGGCCCTCGACGAACAGCTCGGTCAACTCGACGAAGATGCCGTATTTGGTGATGCTGACGATGAGGCCGTCGAAGTCTTCGCCCACGCGGTCGGCCATGAACTTGGTCTTCTTCCACTCCACTAGCTCGCGCTCGGCCTGGTCGGCGCGGCGCTCGGCAAAGCTGGCGTCCTCGGCCTGGTGGTGCAGGGTGTCTTCGGGAATGGGGCTGGCAATTTCCGCGGGTGCGCGCTTCTTTTTTGTCTCCGGCTTGGCCGCCGCCATGGCCGACCACAATTTTTCTGCCTTCTGTTCCACATGGCCGCCCTGTCCAATGGCGAGCTTGCCTTCCACGTGTTCTGGCGCCTCCACCAGCACGGCCTTCAGGATGCGGTGCACCAGCAGGTCCGGGTAGCGGCGGATGGGCGAGGTGAAGTGCGTGTAGCAGGTGGCGGCCAGCGCAAAGTGTCCGTCGTTGATCTCGGAGTAGCGTGCCTGGCGCAGCGAGCGCAGCATCAGGTAGCTCAGAATGCGCTCCTCGGGCTTGCCTGCAATTTTGTCCGCCAGCTTCTGATACATCGTCGGCGTAATGGATACTTCCTGCGGCAATTCCACGTCCTGCGGTTTGCTGCGGTGCGCGGTGGAACGCGCGTTGGCCGGACGGTGATCGGGCTTCATGCGGAAGCGCGCCACGGGCAGCGCGCCAATGCCCAGCGAGTAGCCAAAGGCGGCGGCCAGGTTCTCGAACTCATACACGCGCTTGGGGTCGGGCGGCTCGTGTACGCGGTACAGGCTGGCCACGCCCTTCTGCTCCAGGTAGGTGGCCACGGTTTCGTTGGCCGCCAGCATGAACTCCTCAATCAGGCGGTTGGCAAACAGGCGCTCGGAGCGGGTGACGCCCTGCATCAGTCCGTTGGCGTCAAACTCGATGAGCGGCTCGGGCAGGTCGAAGTCAATGGAGCCGCGCCGCTGGCGCTTCTCGTTGAGGATCACCGCCAGTTCCTGCATGAGCAGAAAATTCTCGACGAGCGGTGCGTACTCGGTGCGTGCCGCTTCGTCGCCGTCCAGCACCTGCTGCACGGCGGTGTAGGTCATGCGGCGGGCGCTGCGGATGACGCCGGGCATCAGTTCGAAGGACTGAATTTCGCCGCGTCCGTCCATCTGCATCACGCAGGACATGGTGAGGCGATCCACCTGCGGACGCAGCGAGCACAGGTCGGTGGAAAGCTCCACGGGCAGCATGGGAATGGCACGGTCGGGGAAATAGACGCTGGTGCCGCGAATCTCGGCTTCGCGGTCGATGTCCATGCCGGGGTGCACATAGTGGGCCACGTCGGCAATGTGGACTTGCAGTTCATAGCCCGCGCCGGTTTTGCGCACCAGCACGGCGTCGTCAAAGTCGCGCGCGGTTTCTCCGTCGATGGTGACAATGGGCAGCTCGCGGAAGTCGCGGCGGCGCATCAGCTCGGCTTCCGGCAACTCCGGCTTCATGGCCTTGGCCTCGGCAATGGCCGAAGGGGCAAAGTGGTGCGGCAGGTGATGCTTGCGGATGATGATTTCGACGTCCACGCCGAAGTCGTCTTCGTGGCCCAGCACCTCCACCACGCGGCCGCGGGGATTCTTGCTGGAGGTTGGCCATTCGGTGATCTCGCAATCCACCACCAGCCCTTCCAGGTCGTCCCAGGCGCGGCGTCCGGCCTCCGAGCCAATCACGCGGTCTTCGGCCTCGTGGGCGGATTGTGCGGGAACCACCTCGGCGCCTTCGGGGATGATGACGTCCATCTTGATGCGGTCATCCATGGGGCGCACAAAGTTTTGCCGCGGTCCGTAGTGGAAGGTGCCCACCACGGTGGCATGGGCGCGCTCCATTACGCGCACAATGCGGCCCTCGTAGCGGCCTTCGCGCGAGTGCGGAGAAAGCTCCGCCAGCACCTGGTCGCCGTGCATGGCCTCGCCCACGTTAAAGGGCGGGATGAAGACGTCGCCGTCCAGGCGCTCGCGAACCTCGCGGTCCAAAGGGCGCACAAAGCCAAAGCCGTCGCGATGCATGGTGAGCGTGCCCACCACCAGGTTGCGGTTCACCGCCGCCGAAGCTACGGCATAACGGTCGCGCGCCACCAGCACCAGCTTGCCGCGCACCACCAGTTCGGCCAGCAGGTGTTCCAATTCGGGCCGGTCGCGGCCGCGCAGGGCAAGCTCGCGCACAAGTTGTTTGTAGCCGGCGGCTTGTTGCGGCTGGCCGGCAATATGTTCCAGAAGTTCGCGTTCGCTGATCATCTTGACAGGCTGATGGTAACGCGTGCGGACAAAGATTTCCTCAGCCAGGCGCCCAACAGGAGTGCAGAAACTACCCGGTGCAGGAATATATTGCGTGAAGAAGCCCAGTCGCACTCGTCCCATTGGGTGACACGAAATTCGGAAATAGCTGAGAGCGCGTACATTACGTGTTGTTTAGCAAATTGCCGGACTGTGGCAGGGTAAGTGCAATTCGAAACAGGAAAGGATTTCTGTCTTTATGTGGAAGCCGTCAACTTCGTCTGGAAATACAACCCCGACTGCCGATGTGAAGCGTCCCGCCACGCCGGTGGCGAACCCGCCGGTGCCGGAGTACAACAACACACCCGCACCGCGCGCGGCGAGCCTTGCCGGCACGGGTACTGGAGAGCAGGCGTCGATCGGGAAGGCCCTGATCGTCAAGGGTGAGGTTTCGGGTTCGGAGAGTTTGTTTATCGATGGACGGGTGGAAGGTTCCATCCATTTGCCGGGCCATCGCGTTACCGTGGGCCGCAACGGCACGGTGGACGCCGACGTTGTGGCGCGCGAGATCGTGATTCTCGGCAAGGTGAACGGCAACGTCACGGCCAGCGACCGGGTGGACATCCGCAACGAGGGCACGCTGGTGGGCGACGTCATCGCGCAGCGCATCAGCATCGAGGACGGAGCGTTCTTCAAGGGCGGCATCGACATTCGCAAGGCCGCCGGCGAGGAGAAAGCCGCGCGCGCCGTTTAGCAGCAACTCAGGCGGAAAAGCCGGGCCCGGCATTGGACAGGTCCCGGCTTCCGCTCGCAACCCAAGCGTTACCGGGCCACGAAAGACTTTGCAGGTGAAAGGCAGGGAACCATGCTGGAAAAAGTTTGGAGCATGATGGGTCTGGGTTGCAGTCACGCCCGTTTGTCGGTGCCTTACCCGGCGGTGCTGGCGCGGTCGGAGGGTGAGGTTCATCTGGATTGGCAGGAGGAACTGCCACCGTGTTCGCACTACGTGGTCTGCGTGGATTGCGGCAAGCGCTTTGTCTATGACTGGAACGCGATGAAGGTCATCAAGACGCCGCTGCGCAGCGCCGTTTAGCTGTTTAGCGGCGGCGCACGCCCAGGCGCTGCAACAAACTATCCATCCCTACCGCGACGCCCAATCCCTGGGCCGTCAGCAGATACGCGACTCCATACACTCCCAGAATCAGCAGGCCGCCCAGCACGGCGTGGCCGCGCGGCAGCACGCGCTCCAGGGCAAAGGCCACGGCGGCCGCCAGTAGCGCGGAGGCCCACAGCTTCAGCAACCGCGAGGCGGCAAACTCCACGCGGCCAATGCGGCGCTGCAATCCGCGGCGCAGCAAAAGGAACTCCACCCATCCGGCAATGCCGGCCGACGAGGTCAAGCCGGCCACGCCCCAGTTCATGTCAATGCCCAGCGCGCGCGGCAAGGGGATGGAAAACGCGTAGCCCAGGCACAGGGTCAGCGCCACGCGTACCAGGGCATAGTGCAGCGGGGTGCGCGTGTCGCGCAGAGCGTAAAAGGTGGAGGAGTAAAGGCGTCCCATGGTCTGCGCCAGCAGGCCCACGCCGGAGCCGGCCAGCGCCGCCCACACGAACAACACATCCTGTTCGCCAAAGCGTCCCGTGCGGTAGAGCGTGGCGGCCACCACGTTGCCCAGGGCCAGAAATGCCACGGCCGAGGGCACGACGAAGAAGGCGATCTTTTGCAATCCCGCGGAAAGGCGCGTGCGCAGCGTGGCGGCAATCTCCACCTCACTGCCCAGGGCGCTGGACATGGCGGGCAACTCGGCGGCCGAGATCGACATGCCGAACAGCGAGACCGGCAGCATGTAGAGCGTTTGCGCGTAGCCCAGCAGCGCATTGCCCGAGGGCAGAAAGCTGGCCAGTTCCAGGTCGATGAAGCCGGAGAGCTGAAACACGCCGCGGCTGATGAACACCGGCACAAAGGCCGCCACCACGGCCGCCACATGCATCGAGCCCAGCCGCGGATTCCAGTTCAATGGGCGCAGGTACTTGCACACCGTGGGCGCCTGCACGCCGAATTGCAGCACGGCTCCGGCCACCGAGGCCCAGGAGAGCGTGTAGGCCAGGCTGACGGCACCGTGGCCGTGCAGTCCGCCCTGCCACAAGAGCGCGGCAATCATGGCCACGTTCATCATCACCGGCGAGGCGTAGCTGAGAAAGAACCGGCCATGGCTGTTGAGCACGCCCAGGCACCAGGCGGAAAACACCAGCAAGCCCGTGCCAGGAAAGACGATGCGCACCAGGGCAACAGCCAGTTCGCGTTTTTCTCCCGAATAACCCAGCGCCAGCAAACTGACTAAAAATGGCGCGCAGAGAATTCCCAGGGCGACGATGACGCTGGCCACCATGGCCAGCAGGGCGAAGATTGCCTCGGCTAACTCGTTGGCTTCTTTTACGCGCCCCTCGGCGCGCAGTCGCGCATACACCGGAATGAACGACGCCGAGAGCACGCCTTCGCCCAACAGATTTTGCAGCATATTGGGCACGCGGAAGGCGACGCGATAGACGTCGGCGGCCATGGAAGCGCCCAGGTAGTGGGCAAAAACGCGCTCGCGAATGAGCCCGCTAAGGCGGCTCAGGAGGATTCCGGAGGCCACCATGGCGGCTGCGGCCCGTGTGCGGCGGGGCTTCGGAGGGGCGGCGTCGGAGGTGTTTTCGCGCATGGCTGGACTGGCTCGATTTTACACGCGAAGCTCCGCCCAGCCCGCCGCGCGCCACACAGAAGCGCCGGATTCAGTACAATATCCCTAGATACCACGATTCAATAGGGGTGAACTGATCATGATTCATGCATGGCATGACATCACGCCGGGTGAAAATATCCCGGTCGAATTCAATGCCGTCATCGAGATTCCGTTTGGCTCCAGCGTGAAGTATGAGCTGGACAAGACGAGCGGCCTCATTAAGCTGGACCGCATTCTGTACTCGGCCGTCTATTACCCGGCCAACTACGGATTCATTCCGCAGACGCTGGCGGAGGACGACGATCCTCTTGACGTGCTGGTGTTTTGCCAGGAGCCGGTGGTGCCGCTCACTCTCATCCAGGCCCGCACCGTGGGCTTGATGACGATGATCGACGGTGGCAAGAGGGATCACAAGGTGATTGCCGTGGCCAGCAAGGATCCCGAGTTTGCCAGCTACAAGGACGCCAAGGAGATGCCTCCGCATCGCCTGATGATGCTGCGCCGCTTCTTCCAGGACTACAAGCTGCTCGAGGGCAAGGCCGTCGAGGTGGAAGAGATCGAGTCGCCGGAGTCGGCTTACCCGGTCATCGAGTCCGCGCTGGCTGCCTACAGCCATCAGCGCCGCGCCGGTTTCAGCAAGTAGCACACGCCATTCCGTCAGTTTCAGCGGCCCTTCGGGGCCGCTTTTCTATTGCGCCGCAGCCTCTCCGCAAATTTTCTGTGCGAAAGTGTGCAATTCCGTGTGAGTCCACCGCGAAGGCTGCTTGACGGGCTTATCGTCGAAGCTTAGTTTTCCGGAGTAATC
>JARLGJ010000015.1 GCA_031296105.1 Acidobacteriota bacterium | reverse complement strand
CGCGCCTGCCGTGGAGACCAGGCAGCGCCTGAAGGCCGAAGATGTGCCGCTGCTGGCCGGGGACGAGCCGCTGCCCGAAGAGGTGCTGGAGTTCTTTGTCCCCGAGATTGAAGAGCACTTGCAGTCGGTGACGCACTGCCTGCTGTCGCTTGAAACCTCGCCCTCGCAGGATGTGATTCACGAACTCTTCCGCGCCGTGCACACGGTAAAGGGATCGGCGGCGCAGGTGGGCGCGCAGCGCATTGCCACCATCGCGCATCGCGCGGAAGACCTGATCGGCAAGCTGCGCGAGGGCACGTTGCAGCCCACGTCGCCGGTCATCGACGTATGCCTGGATTCGGTGGACGTGCTGAAGCGCACGCTGTATCGCCAGTGGCCCGACGACGCCAGCTTCCAGCAGGCCGCGCGTTCGTTGATTGCACGCCTGGAGAACGCGGCGGAGTTCGGCGCGGAAGCGCTGGCTCCGGTGACGGTTCCACCGCCCACGGCTGAGCCCGCGGAGATCACTCCGCCGCCAGTTGCGCCGGTGGCTCCGGTGGTTGAACCCGTGCTGGAAGCGCAGCCCGAAGCGGCTCCGGAGATTCCCCAGCCCGCGGCCGAGCCGCCCATTGCCGCGGGGGAGGAGCCTGTGTTGCAGGTTCCTCTGGAGGAAGCGCCGCAGGAAACGGAAGAGCCGCAGGCCGCAACAGCCGCACCGTCCGGCGCCGTGGCCCCCGCCGCGCCCGCGGAAAAGATTCCCGGCAAGCTCTCGCCTTCTCCCGCGCCGGTTGCAGCCGAGCCGGTTGCGCCGCCGGTGGAGACACCGGTTGCTGGCGCTGAAGAAATTGCCGCGGCCTTTGCCGCTCCGGAGCCGCGCAAGTCCGCGCCCGAGCTGGCCGAGGAACTTTCACCGGAGCACTCGGCGGCCCTGGCGCAGCGCATGCCGGTTGGCATGGCGCAGTCCAAGTCGGTGCGCATTGCGCTGGAGCGCCTGGACCGCATGATGAACGCGGTGGGCGAGCTGGTCATCAACCGCACGCGCATGTTGGGCCGCATTGCCGAACTCTCCAAGCTGGCCGAGGTGCTGAACTTCTCCAAGGGACGCATGAGCGACAAGGTCACCGAGTTCCAGGAGAAGTACGAGTTCAGCCGCATTGGCGCCACGCCGCTGATGCCCTCGGTGCAGTTGCAGGGCGCGGGGATTGAGGCCGCGGGTTACACGGGATCGATGTACGGCGGGGCCACGGGCTTCGGAGGCTTCAACGCGCCGCCGGCCTTCGGTTCGCCGTTGCCGTTCAGCACCCCGCCGCCCAGTTCGTCCTATTCGAATTACGGCGGCACCGAGTTCAGCGAACTCGAAATGGACCGCTATGACGACTTCGGCATCCTGTCGCGCTCGCTCACCGAGATTTCCGCCGACATCAGCGAAGTCCTCTCGCAGCTCGACGGCTTTGTGCGCCGCGTGGACGGCGACATCGACGAGTTCACCAAGCTGGCGCACCGCCTGCAGGATGAGATCACGCAGGCGCGCATGGTGCCCATCGGCAACCTGTTTACGCGCATCGAACGCACGGCGCGCGACGCGGCCAAGGCCAGCAACAAGCAGGTGGAGCTATCGCTGGCCGGCGCCGAAACCGAGCTGGACAACAACATCATTCAGCATCTGGCCGACCCCTTGCTGCACCTGGTGCGCAACGCCGTGGCTCACGGCATTGAAGACGAAATGGAGCGCTACGAGGCGGGCAAGCCCGATCGCGGCAACGTCTCGGTGCGCGCCTATCACAAGGGCAACCACATCTACGTTGAGGTGGAAGACGACGGCCGCGGAGTGGATTTCGACCGGGTAAAGCAGACGGCCATCGCTTCGGGCATCATTACCGAAGAAGACGCCCTGACCATGGAGCGCCGCGCGCTGGTGGACCTGCTCTTCCGCCCGGGGTTCAGCACCTCGACGCGCCGCACGGAGCTGGCGGGCCGCGGCGTGGGACTGGACGTGGTGAAGTCCAACGTGTCCAGCCTGAACGGAGAGATCGAAGTCGAGACGGAGAAGGGAATCGGCACGCGTTTCACCTTGAAGGTGCCGTTGACGCTGATCATCTCGCAGGCGCTGTTTGTGCAGTGCGGCGAGCAGGTCTTCGCCTTCCCGCTGGCGTTTGTGGAAGAGATACGGCGCATCCGTCCGGAAGAAATTGAAGAAGTCGGAGGCAAGCTGATCGCCAAGGTGCGCGACGTGCTCACCGAGGTGGTGCGCTTCGACGACGCTTTGCAACTGCCTGCCCTGCAGCCCATCAACGGCTACCTGCGGCTGGTGCTGGTGAATGTGGCCGGACGGCAGGTGGGCATTGTGGTGGAAGAAGTGCTGCGCAAGGATGAAATCGTCATCAAGAGCCTGGGCGAATATCTGCACGGCGTCAAGCTCTTTCCGGGAGCGACCATTGCCCCGGATGGCAGCCTGATTCTGATGGTGGACGTGAACCGCCTCATCATGGGCGAGTCGGTGGAGCGCCGTCCCTTGTCGCTGCTGCAAACGGCTTCGCGGCTCTTCCTGCCCGGCGCGGAAGCGGTGGCGCACGGCGGAATTCCCGACGCGGCGATGGATCGCGTGGAGCGTGAAAAGCTGGTGGTGCTGGCCGACGACTCCATCAGCGTGCGCAAGTTTGTGGGCCGCATGTTGGAGAAGGCGGGCTATCGCGTCAAGCTGGCCAGCGACGGCCTGGAGGCGCTGGAGATTGCCACGGCCGCCCCCTGCGACCTGGTGATTACCGATCTTGAGATGCCGCGCACCAACGGCTATGAGCTGATGATGCATCTGCGGCAGACGCCTTCCACGGCCAAGGTGCCGGTGATGGTGGTGACCTCGCGCGCCGGGGCCAAGCATCGCGAACAGGCCATGAAAGAGGGAGCCAGGGCCTTCATGGTGAAGCCGGTGCAGGAAGAGAGCTTCATTGCGCAGGTGGTGGAACTAATCGGCACGTCGGGGCAGGCCACGCCTGCCGGCTCCACGGTGCAGTGAGAAGATAATGGGGAACGAAGAAAAAATACGGGTGTTGGTGGCCGATGACTCGGCCTTCATGCGCAAGGTCTTGGTCAGCATCCTCGACTCGGATGGATCGTTCGAGGTCGTGGGCGAAGCCCGCGATGGCCGCGAGACGGTGGAGAAGAGCGCCAAGCTGAAGCCGCAGGTCATCACCATGGACATCATGATGCCGCACATGGATGGCCTGCAGGCCACCGAGGTCATCATGTCCAGCGAGCCGCGGCCGATCCTGATCGTCAGCTCCGAGTCGCGGCAGGGAGCGGAAGCCACTCTGAAGGCACTGGAACTGGGCGCCATCGATTTTCTGGCGAAGCCCACCAGCGGCATCGATCTTGATATGTCCACCGTGCGCGACGAGCTGGTGCGCAAGCTGCGCACGGCCTCCAAGGTGCGCGTGGTGCGCAACATTCCGCGCCAGGTGCCGCCGCGCGTGGCGCAGATGCGTCCCACGGCCATGGATTTTGCCGCGGCTCCGGCGGTGGTGAACGGAGCCAAACTGCCGGTGGTGGTGCTGGCGGCTTCCACGGGAGGCCCGGCCACTCTGATGCAACTGGTGCCCTCTTTGCCGGCCAACCTGCCGGCCGCGGTGCTGGTGGTGCAGCACATGCCCGGCGCCTTCTCGGCGCAATTCGCCGAGCAGCTTTCCGCCGTCTCGCCGATTCCGGTCAAGCACGCCGCCAACGGAGACGTGCTGCTGCCGGGAAGAATTTACGTTTGCCCCGGCGACTGCCACATGCGCGTGGTGCCTCCGGGACGCATCTCTCTGGAGCCAGGCGAGCGCATTGGCGGCTACCGTCCGTGCATCGACGTCACGCTGGAGTCGGTGGCCAACGTGGTGGGGCCGAACGCCGTGGTGGCCGTGCTGACCGGCATGGGCAGCGACGGCGCGCGCGGCGTGATGGCCATTCAGGAAAACGGCGGACTGGTGATCGCGCAGGACGAGGCCACCAGCGTCATCTTCGGCATGCCCTCGGAGGCGATCAAGACCGGCGCCGTCTCGCAGATTCTTCCGCTGGAACAAATTGCGGCGGCCCTCAGCCGGAGAGTGGGCGGCCCGCTGCGTCCGCTCCCTGCCACAGCTCAGTAACCTGCTAGCGGAGAATGACTTGGATCAATTGAGGGGCAAGGCTGCAAAGCTCGGAGAAGCTGCCCGCACAAAGGCGCCGCCGGCCCAGGTAGGCCCCGTCATTTTGTTTACCGCCGGGGGCGTGCGCTTTGCCGTGGAAGCCATCCAGGTGCAGGAGATACGGGAAAGTGACCAAGGTGCAGTTACCGCCAAACTAAAGGGTACTCCGCCCATTGACTTTGCCTTGCAGGCCGGTCTTGGGAAAGGGATACTGGAACGTCTGGTGGTACTGAAACCAGGACTGTGCGTACTGGGTGTGACCGGGGTGGAGCGCATTGCCGAACTGCCACGGGCCGTGCCGCTGCCGGGAGTGTTTCAGGGCCAGGAGCGGCAGTGGTATCGCGGGTTGCTTCTGTTCGAGAATGAAGTGGTTCCGCTGATCCGCACGGAGTACTGGCGGCATTTGCCGGCAGATGAGGGCAGAAGATGAGCGACCTGAGCCGCTTCGTCGTCTTTCCCCTCGGGGCGCGCCATTACGCGGTGGAGTCTTCCCGCGTGAGCGAGTTGCTGATGCCCCTGCAGGTGTTCGGTTTTCCGCACACCACGCCCTCTCTGGAGGGAGTTCTGGTGCGGCGCGGCACGGTGATCCCGGTGGTGAGTTTACCGCTTGCCTACGGGCTGGGAGGGCCGCGAAGGCTGTATCTGGTGACTTGCTGCACCCTGGGAGGGCGTCCGGAGACGGTGGCCATCCCGGTAAGCGGCGAGTGCGAGTTGCTGGCGGGGGTTTGCGGCGAGGCCGCGCAGCCGGAGCAATTCATCACCGGCACGTTGCATGCGGAAGGACGATCGTTTCCGCTGCTGGATATCGACGGGATTGTGGCACACTGCATTCAGGCGCAGGCGGCCGGGAGCGGGGAGGCAAGGCAATGAGCACGAATCAGAACACGGTCAGTCAACGCATTCTGTTGATTGACAGCAACGTGTTCTTTGCCAAGCGGCTTACCGACGCGCTGAGTGCGCAGGGTTTTGACGTGACCCACAGCACGCAGCCGGCCTATGCGCTGACCATGCTGGAGTGGAACGCGCCCACGGCCATTCTGTGCGCCACCAATTTGCGTGAAATGAGCGTGTACGACTTGCCTCGCATCCTGCACAGCGACGCCGCGACCACCAACATTCCCGTGCTGGCCATGGGCGATGGCGGCGAGCAGGCGCTGATGGAAGCCTTCCGCGCCGGATGCGACGACTACATCGACCGCCGCCGCGGACCGGAAAACATAGCCGCCCAGGTGAAGACCTTCCTGCTCAGCCGGCAGGAGGGATTCCGCCCCACGCAGATGCTGGAAAGCGAGCAGACGGTGCTGGAAGGCAGCCTGTCTCACCTGGACCTGCCGGGCGTGGTGCAAATGCTGGCGCACTCGCGGCAGTCGGGCGTACTCTACATCAACGCCGAAGCCCTGGACGGAACCTTGTTCTTCCATCGCGGCGAAGTGTTGCACGCCGAAGTCGGCGAGGTGATCGGCAACGATGCCGTCATCAAGATCATTAAAAGTTGCAATGGCCTGGACCGCGGCGTTTACAAGTTTGTGCCCGGCACCTTGGCCGCCACGCGCACCGTATTCCGCACGGTGACCGAACTGATGCTGGAGGCCCTGCGGGAAATCGACGAGGAGCGCGCCGCCAACGACGGGGGGTATAAATGAGCGCAAAGCCGGTGGTTTATTTCATCGACGACAGCGCCACCATGCGCGAGGTGATCAAGATTGCCTTTCGCCGGGAAAACCTGGATGTGATCACCTGCCACGACGCTTCCAGCGCCATGGACCTGATGGATCACACGACGCCCGACATCGTTATCACCGACGTGATCATGCCGGGCCGGGATGGCTACGAAGTTTGCCAGTACATCAAGCAGCATCCGCACTTTGGACAAACGCCGGTGATCCTGATGTCCGGCGTGGTGAACAAGGGCGTGGCCGAGCGCGCGTTTGCCGTGCAGGCCAATGAGCTGATCCGCAAACCTTTTCAACCGCAGGATCTGATTGCGCGCGTGCGCCACTTGTTGAAGGCTCCGCAGGAAGCCGAAGTGACGGCCGCGCAGGCCAATGAAGACGCCTCGGCCGTACTGAGCAGCATCTTCAACGGTCCCGCTCCGGGACGCCCCGGACACAATCCTCTGCGCTCGGCGGCCGGCCCCGTTCCGGTGCCGCCGCGCATCACTCAGCGCCCGCCGGTGCAGGTGCCTTCGATTGCCGCCACGGTTGCGGCTGCCTTACAACCCACGGTGATGGCGCCGCCGGTCTCCATTCCCGGTGCGCAAATCACGGGCAACGCACAGTTGCCGGTTCCTGCGCCGCAGCCAGGCCGCGTGCCTTCGCCACCGGTGCCGGGGCATGGCACCGACACGGGACGCCTTCGTCTGGAGATTCTGCGCATGCAGAGCCAGATCAAGAAGCTGGAGACCGAACTGGTGGCCGAGCGCGAATACAGCAAGGCGCTGGAAGTGCATTTGAATACGCTCTCCGAACAGGAATAACCCCGGCAATTTTCTTGCATGAGAAAGTCCCGGCTGCTGCCGGGACTTTTTGCGTACGCAAAATTGCTTGCCGCAAATTACGACGGAAAGAGCAAACCGCGGTCCTTCAATTCCTTGATGAGGTCGCGCAGTTTGGCCGCCCTCTCGAACTCGAACTTCTTCGCTGCCTCGCGCATCTCTTCTTCCTTCTTCGCCACGAAGGCGTCGAACTGCTCCTGTGTCTGGAATTCTGGGATCGTGTCGTCTTCCGCGGGCAGTTCACCATAATCGGCGGCCACAATCTGCGCCAGAGACATATCAGCCGATTTTCCAATGGACTGCGGCGTGATGTGATGCTCCTCGTTATACGCCGCCTGAATCGTGCGGCGGCGGTCGGTCTCGCCGATGGCGTTGCGCATCGAGTCCGTCATGCGGTCGGCGTAGAGAATGGCGCGTCCCTCGACGTGGCGGGCGCAGCGGCCGATGGTCTGGATCAGCGAGCCGGTGGAGCGCAGGAAGCCTTCCTTGTCGGCGTCGAGAATGGCCACCAGAGAGACTTCGGGAAGATCGAGTCCCTCGCGCAATAGATTGATACCGATCAATACATCGAACTCGCCCTGCCGCAGGTCGCGCAGGATCTTGATGCGCTCCAGGGTTTCAATCTCCGAGTGCATGTAGCGGCAGCGCACGCCCACCTCGGTGTAATACTCGGAAAGATCTTCGGACATGCGCTTGGTGAGCGTGGTGACCAGCACGCGCTGTTTCTTTTCCACGCGCTCGCGGATCTCGTGCAGAAGGTCGTCGATCTGTCCTTTGACCGGGCGTACCTCCACCTGCGGATCGACCAGCCCGGTGGGGCGGATGATCTGCTCGACAATGACGCCGGAGGACTTCTTCAGTTCGTAAGGCCCCGGCGTGGCGCTGACGTAGATGGCCTGGTTGACGCGGCCCTCGAACTCGTCGAAGGTCAGCGGGCGATTGTCCATGGCCGAGGGCAGGCGGAAGCCGAAGTCGATGAGCGTCTGCTTGCGGGCGCGGTCGCCGTTGAACATGCCGCGCACCTGCGGCACGGTCTGGTGCGATTCGTCCATGAAGAGCAGAAAATCATTGGGCACGTAATCGAGCAGCGTCGGCGGCGGCTCGCCCGGCAGACGGCCGTTAAAGTGCCGTGAGTAGTTCTCGATGCCGTGGCAGTAGCCCATCTCCTTGATCATCTCCAGGTCGAAGCGCGTGCGTTGGTGAATGCGCTGCGCCTCCACAATGCGGCCCTGGTTCTCCAACTCTTTTTCCCACCACAGCATCTCGCTGACGATGGAGTCCACGGCCGAACTGCGCGTTTCGGGGCGCATGACGTAGTGCGACTTCGGATAGATGGGCAGGCGCTGGTACTTCTGCTTGACGGTGCCGAAGTGCGGATCGATCTGCGAGAGCGACACGATCACGTCGCCCCACAACTCGATGCGGTAGGCGTTGTCGTCGTAGGTGGGATAGACCTCGATGACGTCGCCGCGCACGCGGAAGGTGCCGCGCTTGAACTCGATGTCGTTGCGCTCGTAGAGAATTTCCACCAGCTTGCCGGTGATCTCCTTGCGCGTGATCTTCTGCCCCTGTTCGAGGAACAACAACATGCCGTAGTAGGCTTCCGGCGAGCCGAGGCCGTAGATGCAGCTTACGGAGGCCACGATGATGCAGTCGCGGCGCTCGAAGAGCGAGCGCGTGGCCGACAGGCGCAGCTTGTCCAACTCGTCGTTGATCGTGGCTTCCTTCTCGATGTACAGGTCGCCGGCGGGGATGTAGGCCTCCGGCTGATAGTAGTCGTAGTAGCTGACGAAGTACTCGACGGCATTTTCCGGGAAGAAGCTTTTGAACTCGTGATAGAGCTGCGCGGCCAGCGTCTTGTTATGCGCCATCACCAGCGCCGGCCTCTGGCAGGCCTCAATGACCTTGGCCATGCTGAAGGTCTTGCCCGAGCCGGTGACGCCGAGCAGAACCTGGTGCTTTTCACCTTCGTGGATGCCGCGCACGAGTTGCTCAATGGCCGCGCCCTGGTCGCCCTGCGGCTTGTAATTGCTGTAGACCTTGAGTTCCATGAAGTTTCCCCTGCGCGATTTTTGCCGCGCGGTCCCCAGAAGGCTACGGCCGGCAAGGTGCAACTTTTTATTATAACGTCCAGCGGCAATCCGGCGGAAGGCGGCTATGGCGTGCGGCAAAGGGGCGGGCTATGATTACATTGAATTTCTCAAAATCCACTGGAAGGTTGGAACCATGAAGAGCTTTCTCGCGGTGTTCGTCTCCGCTGTTTTGACGGCTGCGGCATTTGGGCAGAGTAACGCGGCCAGCAACGAAAAATTCAAGGCGGCGGCCACGGAGTTCAAGGAGCAGCATTACGCGGATGCGCAGAGAGATTTTGAGAAGGCCAACAAGGAACTGGGCGGCCATTGCGTGGAGTGCCTGTTGCAGGCCGCTACGGCAGCGCTTGAGTCCGGGCACGAGGACGGAGGATGGAAGCTGCTGGACAAGGCGGTGGCGACCGCTGCCACGCCCGGCGACCGCTTTCGCGCGCTGACCGGGCGGGCCGCGCTGCTCTACCGCTTCCCCAGCACTCCGAAGGTTCTGGCCGAGGAAGAGAAGTCTGCGCGGCAGGCGCTGGAGTTGCGGCCGGACGACATGCCGGCGCATTTTGGTCACGCGCTGGCTCTGCTGCGCCAGGAGAGGGATGCCGAGGGCGTAGCCGAAATGAAGCTGGTGGCGGCACACCTGGAAGACGGTCCGGATAAGAAGAACGTGGAAGCCTTCATCGCCGATCCGCGTCGCGCCCGCCTGACCTTTGCCCCGGATTTCACGGCTGCATTGAGCGAGGGCAAGACCGTCAAGCTGGCCGATTTCAAGGGCAAGGTGCTGCTCATCGACTTCTGGGCCACCTGGTGCCCGCCCTGCCGCGAGTCCGTGCCGGAGCTTAAAGAATTGCACAAGAAGTACGGAGACCGCCTGGCGGTGATGAGCGTGAGCGCCGATGAGTCGCAGAAGCAGTGGAGCGACTACATCCTCAAACACGATATGAGCTGGCAGCAATCCTGGGATAAAGGCAACAAGGCTTCCGTGCTGAATGCCTTTGGCGTGCATCTGTTTCCCACCTACGTGCTGATCGACGCCGAGGGCATTGTGCGCGCCCGCATCGATGGGTTGAATACGCAGGAGACACTGGGCCATCGCATGAAGCCCGCGCTGGAGAAGTTGCTGCAATAGGCGGCACCAGCGCAGAGCGCTATTTCCACCGGATATGGTTACCCGGGAACCGTTCTAGAATGGGTGCATCCCGCACCGGAGAGGTTTGACGTTGCCATTGCATTGCAGAGAAGAAAATGTCGTGGCTTCCGCCGCGCCCGAGGGACAAGGGTCTCAGTGGATGTGGATGGCGCTGGTGGCGCTGGCGGCCATTGTGTCGCGCGCCGTTAGCTTCTCCGCCGGACTGGTCTTCGACGATCACCTGACCGTGATGCGCAACTACAACAAAGATTGGATCAGCGCGCTCGCGGCGTTTACCAGCAATCAGTCCGGCTCCTTTGGCTCCAACTTCTACCGGCCCGTGCTGGCGGTGTGGGAAGGCATTCTTCAGAGTGTGATTGGGCACAGCGTGGTGGGCTGGCATGTGGCCGGAATCGCCATCCATGTTGCGAGCGCCCTGCTGGTCTTCCGCCTGATGCTGAAGCTGGCCGGGCGGCCTGGGCTGGCCTGCGCGGCGGCAACGCTGTTTGCCGTGCATCCCGCGCACGTGGAGGGCGTGGGCTGGATCTCCGCCATGGGCGATCCGTTGATGACGTTCTTCCTGTTGCTGGCCACGGTGTGCCTGCTGCGCTGGCTGCAGGGCGGCGCGGCCGCGTGGTACGCCGGCTCTCTGCTGGCGGCCGCGGCGTGTGTGCTGACCAAGGAGCCAGGCGTGGTGATGCCGCTGCTGGTTCTGCCGGCCGCCTGGGTGTTGCCGGCGGAGCGCAGGATGCGGCGGCTGAGCTTTGTAACCGCGACGCCTTACTTCTTGATTTCCATGCTGTTTCTGCTGGCGCGCCGCCTGGTGCTTCCCGCGTTTTCCACTCCCATCTACAAGGTTTCCACGGCACAGATGATTGCCACCTGGCCGTCGGCGCTGTTGTTCTATCTGCGCCACATGGCATGGCCCGAGGCGGTGGTTCCGTTCTACCCTCTGCGTATGGCCAGCGGCTTCAGCCTTGCGGAATTCTGGATGCCGCTGGTACTTTTGCTGGCCATTGCCGCCGCGGTGATCTTCGCTCTGTGGCGTCTGCTCGGCGTGCGCCGCGCCGTGTTCTGCGTGGTGTGGACGGTGCTTCCGCTGGCGCCGGCGCTGATGCTGAAGGTCTTTGCCAACTTCGAGCTGGTGCACGACCGCTTTCTGTACCTGCCGCTCGTGGGCTTCTGCATCAGCGTGGCGTGGCTGCTTTACGAAGCCACCCGCCGCATGGACGCCGCTGGCGGCGCGCGTATTTTTCTGCTCTGCGTGGCGGGGCTGGCCGTTGTCTGGTGCCTGCGCAGCCTCTCCGAAGAGCTTTGGTGGCGCAACGATCCCGCGCTCTACACTCATGCGCTCGCCATCACGCCCGATAATCCGCGAGCCTTGGTGAACCTTGGCGACGCCTACATGAGCCTGGGACGCCTGGATGCGGCCGCGCCGTATTTTGCGCGCGCTCTGCAATACGATCCCGCGAGCAGCAATGCGTATTTCGGATTGGGGCTGGTGGCTTATCGCAAAGGAAACTTTGCCGAAGCCGAGCTGCAGTTGGCGCAGGCTCTGCGCTTGCAACAGCGCAGCGATGAGTGGGAATACCTGGCGCGCACCGAACTGAAGCTGGGGAAACTCGACCTTGCCGAGCGCGCCGCCGCGATGGCCGTGAGCGGCGACGTGAGTTGGCCCGGCCCGCATGAGGCCCTGGGGGAAGTGCTGCTGGCCAAGGGAGATCGCACGGGCGCCGCCGCGGCCTTTGCCGAAGAGTTGCGCATCGATCCCGCGAGCCAGACGGCGCGCGCCGGTTTGGCGCAGGCGCAGGGTCGTTAAGCGCCTTAGTGCTTGACCATGCCGTGCTGACCGGCCTCGAAGCTGCGCCGGTCCAGCCGCGGCAACTTGCGCGCCACCTTCTCCGGAAACAGAGGGGTGTGATGCATCGCGGCCAGATATTCCGGCACGCACCACACATCTTCTTCGCTGGTCATCCAGTGCTGGGCGTCGAACTTCCGCAGGTCCACCGTGCGTGAGTAGGCGCGCAGGGTGCGCTCGCCCTTCAGGTTGTAATAACTGTCAAAGTAACTCAAGGCCAACTCGCGCAGGGTGCGGTACACCGGAGCGCGGAAGCGCAAGCCCGCGTAATTCGATTTGGCAATGCCGCCCCACAAGCCGTGCTCGCGATAAAGGGCGATGACGTGGTCGTCGTCGCGCACCGCCTCCAGGTCCATCAGCAGGGGCCTGTGCCCGTTGGCGCGCAGGGCGGCCGCCGCCAGAAGAGCGCCTTCCATGCAGTGCCCGCGCTTCTCGCGCAGCACGCGGCGCGGCGAGCGCGCGGTGTCCGAGTAGTCGTAGGTCATGGCGTCGAGAAACGCCTGGATCTTCGACGGAGTGTTCAGCCGCCGCAACGCGCGAACTTCCGAAGGGGTAAGTCCGGCGAGGGAAAGGGCCTGCTTGGTCGATGGGCGGGGCAAGGCTTCCTCGATGGAAAAATAGTGGAGGCGCGGGAACTTCCGCGCCTCCGTTTTAGTCCGACTTCCAGCCGCAGCTTTGGCAGCGCAACGGGTCACTGCTGGAACTGCGCAGGTATTCGTGGATGGAGGCGGCAGCCTTGCGGCCGGCACCCATGGCCAGAATTACCGTGGCGCCGCCGGTGACGATGTCGCCTCCGGCAAAGACGCCCTTTTTGCTGGTGCGCATGGTGAATTCATCCACCGCAATGTAGTTGCGCCGGTTGGTGGCCAGTCCGCGCGTGGTGCTTTGGATCAAGGGATTGGCCGTGGTGCCCACGCCGATGATCACCATCGAGACCGGCAGCACAAAGTCCGAGCCTTTGATTTCCACCGGGCTGCGGCGTCCGCTGGCGTCGGGCTCGCCCAGCTCCATGCGCACGCAGCGCGCGCCAGTCAGCCAGCCCTTCTCGTCGCCCAGAAACTCCTCGGGATTGGTCAGCATCATGAACTGGACGCCTTCCTCGCGCGCGTGCTTCACCTCTTCGGCGCGGGCGGGCATTTCGGCCTCGCTGCGGCGATACACCAGGGTGGCCGAGCGCGCGCCCAGACGCTTGGCGGTGCGCACGGCGTCCATGGCCGTGTTGCCGCCACCCACCACGATCACGTCGCGGTCGCGGCAGTCGTACACCGGCTCGTCGGACTCGGGGAATTTGTAGGCGCGCATCAGGTTCACGCGGGTCAGGAATTCGTTGGCCGAATAGACGCCGTTCAGGTGCTCGCCGGGAACGCCGAGGAAGCGGGGAAGTCCCGCGCCGGTGGCGATGAACACCGCGTCGAAGCCTTCGTTCTTCATCAACTCGTCGATGGTGACGCTCTTGCCCACCACCACGTTGGTTTCAAACTCCACGCCCATGCGGCGCAGGTTGTTTACCTCCTGCCGCACAATGGCCTTGGGCAGGCGGAACTCCGGGATGCCATAGACCAGCACGCCGCCCAACTCGTGCAGGGCCTCGAAGACGCGCACGCGGTGGCCCTTCTGGATCAAGTCGCCGGCGGCGGAAAGTCCCGCCGGGCCGCTGCCCACAATGGCCACGCTCTTGCCCGTGGCCGGAGCAATTGGCGGCAGTCCAAGCTGTCCGCTGCTGCTTTCAAAGTCGGCGATGAAGCGCTCCAGGTTGCCAATGGCCAGGGCTTCGCCCTTCTTGCCCAACACGCAGCCGCCTTCACACTGGCTTTCCTGCGGACAGACGCGGCCGGTAATGGCAGGCAGCGCGTTGTCTTCGCGCATCTTGGACGCGGCCTCCAGGTATTCTCCGGCGTAAATCAGGTCCACCACGTCGCGGATCTTTACGCCCACGGGGCAGTCGGTCATGCAGCCCGGCTTGGCGCAGCCAATGCAGCGCGTTGCTTCGTGCTGTGCCTGCTCGGCGCTCAAGCCGAGGTTCACTTCCTGAAAGTTATGGTTGCGCTCGCCGGCCGCCTGCTCCGGCATGTGCACGCGCGGAATCTTGATGCGCTCCTTGTTGGGGAGGGTGTTCTTCATTTCAGCCACGGCTGGCCTCCTGGGCGGCGAATTGCGCGCGGATGGCGGCCAGTTCGGCCTCCTTGTTTTCTTCAAAGCGCTTCAGGGATTCGCTTTCCTTGTCGCGATACATGGCGTTGCGCTGCATCAGAACCTCGAAGTTCACCAGGCTGGCGTCGAACTCCGGGCCGTCCACGCAGGCGAACTTGCTGGTGTCACCCAGCAGCACGCGGCACCCACCGCACATGCCGGTGCCGTCCACCATGATGGAGTTCAGACTCACCATGGTCTTGATGCCCAGCGGCGCGGTCATCTGTGCCACGGCGCGCATCATGGGCACCGGGCCGACGGCGAGGACGAAATCGATCTTGCGTCCGGAGGCCACCAGCTCGTTCAGCTTTTTGGTCACGACGCCCTGCTCGCCGTAGCTGCCGTCGTCGGTCATGATGTAGGTTTCAGTGCTGGCTTGGCGGACTTCATCCTCGAAGACCACCATATCCTTGTTGCGCGCGCCTTCAATGAACACCACGTCATTGCCCGCGGCCTTCAGAGCATTCGACGTAGGCAGGGCCATGGCCGTGCCCACGCTGCCGGCCAGCACGGCAACGGTACCGAACTTCGCGATCTCCGAGGGATGGCCGAGCGGGCCCACAATGTCCTGAATGTAGTCGCCCGTCTCCAGGCAATTCAGCAGCGTGGTGGTTTTGCCAATCGACTGCGCCACAATGGTTACCGTGCCCTTTTCGGGGTCGGAACTCTTGATGGTGAGCGGGATGCGCTCGCCGTTTTCGTGCAGGCGCAAAATGACGAACTGGCCGGGCTGCTGCTTACGCGCAACGCGCGGCGCCTCGATGACGAACTGCTTAATCTTGAATCCGACACTGTGGGCTTCGACGATCTTGTACATGAAAATAGGCTCCTAGTGGGCCATCCTCAAAACAACGATGCTCTAAAGGTTACCATTCCCGCCCACGGCGTACCTGTGACGTTTCTCACACGCCATTCCGGAGCGAACCCCGCCAATCTTCGACGGAGGGTCAGAGTTCCAGAACGGTCAGAAGCTCTTCCGCGCGGTCTACCAGAACGTCGGGAGGATGCGTTTGCAGCGAGGCGGGAGAAAGTCCGTAAGTAACGCCGATGGAGTACATGTCCGCATTGCGCGCCGTCAGCACGTCGTTGTGCGAGTCACCGATCATCAGCGTCTCTTCCGGACGCGCGCCGAACTCCTGCATCAGAAGGTGCGCGCCTTGCGGATCGGGCTTGCGCGTGGGAAGGGCGTCGCCGCCGAGAACGCGGGTGAAGAAAGGAGAGAGGCCCAGGCCGTCGCAAATTGCCTGCGAGGGCTGCTGCGGCTTGTTGGTGAGCACGGCCATTTTGAGGCCGCCGCGCGCGTACAGCTTCTCCAAGACTGGTTGGATGCCGGGATAAGTTTGCGTGTTGTCCAACTGATGCTGGTTGTAATGCTCAAGAAAAATTTGCAGCGAACGGTTTACGAAACTTTCGTCTTCCGGATTGCCCAGCGCGCGCCGCACCAGGGTCTGCGCGCCGTTTCCCACGTAGCCCGTAATCACTTCCACGGAAAGCTCTTCGCGTCCCAGCCCGCGCAGCATGACGTTGACGGCCAACGCCAGATCAAGTGCGCTGTTCACCAGCGTACCGTCAAGGTCCCAAAGCAACAGTTGGATGTTTTTCGCTGGTATGGAGCGGTAGGTCTTAATCATCTTAATTAGAGTATAAGCGCGTGGTTCCTGAGTTTGGATACAATGACTTTGGTTGTTAGGTTTCCTACGCCATCACAGCTGAAGTCCAGAGGAAAGCGGAATGGCATCCAAGGTTTTGCAGAATGGGGCCCTGTCTACGACGGAAAAACTGTACGAGGGGTTCACCTCGCAGCAGTTGGTGGAGTATTTCCGTCTCATGGTCCTGTCGCGGCGCATTGACGACCGCGAAATTATGTTGAAGCGGCAGCAGAAGATTTATTTCCAAATCTCCTGCGCCGGACACGAAGCGCTGCAGGTTGCCGTAGCGACGCAGTTGCGCCCCGGCTATGACTGGGCGTTCCCGTATTATCGCGACCGCGCGCTTTGCCTGACGCTGGGCGTAACGGCCGAGGCCATGCTGTTGCAGGCCGTGGGCGCCGCGGACGATCCCGCTTCCGGCGGGCGGCAAATGCCCTCGCACTGGGGCGATCCCAGGCTGAACATCTTTACCACCTCGTCGCCCACCGGCACGCAATTTGTGCAGGCCGTGGGCTGCGCCCAGGCCGGGCGTTATTACCAGGATCATCCCGCGTCCGCCGCGCCGGTGGAAGGCGACTATCGCCAGTTCAAAAACGTGCGGCACCACGGCGATGAAGTGACCGTGGTGGGCACCGGCGAGGGCACGACCTCGCAGGGCGAATTCTGGGAGGCCTTGAACTCCGCGGCCAACAATCGCCTGCCCGTGCTCTTCCTGGTGGAAGACAACGGCTACGCCATCAGCGTGCCGGTGAAATATCAAACGCCGGGCGGCAGCATCAGCCAACTGGTGCGGAACTTCCCCAACATGCTGGTGGAAGAGTGCGACGGCACGGACCTGCTGGCCTCCCTGGCCGCGGCGCGCCGCGCGGTGGAGCACATCCGCGAAGGCAAAGGCCCGGCCTTGCTGCACGGCCACGTCATCCGTCCGTATTCGCATTCGCTCTCGGACGACGAGAAGCTCTATCGTCCCGACGCCGAGCGCCGCAAGGACGCCGAGCGCGATCCCATTGCGCGCCTGCAGAAGTTCCTGATCGCCGAGGGCATTCTCGACTCGCGCACGGTGCAGAAGATGCAGCGCGATCTGGACGCCGAAGTGCAGCAGGCCGCCGACAACGCTCTGGCCGCGGCCTTCCCGGCCAAGGACAGCTACGCGTTGCACGTGTACTCGGAGGGCCTGTCGCCGAAGTCGGCGCAGTTCGCCACCGAGCCGGTTCCCGAGGGCACCGAGCGCACCATGGCCGACCTCATCAACCACACGCTCAGCGATGAGATGAAGCGCGACGAGCGCATCGTCATCTTCGGCGAGGATGTGGCCGACTGCTCCAACGAGGAATATCTCGAAGACAAGAAGCTGAAGGGCAAGGGCGGCGTCTTCAAACTAACGCACGACTTGCAGCGCCAGTTCGGCTCGGACCGCGTCTTCAATTCGCCGCTGGCCGAAGCCAACATTGTGGGCCGCGCCCTGGGCATGGCCGTGCGCGGCATGAAACCGGTGGTGGAGATCCAATTCTTCGACTACATCTGGCCGGCGATGCACCAGCTCCGCAACGAGGTGCCGCTCATCCGCTGGCGCTCCAACAACGGCTTCAGTTGCCCGCTCGTGGTGCGCGTGGCCATTGGCGGCTACCTCACGGGCGGCGCCGTGTATCACTCGCAGTGCGGCGAGAGCATCTTTACCCACACGCCGGGCATGCACGTGGTGTTTCCGTCCAACGCGCTGGACGCCGCCGGTTTGCTGCGCACGGCCATACGCTGCGACGATCCCGTGCTCTTTCTGGAGCACAAGCGCCTCTATCGCGAGAGCTTCGGCCGCGGGCCGTATCCGGGACCGGAGTACGCGATTCCGTTTGGCAAGGCGCGCATCTGGAAGGAAGGCACCGACGTCACCCTGGTGACCTACGGAGCCACCGTGCCGCGTTCGTTGCAGGCGGCGCAGCGGTTGGAGCGCGAGCACGGCATCAGCGTCGAGGTGATCGATCTGCGCACGCTGAATCCCTATGATTTCGAGGCCATCGCCAAATCGGTTACGAAAACCAGCCGCGTGCTGATTGTGCACGAGGATATGCAGAGCTGGGGCTACGGCGCTGAAATCGCCGCGCGCATTGCCAGCGAGCTGTTCGATAAGCTGGACGCGCCGGTGCAACGCCTGGCGGCCAAGGACACCTTCGTGGCCTATCAGCCGGAGTTGGAGGACGTTATTCTGCCGCAGGCGGACGACATCTTCGAGGCCGTGCGCAAGCTGCGCGCTTACTGAGTCGCATTTGCTAAAAGGAAACGCCCCGCTGCGCGCGGGGCGTTTTGCTTGCCTTAGAAAATTGTCATTCCGAGCGGGACAGGCAATCTGCTTTTCGCATAAGAGTGTCATTCCGAGCGGAGAATCCGGCAGGCTTGCCTGCCGGATTCGTGGTCGAGGAATCCCTACTCCAACAGCAACTCCACTTCTCAAGTCTCCCGCCGGATGACGCTTTCTCTAGCTTTTGTGCAGATAAACGCTGCCGTTCACGCTCTCCAGTTCCACGGTTTCGCCGCCCGATCCCAGGTTCGAGTTCACGCTGGCGCCGGGCCCGTACTTCGGCTTATCCACTTGCACGGGCAGGTCGCTCTGGATGCTTCCGTTCACCGTGCTGGCCTTGATTCTGGCGTTGGCGTTCAAGGGGATTTGCACGGCCACGCTGCCGTTCACCGTATCGAGCTTGGCACGCTTCACCTGGGGGCCGGTCAGCGAAGCCTTTATGCCTCCATTCACCGTCTCCAGTTCGATCTCCGAGACGGCGCCCCAGACTTCGACATTGCCGTTTACCGTCTTGGCCTCAATGCGGCCGCGCGCGCCGTTCACGGCTACGTTGCCATTCACCGCAGCCACCTCGCGCAGCGTGGCGTTGCGCGGCAGCTTGACGGTGTAACGGACGGTGGCGTTGTTGTTGGAGTGCTCGGGATACTTGGTTTCCACGTCGATGTTGTGCCCGCTGCCCATCACCAGGATGCGTGCATCGCGCAGCTTCTCCTTGCTGACGCCCGTCTTTACCGCATCAATCTGCGCCTCGTTGCGGTCCCATCCTTCAATAGCCACGTCGCCGTTCACGTTCTTCAGAGTGAAGACGCCATTGGCATCCATGGGAACGGTTTTGTGAAACTCCTCGCGGGCCTCGGCGAAGCAAGGCAGGGAGAGCGCGAGCGCCGTCAGCGCGAGCAGCGGCAGCCAGGATCTTTTCTTTTGCATCATCAACGTATCACTTTCTGCCGGCGCTGGGGCCGGCGGGCAAGAGGGCCAAGGCACGGAGGCGTCCGGCGAGCGTACGGAGAAGCGATAATGGCCGCGGCCCTGGGCCGATGCCCGACTATCTCCAGTACTCGCGGCGAGCGCGCCCGCCAGGATTACCTTCGTTGGAGAGATACGGCTGCGGTGCGGAAAAAGTTCCAAGTCTCGCTCGCCTGCTTAAGAAGACTCTGATTAATTCGGAATCTGGCAGGGCACGGCTTCAGCCGTGCCGTAAAAGCTGCGAGAATTCCGGGCTTTAGCCCCTGAGGAAATCTGTTGATGGCTTATTCAGGGCTTCCTTATCCCAGCAGATGCAAATGTCCCGGGTCGCGGAAGCCGGGGAAGATCGCCGCCGGGTGCTCCGGGTTGAGCTGCCTCTGTACGGCCTCGCTGAGCACCTGGCGGAAATCGGTGGTCAGTGCCAGGTCGCGGTGCTCGTAGAGTTGCTCGTCGGCCAGGCCGGGCCAGCGTCCATAGACTTTGCCGCCGCGCACGTTACCGCCCAGCACGAAGATGGCGTTGGCGTGGCCGTGATCGGTGCCGCGCGTGCCGTTTTCGCGCGCCGTGCGGCCGAACTCGCTCATGGTGACGATCACCGTGTCCTGCGCCAGTGGACCCAGGTCCGCATAAAACGCGGCCAGCGCTCCGCCGAACTCGCGCAGAAGGTTCGCCAACTGGCCTTCGCTGGCGCCTTCGTTCACGTGATGATCCCAGCCGTTGATGTCGGTAAAGGCCACCTGCACGCCGAGGTTGGCTTTCATCAGTTGCGCCATCTGCCGCATCGCGTCGCCAAATCTTCCTTTGGGATAATTCGCACCCGGCGCTGGCTTGTACTTTGCGGGATCGGCCGCGCGCAGCATCTTCACGGCGTCAAAGGTTTCCTGCGCCGTGCCGTGCAGCACGGCGTCCACGCTGGAGGCGTACATGGCTTCAAAAGTCTCGGTGAGCGGCTGTGCCTGCGGTGAGCGCGGAGCCACTCCGAAGTCGCTCAGGTTGCCCACGGCTACGGCGGGCGCGGTGCCGGAGAGCATACGCGGCATGGCCGTGCCCAGGGCTACGCCGCGGAAGACATCGCTGGTGCCGCGCGCGGATTCGCTGGCGTTCAAGGCACGGTTCAGCCAGCCATCGGCGGTGTTCTTGACTCCCGGCGTGCCGCTCTCCATGTAGTCCTGCGCGTCAAAGTGCGAGCGCGTGGGATCGGGCGAGCCCGCGGCGTGCACGATGGCCAGGCGCTTTTCATCCCACAAAGGTTTCAGAGAGGCCAGCGCGGGATGCAGCCCGAACATTCCGTCCAGGTCGAGCACGTCCTTCTTCGGAATGGCCAGCGTGGGACGCAAAGAGTAGTACGCGGCTTCGCCGTGGGGGACGACGATGTTCAACCCGTCGGCCGCGCCGCGCTGGAAGATGACCACCAGCCGCTTGCCCGCCAAGGTCGAGGGACTGGCCGAGGTGGCCGCGAGAGCCGCGCGGGTCAGGAATGACGGCAAGGCCGCCGTGCCAATGGCCGCCATGGCTCCGTTGCGAAGAAAGATGCGCCGCGTACTTGCCATTGTCTTCTCCTTTATTTAACGCCGCTGGAATTCCGGTGACCCCAGGATCAATCCCGCCAGTGCGCCCGTGTTTGGCGGCCGCGGAGGATCGTCCAGCTTGCGCCCGCTGACGGCCGGTGTGCTCTGCTGGTGGGCAATTGTTTCGTGCGTCTGCGCGCTCACGCCGCCCGCCACCAGCTTCTGCTCCAGAAGGCTCTGCGTCTGAGCGGCATCGCCCGCAGCGGGCACCAGTTTGGACACGTCCACTTGCACGCCGTTGAGTCTTCCCGTGCCCAGGGCCAACGCAAAGTTGATGCGGTTCAGCAGCGCGCCGGAGTTGACCCAGCCCGCGGCTTGTTCGGAATACCCGGTCGGCGGAATTTCGCCGTAGAGCGGCATGCCGAGGCGATTCAAGGCGTCCACCATGCCCTGTGGACGCACAATGCCGGCCCCCGTGGCGCGCACGGCGCTCACCGTGAACTCCAGAGGCGTTTTCACCTTGGCGCGGTATTCCGAAGCCTGCCAGAACTCCGGCGCATGGAACATGGTGCGCAATATGGCCTTGATGTCGCCATCGGTGTCGAGGAAGGTTTTTGCCATCGCCTGCACTAGCGTCTCCGGCGGCGTGTCGCTGACAAAGCGCTGCGCCAGCTCGGTGCAAATAAAGTGCGCCGTGGCCGGCTGAGAGGCCAACATGCGCAGCGCCGCCTCGCCTTCGCGCTCGCCGTCCTCGTGGAAGACCTTGCCCAGCACAACCTTGTCGCCCGGTTCGTGGCGCGCGGGACGGAACACGTATCCGCCGCCCTCGCGCGGCTCCTCCAGGGTCCAGCCGGTCAGCACCCGCGCCAGCTCGGTGACGTCCTTTTGCGTGTAGCCGCCATTCACGCCCAGCGTGTGCAGCTCCATCACCTCGCGCGCGTAATTTTCGTTCAATCCCTGGTTGGGCTTGCCATCCTTGTTGCGTCCTGCGGCCTTGGAGTTTGGCCCCACGCTCTGCCAGTTATCCAGGTACCACAGCATGGCGGGACTCTTCGCCGTGGCCAGCAGCAGGTCGCTGAACTTGCCAAGCGCGTTGGCGCGGATCACGTCCCGCTCATACGACGTGATCAGGTAGCGGTCCGCGCCCTTGTTCAAATAAATATTGAAGTGGTTGAACCAGAAGTCGGTCATTACCTCGAGCAACTGCCGCTCGCTGTAAGCCGCGCGCAGCAGCTTGGCCTGCATTAGCTCACCGTTCACGACACTTACGGGATTTTCCAGCGAGAGCAGCAGCTCCTTTTGCTCGGGCTGCATGTCGGCCGTCAGGCGCTCGCGGTCGTCCTGCGAGAGCGCTCGCCAGAAGGCGCGGCGCTCATCGGGATCCATGGCGGCCAGGGTCTGCGTGCGTGAAGCGGCGGGCTGTTCCATCAGGTCCAGGGCACGGGCGCGGGCGTGGTCGCGCGCCTCCTGCCGGCGCTCTTTCTGTCCGGCGTTCATCTCCTCGGGACTCTGCCCGAGCAGGTCGGCGCTCTCAGCAAATTTCGCGTTCTTCTTGTCCTGCTTTTCATTCAGGCGGGTGATGCCGGCGGTATAGACGGCCTTCAGCGGCGCTTCCGTGGGCATGGGCAGCTTGCCTTCCGCAACGGCCTTCAGGATGGCGTCGGAGGGAAAGCTGCGCGCCAACTCACGCGAGCTCATGCGCACGGTATGCAGGGGCGCAAGGCGCGCGTCGAGCCGGGAATCGTCGATGGTCTGAGGGGATAGTTGCTGCTCAAACCAGTTGTTCACCCCCGTGGCGAGGACGCGATCCACGTCGCCGGGGCGCGCGCCAAAGGTAAAGCGGTTCAGGGCATGAATGGCCCTTTGCTGCTCGTCCATGCTGGCCGCCGCCGGAGTGGGGACGGTTTTCTTTTTGCGCGAGGCAGACAGGGGACTGCCCGTGAGGAGCAGCGCAATACCAAGCGCCGAGGTGAGAACAAGCTTGCCGGTCATTACGCAACTCCGGGCAGGGAATAAAAAGAGCTTACCCGCAGGTAAGAACCCCGGAGGCGGAAAAAGTTCCGCCCATCCGCGGCCGCTGCGTTACCAAGAGACGTGTCCTGTTTTAAGAATCCGGAAGTCTAAAACACTTCGCCCAGCAAATGGAACTGTTCCAGGGTGAGCAAACGCTGCGGAGGCTGTGCCGTGCAGAGTTCGGCGTGCTCCAGCACCCAGGTGTCGGCGTGGGGGATGAAGACCGCGTTCAGCCCGGCGGCGATGGCGGGATTAATGTCCGACTTTGGACTGTTGCCCACCATCCAGGTGCTTGCCGGATCGAGCGCGTAACGCGCCACAAGTTCCTGGTAGCTTTCGCGATTCTTCTCCGCTACCACTTCGACGGCCTCGAAGAACTCTTTCAGCCCGGAGCGCTCCACCTTGCCGCTCTGCTCCTCGGGGTTGCCCTTGGTCACCAGCAGCAGGCGATGGCGCGCGCGCAGAGCCTTCAGCGTGGGGCCAACATGCTTCAGCAACTCGATGGGCTGCTCGGCGATGGTGCGGGCGATCCCGTGAATGGTCTGGCGCAGCGCCGGCGTCAGCGGCTCGCGCGAGAGCTGTTCAAAGGTGGCCACCAGCGCGTGGGTGAAGCTGTGCAGTCCGTAGCCGTGCTGCAAGATGTTGGCATGCTCCACCGCGTTCAGCTTCTGGCGCACCTCGGCGGGCGACATGTGCCGGTGATTCAGGAACGAGATGAACTCGGCGATGGCGCGCTCGAAGTAGATGTTGTTTTCCCACAGCGTGTCGTCGGCGTCGATCATCAGCGTCTGCCGCGCTGTCTTGTAATTGGGCGTAACCTGCATGTATTTAGTGTACCGAATTGCGCCGCGCGCAAGGCAAAGGCCCCGCACGGGGCGGGGCCAGAGACTTTGGTTGCCGACGGGAGATTAGAGCTTGTTCTCCGCGGCGTTTTCGCTTACCCACTGGATGTTGGCCACATTCGGGATCACTCCCTTTTCGTGGCCCATCTGCAGCAGCTTGGCCACGGCTACGCGGCCGTCGTCGCCGTAGTCCAGCGTGCGCTCGTTCACGTACATGCCCACAAACTTGTCGGCATCGCGCGTGTCCAGATCGCGGGCAAACTGCATGGCGTATTCCAAGGCCTGCTCGCGGTTGTCCAGCGCGTGCTGAATGCTGTCCTTCAGCGCCTTGCAAACCTTGGCGATCACTTCGGGGCCGAGCGACTTTTTGATGGCGTTGGCGCCCAGCGGCAGCGGCAGGCCGGTCAGCTCGCGCCACCACTTGCCCATATCCAGAATGCGGTGCAGGCCGTTGCGGTCGTAAGTGATCTGTCCCTCGTGGATGATCAGGCCGGCTTCGTACTTGCCGTCCAGCACGGCGGGAATGATCTTGTCGAACTCGACGATTTCGGTCTGAACCTCGGGGCAGAAGATGCGCAGAGACAGGGCGGCGGTAGTCAACTCGCCCGGAATTGCGATCTTCAGCTTCTTCACCTCGTCCAGCGTGTAGGGCTTGGTGGAGACGATCATCGGACCGTAGCCTTCGCCCACGCTGCCGCCGCTGGGCATCAGCGCGTAGCGGTCCTGGATGTACGGATAGGCGTGGAAGCTGATGGCCGTCACATCGTAGAAGGTCTCGTTAATGGCCTTCTGATTGAGGGTCTCGATGTCGCACAGAACGTGCGTAAACTTCAGTCCCGGCACGCGAACCTTGTTCGTGGCCAGACCGTAGAACATAAAAGCATCGTCCGAATCCGGACTGTGTGCAATCTTGATTTCTTGTTCCGTGGCGCTCATAACCTTTTTTCCGGGACCCAAATCAACTGGCCCCACACGAGAAATTGCTCAACCCTATCTCACCGGGAAGCCCCGGGCCGCAAACATCATACCGCTTACCTCTGTCCGGGAGTCGAATCGACGGAGTGCTCTACTTCGGACGGTGCCTTAGTCCGTCCTTTCAGATGCATCCATACCCGCACAAAGACGGCGATGGCCACCCCCAACAGGGCTAGCAGCGAGAGTACCATCACGACAAACAGCAGCTTGACGATCACAAGTCTTTAGCATACCAGAGCGGAGGCCCTTTCGGCCCCGCTCACTTTTGCATGGCCGCTTCAACGTCTTCGGCCGTGTGCGGCAGATCAGCCGTTAGATTCACCAGTTTACCGCTCTCGTCGAGCATCACCGTATCCTCAATGCGCACGCCGAGTTTTTCCTCCGGGATGTAAATTCCCGGCTCGAGGGTAAATACGTCGCCCTTGTCCAGCACGCCTTCGCCCACGTCATGCACTTGCAGGCCCACGCGGTGGCCCAGTCCGTGGATGAAGTACTGCCCCAGCGGCTCTCCGTGCAGATCCTTGCCGTGGGTGTTGATGTAATCGTAGGCAATCTGTTGCAGAGCGTCCGGCCCGGTGCCGTATAGCGTTGACTTGCCCGCCACCACGGCCTTGGCCGCGGCCTGCTGCGCCCCCAGCACAATGTTGTAGATCTCGCGCTGGCGTGCGGTGAAGTGCCCGTTGGCGGGCAGAGTGCGCGTAATGTCGCTGGCGTACATGGCATATTCGCCGGCCACGTCCATCACCACCAGGTCGCCGTCCTCAATCTTCTTGGTGTTGTCCGAGTAGTGCAGCACGGTGGAGTTCAGCCCCGAGCCGACGATCGGCGCGTAGGCCGGGCGCTCGCAGCCCGCGTCCTGGTACTTGTACTGCATCAGCGCCGCAATCTGGTACTCGTACAGCCCGGGACGCATGGCCTTCATCGCCGCCTTGTGCGCCGCAATGGAGGCGTCGGTGGCGTGCTTGACGCGCTCGATTTCGCCCGCGTCCTTGTGCTTGCGCAGCTCGGCGATCTTCGGGGTCACATCTTTCTGGTAGGCGTAGCCGAAGGCGTTGCTGCGGATCAGCCACTGCAGGGGCGTAACGGAGGGAGTCGTTTGCGGAGCTTCGGCCTTGGCCGTGTACACCATGGTCCGGCCGCCCATCTCGCGTACCAGGTCGGGCATCTTGTCCAGCAGGGCCACGCGGTCGAAGCCGGTTACGCTGGGGGCCTCGGCATCGTCTCCGGCCAGCTTGGGGCCGGTCCACTTCTCCTGCAGGCGATTGTGCGCCGGCAGAAAGAGGATTTCCGTGTAGGGGCGCGCCGGATGCTGCTTGGTGGCCTCCTGGGCGGAGAGGATCAGGACCGCCGCGTTAGGCTCGGCCCAGCCCGTCAGGTAGAAGAAGTCGTTGTCCTGGCGGAAGCCGTAAAGTTCTTCCCCTTCGGTCACGCCGGCGAAGAGCAGCACCATGCCGTTGCCAACGGACTTGGAGAGCGCCACGCGCCGCGCGCGATAGTCCGCGCCGGCCTGGCGGTCGAGGGCCATCATCATGGAAGATACGGTAAAGACGCAAAGCAAGAGGAGGGAGAGCGCGCGGGCGCAACGCATCTTTGTCATGCCCCAGTATAAAACGAAGACACTCTCAGACGCACTTCGAAATACCCCCGGTTGCCCCGCCCTTATCGCGCGTTTCTTCGCGCGACAGGGTGGGAACCGTCGCTTCCCACCCTACCGTCCGCTATGCGGAGCGGTAAGGGTGGGGCAACCATCCGCGATAGGAAACAACCAATGAAAAAGGACGCCCGCAGGCGCCCTTCTTCAATCGTCAATGATCCAATCCGCTTAAATTCCCACCGGGAACGGCTTGATGCGCTCCTCTTCGTTGCTGCGCACCACGCCGCGGAAGAAGTCGAAGCGGCCTTGCAGCAGGGACATCAATCCCGTGTACCAGTAGCCATAGACAAACAGGATGAGGAAGGGAACCGTGATGTAGTTCTCATTGGCAATGGCGTACCACACTGTGAGCGCGAAGTAGGTGCCCACCGCCAGCTCGATCCACGGCACCAGGCCCAGGCGCTTGCGATACTTCTTGGCTGCTTTGGCCGCCACGTTGGCCTGTGTCTTGCCCGTGGCCGCGTACTTCGGTGTGCGGGCAAAGGCCGTCTGGATGCCGAGCAGAGCTTCAATCACGCCCTTCGAGTTGGTAATCGTCAATCCAATGCCGAGGGCCATCAGAAATGGCAGGTAGAAGAACGTGCGCCACCAGCGCCCCGGGAACAATTCCTTTTGCGACACCAGGTAGAAGCTGGAGATGGAGAACGTCGAGGCCAGGAACAAGGGCACGTCAATGTACATCATCTGGAACCAGCCCTGGTAGAAGCGGATGACCATGGCTGGCAGCAGCAGAACGCTCAGCAGAATCATCAACGGGTAGCTGATGTTGGCCGTCAGGTGATACCAGGCCTCGATCTTCTCCCGCGTGTTGACGTTCGACCGCATCACCTTCGGCAGGTCTTTGATCGAGCACTGGATCAACCCTTTGGCCCAGCGCACCTGCTGCGTCTTGAAGGCCGTCATCTCGATGGGAAGCTCGGCGGGGCACTCCACATCTTGCAGGTAGAGGAACTTCCATCCCTTCAACTGGCAGCGGTAGCTGAGGTCGGTATCTTCGGTCAGCGTGTCGTGCTGCCAGCCGCCGGCCTCCTCGATGGCCTTGATGCGCCACATGCCGGCGGTGCCGTTGAAGTTGAAGAACACGCCTGCGCGCGAGCGTCCGCCGTGCTCCAGCACAAAGTGGCCGTCCAAAAGGATGGCCTCCACCTCGGTGAGGAACGAGTAATTGCGGTTGATGTGCGTCCAGCGCGTTTGCACCATGCCGATGTTGGGTTCGGCAAAGTGGTGGATCACCTTCATCACCCAGTCGGTGGGAGGCGTAAAGTCGGCGTCGAAGACGGCCACAAAGTCGCCCTTGGCGTACTTCAGGCCGTGCTCCAAGGCCCCGGCCTTGAACCCGGTGCGGTCCACGCGATGGATGTGGACGATGTCGTGTCCCTTGGCGCGGTAACGCTCCACCACTTCGGCCGCCACCTTCACTGTCTCATCCGTCGAGTCGTCGAGCAACTGGATGTCCAGCTTGTCGGCCGGATAATCCAAGTTGCAGATCGACTGCACCAGGCGCTCCACCACGAACTGCTCGTTGAAAATGGGCAACTGGATGGTGACGCGCGGCAAATCCGTAAAGTGCGACTTCGGCGTGGTCGTCTTATTCTTGCGGTATTTGTAGTACAGCCACACCAGTTGGTAGCGGTGAAAGCCGTAGCTGGCAAGGATGATGAGCACGATGAAGTAGGGAATCAGCAGCGCCATGTCGAAGCCGTTGGCGTGGTACAGCCCTTTGAATGCCGGATTCGTCTGTTTTTGCAGGAACGTGACTACCGGACTGGGCCGCGGCGCCGTGGCAAGGATGGCAGCAAGATTCGAGATAAGCACGGAGCAGTTGATCAAGGCGACTTCCGAACCGCAGAATTGAGCGGGATGCGAAACTTTCCCGGAAAACTCGATTGTACTCGAATCTCTCCCATGGCTTGCAGGGGGCGGCGGTGGATTCTTGCCGCGGCGCGCTCCTGACCTTTCCCGGACTCCGCCCGCGGTATTTTTTTGACGCCGAGCCGGAGGGGTTGCGTCCGCTGCCTTATGGTCCTATGGGATTTTCTGCTGTCCCCTCGCCGGACGCGGATTTTCGCCGTCCTCACCTCCGATTGTGAGTTAAGTCACAGTCATTTTGGCAGTCTCGTAGTGCAATGTCCCGTGGGGATTTAGCGCGTTTCCAGAGAAACGATGTCCGTCCGGATCTTGCCCAGTCGCTCTGCCAGTACTGTGCCTGCGCCACCGTGGTCGTTGCTCGCTGCTGTTGGCAACGGCCACTGGCATTCCGCTTCGGGATACAGCATCTCTTGGAATCGTTCTAGCGGGCGCCTTGCCGCCCGTTTCATACACATTGCAAAGCTGTTCTGCACACTGATTCCGGGAGGACGTACATGAGCCGAATCAAGGTGACGATCGACGGCAACGAAGCCGCCGCCTACGTCGCACACAAGACTAATGAAGTCATCGCCATTTATCCGATTACTCCGTCGTCTCCCATGGGAGAATTCAGCGACCAGTGGTCTTCGGAGAGCAAACCCAACATCTGGGGCTCGATTCCCCAGGTGATGGAGATGCAAAGCGAAGGCGGTGCCGTGGCGGCGCTGCACGGAGCGCTCCAGGGCGGCAGCCTGGGCACAACCTTCACCTCGTCGCAGGGCCTCCTGCTGATGATCCCCAACATGTACAAAATCGCCGGCGAACTGACCTCATGCTGCATTCACGTGGCCGCCCGCGCCGTGGCCGCGCAGGGGTTGTCCATCTTCGGCGACCACCAGGACGTGATGGCCGTGCGCCAGACGGGCTGGGCCTTGCTGGCCTCCAACAACGTGCAGGAGGTCATGGACACGGCGCTCATCGCCCAGGCCGCCACCCTCGAGGCCCGCGTCCCCTTCGTGCACTTCTTTGACGGCTTCCGCACCTCGCACGAGGTCACCAAGGTGGAGCAGCTCACCGTGGAAGACATGCGCGCCATGATCTCCGACGAGCTGGTCAGCGCGCATCGCCTGCGCTCGCTTTCCCCGGACCGCCCCGTGCTGCGCGGCACCGCGCAGAATCCCGACGTCTATTTTCAGGCGCGCGAGACGGTGAATCCCTATTACGCCGCCGTGCCGGCCATCCTGCAAAAGGCCATGGACCGCTTTGCCTCGCTCACCGGACGCCAGTACAAGCTCTACGAGTACGTCGGCGCACCCGACGCCGAGCACGTTGTTCTGCTGATGGGCTCCGGCTGCGACGTGGCCGAAGAGGCCGTGAAGTTCCTGGTCGAGAAGGGTGAAAAGATCGGACTGCTCAAGGTCCGCCTCTTCCGTCCGTTCTCCGCCGAGCACTTCCTCTCCGTGCTGCCCGCGAGCGTCAAGACCATCTCGGTGCTGGACCGCACCAAGGAGCCGGGTTCGGCCGGCGAGCCTTTGTATCAGGAAGTGCTCACCGTGCTGGCCGAGAGCTTTGCCGCGGGTAAGCTGACGGCGATGCCGAAGCTCCTGGGCGGACGCTACGGCCTGTCGTCGAAGGAGTTCACTCCGGCCATGGTCAAGGCTGTCTTCGACAACATGAAGGCCGGGTCGCCAAAGAATCACTTCACCATCGGCATCAACGATGACGTCAGCCACACCTCGCTCGACTTCGACGCCAGGTTCTCTACCGAGCATCCCTCCACCGTGCGCGCCCTCTTTTTCGGACTGGGCGCCGATGGCACGGTGGGCGCCAACAAGAACTCCATCAAGATCATCGGCGAGGACACGGACAACTACGCGCAGGGCTACTTCGTCTATGACTCGAAGAAGTCCGGCTCCATCACCACCTCGCACCTGCGCTTTGGCCCCAGGCCGATTCACTCCAGCTACCTGATCTCGCGCGCCAACTTCGTGGCCTGCCACCAGTTCAGCTTCCTGGAGCGCATCGACGTGCTCAAGATGGCCGACGAGGGCGCGGTCTTCCTGCTCAACAGCCAGCTCGGCAAGGACGAGGTGTGGGACCAGCTCCCGCGCACCGTGCAGCAGGAGATCATCGCCAAAAAGTTGAGGTTCTACGTCATCGATGGCTATGCCGTGGCCAGGGAAACCGGCATGGGCCAGCGCATCAACACCATCATGCAGACCTGTTTCTTCGCCATCAGCGGCGTGCTGCCGCGCGAAGAAGCCATCGAGGCCATCAAGAAGGCCATCAAGAAGACCTACGGAAAGCGCGGCGAAGCCGTGGTGGCCAAAAACTTTGCCGCCGTGGATTCGACGCTCGAACACTTGCACAAGGTCGAGGTTCCCGCCCAGGCCACCAGCACGGTCGATCTGCGCCCGCCGGTTCCGGCCGAGGCTCCGGCCTTTGTGCAGGACGTGCTGGCGCCGATGATCTTCGGCTCCGGCGACGATTTGCCGGTGAGCAAGTTGCCCGCCGATGGAACCTATCCCACGGCCACCGCGCAGTGGGAGAAGCGCAACATTGCTCTGGAAATTCCCGCGTGGGACGAGAAGCTCTGCATCCAGTGCGGCAAGTGCGTGCTGGTTTGCCCGCACGCCGTCATCCGCGCCAAGGTCTATCCCAGTGACCTGGCGGCCGCGGCGCCGGAGTCCTTCAAGACGGCCGATCCCAAGTGGAAGAACTACATGGGCACGCACAAGTACACCTTGCAGATTGCGCCGGAGGATTGCACCGGCTGCGCCCTCTGCATCGAGGCCTGCCCCGCCAAGTCCAAGAGCGAGGTCAAGCACAAGGCCATCAACATGGTTGCGCAGCCGCCCCTGCGCGAAAGCGAGGCCAGGAACTGGGAGTTCTTCCTCTCTCTGCCCGAGGTGCCGCGCGAGGAGCTGGCGCTCTCTCAGGTCAAGGACGTGCAGCTCTTGCAGCCTCTCTTCGAGTTCTCCGGCGCCTGTTCGGGCTGCGGCGAAACGCCGTACATCAAGCTGCTCACCCAGCTCTTTGGAGACCGCACGGTCATCGCCAACGCCACCGGCTGCTCGTCGATTTACGGCGGCAACCTGCCCACCACGCCCTACTCGGTCAATAAGGATGGGCGCGGCGTGGCCTGGTCGAACTCTTTGTTCGAGGACAACGCCGAGTTTGGTCTTGGCCTCCGCCTGTCCATCGACAAGCAGCACGAGTTTGCCCGCGAATTGCTGGTGAAGCTGGCCGCCGTGCTGCCGGAAGGGCTGGTGAAGGGCCTGCTGGCCGGCGGACAGAAGGGCGAAGCCGCCATTGCCGCGCAGCGCGCGCGGGTGGCCGACCTCAAGAAGGTGCTCGTGGCGCTCAAGCTCCCCGAGGCCAAGGCGCTCCTTGACCTGGCCGGCAACCTGGTGGACAAGTCGGTGTGGATCGTCGGCGGTGACGGCTGGGCTTATGACATCGGCTACGGCGGACTGGATCACGTCCTCGCCTCGGGCCGCAACGTCAACATCCTGGTGCTGGACACCGAGGTCTATTCCAACACCGGCGGACAGATGTCCAAAGCCACTCCGCGCGGCGCGGTAGCCAAGTTTGCCGCCGCCGGCAAGGCACGCCCGAAGAAGGATCTGGCGCTGATCGCCATGAGCTACCCGGCTTACGTGGCGCGCGTCGCCATGGGAGCCAGCGATACGCAGACCATCAAGGCCTTCAACGAGGCCGAGGCCTTCGACGGACCGTCGATCATCCTCGCCTACAGCCACTGCATCGCCCACGGCTACGACCTGGTGCACGGGCTGGAGCAGCAGAAGCGCGCGGTGCTCAGCGCCCACTGGCCTCTGTTCCGCTACAACCCGGCGGCCGGCGAGGGCCAGGCGAACTTTGTGCTGGATAGCAAAGCGCCCAGCATTCCGCTCGAACAGTACATCTACAACGAAACCCGCTACACCATGCTGCGGCAGAGCGATCCCGATGCGGCTCGCCTGCTGTTGCAAGAAGCGCAGCAGGATGTGCGCGAACGTTGGGAGCGTTACGAGACGTTAGCCACGGAATTCGCGGCTCCGGCCGCTCCGGCCACTGCCGCCAAGGGAGCCGAGTAATGGTTGATCTTTCTACGCAGTATCTCGGATTCAAATTGCGTAATCCGCTGGTGGTGGCCGCATCGCCGCTGTGCAAGGACATCACCAACCTGCGCCACATGGAAGACTGCGGTGCCGCGGCCATTGTGCTGCACTCGCTCTTTGAGGAGCAGCTCAACCTGGAAGCCAACGAGTTGGACCGCTACCTGTGGGACAACGCCGATGTGGGCGCCGAGGCGACTTCGATCTTTCCCGATCTTGGCAGCTACAACATCGGACCCGAGGGCTACCTGGAGCACATTCGCAAGGCCAAGGAGACGGTCTCCATTCCGGTGATTGCCTCGCTCAACGGCGTCTCGCGCGGCGGCTGGATCAGCTACGCCCGCGAGATGCAGCAGGCCGGCGCCGACGCCATCGAACTTAACGTCTATTTCATTCCCGCCGAGGCCAACGCCACGGCGGCGTCCATCGAGCAGCTCTACCTCGACCTGGTCACGGAAATCCGCAAGACGGTTACCATCCCGGTGGCCGTCAAGGTTGGCCCCTACTTCAGCGCCTTCGCCAACATGGCGCAGCGTCTGGAGCAGGCCGGCGCCTCGGGCATCGTCATCTTCAACCGCTTCTACCAGCCGGATTTCGATCTGGAGGAACTGGTGGTCAAGCCGTCGGTCACGCTCTCCGACAGCCACGAGCTGTTGCTGCGCCTGCACTGGGCGGCCATGCTGCACGGCCATCTCAAGGCCGACGTGGCCATTACCGGCGGCGTGCACACGGTGGAGGATGTGGTGAAGTCCATGATGGCCGGCGCCAAGGTCACCATGCTGGCCTCCGCGCTGTTGAAGAACGGCATTGGCTACCTGCGCTCGCTGCGCAACCAGCTCGAAGCCTGGCTGGAGCGGCGCGAGTACGAAAGCATCGAGCAGATGCAGGGCAGCATGAGCCAGCGGAACGTGCCCAACCCGAAGGCTTTCCAGCGCTCCAACTACATGCGCGTGCTCTCCAGTTACTCGCTCAAGTAGTTCCACGGGAGTCTGTTACAAAAGGGAGCGGCCGCGGCCGCTCCTTTCGTTTTCCCGCAGTGCCGTGCTGAAACCCTCCCAAAATGCAACCCGGCGGAAATTCGTCCGCCATCATTGCGCAGTTCCCCATACAGTGAATCTCTCCCCTTGCCGTTGACGTCTATGTAGCCATTTGGCGCGTGAGGAATAGGAATGTTCAACTTTCGGAATATGAGTTTCAAGGTCAAGATGAGCTTGATGATCGGCATCGCGTTCGCCGGTCTGGCAATTTTCGGTGTGCTCGCTTTCTGGACGTTGAAGCAGGTGCAGATCGGCAGTGAGGCTTATGGCCTCATCACCTTGGATCAGGCACTCTCCAGCGACCTTTCGACGCCGTCCCTGGGTCTACAAGAGACGCGCCGCACCCTTTACCAGTTGGAGGATGCGACTCCGGAAAAGCGCGCCAAGTTCATCCAGAATGCGCACCAGTTCGAGAGCACCTTTCGCAAGGCTCACGATGATTACAAGAGCCAGGTGAAGAACCCGCCGTTGCTGGCCATGCTCAATGGCGATGTCTACCAGCAGGGTATCAAGTATTTCGAGATCATGGACAACGAGTACCTGCCCCTGGTGGAGAAGGGCGACATAGCGGGTGCCCGTCAGTTGCGCGCCAACAAGATGCGTGGCCCCGCGGAAGCGCAGGAACAAGCCATGGCAGAGGCGTGGAAGATGGCCCAGGCCCGGGTGGATGAGCATGTGAAAGATGCGCGCGAGACCGTCTCCTCCAAGACCGTTATGATGATCGTTGTCCTGGCGGGCATTTGCCTTTTGGTGGGCGGCTTCGGCGTCATGACCATGCGCAGCATCACCGCCCGCATCGAGCACCTGCGCGGGATCATTACCGCCGTGGCTGCCGGTGACCTGACGCAATCGGCGGACAAGGGCGCCAACGACGAGCTGGGCCAGATTGGCGATGCCATGAACGAGATGCTGGAGAACATGCGCAACTTGATCTCCACCATTCTGCGTAATGCCGGCGACCTGGCCAGTGCCTCCGAAGAGCTTTCTGCTTCCGCTTCGCAAATTGCCGAGGCCGCCGAAAAGCAGCGCGATCAGACCAATCAGATTGCCACCGCCATGCAGGAGATGTCGGCGACGGTGAATGAAGTTACCGACAGCAGCGCCCGCACCAGCGAACAGGCGCAGAGCGCGGAAAAGGTTGCCCACGAGGGCGGCCAGATCGTCGGCGAAACCATCGCCACTATTCAGCAGGTTGCGGCTTCCGCCAAGGAGACCTCGCGCAACGTCGAGCAGCTTGGCAAGTCCAGCGCCGAAATCGGCCGCATCATCGGCGTCATCGATGACATCGCCGACCAGACCAACCTGCTGGCCCTCAATGCCGCCATCGAGGCCGCCCGTGCCGGCGAGCAGGGCCGCGGTTTTGCCGTGGTCGCCGATGAGGTCCGCAAGCTGGCCGAGCGCACCACCACGGCCACCAAGGAGATTGCCGGCATGATCCGCTCCATCCAGGAGGACACCAAGCGCGCCGTCACTGTCATGTCCGCCAGCAGCAGCAGCGTGGAAGCCAGCGTCACCTCGGCACAGAGGGCCGACGGCTCGCTGAAGCAGATCATCGAGTCCACCACCTTCATGCAGCAGCGCGTCACCCAGATCGCCAGCGCCGCCACCCAGCAGGCTACCGCCACCGAGGCCGTCAACGAGAACATGAGCGAAATCGCGCGCATGGTGCAGCATTCGTTCGACGCCGCCAGCGAATCGGCCAAGGCCTGTCAGAACCTTTCCACCTTGGCGCTGGACCTGCAGCAGGTCGTCAGCCGCTTCAAGGTGGGCGACAACAACCTGCGGACGCGCCGCCCCAGCCCGCCGGCGTCGCTGGGCATGCATGACGGACCCAGCTTCGGCCGTATCCAGTAGCCTGCCGTACGGAGCCGGAATGGAACGATTGTCCCGGAGAAGAGGAGCTCGCGCTCCTCTTCTTTTTCGCTCCTGATATGATGACCTGTTTGTCGTCACTACGCAGGAGCTTTTCCATGACACGTCGTATCCTGAATGTTCTCGCCGTTCTCTGCGTCCTGGCGGCCGTGGCCGCTGCCGATGAAGGCATGTGGCTTTACAACAAGGCCCCCAAGGACAAGATTCAGAAGAAGTACAACTTCACCGTCACCGACCCGTGGCTCGATCATCTTCGCCTGGGTTCGGTGCGCTTCAACAACGGCGGATCGGGTTCGTTCGTCTCCGCCGATGGCCTCACCTTCACCAACCACCATGTCGGCCGCGTCTGCCTGCAGCAGCTTTCCACGGCCGAAAAGGATTACATCAAGCAGGGCTTTTACGCCAAGAGCTACGAAGAGGAAGGTAAATGCCCCGACCTCGAACTCAACCAGCTCATTGAAATTCAGGACGTGACCGCCGACGTGCAGGGCGCGGCCAAGCCCGGCATGAGCGACGCCGCGGCCGGACAGGCGCAGCGCCAGAAGATGAGCGAACTCGAGAAGCAATGCTCGGAGAACAGCGGCCTGCGTTGCGACGTGGTCACCCTCTACGCAGGCGGCGTGTACAACCTGTACAAGTACAAAAAGTACACCGACGTGCGCGTGGTCTTTGCCCCCGAAGCGCAGATGGCCTTCTTCGGCGGCGACCATGACAACTTCGAGTATCCGCGCTACGACCTCGACATCACCTTCTTCCGCGTGTATGAAAACGGCAAGCCGGCGCACCTGACCAATTACCTGCACTGGTCGCCCAACGGAACGAAAACCGGCGACCTGGTCTTTGTCTCCGGCCATCCCGGCGGCACCGAGCGCCTTTTGACCATGGCCGAGCTGAACTTCCTCAAGGACGTGCAGACCGACTTCGTGATTGAGCTGCTCACCCGCCGCGACAAGGCGCTGCACGACTTTGCCGCCCAGTCCACGGAGAATGCCCGCATCAGCTCCGATGACATCTTCGGCGTGGAGAACTCTCTGAAGGCCTACAAGGGACGCCGCGGCGGTCTGCACGACGCCGAACTGATGCAGGATAAGGCCAGCGCCGAAAAGAAGCTGCGCGCTGCCGTCGATGCCGATTCCAAGCTCAAGGCCGAATACGCCTCCGCCTGGGAAGAGATCGCCAAGGCCGTGGAGGTGCGCAAGCAGCTCTACATGCCCTACTCGTTTGTCGAGCGCGGCCTCGGCTTCACCTCGCAGATGTTCGGCTACGCCCGCACCCTGGTGCGCGTGACCGCCGAAAAGCAGAAGCCCAATAAGGATCGCCTGCGCGAGTACAGCGATGCCCGCCTGGCCTCCCTGGAGCAGAGCCTCTTTTCCACCGAGCCGGTCTATCGCAATCTGGACGTGGTGCTCATGACCGAAGGCCTGACGCTGATGAGCGAAAAGCTCGGCGCCGAAGATCCCACTCTGAAACAGGTGCTGGCCGGGCGCACTCCGGCAGAAGCCGCTGCTTTCTACATCAACGGCAGCAAGCTGGACGACCCCGCCGTGCGCAAGCAACTCTATGAGGGCGGCCCGGCGGCCGTGGCCGCCAGCACCGATCCGCTCATCGTGCTGGCCCGCCAGATCGACCCGCGCGCCCGCGAACTGCGCAAGCAGTGGGAGGACCAGGTGGACGCTCCCGTCCGCCTCAACTCCACCCGCATCGCCAAGGCGCGCTTTGCCGTGCAGGGCACCAACAGCTATCCCGATGCCACCTTCACCCTGCGCCTCAGCTATGGCGTCATCAAGGGTTACACCGAGGAGACCAAACAGATTCCGCCCTACACCACCATCGGCGGAGCCTACGAGCACGCCGCGGCCAACGGCAACAAGGGCGACTTCGCGCTGCCTCAGAGTTGGACGGTTTCCAAGGGCAAGCTGAACCTGAAGACTCCCTTCAACTTCGTGCACACCTCCGACATCATCGGCGGCAACTCCGGTTCGCCGACGGTGGATAAGAAGGGCGAAGTGGTGGGCATCATCTTCGACGGCAACATTCAGTCGCTGCCCTGGGACTTTGCTTATGAGGACCGCATCGGCCGCGCTGTCAGCGTCGATTCCCGCGCCATCCTCGAAGCGCTGCGCAAGATCTACGGCGCGGCTCCCCTGGCCGACGAACTGCTGCGCGGAGTGCATCCAGTAGCCGCAAAGTAAGCTGTTTATTTTCATCAAGCTGCCCGGAGAAGTGAAAGCTCCGGGCAGCTTCTTTTTACATTGTTATATTCTCCATTTCTTCGCCTTGTTGGGTTAAAATCAGGGCGTGCCGCGCACCTACTTCCATGTCGATATGGACGCCTTCTTCGTCTCGGTGGAGGAGTTGTACGATCCCTCTCTGAAGGGCAAGCCGGTGGTCGTCGGCGGACGCGCCGATCAGCGCGGCGTGGTGGCCGCCGCTTCCTATGCCGCGCGCAAGTTCGGCGTCCACTCCGGCATCGCTCTGCGTGAGGCGGCCCGGAGGTGTCCGCAGGCGGTGTTTCTGCACGGGAATCCCGAGCGCTACCGGGAAAAGTCTCACGCGGTGCGCCAGGTCTTTTTGTGCTTCACCCCGGCGGTGGAGATGGCATCCATCGACGAAGCCTACCTGGACATGACCGGCACCGGGCGCCTGCTGGGCCCACCCATCAAGGCCGCCGATGCCCTGCATCGCCTGATGAAGCAGCAGACTGGGTTGAACTGCTCCATCGGCATTGCCGGTGCGCGCGTGGTGGCCAAGGTGGCCAGCGACCAGGCAAAGCCCAACGGAATGCTGCGCATCCTGCCCGGCTTGGAGGCCGCTTTTCTCGCCCCTCTGGAGGTGAAGCGCTTGCCCGGCGTCGGCGAAGTCACCGAGAAGAAATTGAACCAGATGGGAATCCGCACCCTGGGCGAACTGGCCGTGCTCACCGAAGCGAAGCTGGGCCGCAAGATCGGCGACGGCCTCGGCTCGCTCATCGAGAAGGCCAAAGGCCTCGACGCCGGCGGCTGGTATGACGACGAGGTCGGCGAGAGCGGCGACCCCAAGTCCATCAGCCACGAGCACACCTTCGACCGCGACGAACCCGACGGCGCGGCGCTCGAGTCAATGCTCTCGCGTCTCAGCGAAATGGTCTGCCGCCGCCTGCGCGAGCACCATCTCTGGGCGCGCAAGGTGCAAATCAAGCTGCGCTACGCGGATTTCACCACCTTCACCCGTGGCGTCACCCTGGAGCACCCCACGCAGCTCGATGCCGAAGTCGTCGAAATTGCCCGCAAGCTCTTTCACCAGCACTGGCAAAAGGGCCGCGCCATCCGCCTGATCGGCGTGCAGTCCAGCGCGCTGGAGCCGGCCTCGGGACAGATGGAATTGCTATTGGCAGATGCCGCGGAGTCGCGCCTGACGCGCGCCATGAGCGCCGTGGATGCCCTGCGCGACCGCTTCGGCGAGTCGGCCGTCTCGCTGGCCAGCGGCATGAAGGCGCGCTTCCGCGAGCGCACCCATGAAAACCCCTCTGCCATGCCCGGCCGCGTCCCCAAGCCCGATAAACAGTAAGCAGTTGCTTCCCAGGTTCGCGAAGCTAACCTGGGAAGCAATGCATCCGATCGCATGTCAAGTCCCCAAACTACCACTATTTTCCGTAACTCAATGATTCAAAAGGAAAAATAAACATGCCTCGGGGTATCTGGCGGGGGTACGGACCGGGCGCTGCGGCGCATCGCGCCACGAGTGAAAACTTACGGTTCCAGCGCTTTGTGGCTGTGGTGTTCGCGCAGAATATTCTGGCTCCAGCCGCAGGCATCGCTGAAGCCCTGCCACACCGCATCCTCGCTGAGCGACAGGGTGCTGGAGTACTGCTCGGCTTCTTCCCAGTTGCCGCGTTCGCAAGCCACGCTCAGGCGCAGCAGCTTGCCCAGCGGGTTGGCGTCGTTGCGCAGCGCGTCCTTGCAGAAGGAGCGGATGGGCAGGTGTGACAGCACCACCTCCAGCGGGCGGTTCAGCATGGCGTCCATCAGCGAGAGGATGCCGGTCATAAAGGCTTCTCCCGGCTCGATGGCGCAGTCCCGGGAGAGCAGTTCGCACATGCGTGCCCGCGTGAGCGCGTTGTTTACCAACTCTTCGGCGCGGCGCTCGGACAGCGAGATCGACACCGTGACCGCAATCCACCGTTGAATCTCGCGCTGTCCCAGCAGCGAGAGCGCGTGGCGTATGGAATACACCGGAAACACGCCGAAGGCCGCCGAGTTCAGATAGCGCAGCAGACGGAAGCAGAGCGTCGGCTCCGTCAGGATGGTCTGCTCCAGGGCCATCATGTCATAGGGATCGCGGTGCGCCACGTTCATGGCTTCCACGTAGGCCATCTGGTTCACCGCAATATCCTGGATCGCCAGCGTTTCCGGGCGGAGGTAGAAATATCCCTGGAAGTACTGGTACCCCAGCCGCGTGGCCAGGGCGAACTGCCGGTAGCTTTCCACCCGCTGTGCCAGCAGGCGTATGCCGCGGCGGCGCATGTCGCTGGCAATCGCCGCCTGGCGCGTCACGTCCGTGGCCAGAAAGTCCACTTTCACCGTGTCGATGTAAGGAAGTATTTGATAGGTCTCGCGGCGCGGCAGGTATTCGTTCAGCACAAGGTGATAACCCGAGCGATGCAGTTGCTGGCAGGCGGCCACGGCCTCGCGGTCCACCGCCAGTTCTTCATCGATTTCCAGCACAATGCGCTCGCTGGGCAGGTGCAGAATCTCGCCGCCCAGCAGCATCTCGCGCGTGCAGGGAAGGTAGGCGGGCAGCCCGCATGCAAGTTCGGCCGCGCCGCTCTGAACGTGCGTGGGGCCAGGCAACCGTGTCGTCGATGACGCCGGAATCTCCTCGGATTCCAGGCTGGCCAGCACGCTCTCCGGACCCATGCGCGACAGCAACTCGTAACCGCAGGTAAGCTGTTCCTGCGTCAGAATGGGGCGCCGCGAAAAGAAGCGCGCCACGTTACCGTGGAAGACCGTATTCTCCGGAACTGGCTGACTATATGTGCCCACGATTGTTATGTATCACGTCCGCGAAGGGCAGAGAACGCGGCTTTCGCCCAGATATAGGTACTCAAGAGACTTCGTTTCGCCACAATAGAACTCAGCCCGGAACGGAACGCGGGCGTCATACAATAAGCGCATGATCCTTCACTCGGGCGAGGTGGACCTTTTCTACGAAGTTTGCGGCAAGGGCCCGGACGTTGTTCTGCTGCATCCGTATCCCTGCGACCACACGTTCTGGCTGCCGGTAGTGCCCTTTCTGGAGTCGCGCTTCCGCCTCATCCTGCCGGATTTACGCGGGCTGGGCCAGTCCGGGTTGGCACATCCCGAGAACGGTGAGCCGGTCACCACCATGGCGCAACTGGCCACGGATGCCCTCGCCCTGTGCGATGCGCTGGGTATTGGCCGTACTGCGTTTGCCGGCTGTTCGGTGGGCGGCTACGCGCTCTTCGAACTCTGGCGCCGGGCGCGCGAGCGGGTGAAGGCCTTGGCGTTTTTCGATACCCGCGCCGGAGCGGATGGCGAAGAGGGAATCCAAGGGCGTTTGCAGGCCGCCGCGGACGTTCTCGAACGCGGCCCCGAGTGGGCCATTGGCCAGATGATGCCGCGCATGGTTTCGGCTTACACCCTGGGCGCGCGTCCCGACGTCGTCGAGATGGCCCGCAACACCATGCGCCGCGCCACCGCTCCGGGCATGGCTGCCCTGCAACGCGGCATGGCCTCCCGCGCCGATAGCCTTGCCACGCTGTCTTCCATCACCGTTCCGTCGCTGGTGCTGGGCGGTGAGGACGACCTGCCCTCGCCGGTGGCCGAGTTGGAGCGCATCGCGCGCGGCATACCCGGCGCGGAGTTAAAAATCGTCTCCCGTGCCGGACACACGGCCGCCCTGGAACATCCCGAGGAAGCCGGTCCCGTGCTGCGCGACTTTCTGGAGCGGCACGCGCGCTGATTCCGTGCGCCGGCCGAAGTGGTCCGGAGGACGCTTCGCATTGTCCCCGGCCAAATTGCTATATTGCTACATACCCCCTGACGCGGACCGCGCCCAGCCGCCCCGCACGAGGAAGAAACGACACATGGACGCAAAGGTTCAACCGGCAAAGCAGATACGCGGCAGCGTGCGCACCGCCGGAGACAAGTCGGTATCTCACCGTTATGCCATGCTGGCCGGACTGGCCGCTGGCACCTCGGAGTTCGATAACTTTTCCACCTCGGCCGATTGCTCCAGCACCCTGAGCTGCATGGTGGCCATGGGCGCGCACGTGCGCCGCAACGGCAACCACGTCGAGGTGGAAGGCGTGGGCGGCAAGCTGGCGGCTCCGCAGGAAGAGCTTGACTGCGGCAACAGCGGCTCCACCATGCGCATGTTGAGCGGCGTGGTGGCGGCGCAGCCCTTCACCAGCGTCATGGTGGGCGACGCCTCGCTGAGCCGCCGTCCCATGAAGCGCGTCATTGAGCCGCTGACGCAGATGGGTGCGCGCATCGATGCCGAAGAAGGCTGCGCCCCGTTGACCATTCACGGCTCGCGCCTCAAAGCCATCACCTATCAGCCTCCCGTGGCCAGTGCCCAGGTCAAGAGCTGCGTGCTGCTGGCCGGCCTGTTCGCCGAGGGCGAGACCACGGTGATTGAGCCAGTGAAGACGCGCGACCACACCGAACTGGCCATCGAGGCCTTCGGCGGCGAGGTCGTGCGCTCCGGAGACCGCATCAGCGTCCGCGGCGGGCAGGTGCTGAAGGCCATAAAGGCCTACGTTCCCGGCGACCTCTCCTCGGTGGTGTTCTTCCTATGCGCCACGGCCCTGTATCCCGGCTCCAGCCTGGTGGTGGATTCCGTGTTGTTGAATCCCACGCGCTCGGTGGTGCTGGACGTGCTTGGCGGCATGGGCGTGAAGATCAACTTCCTCAAGATCGAGCAACAGTTCGGCGAACTGGTGGGTACCCTGCAGGCGGAGGGATCGGTCTTCCAGGGCGGCGTCATCAGTGGCGCCACCAGCGCCGCGCTCATCGACGAGCTGCCGGCCATCGCCGCCATCGCTCCGTACAGCGTCAACGGCGTCGAGATACGCAACGCCCAGGAGCTGCGCGTCAAGGAGTGCGACCGCATCCACGCCGTGGTGCGCAACCTGCGCGCCATGGGCGCCGAGGTCGAGGAGTTTCCCGACGGCATGAAGATTCCCGGCCAGCAGAAGCTGCACGGCGCCGCGATTGAGAGCTTTGACGATCACCGCATCGCCATGGCCTTCGCCATTGCCGCCCTGCGCGCCGAAGGCGAGACCACTATCCACAACGCCGAGGCCGTCAAAGTCTCGTTCCCGGAGTTCTTCCAGGCCCTGGAAAAAGTCCGGCAGTAGGTTTTCTTTCTGCAAACGAAGAGGTCCGGCCGCGGCCGGACCTCTTCGTTTGCGTCTCCGCGAAAGTCTGCGTCAGGGAAGCTCTGAATAAGTCACTCTTGCAAGCTATTCCGCGGGAGTTAAACCGGTCACCGATAGATTTTGAGGGGAAGATGTTTTGTCAGGGCACGGCTTCAGCCGTGCCGTAAAAGCCGCATAAACACAGGGGCTTCAGCCCCTGAGGGAAAGCTGTTTATTCTTGACGGACATTTCCTCAGCGGCTAAAGCCGCGACATATAGTTGCCGGCTTAGCGGCACGGATAAATCCGTGCCCTGACAGATTCCGACTTGATCAGGATCTGTGTTATCGTTGCGCGCTGGCCAGCTCGCGCGAGGCGCTGGCCGGTTCGTCCAGTTCGAAGATCAGTTCCGTGCCGGCGGGCAGGGTCAGGTGGTGGTGACGCACCAGGCGATGTCCGGTGGCGAACGCGGCGCCGGTGACGGTGCCCACGGCAAAGCCGGTTGGTCCGGCGATTACCGCTCCGGCAATGGCGCCCGATCCGGTCATGGCGGTCAGTTCCACGTTGTCAATGCGGTTGTCGGAGCCGCGCAGGCGGCCTTCCTCGTCCACGTCCAGATGGTGCGGGTTTGCCGTGTCGATCATCGAGGCCGAGAAGTAGAGATCGCCGCCCGCGGGCAGTTGCGCCTTGCGCGCCTTGATCACGATGGTCGGGCGTCCGGCAATGCGCCGCGGGTTCTTCGCGCTCAGCACCTCGCACTCCACGTAGCTGCCCACGGGCAGCACCACGCGTCCATCAATCGTTACGGGCTGTGTCAAGGAGGCTTCCACCTTCTGTCCGCGGCGGACATTTTCGGTGGAGATGGTCTGGTCCAGCTTCAGGTGCAGCACGGTGGCCACCGGCAGCAGGATGTTCGAGGGATCGGGGCGCTGGCTGAATTGCGTATCCGTCCGCGGGGCGGCCGTGCTGGGCTCGCTTCCTTTGGCCATGGGAGCCGTGTCATTCACCACCGGCGCCGGAGCGGGCACTGCCTGCGCCGCGGGCTGCGCCGGATTCTGCGAGTAGGCATCCTTCGTGTAGGGATCCTGCTCGTTGGGATACATAATGGTCGAGTTCTCCTCGGCCGGGGCCGTTTGCGCCACGTGCGCCGCCGACGGCTTGGCGGGAACTTCCGTGGCCAGCGAGGGATCGGAGTGGACGAAGCTCGACGAGCGGTCTTGTCCAAGGGCCAAGGTGGCCAGGGCCATGATCGAGAGCAGAATCATCGTTGGTTTCATCGCAAACCTCCAAGGGCGCATTGCTGCCCCACAGGCCGAGCCTAGGGCATGGCCCGGGAGCGCGCAATCGCCCTGAACCAAGGCAGTTACGACGCATCGGGAAGATCGGCAAGCGGCCGTATGGCGCTCTCCGGATTCCTCTACAGCGGCCTGCCGCCGAGTAGCTTATAATTCTTCTGGTTTGGCGAGACCGATCCAATTCGCCGCTGTCTTCGCGCCCGCGGAGAGACGCATTTCCGCCGGGCAATGCGCCTATGGCGATTCGATCCGTTCACGTCGCGGGCCACGCCATCATCTTTTCCAAACCAATTCTTTTCACCCGATCCAACCCATCGAATGGAAACGAGGAAGCTATGACCGAGATTGATCTGGTACATGCGCGGGAAGTTCTGGATTCACGCGGCAACCCTACGGTGGAAGCCGAAGTAACCCTGACCAGCGGCGCCAAGGGACGCGCCATCGTCCCCAGCGGAGCCTCCACCGGCGAGCACGAGGCCGTGGAACTGCGCGACGGCGACGCCGCCCGCTACCTGGGCAAGGGCGTGCTGAAGGCCGTCGATAACGTCAACGACATCCTTGCTCCGCACGTCGAAGGCCTGGACGCCAGCAATCAGAGCGAGCTGGACTCCGAGATGATCGAGCTGGATGGCACCGCGAACAAGGAGAAGCTGGGCGCCAACGCCATCCTGGCCGTTAGCATGGCCGCCGCCCGCGCCGTGGCCGACCACTATGACCTGCCGCTTTATCGCTATCTCGGCGGCGTGAACGCCACTATTCTGCCCGTGCCCATGATGAACATCATCAACGGCGGGGCCCACGCCGACTCCAACGTGGACTTCCAGGAGTTCATGGCCATGCCGATCGGCGCGCCTTCCTTCCGCGAGGCGCTGCGCTGGGGCGCGGAGACCTTCCATGCCCTCAAGTCGGTGCTCAAGAAGCGCGGCTACAACACGGCGGTGGGCGACGAAGGCGGCTTTGCTCCTTCGTTGAAGTCGAACGACGAGGCCATCGAAGTCATTCTGGAAGCTATCACCAAGGCCGGATATACGCCGGGGCGCGACGTGGCCATCGCCCTCGATCCCGCCTCCAGCGAATTCTTCGACAACGGCAAGTATGTCTTCAAGAAGAGCGACAAGAGCGTAAAGAGCAGTGCCGACATGGTGAAGTTCTACGCCAACTGGGTGCGCCAGTACCCCATCGTCTCCTTGGAAGACGGCCTGGCCGAGGATGACTGGGAAGGCTGGAAACTTTTGACCGACGAGCTGGGCGGAAAAATTCAGTTGGTCGGCGACGACTTGTTTGTCACCAACACGGCGCGCCTGGCGCGCGGCATTGACACTGGCGTGGCCAACTCGATCCTGATCAAGGTCAACCAGATTGGCACCATCTCCGAGACCCTGGAGGCCATTGAAATGGCGCGCCGCAACAACTACACGGCCGTCATGAGCCACCGCTCCGGCGAGAGCGAGGACACGTTCATCGCCGATCTCGCCGTTGCCACCGGCGTGGGCCAGATCAAAACCGGTTCCGCCAGCCGCACCGACCGCATTGCCAAGTACAACCAGTTGCTGCGCATTGAAGAAGAACTGGGCACCGCCGCGCGCTTCCTCGGGCTCGGCGCGCTGAATTACGACGGCCCGCTGCTCGACGAGGCCGGCGAAGAGTAATCGTTGCGGGCCGTGCCGCGCGCCCGGCTCCGCCGTGTTTTTCTTTTGCTCCCGCCGCAGTTGCGGCGGGAGTCTCTTTCCTCTGTAATAACTTGTTTTGGAGATTGCGATGATTCGCCGCCTTGGAGTTCGCCTTTCGGTTCTGTTGCTGCTCGCCGCCTTGTCTTCGGGCTCGGCGCTGGCGCAGGCCGTCGCCATGGATCCCACGCCGCCCTCGCGCGCCCAGGTGCTGGCGCTGCTTACCGCCATGGGCATCCGTCAGAACGTGGAGAACTCTCTGCACAAGGCGCAGTTGAACATCAGAACCTCGGCGCACAACGCGCTCAAAAAGAAGCGGCCCGACGCGACGGAAGCGGATCTGAAGAAGCTGGACGCCGTCTTTGACACCACGCCGCTCTTCGGCTTCGAGGACATCTCGGAGATTCTCATCGACGTCTATCAAAAGAATCTGAGCGCCGCCGACGTGCAGGCCGGCATCGACTTCTACAACTCCGAGGCCGGACAGCGCCTGGTGGGCAAGCTGCCCACCATCATTCGCGAGGCCAACGACAGCAGCCAGGAACTGGTGCAGAAGAAGCTCTCCAACTACGCGGACTCTTTGCAGCGCAAGCTGGAGGCCTTTGAGGTCGAGTTTGAAAAGCAGCATCCGGCGGACAAGTCTGCGCCCGGGGCGGAGAACAAGTCCAAGTAGTCCGGCTGCGTTACGGACGGTGAACGAAGCAATCTGGTCACGGAGAAGAATCGAATCATGGCTCGACCGAAACCCTTGGTGCTGATCATCCTCGATGGCTGGGGCTACGCTCCGGCCTCCAAGTCCAACGCCATTTCGCTGGCGCGCAAGCCCACCTATGACAAGCTGCTGCGCGAGTTCCCCAACACGCTGATTCACACCAGCGGACGCTACGTGGGCCTGCCCACCGGGCAGATGGGCAACAGCGAGGTCGGCCACCTCAACATCGGCGCCGGCCGCGTGGTGTACATGGACATCACCAAGATCGATGTGATGATCGAGAACGGAACGCTGTTCAAGAACCAGTTCCTGCTGGAGGCCATGCGCCAGGCCAAGATCAACGGACGCCGCCTGCACTTCATCGGACTACTCAGCGATGGCGGCGTGCACTCGCACCAGGAGCACCTCTACGCGCTGTTGCGCATGGCCAAAGAGAATGGCGTGGAGCGCGCCTTTGTGCACGCCTTCCTCGACGGACGCGACACCGCGCCCGACTCCGCCGCCGGATACATTGAGAAGCTTCAGCAGAAGATGCGCGAGTATGGCATCGGCAAGGTGGCCACCGTCAGCGGGCGCTACTACGCCATGGATCGCGACAAAAAGTGGGAGCGCGAGCGCAAGGCCTTTGACGCCATGGTGCACGGCCACGCCGAGGGCGGCACCACCGCCGATCCGGTGAAGACCGTCAAGGAGAGCTACCATCGCGGCGTCTTCGATGAGTTCGTCATCCCCTTCGTCTGCACCGATGAACGCGGCGAGCCCGTGGGCAGCATTCGCGACGAAGACGTGGTCATCAACTTCAACTTCCGCGCCGACCGCGCCCGCCAGATCACCCAGGTGCTTGCGCGTGAGAGCGGCATCACCGCCGAGCACGGACGCGACCTGCCCGAGGCCGACAAGCTCGAAGCGGAGATCCCCGCCAGCGAACTGCCGAAGAGCCTGCACTACCTCTGCCTGACCGAGTACGACCAGCGCTTCAAGCTGCCCACGGTCATTCCGCCCGAGCGCCTCAGCAACATTCTGGCCAACGTAATGGCCACCGAGAACATGCGCAACCTGCGCGTGGCCGAAACCGAGAAGTACGCCCACGTCACGTTCTTCTTCAACGGCGGCGTGGAGAAGCCTTTCCCCGGCGAAGACCGCGTGCTGGTGCAGTCGCCCAAGGTGGCCACCTACGATCTGAAGCCGGAGATGAGCGCCGCCGGCATCGCCGAGGCCGTCGTCAAACACATCGAGGACAACACCTTCGACGTGCTGGTGGTGAACTTTGCCAACGCCGACATGGTGGGCCACTCGGGCAAGATTGAGCCGACGGTAAAGGCCGTGGAAACCGTCGATGCCTGCCTGGGAGAGATCTACGCGGCCATCAAGCGCAAGGGCGGCGTCATGCTGGTGACGGCCGACCACGGCAACGCCGAAGAGATGATCGACCCTGTAACCGGAGGCCCATTCACGGCGCACACCACCAACCCGGTGCCGTTCCTCTACGTCGCCGAGCAGGCCGATCAGTTCATGCTGCGCCCTGACGGCGCCTTGCAGGACATCTCTCCCACGGTGCTCGGCATCCTCGGCGTGCACCAGCCCACGGAGATGACCGGCCACGACCTGCGGGTGAAGAAGCAGTAGGGAAGCGCTTCGTTTGTCAAAGGCCACGGTGCATGCCGTGGCCTTTTATCATTTGTTTTGTGTTCATCATTTCGAGCAAACGGTCGTAAAAAAAAGACGTGTCTTACTGAGCGCAGCGAAGGATACCAGCGCCGTGTGTAGAGAGGATGTGGCACAAGGTCACCTGCCAGAAAATTCCAAATGAATTTGTGTTGGAAGTGACCTTGGCGCAGCAGGTGCGCGCAACGCGCCTGCGAAGTCGAAGGATCTCTACGTCTGCTCCTCCGCCTTGCGTCCGCGCGTTCTACGGTGCGAAGCTAATAACCATCGTGGCCCGCACCGCTCCAACAAAACGCAAAGCGCGTCAGCGCCAAACCTTCGTCTGTGGCGAAGAGTTCGAAGCCGAAGCCCGCGCCGCCGGAGCGCGTCTCATCGCCGGTGCCGATGAAGTAGGCCGCGGCTGTCTCTTCGGCTGCGTCGTCGCCGGAGCCTGCATCCTCGATCCCGCCCGTCCCATCGCCGGCCTCAACGACTCCAAGCAGCTCAGCGAGCCACAGCGCCTCCGCCTGGCCGCCGAGATTCGCGGCAAGGCCCTGGCCTGGGCCGTCGCCGAGGTCGATGTGGCCCGCATCGACCAGCTCAACATTGGGCAGGCCAGCCGCTTGGCCATGAAGCTCGCGGTCGAAAAGCTCCGCCCCCAGCCCGACGCCGTGCTGGTGGACGCCCTTGTGCTGGACATTCCCTGCTGGCAAAGAAAGATCATTCACGGCGATGCGCGCTCCGTTTCCATCGCTGCCGCATCCATATTAGCCAAGGTCCATCGCGACGCGATTCTCTGCGCCTGGGACAAGGTCTATCCGCAATTCTGTCTGGCGTCGAACAAGGGATATCCCACGCCGCGGCACAAGGCGGCGCTGGCCCGCTTTGGTCCCACGCCCATGCACCGCAAAAGTTATGCGCCGGTCAGAGAATGCCTGCAAGCGGCGCTCTGCTTCGGCGGCGAGGAAGAAGAATGTTGAGATTGTTGTGTGTTGTGGCGCATCCCGACGACGAGTCCGGTTGCTTCGGTGGAATCCTGTCAAAGTACTCGGAAGCCGGCGTGGACTGCGCCGTCATCTCTCTTACCGCCGGCGAGCGGGCCACCAACCGCGGCGGCCTCGTGGAGGACAATCTGCTCAAGGCTCGCCGCCGCATGGAATTCAGCGACGCCTGCCGTTATCTCGGCGCCTCGCGCAGCGAGGTCTGGAACTATCGCGACGGTCTCCTGGACCGCGAAGATTTTCACCAGGTGGTGGGCCAGCTCGTGCGCTACCTGCGCCAGTTCCGTCCGCAGGTGGTGGCCACCTTCGGCACGGATGGCTTTGTCACCGCGCATCCCGATCACGGCATGGCCGGCCTCTTCACGGCCGCGGCCTTTCAGTGGGCGGGCCGCGCCAATCGCTGGCCGGAGCAGCTAAAGGACGGCCTCGCGCCGTGGCAGCCCGACAAGCTCTACCAGGTCACCGCCGAATTCTCGTTGAAGGAACGCCCGCCAATCTCCCTCAGTCCGGTTACGGCGCGCGTCAACATCGACAAGTATGTGGATCGCAAGAACGAGGCCTTCGCCCTGCACAAAACGCAGCTTCCTCTGCTGCCCATCTTCAAACACGCGCAGGAGCAGGCCGGCACCTGCGAACTCTTCCACCTGTCCGCCACGCGCAAGGTAACAGAACCAAAGCTGGAGACGGATTTGTTCGAGGGAGTGGAAGAGTAAAGGACGAAGTACGATTGATTGATCGACAAATGAGTGATCGATGATTGAAGAAGGATGATTAACGATCAAAGATTTCCGGTGCCGGTGCCCCATTCAAGCCCGCAGTTGGGCTTGAGTGGGAAGCAACCACCATCTCTCCACGTGTGTCATCCTGAGGCGCAGCCGAAGAACCCCGCACACTGGGCATCGAGGAAGTCGCCCCAGGTCACCAACCACCCCAATCGTCCTTCGTCCATCACAACAAGGGTGCCCCGGTGCCTGCCCTGAGCCTGTCGAAGGGTTCGCGAGCAACGCGAGCTAACCTGGGCGTCCGCCAAATAGAAAAGGCCCCGGCGCGCCGGGGCCTTTCGCACAACTCGCAATCTACATCCCGGGCATTTTCATCCCACCCAGACGCCGCGCAAAGCCCGGCTTGCTCATGCTCTTGAACATCTTCCGCATCTGCGCGTACTGCCGCAGCAAGTTGTTCACCTCGGGCACGCTGGTGCCGCTGCCGCGCGCAATGCGCTTGCGCCGCGAACCGTTGATGGCCTCGTGATGCTCGCGCTCGTAGGCGGTCATCGAGTTGATGATGGCCTCCACCCGCGTCAACTGTTTCTCGTCCACCTTGCTCGATGCCTGCTGCATCTGCGCAAACGGACCGATCTTCGGCAGCATGCCCATGATCGATTGCAGAGAGCCCAGCTTCTTCACCTGCCGCAACTGTTCGCGGAAGTCCTCCAGCGAAAAGCCGTCGCCGCTGAGGGCCTTTTTGGCAAACTCCTCGGACTTCTTTTTGTCGAGCTTCTCCTCCGCCTTTTCAATCAGCGAGAGGATGTCACCCATGCCCAGAATGCGGCCCACCACGCGGTCCGGGTGGAACGGCTCAATGGCATCGTACTTTTCGCCAATGCCCAGGAACTTAATGGGCTGTCCGGTGACGGCGCGGATGGAGAGCGCTGCGCCGCCGCGTGCGTCGCCGTCCATCTTCGTCAGCACCACGCCCGTCAGCGTCAGCTTGTCGTGGAACTCCTTGGCCGAGTTGACGGCGTCCTGGCCGGTCATCGCGTCGGCCACAAACAGCACTTCCTGCGGATTCAGCAGCGACCGCAGCGACTGCATCTCTTCCATCAACTGCTCGTCAATGTGCAGACGTCCCGCGGTATCCACAATCAGCACGTCGCAGCCGTTGATGACCGCCTCGCGCCGCGCTTCCTTGGCCAGGCGAACGACGCTTTCCGTGTTGCTCTCAACGTTCTCGCCCTCGTACAGGTGCGCGCCAACGGCCTTGGCCACAACCTTCAACTGCTCGCGCGCCGCGGGGCGGTACACGTCCACCGACACCAGCATCGGGCGGTGTCCGCCCTTCTTGAACCAGCCCGCCAGCTTGCCCGAGGTCGTCGTTTTACCCGAACCTTGCAGGCCCGCCATCAGCACCACCGTCGGCGGCTGCGAGGCAAACTTGAACTTCGCCGTGTCCTTGCCCAGCGTCTCCACCAGCTCGTCGCGGACCACCTTGATGACCATCTCGGCCGGCGACAATGCCGTCAGCACCTGCGTGCCCGTGGCCTTTTCGCGGATGTGGTCAACCAGGTCGCGGACCACTTTGAAGTTGACGTCGGCTTCCAGCAGGGCAAGGCGGATTTCTTTCAGAGCCTCGTCCATGTTCTCCGCCGTCAGGGTGCCCTGTCCGCGGAGGTTCTTGAATGCGCGCTGCAGTTTGTCTGTAAGATTCTCGAACATCGAAAAGGCTTCCGGCAGCCGCCAGGCGGCTGAAATGGCAAATTGAACGCGAGACGGACATGCCGCCCGCGACACTTCAGAATACCATGCGGCAAGGGAGAACCGCCCGGGCGCAGCCGCCGGAAAATTCCCCGCCCCTTGGCAGATTGCCCCGGCGAAACTAATCTGGTAGTGCAATCCCATTTCGTGCCGTCAAGCGCCGCAAAGGGGTCTCATGTCACGAGGACTGAATAAATACCACATCTTGTTTCTGGACGATAAGCGCACCTGGCTCGACAACTTTCAGCAGCAGCACGGTGACGAGTACGATCTCACTCTCGTCGCCTCCGGGCGCGAGTTCGATCTCCGCCTCGAGCGCATGGTCGCCGAAGGCCATCCGCCCGACGTCGTGCTCATCGACCTCTACCACCCCAAGTATCCCGACGACCCGGCGCGCCAGGCCGAGCTGACCACCGCCGGTGACGCCGCCATTCAAGATCTCGAGGCGGCCATCCAGAAGGCCCGCGGCCCGATTCTCGCTGCCTGGGATCCCTATGGCGTGGAGATCCTCGAGCGTGCCCGCAAGTTTCTCGACTCCCGCGGCCACGGCGACATCCCGCTCGTCATCTACACCCAGCAGGGCCTTACCATCGCCTCCAACGAAGAGCTCAAGCGCGTCTCCCAACTGCGCGGCGAATGGCTCATCAAGAACAAGTCCAACGCCGATTACGAATCGCACCGCCTCAATGAGATGATCTCCCTGCGCGAGCGCCAGAAGGACAACTACCGCCGCGTCTATCAAAACACCTCGTGGATGATCGCCGCCCTCTTGCTGGTCACGCTCGTCGGCCTCGCCTACTTCCACCACAAAACAATGGACCTGGTGCTCTCCATCGGACTCTCGGCCGTGCTCGTGGCCGTGCAGCCCTTCATTGCCAAATTGTCGTCGGAAAAGTGAAGAAGTGGTTTTGCAAGGGCTTGCACGGAAACACTTGCTTGTGCCCCATGTTCGGCCCGCAAAGCGCGGCCAACCTGGGAAAAAAGCCGTGTCATCCTGCCTATAACAACGTGCCCTGTTGCCAAGGCAAGCGGAGAACACGCCGGGCGTAGTCCGGCGTGTTCGTAGTCGAGGGCTCCCTACGCCAGGGAAAACTTTTCGGAACTCTCTGCTCTTATTTCTCGTATCACTACCTACGCGCCAGCTCTCGCGTTCGTTCCGGCTGCCCGCAAGAACATCCGCTGCGGTGTTTCCGGTATCATCTCTGGCGTGGAGGAATGCGCATGAATGTGATTCGCAAGACCGCCGGCCTGCTTGTGCTGGCCTGCCCTTTGATGTTGACCGCCCAGGCCGCGCCCGCCGCCGCCAAGGCTGCCGAGGCGCCCGCCGCCTACCAGCCCATCCCCTTGCTCGACAAATCCATCATGGACACCCAGGCCGACCCCTGTGCGGACTTCTATCAGTACGCCTGCGGCAACTGGTCCAAGCAGCATCCCATTCCCGCCGACTCGCCCGAGTCCGATCAGTTCTACAACCTCGAGCAGGTCAACACCCAGGTGCTGCACAAGATTCTCGAATCCGCCGCGGTCAACGATTCCAGCCGCGACGCCATCCACCAGAAGATCGGCGACTACTACGCCAGTTGCATGGACGAAACGGCAGTGAATGAGAAGTCCGCCGCCGCGCTCAAGCGCGAGGTGGAACGCATCGACGCGCTCCGGTCCAAGGCCGAGTTGCCCGCTCTGCTGGCGCACTTGCAGCTCATCAACGTGGGCGCCTTCCTCAGCTTCAGTTCGCAGCAGGACTTTACCGACGCCACCAAGGAGATTGCCGTTGCCTCCCAGTCCGGCCTCGGCCTGCCGGAGAAGGACTACTACTTCCGCGCGGGTGAAAAGGACGACGAGATCCGCCAGCAGTACGTCGCGCACATCGCGAAAATACTGTCTCTGCTCGGCACGCCCGAGGCGCAGGCCAAGTCCGACGCCGCGGCCATCATGAAGCTGGAAACCGCGCTGGCCAAGGTTTCACTCGATATCACCGCGCAGCGCGAGCCGCACAACATTTACCACATGAAGCCGCCCGCCGAGTTGCAGACGCTCACGCCGGGCTTTGACTGGGCGGCCTTCTTCCAGGCCACGGGCGCGCCGCGCTTCACCGAGGTCAACGTGGCCGAACTGGACTTCTTCCCCGGCATGGCGCAGGTGATCCAGGACACGGATCTTTCCACGATCAAGGCGTACCTGCGCTGGCAACTGGTCACCGCGATGCCCGGCACCATGCTGCCCAGGGCGCTGGACGAGGAGAACTTCGATTTCTTCGGCCGCAAGCTGGCCGGCCAGCCCGAGCAGCGCGCGCGCTGGAAGCGCTGCGTGACCATCACCGACCGCAACCTTCCCGAGGCGCTGGGCAGGGTCTATGTCGAGCACAACTTCAGCGGCCAGAGCAAGGAAAAAGCCCTCGCGGTGATTCACGATATCGAGGTCTCCATGGCCGCCGACATCGACTCGCTCGACTGGATGAGCGCGGAAACCAAGGTGAAGGCGCGCGAGAAGCTGCACCTCATCGCCAACAAAATCGGCTATCCGGAAAAATGGCGCGACTACTCGTCGCTCAACATTGTGCGCGGCGATGCCTTCGGCAACGGCCTGCGCGCCGTGGAATTCGAATCGCACCGCCAGCTTGCCAAGATCGGCCAGCCGGTGAATCGCGACGAGTGGTTCATGTCGCCGCCCACGGTCAATGCCTACTACGATCCCAGCATGAACAACATCAACTTCCCGGCCGGCGTGTTGCAGCCCGCTTTCTTTGACGCCGCGGCCTCCGACGCGCTGAACTACGGCCACGCCGGCGCCGTGATTGGTCATGAAATCACGCACGGCTTTGACGATCAGGGCCGCCAATTCGACGGCTACGGCAACCTCAAGGATTGGTGGACCAAGGATGACGCCGCCCGCTTCGAGGAGAAGTCCGACTGCACGGTGAAAGAGTACGCGGCCTTCAAGGTGGGCGACACCAACCTGAACGGCAAGCTCACGCTGGGCGAGAACACGGCCGACAACGGCGGCATGCGCATTGCCTGGATGGCCTTCCTCTCCCGCATTGCCAGGGAGAACGCCGCGCTGGATACGAAGACCGCCGCGGGCTTTACGCCGCGCCAGGAGTTCTTCCTCGCCTTCACGCAGAACTGGTGCTCCGAGTGGCGTCCCGAGCTGGAGCGCCTGGTGGCTACCACCGATCCGCACTCGCCCTCGCGCTTCCGCGCCAACGGCGTGCTGGTCAACATGCCGGAGTTCGGTCAGGCCTTCGGCTGCAAGGTGGGCCAGCCCATGCGTCCGGCAAAAACCTGCCGCGTCTGGTAAGCGCCGCGTCACGGCAAACAACGAGGGGAGCCCGCGGGCTCCCCTCGTTGTTTGGATAGCGGGTTAGTTCTACGCCGCCGGGTTCAGCAGGTGCATGGCGTAGAACAGCAGTCCGGCCACAATAGCCGAGGCGGGAATCGTCAGCACCCAGGCCCACACAATGCGCGTGGCCACGCCCCAGCGCACAGCCGACAGCCTATGCGTGGTGCCAACGCCGACGATGGCGCCGGTGATGGTGTGCGTGGTGGAAACCGGAATGCCGGCCAGCGCCGTGCCAAACAAGGTGATGGCGCCCGCCGCTTCGGCGCAGAAGCCGCCGATCGGTTTCAGCTTGGTAATCTTGCTGCCCATGGTGTGCACGATCTTCCATCCGCCGAAGTAGGTGCCGGCGGCGATGGCCGCGTGCGCGCACAGGATGATGGGCCAGTGATACACGCCCCAGTCGTGTGTCATGTCGTATTCGCTGATGATGTGCCCGGTGTACAGTGCGCCAGCAACGATGCCCATGGTCTTCTGCGCGTCATTGCCGCCGTGACCCAGTGAATACGAGGCCGCCGACAGCAGTTGCAGCTTGCGGAACCAGTGGTCCACCTGCCGCGGCGCGCGGTGGCGGAAGATCCAGTAGGCGGCCACCATGAAGATGAACGCCATCACGAAGCCCATCACCGGGGCCACAAAGATGAAGATGACCGTCTTGGTCCAGCCGCCGGGGATGATGACGTGCAGGCAGTTGTGCCAGCCGCGCGTCAGTCCGGCGCGCACCACGGCCGCTCCCGCATAGCCGCCAATCAGGGCGTGCGAACTTGAAGTCGGGAGTCCCAGAATCCAGGTCAGCAGGTCCCAGACGATCGCTCCCAAAAGGCCCGCCAGCACCACGTACTGGGTCACAATGGAAAGATCCACCATGCCCTTGCCAATGGTCTTGGCCACGGCCGTGCCCAACAGAAATGCCGCGATGAAGTTAAAACAGGCCGCCCATACCACCGCCAGCCGCGGCGAAAGTACGCGGGTGGAAACCACGGTGGCAATGCTGTTGGCGGCGTCGTGGAAGCCGTTGATGAAGTCAAAGGCCAGGGCCACCACACAGGTGAGGATGACCAGGATCATTCCAGTAGTCAAAGCGTACCTCTAGCAGAGCGCCGAGCGCATGGTTGCGGGGGAGATTTAGGCGCTCTTCAGAACCACGGTTTCCAGCACGTTGGCGACATCTTCCGCCTTGTCCGTGGCCATCTCCAGGATCTCCAGCAGCTCTTTGTGCTTGATGAGATGGATGGGATTGGTTTCCGTCTCGAACAGACGGCCGATGGCGGTGGTGCTGATGCGGTCGGCCTCGTTTTCCAGCCGGTTCACTTCCACGCAGTGCTTCAGCAGCTCGTCGCCTTTTTCCAAAAGCCCCACGGCCTTGGCCAGCTCTTCGCTCTGCTGCAGGATAATCATCGCCAGTTCGGCGGCAGCCTCGGGCGGAAAGTTGATTTTGTAGGTAATCAGGCGGTCGGCCGCCGCGTTGATGAAGTCCAGAACGTCGTCCAGGGAGCTGGCCAGGGTGTGAATGTCTTCGCGGTCAAAGGGCGTAATGAACGACGAATTCAGCTTCACGAACACCGCGTGCGCGATCTCATCGCCGCGGTGTTCCGTGCCCTTGATTCTTTGCACGTTGGCGGCGACGTCGGTGTAGTTCTCCAACAGATCGCGCAGTTGCGTGGCACCCACCGTCAGGTTCTGTGCCATCTCATTGAACATGTCGAAGAATTCAGTTTCGCGAGGGATAATGCGGAGCATAGGGGGAAAGCAATCTCCAGGTTGGGAAGGTCTGCAAAAGACCCGCCGATTGTAACCACACATTCATCGAAAAGTAACATTTAACTATCCCATCCGGGCCAACCCGAAGTCAATCAAATGAGTGCGCGGAGGCCTTCCGCACGCTTATTTTTCGAGTAAAAAAACGCTTTCCAGGCGCAGAAAAGGCCGCCCCGAGGGCGGCCTTCATCGAACACCGGCAACGCGTTACAGCGTCGATTCGAGCTCAAAACCCCAGGCTTCCAGAAGAGGCTCGGGAATGTACTTGGAATTCTTGTTCCGGCGTGCCCATTCGCGCAGACGGGTCGAGCGCAGGTATTGGTCGGGAGTCAGCTTGAACTCGCGAACCACCTGCTCAAACTCTGTGATCGTCGGGGTGACAGGACCGATGGGCTCGGGCTTGCCCCAATTAGGATTACCGCGTCTCTTGGCCATAGATGCTTCCTTACCTCTGCGAGTATTCAAAGTCCGCGCGGCAGCTCTGGGGGATCCGGCCTAGAAGGCCAGGCTTGCATGGGGTTGCGAGCTGAACCGTACGGCTGAGTGCTTTATGCAAGTCTCGCTGTACCATCGCGCCCACCCGGCCCGGTAAGTTCAGCGAGCATTCAAAAACATCCAATCATACCACGATTTTAGCGGCGGCAGCAGAAACTATGCGTTCCCAGGGAAAATTCATCCGTATCAGGAAATCCCATAACTCGATGGTGGACAGTCAGTTAGATTGAACTTAAATTTCTTGCAGGGCAAAAAACTCGCCAGTTACGATAAATTCCCCTAACCCTGCTCTTCCGGGGGATTGACCGCCCGCAGGCGGCGCCACAGCTCGTCCTGTCCAAGACCGGTTTTAGATGAATATGCAAGCACGTGTTCGACCCCGTGGGCCTTTCTCAGGGCGTTCAGGGAGGCGTGCAGGCGTGTGCCGACGCGATCCGCCTTGGTGGCCACCACCAGCAGGGGGCGTCCCGTCTGCTTCAGGTAGTCGATCATCTGCGTGTCCGAGGCCTGCGGCGGAATGTTGGCGTCCACCAGGCACAGGCTCAGCGCGAGCGTCTCGCGATCGGCCAGATACGGCTCGATGAACTCCGGCCAACTGCGCGATACCTCGCGCGGCACCTTGGCGTAGCCGTAGCCGGGAAGGTCGGCGAAGACCAGCTCGGCCTTCGGGCGGCCGGGCCAGCGCAGCTCGAAAAAGTTAATGGCCTGCGTGCGCCCCGGAGTATTGCTGGTCTTGGCCACCTTGGCCGATACCAGCGAATTGATCAGGCTCGACTTGCCCACGTTCGAGCGGCCGAGAAACGCAACCTCCGGCAGCTCCGCCGGAGGGAAGTGTTGCGGCGCGACCGCCGAGAGCATAAATCGGGTAAAAACCTTCATACAAGTATCTTAACGTAAGCCGGGGGATTGTTTCTTCCGGTGCGAATCGATCCTTCAGGATTCGATCAGATGATTTTTCCCGCTCTGGTCGTGTACATTGAACGTGTGGCCATGGAGCCCCAATCTGCGGTTGATAAGAAACGGGCACGGAAGCGCAGGGATAAATACGGCCTGCGCACGGTTGCTCTTTTCGAGGGACTCAAGGGCCTGGCCGTTGCCGCGCTTAGCTGCGTCCTCATCTCCCTTCTGCATCGCGACCTGACCCAGGTTGTGGATCACCTTACCGACTGGCTGCGTCTGAACCCCGACTCGCGCGTCACCGACTGGTTCTATCAGTTGGCCGATCGTACCACGGGCCGCGGCATCTGGACCGCCGTCAGCGTCGGCTTTGCCTACTCCATCTGCCGCTTCATCGAAGGCTATGGTCTTTGGATGCAATGCGCGTGGGCCGAGTGGTTCGCCGTCATCAGCGGCGCCATTTATCTTCCCATGGAGATCGTCGCCGTCTGGCACCACCGCGACCTGACGCACGCGGCCATCCTGGTGGGCAACATCATCGTGGTGCTCTTCATCCTGCGCATTCTGCTGGAGAACCGTCGCGAGCGCTGCCACGAGTCGCCAGCCCGCTCCAACGAAGAGACGGTTCCGGTGGCCAGGTCCGAAAAGTAAAAAGGCGGACCGCGCGGCCCGCCTTCGATTCTTTCTCACAACTTTCTTCTGTTGCTACTTGAGGCGCACCCAGTTTTCGGTGCGGCCCAGCATGGATATGCCAATGTAGCCGCGCATGGAGAGCTTCCCGTCGCCTACGGACCAGAGCTTGCCCTTGTACTCCTTGCCATTCTCGGGATCGATGACCGTGCCGCCCACCCAGTCGTCGCCGCCGGGATGGAAGTTGCGGATGATGACCAGTCCCATCAGCGGCTTGTTCTTCAACTCGCCGGAGCATTTTTCACACATGTCGTTGGGCTGCCGTCCGGGGCGCAGTTCGGTGACCTTGCCGTAGAGCTTGCCGTCTACCAGGTAGGTGTCCACCTTGCCCCAGGGCTTGCCCTCGTTGTTGATCACCTGCCAGTGACCCACGGCCTTCTGCAATTTGTCGTTGAGCTGCTGGGCGCGCAGTGTGCCGGCGCCGGCGAACGTCAGCGCGGCCGCCATGCAGGCCAGGGCGCAGTTGCGTAGAGTTGCCTTCAAAGTGTTTCCTCCTGAATGCCGCCGCAAGGCCCCACAGCCTTCCGGTTCGTAGTGAAACAGGCACAAGTTAATATCACAAATCGAATAGTTTCGCATCTTTGCTGAAGTTCTTGTCCGGGGAAGGTCCGCCCAAGCCTGATACTTCCGCATACGGGTGAAATGGGCGACTGAATTATGGGGAATGAGTTTCCTGTTTGTCAGGGCGCGACTTTAGTCGCGCCGCTAAGTCTCGGTGATATGCGCGGCTTTAGCCGCTGAGGGAAGGCGTTCCTCAGCGGCTGAAGCCCGTGTGTTTTTGCAGGTTTTATCGGCACGGCTGAAGCCGTGCCCTGACTTGAATCAATTCCCGGCCGAGGGGCCGTCGTCCAGGACCTTGCGCGGCCTTTGCTTGGCGTGCAGGATCTTTTTGCGCAGGCGCAGGGACTTCGGCGTGATCTCCACTACTTCGTCTTCGGCGATGAACTCCAGGCACTGCTCCAGGTTCAGGGTGCGGTAGGGAACCAGGCGCACGGCTTCGTCGGCGGTCGAGGAGCGCATGTTGGTCAGCTTCTTTTCGCGCACGGCATTTACGTCAATGTCGTTCTCGCGCGAGTGCACGCCCACGATCATGCCTTCATAGACCTCCACGCCGGAGCCGATGAAGAGCTCGCCGCGTTCCTGCAGGCCGTTCAAGGCGTAGGTGGTGGTCAGGCCGTTGCGGTCGGAGGTGATGGCGCCGTTGACGCGCTGCGGAATCACGCCCTGCCACTCGGTGTAGCCGTCGAAGAGAGAGTTCATCACGATGGTGCCGCGCGTGTCGGTCAGCATCTCATTGCGCAGGCCGATGAGGCCGCGGCTGGGGACGCGGAATTCGATGCGCACGCGGCCGTAGCCGTGATTGTGCATCTTGCGCATCTCCGCCTTGCGCACGCCCAGCTTCTCGATGACGACGCCGATGAACTCCTCGGGGATGTCCACCGTCAGCAGCTCGATCGGCTCCATCAGCTTGCCGTCGATGGTGTGGGTCAGAATCTGCGGCTTGCCCACCGCCAGCTCAAAGCCTTCGCGGCGCATCATCTCGATGAGGATGGCCAGTTGCAGCTCGCCGCGGCCGGCCACGTTGAAGACGTCCGGCGCGATCTGTTCCACGCGGATGGAGACGTTGGTGAGCAGCTCCTTGTCCAGGCGCTCGGCTATGTTGCGCGAGGTGACGTACTGGCCTTCGCGTCCGGCAAAGGGCGAGGTGTTCACCATGAACTGCATGGCGATGGTCGGCTCGTCGATGAGGATGTGCGGCAGCGGATCGGGCGCTTCGTAGCTGGTGATGGTCTCGCCGATGGTGATGCCGGTGACGCCGGCCACGGCCACAATGTCGCCCAGTTCGGTCTCGGTGATGTCTGTGCGCTTGAGGCCCGAGAAGCTGAACAGCTTGGTGATCTTGATCTTCTCGATTTCGCCGCTCAGCTTGGCGATGCCCACTTCCTCGCCGGTGCGCAGGGTGCCGTTAAACACGCGCGCGATGGCCAGGCGTCCCAGGTAGTCGCTGTAGTCGAGGTTGGCCACCATGATTTGCAGGGTGGCGTCCGGACTGCCGGTGGGCGCGGGGATGGTCTTGACGATGGACTCGAACAGAGGCTGCAGGTCGGTGCCGGGCTGCGCGAGATCCGTGGTGGCCGTGCCCAGCTTGCCGTTGGTGTAGAGCACTGGAAAATCAAGCTGCGACTCGTCGGCGTCGAGGTCGATGAACAAGTCATAGACCTCGTTCAGAACTTCCTGGGCGCGCGCGTCGGGGCGGTCGATCTTGTTGATGACCACGATGGGCTTGAGCTGCGCCTCCAGGGCCTTGCTCAGCACGTAGCGCGTCTGCGGCAAGGGGCCTTCGCTGGCGTCCACCAGCAGCATGACGCCATCCACCATCTTCAGCGCGCGTTCCACCTCGCCGCCAAAGTCGCTGTGACCCGGCGTGTCCACGATGTTGATCTTGATGTGGTGGTAGAAGACGGCGGTGTTCTTGGCCAGGATGGTAATACCACGCTCGCGCTCCAGGTCGTTGGAATCCATCACGCGATCGGCCACCTCCTGGTTGGCGCGGAAGGCGCCGCTCTGGCGCAGCATGGCGTCTACCAGTGTGGTTTTGCCGTGGTCAACGTGGGCGATGATGGCGATATTGCGAATTTCGGTGCTCAAGCGGGTCTCATCCTTTGTAGGTCCGCGCAATGTTGGCGGACACGGGCGCAGCGAACCAAGGTTCGTCGCACGATCCTGTCTGGGGAAACGAGGAAACGAAGACGTAGGGAAGCTGCTGTTTCCATTATAGCGTGTTGCGCGGTTTATGACGCATCCGCTGGGTTAACCGTCGCCGCGCGCGCCTGTTGCTAGAATGCCTGTGTGCCGCATCTTCCTGAAAAAACGGCCTCCGCGGCCCATGTCCCGTCCTCCGCCTGGCAGCGCGTTGCCGCCTCTGCCATGAGCGAGCGCTGGCTGCTGCGGCTGGCCATGGCCGCTCTGCTGGCGGTTTACGCGCAGACGCTATTCTTCGATTTTGCCTACGACGACGCGCTGCTCATCCTCACCAACCCCTGGATGCAGGGCTGGCATTCGGTGGGCACCATCTTTACCTCCACCTTCTGGGGATTCACTCCGGGGCAGGACGGCGGCGCGGCGGTTTTCTATCGCCCGCTGACCATGATGTGGCTTTTCCTGGTGAATAAGATCGGCTTCGGAATGCCGGGCTTCTTTCACCTGGGCGTGGTGCTGGTGCACCTGATCGTGACGCTCGAAGTGGCGGCCCTGGGGCGGCGGCTGACGGGCGACGCGCGGGCGGGAGCGCTGGCGGCGCTGGTTTTTGCCATTCACCCCACGCACATCGAGTCCGTTGCCTGGATCTCGGGCATCAGCGACGTGCTCTGCGCGGCGTTCTTTCTGGGCGCGCTGCTGGCCTATCTGCGTTGGGCGGATGGCGAAGGCCGCCGCTGGCTGTGTCTCTCTCTGTTGCTGCTGGAGGCCGCGCTGCTCTCCAAGGAAACGGCCGCGCTGATGGTGGCCCTGGTGTTCTTCGACCGTTTGCGGCAGAGCCGCGAGCGCGGCTGGCTGGCGCGTCCGGTGCACGCGCTGTTTGAATCCGCGCCGTGGCTGCTGCTGACCGCCCTGCACTTTGCCTGGCAGATGCATGTGACGGCGCGCTATGCCTCGGCCGACAGCAGCGGAATTCTGACGCAGCCGCCGGCGCTGGCTCCCTGGGCGCTGTGCTGGTACCTGAAGAAGCAGTTGCTGGCCGCGCCGGTAGTGATGAACTATCCGCCGGTGGTGGGCGGCGCGCTGACGGCCGCGCAGATTGCGGCGGGCAGCGCGGTGTCTCTGGTGGTGCTTGCCGTGGCTGCGTGGCTGGCGTGGCGCTCGCGCGCGGCACAGTTGCTGGTGCTGCTGTTCCTGTTCACGTTGGCGCCGGTGGTGGCCGGAGTGCAACTGCTGCAACTGCACGACCGCTACCTGTACCTGCCGGGAATCGCCGTGGCCATTGCCGCCGGAGTGCTGCTGCGCCGCTTGCCGTTGCTGCGGGATACAGCCGGGCGTCAGTTTGCCGTGGTGCTGGCGCTGCTGGCGGTGTGCGTGCCGGTGACCTTCCACGAGGCCTCGTTCTGGTCCACCAATCTGAGCCTGTTCCAGCACTCCATGGATTGCGTGCCGCACTCATCGCTGGCGCAGTACGACCTGGCGGACGCCTACCTGCAAATTGGCCGCCCGGAGGAAGCCATCCCATTGATGCGGCGCTCGGTGGCGGAATTTCCCGGCATCTCGCGCAACTGGCTGCATCTGGCCAGCGCGCTCAAGCAGCAGCATCCCGAAGAGGCCGCGTACTGCGCGCGGCGCGTGCTGGAGATCCGTCCCGTGAGCCGCCTGACGCCGGAGGCATTCAGCATCCTGGGCGATGTGGCGCTGGCGCGCGGAGACCTGGCAGAGGCCGAGCTGTGGTACCGCCGCCGCATTGTGTGCGACTGGCCGCGCGTGGCCGCGCACCGCAGCCTGGCCGCGGCGCTTTCTCTGCAGGGACGGCGCGCCGAGGCCGCCGCCGAAATGCAGATTGTGGCGCGCCTGGACGCCGCACAGTCCGCGGCAAAATGAGAGAATAGACCTGTGATGTTTCCGCAACGGTTTATTCCCGCATGATTCAGCTTAGCGACGCCGGCAAACGCTTCGGCCCCAAAATGCTCTTCACTGGCTTGAACTGGCTCATTACGCCGCAGGACCGCGTGGGCCTGGTTGGCGCCAATGGCTCCGGCAAGTCCACCCTGCTCAAGGTGCTGGCCGGCATGGAGACGCTCGACTACGGCGCCATCAGCCAGCCCAAACAGATGAGCGTGGGCTACCTGCCGCAGGACGGCCTCTCGCTTTACGGCCGCACCGTCTTCGACGAGTGCCTGGCGGTCTTTGCCTCCCTTCACGAGATGGAGCGCGAACTGGAAGAGCTTTCGCACCGCATGAGTGAGATCGATCCCGCGGGCGAAGAGTACGCGCAGGTCGCCGAGCGCTTCCATCGCGTGCAAAGCGAATTTCTGGCGCAAGACGGCTACAACCTGGAGTCGCAGGTGGGCACCGTGCTCACCGGCCTCGGCTTCTCCAAGCAGGACTGGACGCGGCAGACCGAGGAGTTCAGCGGCGGCTGGCAGATGCGCATCTCGCTGGCCAAGCTGCTGCTGGCAAAGCCGCAAATGCTGCTGCTGGACGAGCCGACCAACCACCTCGACCTGGAGACGCGCAACTGGCTGGAAGACTACCTGTCGAATTATCCCTACGCCTACGTGCTCATCTCGCACGACCGCTATTTTCTGGATGTGACGGTGAAGAAGATCGTCGAGATATGGAACAAGGGCGTGCACTTCTACAGTGGCAATTACGACAAGTATCTGCGCGAGAAGGAGCAGCGCCGCGACTCTCTGCTCTCGGCCTACCGCAATCAGCACGAGCGCATCGAGCAGCTTGAGGCCTTCATCAGCCGCTTCCGCTACCAGGCCACCAAGGCCAAGCAGGTGCAAAGCCGCATCAAGGAGCTGGAGAAGATCGAGCGCATCGCGGTGCCCGAGGAAGAGAAGACCATCCACTTCAGCTTTCCGCAGCCCAAGCCCAGCGGCCGCATCGTCGCCGAGTTCAAGGACGTGGACAAGAGCTACGGGCCCAAGGATGTGCTGCGCAACGTGAGCTTCACCATCGAGCGCGGCGAGCGCGTTGCGCTGGTGGGCGTCAACGGCGCGGGCAAATCCACGCTCATCAAGCTGCTGGCGCAGAGCGAAGCGGTGACCGGCGGCGAATACTCTCTGGGGCACAACGTCGGGGTCGATTACTTTGCGCAGGACCAGTACAAGGAACTGGACACCGAAGCGCGAATGCTGGACGACCTTACTCGCGTGGCGCCGCGCTCGCAGACCGAGCTGCGCAACCTTTTGGGCAGCTTCCTCTTCAGCGAGGATGACGTCTTCAAGAAGATTGGCGTGCTCTCCGGCGGCGAGCGCAACCGCTACGCGCTGGCGCGCATGTTGCTGACGCCCTCCAATTTTCTGCTGCTCGACGAGCCGACCAACCACCTTGATCTGCGCGCCAAGGACGTGCTGCTGGACGCACTGCAGAAGTTCACCGGCACCTGCGTATTTGTTTCGCACGACCGCTACTTTGTGGACCGCCTGGCGACGCGCATCTTTGAAGTGGCCGACGGTGCGGTACACATCTTTCCCGGCAACTATGAAGATTATTTGTGGCGCAAGCAGAACGGCGCCGAACAGTTGCAGGAGCAGATACAGAAGGAAGTGGCCGCGAGTTCCGCAAAATCGCAAGTGTCTGCGACCGCAGACTCTGCCTCGACCTCAGAAGGTTGTGCCCCAGGTTCGCCGAGCGCCAGCGAGGCTATGGGGACACCCAAGCGCCGCCTCAATCCGATGAAGCGCAAGCAGATGGCGGAGCGCCTGGCCGAGGTGGAAATGGCCGTCGGCGAAAATGAGTCCGCCATTGCCGCCTGCGAGGCCGCGCTGGGCAACTATGTCAGCGCCGAGGAGACGCAGCGCCAAACATCTCTGCTGGCGGAACGCCGCGCCGCGCTGGCACGGCTGGAAACCGAGTGGGCCGAACTGAGCGAGGAACTGGAAGCGACGGAGTAGTTTTCGTTTTTCGCGCCCATTCAAGCCAGTTGCGGTCTTGAATGGGGGGACTGGGAGAGAACAACAGCAAGAGCAAAAGCCCGCCCTGGCAACTACGGCTAGGATGGGACATCCAGTTCTTCCCAGGTTAGCCGCGCAACATACGCGCGTCGAACCTGGGGCACACCGGCTTTTGCTGATTCCTCCGAAACCTGCGAAACCTGCAGACCTCACGCACTTGATACAATCATCTTTCACCACTTTTCAAAGACGGGAAGCCATTCACGCTATGCAACGCTGGTCCAAACTCTTTATTCCCACGCTTCGCGAAGCCCCGGCCGATGCCGAGGTGGCAAGCCACAAATTCCTGATCCGCGCCGGATACGTCCGTCAGTTGGCCGCCGGAATCTACGAGTACCTCTTCATGGCGCAGCGCACCATCCTCAAGATCACCGGCATTGTGCGCCAGGAGATGGATACCATCGGGCAAGAGATGTATCTGCCGGCGCTGAATCCGCGCGAGGTGTGGGAGGCCAGCGGACGCTGGTCCGTCATGGGCGACAACATGTTCCGCCTGAAGGATCGCAAGGGCGCCGACCTCTGCCTGGGCATGACCCACGAAGAGATCATGACCGACATTGCCCGCAAGGAGCTGCGCAGCTACAAGCAACTGCCGCAGATCTGGTACCAGATTCAGACCAAGTTCCGCGACGAGCCGCGTCCCAAGAGCGGCCTGCTGCGCGTGCGCCAGTTCACCATGAAGGACGCGTACTCGTTCGACATCGACCGCGCCGGGTTGGACAAGAGCTTCGACCTGCATGACAAGGTGTATCGCCGCATCTTCTCCCGCTGCGGACTGGACTTTGTGGCCGTCGAGGCCGACTCCGGTTCCATGGGCGGATCGCAGTCGCAGGAGTTCATGGTTTATACCGACGCCGGTGAAGACCTGGTGGCCTCGTGCGGCAAGTGCGGCTACGCGGCTAACCTGGAGAAGGCGACCTCGAAGCTGGAGGCCGTCGCCGACCTGGCGGACAACCCGAGCGGCCAGCGCGAGAAGGTACACACGCCCGCGACGAAGACCATCGACGAGGTGGCGGCCTTCCTGAAGACGCCGGTGAACTGCAACATGAAGTCTCTGGCCTATGTGCTGACCGACGCCGACGCCAAGGGCGAGCCGGTCTTCCGTCCGCTGCTGCTGTTGATGCGCGGCAACGATCAGGCGAACGAGGCCAAGGTTTCGGCGGCCATCGGCGGACGCGAATATCGCCCCATGCGCGAAGAGGAGATCGTCGAGTACTTCGGCACCGCCGCGGGCTTCCTCGGACCGGTGGGACTGCCGCAGGTGAAGCTCGCTGACGCCAAGGGCAAGCCTGCCTACGAGGGCGGCAAGAAGGATTTCATTGTCCTTTTGGACAAGGCTCTGGAGGGCCGACGGAATCTTGTGGGCGGCGCCAATGAGGCGGATCATCACTTCACCGGGTTGAATCTGGGAGTGGACTTTACCGTCACCGCCGTGGCTGACATGCGCAACGTCGTTGAGGGCGAAGGTTGCCCGCGCTGCGGCGCGCCGCTCAAGCTGGGCAAGACGGTGGAGATTGGCCACATCTTCAAGCTGGGCACCAAGTATTCGGAGTCGATGGGCGCCACCGTGCTAGACAAGGACGGCAAGGAGCAGGTCCTCATCATGGGCAGCTACGGCATTGGCGTGGAGCGCATCCTGACCTCGGCCATCGAGCAGAATCACGACGACAACGGCTTCTGGCTGGCGCCGTCGATTGCTCCCTTTACGGTGGTGGTGGTGCCTACCAACGTGCGTGACGCCGCGCTGCTGGAAGGCGCGGAAAAGATTGCCGCCGAACTGGAAGCCGCCGGATACGACGTGCTGCTGGACGACCGCGACGAGCGCCCGGGCGTGAAGTTCAAGGACGCCGACCTGGTGGGCATCCCCTACCGGGTAAACGTGGGCAAGTTCTTTGCGGAAGGAAAACTGGAACTGGTGGAACGCGCCGGGGCAAAGAAGACTGAGGTTGCCACGGGCGAACTGCTGGGCCACTTGCAGGCTCTGTACAACCCTCGGGCATAAGGGAGGCGTCCATGGCGAAGGTGAAGACCCTTCTGTCAGTGCTGGTGCTGTTGGGAATGTTCTACGGGCTCTATCTGGTGCTGCCCACCTATTGGGCGGACTACAAGTTTTCCCGGGTGGTGGACGATGCGGCGGTGGAGTACACCTACAAGCCGCAGGAGGATGCCAAGCTGCCGGACGTGATGGTGGAGCGGGCGGCAGCCGTGGGCGTGGTCATCGGCCCCAAGCAGGTGGACGTGAATCGCAGGGGGCCGGAGTTGGGCATCGTGGTGACCTACACGGTACACATCGACAACCCTTTGTATCCGTTCGACCTGGACTTTAAGACGGCGACCAAGAATCACGATGTGATGAAATAGAAAATTAAAGAAGCAGGTGTGCGGCCCGGAAGAGCTTCCGGGCCGCTTGCTATTTGCCGCTTGCGAAAGTGAGCGGCGCGCCGGAACGAACTTCCGTTTCCGGCCCGGAACGGGGATTGTACCGCCGGGGACACTTTCGTCAGCTTCCTTGTGGGGATGGGCTGGCTTACAATACGCAATTGGATAACCGTGGCGATAAAACTGAAATTTCCCAATGCCGGTTCGCAGAAGGGCCAGTCCACGCTGTTGCGCGCGCTGGCGGCGGTGGCGATTGTCGTGGCGCTGTGCGCCTTCGCCTTCTTTGCCTTTTATTACATCAAGTACAGCCGCATCATCGATGAGCGCATGAGCGGCCAGATCTTCGCCAACTCGGCGAAGATCTTTGCCCGTCCGGTGGTGGTGCGTCCGGGAGACAGGTTCTCTACCTCGCAGATTGCCACTGACCTGCGGCGCGCGGGCTACGTGGAGTCCGACACCAGGGGCGACAATCCCATGGGGAGCTTCGAGGTGGCTTCGGGCAGCATTCGCGTGCAGCCCGGTCCGCAGTCGTTCCACTCCACGGACGGAGCGCAGATTTTTGTCAGCAGTGACGGGCGGGTCTCGCGCATCACCGGCACCGGGGCCAATGCCGGCTCCACCCTGGACAGCTACGAGCTGGAGCCCGAGCTTTTGACGGCGCTCTTCCAGGGGCAGGACCGCAGCAAGCGCCAGGTGCTGCGCTACGATGACATTCCGCCGGTGATGGTGAACGCCGTGGTGGCCATTGAAGACCGCAAGTTCTTCGAGCACAGCGGCATCAACTGGACCAGCCTGGTGGCGCAGACCTTGCGCGACCTGGTGGGCTCCGGCCGCCGCCGCGGCGCCTCCACGCTGACCATGCAGATTTCGCGCAGCTTCTTCCTGACCTCGGAGCGCACGGTGACGCGCAAGGCCCGGGAGATGGTGATCGCCATCGAACTGGAGCAGCGCTTCAACAAGAAGCAGATCTTCGAGCTGTACGCCAACCAGGAGTACATGGGGCAGCGCGGTTCGTTCTCCATCAACGGCTTCGGCGAAGCGGCGCGCTCGTACTTTGGCAAGGACATCAAGGAGATCACGCTGCCGGAGGCGGCGCTGCTGGCGGGCATCATCCAGTCGCCGAACAATTTGTGGAACCCGTACAAGCGTCCGGAAAAGGCTCTGGAGCGGCGCAACATTGTGCTGGAAGCGATGGTGGAAACCGGCGCCATCACGCGCGAGCAGTGCGAAGAGGCCAAGGCCACGCCGCTGAAGCTGGCTCCGCCGAACGTGGAGGCCTCCGACGCGCCGTACTTCGTGGACATGGTGAAGGAGACGCTGAGCACCAAGTACTCGGAAAACGACCTGAACGACAACGCCTACCGCATTTACACGACGATCGATCCGGACTTGCAGCACGCCGCTGCCGAGGCCGTGGCCGAGGGCATCAAGCTGGTGGACGACCAGGTGGCCAAGCAGCGCACGCGGCGGGTGAAGGTGGGCACGGGCAAAAACGCCCAGGTGCAGGAGACAAAGACCGACGGTCCGACTCCGCAGGTGGCGCTGGTGGCGCTCGATCCGCATACGGGCGAGGTGCTGGCCATGGTGGGCGGCCGCAATTACGGCTACAGCCAGTTGGATCACGCGGTGGCCAAGCGGCCGACGGGCTCCATCTTCAAGCCGTTTGTCTATGCGGCGGCCATGAACACGGCGCTCGATCCCGAAGGCTCGGACAAGGTGTTTACGCAGATTTCCCAGATCGACGACTCGCCGACGACTTTTGCGTATGACGGCAAGGAGTACGATCCGCGCAATTACAAGGACGAGTACCACGGCGTGGTGACCGCCCGCTACGCCCTGCAGATGAGCTTGAACAACGCCACGGTGAAGATGGCCGAGATGGCGGGCTACGACCGCGTGGCCAACCTGGCGCGCAATGCCGGCATTGCCAGCGTGCGGGCCACTCCGGCGGCGGCCCTGGGCGCTTACGACGCCAGTCCAATGGAGATGGCGGGAGCCTACACGGTGCTGGCCAACAGTGGCACGCGGGTGGACCCTTTGATGATCCGCTCGGTGCGCTCGTCAAACGGCGACGTGGTGGAAGACTTCCACAACGAGAAGAAGCCGGTGCTGGATCCGCGCGTGGCCTACGTGGTGACCAACATGATGGAGAACGTCGTCAACCACGGCACGGGCTTCACGGTGCGCGCGCGCGGATTTACCGCTCCGGCGGCGGGCAAAACCGGCACCTCGCACGATGCCTGGTTTGCCGGTTACACCAGCAACCTGCTGTGCATTGTGTGGGTGGGCTATGACGACTACAGCGACCTGAAGCTGGCGGGCGGCTCCACGGCCGGCCCCATCTGGGCGGAGTTCATGAAGAAGGCGGTGCGGCTGCCGCAGTATGCCAACACCCAGTCGTTCACGGCTCCGGCCGGCGTGGTCATGATGTCTCTGGATAAGGAGACGAACCTGATCTCCACGGAAAATTGTCCGGACGCCTACGACGCGGCCTTCGTCGAGGGCAGTGAGCCGAAGGACACCTGCGAGAAGTCCGACCAGCGGAACATTTTCCAGAAAATCTTTGGCGGTGCGTCACCGCAGCCATTGTCCACCAACCAGCCGGGCAAGGTGATCCCACCGGGGCAAAAGGATCCTTCCAACGGTCCGCCCGGGCAGGATCAACCGAAGAAGGGATTCTGGGGCAAAGTCGGTGGCATTTTGAAGAGCGACGACAAGGACAAGGATAAGAGCAAGAATTAAGGCGAAAATAGGAAACAAAATCGGGTCCGGATTGGTCTAACATTCACGGAACCGGCTCCCTTCGTTGAAGTCCGGGAGCTGGACTGGGAGGGTTATATGACCAACTACCGGACCCGGTTTCTGTTTGCGATTGCACTCCCTGGCCTGCTCGCTCTGCTGTTCGTCGCGCAGAACGCAGCGGGGCAGAACTCCTCCATTCCACAGCAGACCCAGCCTGCGGCGATGATAACGACGGCCTCTACCGCGCCGCTTGCGCCCGCGCCGTCCGAGATGCGCGCCATGACGCCCGGGCAACTGGACGAACTCGGCGACCGCCTGCGCGCGGCCAAGGATTACAACGGCGCGCTGGATTGCTATCACGCGGCCATCCGCAAGCAGCCCGACGCTGCTTTCTACAACAAAGTAGCCATCAGCGAGATCATGCTGCGGCACGCGGGCGCGGCGCAGAAAGCCGCCCGCAAAGCCGTGCGCAAGGATCGCAACATGGCCGAAGCCTGGAACAACCTGGGCGTGGCCTTCTACCTGGACAATCGCCTGGAAGCCGCCATCCACAACTATGAAAAGGCCATTCAGCTTACGCCGGAGCGGGCACCCTTCCATAACAATCTGGCGGCGGCGCTGATGGATCACAAGGAATTTGAGAAGGGAGTCGAGGAATACCGCAAGGCGTTTGCACTGGACCCGGAGTTCTTCGAGCACTCGGCGGCCAACGGCATCAGCGCGCGTCTGGGATCGCCGCGCGACCGGGCGCAGTTTGACTTTGTGCTGGCGCGTCTGTTCGCCGCCACCGGTGATTTTCCCCACACGCTGCACTTCCTGAAGGCGGCCATGGAAAACGGCTACCCGAGGATCGACGACGTGTATAAGGACAAGGAATTCGCCGCGCTGCTCAACGACGAGCGCTTTACCACGCTGATGAAGGAGCGTCCGGCGGCGATCCGGTAAAGCGGTAGGATGGTCCCTGGGAAGTTGCGGTCTTATGGTGTCGAGGACGAGTGCAGCAGCCCGGCCCGTTCGCGGTGGCGGCGCTCGTCCAGGTGACGCTGGCGGAAGTGTGCCAGGGCGCGGCGTCCCCAGGCGCGGACGAAGTAGTAGTTCAGCGCGGCTCCGGCCAGTGAGCTGACAATGGGCACCAGGCGGGCGACGGCTTTTTCCGCGAACTCCGCGCTGAAGCGCGTGGCAATGCGGCCGATAATGCGCTGCACGAAACTCTTGATGACCGTCCGCTCCAGCACCTCTTTGCCAATATCGACGCCGGCGGCGGTGGCGGCGGCAATCCATAGCTCGGCGATCTCATCGTCGGTGTTGTACTCGAAGCCGTACACAAGGCTCAGCTTTTGCACCATGCGCATGGTGATGGCCGAGAGAATCCCCAGGTCGGGCACCAGGGTGAGAAAGCCTCCCACGCCGAGTCCCGCACCCTCGGCGCTGGCCATCTTCATGGCGCCGCGCACGGCGTCCGCGGCAATGGCGTCCAGTTCCTCAACCGGCACGGTGAACATGCCCTCGTAGGTGGCCACGGGCAGCCCGTAGGCCGAGCGCAGATGCATGAGGTACTGCCCGGGCTCCACGCGCACGGTTTCATAGGCGCGCGTCAGGCCGGACTTCAGCGCGCCTTCCAGCCGCCGGGCCATCCACGAACTGTTGTTTGCTTCTGCCATGGGGCTAGAGCGGTTCCCGAGTAAACATATCCGGCGTAAATCGTGCCCAGCCGTTGCTCCCTGATGGTCGCAACGGCCAATGGCCGTTGGCTTCGGGACGCAGCAACCCGGGCCCCGCTCTAGTGTAGCGGCATCGCGGCGCGGGCGAAAGAGGCGCGCCGCCCGGATTAGTACCGAGCGGTGCAGATTGAGAAGATGCGAAGCCTCGGGAACCGCTCTAAACGGCCAGCGCGCGGCGGATGGCCAGCAACTGGCGCAGGGTCTCTTCCAGTTTGGCGAGCGGCATGGCGTTGGCGCCGTCGCTTTTGGCCTGCGCCGGATTGTCGTGGACTTCCATGAAGATGCCGTCGATACCGGAGGCCACGGCGGCGCGGCTCAGCAAAGGGATGAACTCGGGCTGTCCGCCGGACTGTGCGCCCTGGCTGGGCAGTTGCACCGAGTGGGTGGCGTCAAACACCACCGGCGCGTACTGGCGCATGATGGCCAGCGAGCGCATGTCCACCACCAGGTTGTGGTACCCAAAGCTGGCGCCGCGCTCGGTCAACGATACGTTCGCGTTGCCGCTCTCCACGACCTTCTGCACGGCGTGGCGCATGTCCTGCGGCGCCACAAACTGCCCTTTCTTGATGTTAACGGCCTTTCCCGTGTGCGCCGCGGCGGCAAGAAGGTCGGTCTGGCGGCAAAGGAAGGCGGGGATTTGCAGCACATCGACGACCTCGCCCGCGGCGGTGGCCTGCGCTGCCTCGTGCACGTCGGTGAGGACGGGAACCTTGACCTCTTCGCGGACGCGTCCCAGAATGCGCAAGCCTTCGACGATGCCGGGGCCGCGGTAGCTGGCAAGAGAGGTGCGGTTGGCCTTGTCGTAGCTGGCCTTGAAGATGTAAGGCACGCCAAGGCGGCGGCAGATTTCGGAGATGGCCGAGGCCATGAAGAGCGCGTGCTCCTGGCTCTCGATGACGCAGGGGCCGGCGATCAGAAACAGCTCGGGGCCGCCGACGGTGACGTTCTTGACGGAGAAAGACATGGCTAAAGGTGGCATATCCGGGAAGGGTTGCGCAAGTTGCGGCGTGCTGGGGAATATCGCAAACCAGGCTGGCACAAAGATAAGCTCTTTTGGTGTAATCTGATTCTTCTGTTATTAAGGTACTGCCGAGGAGGAGACACTCAATGAAAGGGAACGACAAGGTCATTGCCGCGCTGAACGAGGCGTTGCAGGAAGAACTGCGGGCCATCAGTCAGTACTTCGTTCACTGCGAAATGTGCGAGAACTGGAAGTACGAAGCGCTCGCGAAGTTCATCAAGAAGCAGTCGATCGACGAGATGAAACACGCCGAAAAGCTCATTGAACGCATTCTCTTTCTCGATGGGACGCCCAATCTTGCCGGGCCCTCGCACCTCACCATCGGCAAAACCGTAAAGGAGCAGTTTGCCAACGACCTGGCGCTGGAAGAGGGCGCGGTGAAGATGTACAACAGCTTCACCCTGCTGGCGCGGGAGAACGGCGACAACGTCTCCTCCGATCTGTTCAAGACCCTTCTGCACGACGAGGAGGAGCACGCCGACTGGCTGGAGGCGCAACTGCACCTGATCGAAGAGATTGGCTACGAGCGCTACCTGGGCCAGCATCTGGAAAAGTAATCGCCGCGTGCGGCAACAATCAGGAGGCCCCGCGGGGCCTCCTGATTGTTGGTTAGAGAGCGTCCCAGGTTAGCCGCGCTTCGCGCGTCGAACCTGGGGCACAAGAGATTTAGTGCTTGCCCGCGCCCTCGGGACGCAGGTACTGCGTGGCTTCGTCCGGATTGGCCGAGGCCAGCCGCTGCGCGCGATGCTGGTAGCTGGCGTGGATGAAGCTCTTGAACAGCGGATGCGGCTCCAGCGGCTTCGACTTGAATTCGGGATGGAACTGGCAGCCCAGGAAGTAAGGGTGACCGGGGATCTCGACGATCTCCACGTAGGTTCCATCCGGCGAGTTGCCGGTGATGCGCAGGCCGGCCGCCGTGAGTTGCTCCTCGTACTCGCGGTTGAACTCGTAGCGGTGCCGGTGACGCTCGCTGATGTCCGTGGTGCCATAAGCGGCGGCGGCGTTGGAGTTTGCCTGGAGCTTGCAGTCCCAGGCGCCCAGGCGCATGGTGCCGCCCAGTTCCTCGACGCCGCGCAACTCGCGCAGCTTGTAAATGACGCGATGCGGCGTGGAGGGATCGAACTCGCTGGAGTTGGCGTCTTCCAGGCCGCAAACGTTGCGCGCGAACTCGATGCACGCGGTCTGCATGCCCAGGCAGATGCCGAAGTACGGAACGTTGTGCTCGCGCGCAAAGCGTATGCCGTTCAACATGCCGGCAATGCCGCGCTTGCCAAAGCCGCCGGGGACGAGGAGGCCGTCGAAGCCCGTCAACTGCAACTCGTAGCTGCGGTCGTTCTTGTCCTTCGTCTCCAGCCCTTCGGCTTCAATCCACTGCACCTTCAGCTTGAGGTTGTAAAACAGAGCGGCGTGGACGAGCGCTTCCTTCAAGGACTTGTAGCTGTCCTCGTATTCCACGTACTTGCCGACAATGCCGATGAGTACCTCGTCCTGCGGGTTGTAGGCGCGGTGCACGAGCTGTTCCCACTGGCTCATGTCGGAGTCTTTGGCGTCGATGCGCAGGTACTTGAGCACCAACTTGTCCACGCCCTCCTGGGCAAAGGACAAGGGGCACTCGTAGATGCTGGCCACGTCGCGCGCGGTGATGACGGCCTTCTCTTCGACGTTGCAGAAGAGGGCAATCTTGGACTTCATCTCCTGCGGCAGGAAGCGGTCGGTGCGGCACAGCAGAATATCCGGCTGAATGCCGATGGAGAGCAGTTCCTTCACCGAGTGCTGCGTCGGCTTGGTCTTCAGCTCGCCGGCGGCGGCAATGTAAGGCACCAGCGTCACGTGGACGAAGAGCGTGTTCTCGCGGCCCATCTCCTGGCGCATCTGGCGGATGGCCTCGAGGAAGGGCAGCGACTCAATGTCGCCGACCGTGCCGCCGATCTCGCAGATGACCACATCGACGTCGTGCGCGATCTTCTTCATCGCGGCTTTGATCTCGTTGGTGACGTGCGGAATCACCTGCACGGTCTTGCCCAGATAGTCGCCGCGGCGCTCCTTGGCGATGATCTGCTCGTAGATGCGGCCGGTGGTCAGGTTGTTTTCGCGCGTCAGGCGCGCGTGGGTAAAGCGTTCGTAGTGGCCCAGGTCGAGGTCGGTTTCCGCGCCGTCATCGGTGACGAAGACTTCGCCGTGTTGAAAGGGCGACATGGTGCCGGGATCGACGTTGAGATAGGGATCGAACTTTTGCAGATTGACCCGCAGGCCGCGGCTTTCCAACAGGCATCCGATGCTGGCAGCAGCCAGTCCTTTGCCTAGGGAAGACACAACTCCGCCCGTCACAAAGATGTACTTTGCCGACATTTTGCCCTCGCTGGATTTTTGCTGAGTGTTGAGAGGTATTCGTAGGGGTGCACAATCAATTTTGTACGAAATCGCCGCTCGCGGCAAGGCGGAGGAAAAAAGAATGGAGGAAAAGTTTTCTGACCCGGAACGGCAAATCGGAAAATTGAAGGCCTCAGGGATGGTATCTTGTGGGCGAGGCAGAGCCAAGTGATGCGGACTATGTGGCGGGCAGCAAAAGGTTTGGCGGTCGTGGCGGGAGTGTGGGCCGTGCTGGCCACAACCGCCGGAGCGCAGGCCGCGAAGCGCTTAATTCTCACGGACGGCAGCTATCAATCGGCCACGGAATTTCAAAAGCAGGGCGACCGCGTGCGCTACTTCAGCGCCGAGCGCGGCGAATGGGAGGAACTCCCGGTCTCTCTGGTGGACTGGAAGGCCACCGGCGAGTGGAACGCCGGACAGGCCGGGCAGAATTCCGCCGAGACGCTGCACCAGGTGACGGCCGAAGAAATTGCGGCGCGCAAGGAAGAGATGCTGAACACGCCGGAGGTCGCGCCCGGATTGCGCCTGCCTTCCGACGGCGGTGTGTTTGTGTTTGAAGAGGCGCAGGGGCATTCCACGCTGGTGCCCGTGCTGGGCACCAAACTGCACGAGGACGAGACCGATGCCAACGGCAGGATGGGCGGCGTTGCCAAGTCCGCCCACAATCCCGCGCAGACGATTGAATTGAACGGGCACTCGGCCAAGACGCGTCTGCACGCGATGGCACCCACTCTCTACATCGACATTGAAGATGAAAACGGATTGATTCCGGCGGCGAACTTCCGCCTGGCGCGGCTGGAGCGCAAGCGCGACAAAAGACTGCTTGGAGGCAACGCGCCGCGCAGCGGTGAAGATGCGCTGACGCAACGCTTTGTGCGCGCACGGGCGGAAAAGTTCAGCGGCGACTGGTGGAAGATTGTCCTGCTGGAAGACCTTTCGCCGGGCGAATACGCGCTGCTTGATTACACCGGCGGCGCGATCCAAGGCAACCTGGTGTGGGACTTCACAGTGGAGAAGTAGCGGCGGCGCGCCCCGTCCAACGTACAACGGAAATTTACTGGGTGATGCCCTTGCCGAAGAGGGCGATGGCGTCGCGCGTCGAGTTCTTGACTGTGTACATCATCTCGTCGGCGCAGCGGATGAGTTCGTGTGCGTTGCGGGCGTCGTCCGGGAAGCCGGCCACGCCGATGGAGGCGCGCACGTTAAGGTCCAGCCCGTCGCCGACGTGGAAGCGGGTGGTGCGCATCAGTTCGAGCAGGCGGCGGGCCACCACCATGGCGCTGTTCTTGGCCGTCTGCGGCAGCAGGACGACGAACTCATCGCCGCCGTAGCGGAAGGCGTAGTCGATGAGGCGCAGGTGGTTTTTGATGGTGGCGCCGATCTCAAACAGCAAACGGCTGCCGATGAGGTGTCCGTAAGTGTCGTTGACCAGCTTGAAGCGGTCGAGGTCCAGGAAGAGGACGCTGAATTCGTAGCTGAAACGGGTGGAGCGATAGACCTCCGACTCGATGGTGTTGTACATGTGGCGGGCGTTGTACAGACCGGTGCAGTCGTCGGTGATGGTGAGTTCCTGAATCTTCTCCACCGAACGGGCGTTATCGATGGCGATGGCGGCGTAATCGGCCATGGCCTGCAGCAGCATGAACTGCTCGGTGCCGAAGGTGGACATTTCCACGTTAATGAGCTGGATGACGCCGAAGATGCGGTTCTTGCTGGCCAGCGGGACACAGAGGATGGAACTGGTCTTCCAGCGCGTCATCTCGTCCACGCGCGAGGTAAAGCGTTCATCCTTGGTGACGTCGGGCACCACCAGGGGTTCGCCGTACTGGGCCACCCATCCGGCAATGCCCTCGCCAATGCGCAGGCGTACGGACTTCAACTGCGCGGCGGCTTCGCCGACGGCGATGGCGAAGTAGAGCTCGTGATGCTCCTCGTCCACCATCAGCAGGCTCCAGGTGTCGGGGCGGAAGTAGGCCGCCACTTTTTCCATGATGGTCTGCAGAATGGAATCGAGGTTCAGCGAAGACGTCAGCGCCTTGGCCACGTCGTGGAGGATGGCGAGTTCCGGTTTGGACTGGCTCACCTGAGCCGAATCATACGGTCGTGTCATCGCAGTGGGCCCGGACAACTTTCTCCAGGGCGTAACGAGGTTCCATTATAGTCATACGGGATCGTTTGCTGGCCAGCGAAGAGTGGAAGGCCGCCGAAGGTGGCACCAAGAGTGATACCACCTCGGAGCTATGCCTTGGTTTTGCGAAAGCGCGATTTTGGCCGATTTTGGTTTGACTTGCGCGTGCGGCATTCTTAAGATGAACGCAGACCTGCATACATTCTGTGCTGTGGAAGGCGTGCGCGATGGGTGGCCGGAAACAGAGAGGCGTTCAGGCGAATCCAGCGGGGGCTGAAGTGGCATCTTTGGGGCAGAGACTGCGCCAAGCTAGGGAGGCACGCAACATTACGCTGCATGAACTGGCAGCGTCCACCAAGATTGGCACCAGGACCCTGCAGGCGTTAGAGGATGAACGCTTCGACCTGCTGCCCGGCGGCATCTTTAATAAAGGGTTCATCCGCTCCTATGCGCGCGAGGTGGGCCTGGACGAGGAAGAAATGGTGGCCGCCTACATGAAGGCCACCGACGCCGAGCCGCCGGAGACGGATATGAATACTCTGGCCACGCAGGTGGAAGCCGCGCGCGGCAAGCCCGAGGGCGCGGGATGGAGCGCCGCGAACCTGGCCGGCGCAATCGCCGTGCTGCTGGCGGTGGTCTTAGGTGGCATCTGGCTGACGCAGCATCGCAAGGAAGTTCGCGAGGCGGAGTCCGAGGCCGACCGGCACCGGACCGAACAGGCCGCTGCCCAGTCTTCCGTGCCCACACCCGCACCGCAAGCTCCCGCCACCGTAACACCCAGTGCAAACTCCACGCCAACCGATGCCACTCCGGGTGCGCCTGCCGTGCCACCCGCCGCCGCCCCGGTAAAGCCCGTGAATGCCGGTTCGCCGGTTCGGGTGGAGATCAAGGCCACGGCGCGCGCCTGGATCAGTGTGCTGCGCGACGATGGTCCGGCGGAGACCCTGACGCTGGACCCGGCCAATCCCGAAGCGAGCGCGCGCGACTATTCAGCAAGCTCGCGAGTGAAGTTGATCGTGGGCAATCCCGCCGGCATCGAAGTGACCTACAACGGCAAATCCCTGGGGCCTTTGGGCAAGCCGGGGCAGAGGATGACCATCGACTTTACGCCGGAAGGCATGAGCGCGCACTAAACCGCATTCCGTGAATCTACAAAGAGAGGGCCGCGGCGCATCGCGGCCCTTCGCTATGTGCGCTGGAAGCTTTAGCGCGGCGCGCGCACCAGCAACTGTCCGCGGCAACTGCGCTCGGCCTCTGGACAGGGACGCAGCTTCAGGTCGCGGGTAAAGCAGGCCTCCACGGCCACCAGCTCGCCAGCGTGGCAACTGGTGACGAACGATCCCGCGGGCGCCTGGTTGGCTTTCTCGAACTCGCGCAGCAGAGAAGCCGCATCGAGGCGCTGGTCGCTGTTTAGCGACGTCAGTTCCTGCGGCACGCGCAGCGATTGATAAGCGCGGCCCACGGCGGTGAAGTAGTCCTGCGCGCTGAGGCCGGAGTACACGCCGTGGCATTGCCACTCGTGCTGCACCAGGCCCGCGCTGGGATAGAAATTTTCGGCGTAGCGCACAACGTCGGCGGCAACGGGCGCGGTGTGCTGGCAAGGCTCGTCTTCAGGACGCCCGCTTTCCATCTGCGGCCACAGGCCGTGCACCACGAAACCGGCGCGGCGTCCCACACCGCATTCGGTGGCCGGGCCGTTGTGCGAGGCGCAGAAGTTGGGCGCCCAGGAGAGCGCCAACAGATAGTAGTCAAACGCGGCCGGGCCGGCGGCGCTTTGTGTTGCCGTGCCCGCGGCGCGGGCGGCGCTGGCGCTTGGCGAAGTTTGGCAGCCGGTGAGCAGCAGCGTGGCCAGCAGGCACGCGGTTCCGAGGCGGAGCAGGGAGCGGTTCTTCATCGTGCATCAGTGTAACGCGGAAGCTTACAATCGGGACGGCCGTCCTGGCGATGGCGGGAGTAGCGATGAAACAGGTTGCGGAGTGGGCGCTGGAGGCCGCGGTTGCCGCTGGCGCCAGTCACGGCGAGGCGCGCGTGGTGCACGAGCGGCAGCGCGGGTTGGGCACGCGCAACGGACGCGTCTCCTCGGCCGCCGACAGTGAATCGCTGGGCGTGGGCATTCGCGTGCTTTGCCGCGGAGGCTGGGGCTTTGCCGCCACGCAAAGGCTCTCCCGCGAGGGCGTGGAAGAGTGCGCGCGCCTGGCGGTGGAGATCGCGCGGGCTTCGGCACGCGTGCAGCCGCATCCGGTGGAGCTTTTGCCGGAGCCTCCGGTGGTGGCCGAATGGAGCTCGCCCTGCCAGATCGATCCCTTCACCGTGCCGGTGGAAGAGTGCCTGGATCTATTGCGGCGCGTCGATCTTGAATTACGCGCGGTGGCGGGCGTGACCCTGTCCGAGACCAGCATGAGCTTCCGCCGCTACGAGCAGTGGTTTTACAACACGGAAGGCGCGGCCATTCGCCAGACGTTTATCACCACCGGCGCGGGCTGCGCAGCACACGCCTTCGAGGGCGACTCAATTCAGACGCGCTCCTATCCCAACTCCTTCGGCGGGCAGTATCAGAACAAGGGCTATGAACTGGTGAGGGAGCTGCACCTGGTGGAGAACGCGAATCGCGTGGCGCGCGAGTGCGTGGCGCTGCTGAAGGCTCCGCAGTGTCCCGAGGGACGCCGCGACCTGGTGCTGGATTCGTCGCAGCTTGGCCTGCAGATTCACGAGTCGATTGGGCATCCCATTGAGCTGGATCGCGTGCTGGGCTACGAGGCGAACTTTGCCGGCACCTCGTTCCTGACGCTCGACAAGCTGCACACGCTGCGCTACGGCAGCGACCTGGTGAACGTGGTGGCCGACGCGCGTCCCGGGCACGGACCTGGGTTGGGCACGTATGCCTTTGACGATGAGGGCGTGGCCGCGCAGTGCGTGCCCATCATCACCCGCGGCATCTTCGAGGGCTACCTCTCGTCGCGTGACACGGCGGCCGTGATTGGGCGCGAACGCTCCGGCGGTCATCTGCGCGCCGAAGGCTGGGCGCGGGTGCCGATCGTGCGCATGAGCAACGTGAGCCTGCTGCCGGGCGAAGATGAGTTGAGCTTTGAGGATTTAATCTCCTCCACCGGCGATGGCATTTACATGGAGACCAACCGCTCCTGGTCGATTGACGACAAGCGCTACAACTTCCAGTTCGGCTGCGAGGCGGCGTGGGAGATCAAAGGCGGCAAGCTGGGACGCCTGCTGCGCAATCCGTCGTACTCCGGCATTACCACCGAATTCTGGAACGCCATGGACGCCGTCTGCGACCGCCGCGAGTGGACGCTGTGGGGCACTCCGAACTGCGGCAAGGGGCAGCCCGAGCAGGGCATGGGCACCGGGCACGGCGCGGCTCCGGCGCGCTTCCGGCAGATCAAAATCGGAGGCGCATATGGCGAGTGAAGAAAGATCGATGAATGCGAATATGTTGAGCCAGGAGCGCTGCGCGGAGATCTTCGACCGCGTGCGCCGCGCGGCGCCGGACCTTGATCTGGAAGTGACCCTCGCCGGAGGCCACTCGGCGCTGACGCGCTGGGCCAACAACGGTATTACGCAGAACGTGCGCGAGGAAGGTTGCGAGGTGAGCGTGCGCGCGCAAATGGGCGGACGCACGGCGCGGGCCACAACGAATCTTCTGGACGACGACGGCCTGCGCGACGTGGTGCGGCGGGCCGAGGCCCTGGCTCGCGTGCAGGAAGAAGACGAGGATCTGCTGCCGATGCTGGCGGCCGCGGAGGCCGGTGAGTCCGCCGTGCTGGAGCGCTTTGACGATGCGACCGCGGTCCTGGGTGCCGGGGAGCGCGCCAGCCAGGTGGATGCCATGGTGCAGGTGGCGCGGCGCGAGGGGTTGAATTCGGCGGGCGCCTACTCGAACGGCGCGCAGTTCGAGGCCATCTTCAACTCACGGGGCGTGGCGCGCTGGCACCAGGAGAGCTTTGCCGAGGCCTCGGTGACCATGCAGGGAGACGACAGCTCCGGCTGGCAGAAAAGAAACTACACCCGGGCCGCGGAGGTGGACGCGCGCGCCATGGCCGAAATTGCGGCAGAAAAGGCGCGGCGCTCGGCCCGCCCCATCGAGGTGCCTCCGGGCAAGTACACGGTGATCCTGGAGCCTTCGGCGGTGGCGGATTTGCTGGGCTTTCTGGCGGCGGACTTCAGCGGCTTGGCCCTGCTGGAGCAGCGCTCCTGTTTGCACGGGCGGCTGGGCGCAAGGCTGTTTGGCGAAAACATCACGATTGTGGACGACTGCGCGGCCGCGGGACAAACCGGCGCCGCCTTTGACGGCGAGGGTCAGGCGCGCCAGCCATTGACGCTGGTGGAGCGCGGCACGGTGAAGGATGTGGCCATGGCGCGGGCCACGGCGGCGCGGATGGCAAAATCCGAGTGGGCGGGCAAGCTGAAAACGCAACCGACAGGACATGGACTTTCGTTGCCGAACGAGAGCGGCGAGGCCGCGGTGAACATCGTTTTCCAGGTTGCGGAGGGCGCGGCAAAGAGCGTGGAAGAGATGGTGGCCGCCACCGGACGCGGCCTTTTGGTGACCCGTCTGTGGTACATACGCGAGGTGGACGCCTACGAAAAGATGCTGACCGGCATGACGCGCGACGGCACGTTTCTGGTGGAAAACGGGAGGGTTACGGCGGGTGTGCGCAATCTGCGCTTCAACCAGAGCGTGCTGAAGCTGCTGCAATCGGTGCTGGACCTGGGACGGCCCGGGCGTGCCTGCGGCGAAGAGTCGTTCAACATGGTGGCGCCGGCGATGCGCGCCGAAGGCTTCCAGTTCACGGAAGTTACCCGGTTCTAATGCAACTCGACGCGGGGCGCGCGATGTTACCGTTGAGCAATCGAAAACACTTTCGTAATTTTTCAATCGCGTGAACGGCGGGCTATATTCGCTTTGTGAAGCCGAGCGCCGAGACCGAGTTGCTACCCCAGTCCGGGTTTACCGAGATGCGTGGGGCCGTGCGTTTTCCCCTGCATCTTGCGGTGGTGGTTTGCCAGGGTGAGCGGAGCAGCCAGGCCGTGACGCGCGACATCTCCGCGGGGGGAGTTTTGCTGCACTGTGACGAGGAGTACGCGGTAGGCTCCACCATACGCTTCTCGATTGCCCTTCCAGCCCACACCATGGGCGCTCCCAAGGACGTGCACGTGGTGTGTACCGGCCGCGTGGTGCGCTGCACGCCGGCAGGCGCGAAGATGGCCGTTGGCGCCATCATTGACGAATACAAGATTAACCGATAATCTAAGCCCACTAAACTCTCAGTACAGTGGGAGCCTATCCATGGCCAGCAACGCGGCCGTTAATTCCGCGAATTCAGAGGTTGAACTGCCTCCTGACGGGGCAATTCGCGTCATTGTAGCCGACAGCGAGCCGATCTTCCGGGTCGGCGTGCGCAAGATTGTGGCCGTCGAAGACGACATACGCATTGTGGCGCAGGTGGAGACGGAAGCCGCGGTATTCAGCGCGGTCGGCCGCTTTAACGCAGACATCATGCTCTACGAGGGATCGCTGAGCGACAACGCCTTCGATGCCATCTCGCGGATTCTTTCCATCACGCCGGAACTGAAGATTGTGCTGGTGACGGCCAACGTGACGGAAGAAGAGACAGTGGAGATGATGCGCCGCGGCGCGTGGGGCATCATCACGCGCTCGATTGCGCCGGACCTGCTGATCCGCTGCATCCGCAAGGTGCATGAGGGCGAAACGTGGCTGGACAAGCGCGGCGTGAACTGGGTGATCGACGCCTACCGCGCGCAGGCCGCGCAACTGACCTCGCCGCGGCAGAAGGTGAAGCTGAGCCCCAAGGAATTGCAGATCATCAGCGGCGTGACCCAGGGCCTGCGCAACAAGGACATTGCGCAGGAGGTGGGCACCACCGAGCAGGTGGTGAAGAATTATCTGCGCAAGGTGTATGACAAGCTGGGCGTAAGCGACCGCCTGGAACTGGCTTTGTACTGCATGCATCACAAGCTGCTGGAGCACGCGGTGCCGCAGGACAACCCGGGCCAGCCGCTGACGCCGAACGAAGCCGCGACAAAAAACTGAGTCGCGGCCCCGGGAATCCACAGGCTGGTGATGCCGGATTGCGTCCGGGTACGATACAATGTAAATATCCGCGCAGCACTCCGCTGCGTGTGCGGAGAGATGGCCGAGTGGCTGAAGGCGCACGCTTGGAAAGCGTGTATACGGGAAACTGTATCCAGGGTTCGAATCCCTGTCTCTCCGCCAGTTCTTCATTCAAGAGTAAATAAATCAATTACATACAACAAAGTAAATGAGTTGCGCTCATTACTTATTGTCTTATATTTCCGTGGATTCTCTGTAAATCAGTGGTTTCAGCGGTGTTTGCGCGACAATATATGAGATGCGCGACAAAGCCAGCAGTACGTCTAGGCATCCTCGGCCTTCAGCTATGTGATGGGCTTCTCGCTGTAGTCTTTAGCTAGTGAGGAATAGAGTGGGATTCGCCCGGGATTCTCCGCCATCTTTCACCATCGAAAAAGGGCGGAAGAGTTCCGCCGGTAGTTAGGGCAAAATTAAGAGCCCATTATGATGTTGGCCATGTTCGGCCTCGGTGCATGCCGGAACCTGATCGGGATTTTTGCCACAGCGCAGACAGAACGTCGCGATATTCGGCTGCCGCTTCAATTCCTCAGCTTGCGTCGGGCTAACGTGGCGCACAAGGCTCACGTGCTTGAAGGTATTTCCTGTTAATCGGTACAGGGCTATTTTCTTGCTCATCGTCACCTTCCAAGCACACGTCGGCCCAGGTTCCAGCTCTCATCCATTCGATCCGCTCGAAGGCCTTCTTAGGGCGCGGGGCCGTGGCCCTAGGTTCACTTTCGATCTTGTGTTTCGTTTAGGGGAAAAGGCAAGGATATTTCGCGCGAACAGCCTGTTTAAATGAATAGAATCAAACACTTGTAACATTTTTGTTACACTTCTTGTTTTGCGATGATCTCGCGGCGACATTCCATAGATTATTTTTTTGTGAGTACAAATAATTCTTGACACCATAGCTTATTGTGTATACGATTTACCTGTGATCACTTGGGACGAAAAGAAGCGGAAGGCAAACCTTGAAAAGCACGGACTCGACTTTGCGGATGCTTCGCTCGTCTATGATTCTCCCCTGAAGATCACCATCGATTCGCCCCGCGACGGCGAGACGCGCAAGCTCGATATGGCCATGGTCGAGATCGCCGGAACGGTTTTAGTGCTCGTGTACGTGCAGCGGGGTCAGGATGTGCGCGCGATCTCTTTCCGCCGCGCATCGCGAAAAGAACGGAGGTTCTATGAACAAGCCAAAGGCTAGCAAGACTGACTGGGTGCGGGTGCGCCGGAACATCGAGTCAGATGCTCCCATCCCATACAGTACCGAAGACGGCCCCTACGATCCCAACGATGCCAAGGCCACGGCGAAATACCTGGCTAAGGCCACGGTGCGCCGTCCTGGACAGCGCGGACCGCAGAAGGCTCCCACTAAGGAGCGCGTCTCGCTGCGGCTCTCGCGCGACGTTGTCGATCACTTCCGCTCGACCGGAAGCGGATGGCAAACGCGCCTCGACGCGGCGCTGCAAAACCTGATTCGCCAGCGCGGCGCCTAAGAGCCTGTTTACGATCTTTGGTCCTGATTTGCCGTGGTCATCTAGGTAGATATATGCGGGTTCTCCCTCAGAACGGTAAATCTGAGACATGGAGCCAAGAAAGCCGTATCCAAGCGATATCAGCCGGGCGCAGTTCGAGTTGATCCGTCCCATGCTGGAAGGCGTGCGCAAGCGCACCAAGCCGCGCACGGTGGATTTGTACGAAGTCTTCAACGCCGTGCTGTACCTGCTCAAGAGCGGCTGCCAGTGGCGCATGCTTCCCGAAGGGTTTCCCAACTGGGTCACGGTGTATGCGTACTTCGCCAAATGGAGTGCGCCGGGCCAGGACTGCGTGAGCGCTCTGGAGCGAGCCTTTAAAAAAAATCGGTTGGCGCGGCCCGCGAGAAACTGGGGCGCAACGCCATGACCAGCTTTTTGATCGTTGATGCGCAGAGCGTGAAGAACACCGACAGCGCCGAGCAGAAGGGCTACGACGCGGGCAAGAAGGTCTCCGGCATCAAGCGGCATATCGCGGTGGATACGCAGGGAATGCCGCATGCTGTCGCCGTAACCACGGCCGAGGTGACGGACCGCAATGGCGCTGTACAAGCCATCGAGCGTTGCAAGCCGAATCTGGAGTTGGTGGAGAGCGTGCTGGTGGATGGTGGCTACACCGGCCAGCCGTTCGCAGACAGCGTCATGGAGCAACTGAATGCCACGGTTCAAGTCGTCAAGCGCAACGAACTGCATACGTTTGTCGTGCTGCCAAAACGCTGGATCGTAGAACGGTCCTTCGCGTGGCTGGAAAAGTGCCGCCAGCTATGGAAGAACTGCGAACGAAAACTGAATACCAGCTTGCAGATGATCCACTTGGCCTTCCTCAGGCTGCTGCTCAAAAGATCGTAAACAGGCTCTTACAAGTAAGAACCTCTTCGCTCATACGCGCGCGGCCCTCCCAGGCCGTGTGCCGCCATTCCCCCGCCCAGGCCACAAGATCGCCACAGCGGGCGCCCCCGCGCGATTCCGGAGCGGTATCTTGGCGGCCGGTATCACGGCCGCCAACGGCGACGTGTTCATTCTCTAGTCATCATGGAGTGACCGGTCCCCCTGCGCTGGTCGTGGGTTAGTCTGTGAGCCGAAGAGGAACACAGTTCAGAGCCACAAGCGGAGAGGAACCGGTCATGAAAGAAAAGGTACGATTTTTGGGTCTGGATGTCCATGCCGAAACGATTGTTGTCGCCGTTGCTGAGCGGGATGGCGAAGTGCGCAGCCTGGGAACGATTGCCAACCGCGCTGAGTCGATCCGCAAGCTGGTGAAGAAGCTTGGG
>JARLGJ010000014.1 GCA_031296105.1 Acidobacteriota bacterium | reverse complement strand
CTTCAGCCCCTGAGGGAAAGCTGTTTTATTCTTGACGAACCTTCCCCCAGCGGCTAAAGCCGCGACCTATGGTTGCCGTCTTAGCGGCATGGCTGAAGCCATGCCCTGACAAATTCCAACTTATTCATACTTTCCCTAGAGGTGTCTTCCTGAGGCGCAGCCGAAGGATCCCTGCGCCGTGCAAATAGCCAGTGAAGACCCGAGGTCACCTCGGCCGGATCACTTCATGCAACACCTCTGTGTGGCGCATCGCACCAAGCAGCGCTCCCAGGTTAGCTCCGCTTCGCTACGCGAACCTGGGGCACACCGCAACCGGTGAAACCTTTGCAACTTTTGTAACCTGCGCAACCTGCCTCCGAAACCTCCTGCCCTTATAATCAATGCATTATGTCCTCCTTCCGTCCTGTCGAAGAGCAACTGGCCTACCTGCGTAAAGGGTCGGTCGAGATCATCCGCGAGAGCGATCTGCGCGAGCGCCTCGAACAATCGCTGAAGTCGGGCCGCCCGCTGCGCATCAAGGCCGGCTTCGATCCCACGGCGCCCGACCTGCACCTGGGCCACACCGTGCTCATCCGCAAGCTCAAGCACTTTCAGGACATGGGCCACACCGTCATCTTCCTCATCGGCGACGGCACCGGCCTCATCGGCGACCCCACGGGGCGCAACACCACGCGTCCGCCGCTGACGCCCGAGCAGCTTAATGCCAACGCCGAGACCTACAAGACGCAGGTGTTCAAAATCCTTGACCAGCAGAAGACCGAGGTGCGCTACAACACCGAGTGGCTGAACAAGCTGGACTACGAAGGCTTCATACGCCTGGCCGCCAAGTTCACCGTCTCGCAGATGCTGGAGCGCGAAGACTTCAACAAGCGCTTCAACGAAGAAAAGCCCATCAGCGCCCACGAGCTGCTGTATCCCATGATGCAGGGCTACGACTCGGTGGCCCTGGAGTGCGACGTGGAGTTGGGCGGCACCGACCAGAAGTTCAACCTGTTGATGGGACGCAAGCTGCAAGCCGATTACGGACAGCCGCCGCAAATCGTGCTGACCATGCCCTTACTGGAGGGGCTGGACGGCGAGCGCAAAATGTCCAAGAGCTACGGCAACTATGTGGGCATTACCGAAGCGCCCGGAGAGATGTTCGGCAAGCTCATGTCCATTAGCGACGCCCTGATGTGGCGCTACTACGAGCTGCTAACCGACCTGACCGTACCGGAGATCGAGAAGCTGACGGCCCAGGTGGCCGAAGGCTCTCTGCATCCCATGCGCGCGAAGAAAGACCTGGCCAAGCGCATCATCGCCGACTTCCACTCGGCCGCCGAGGCCGAAGAGGCCGAAGCAAATTGGTCCAAGCAGTTCCAGAAGGACGAGGTGCCGGAGAATCTGGAAGAGGTCACACTGGAGGCCTCCGAGGTGGGCACGGTCACCGGCGACGCGGTCAACGTGAACCTGGCCAAGCTGCTGGCTAAGGCCCTGCTGGCCGATTCCAACGCCGACGCCCAGCGCAAGATCAAGGCCGGCTCGTTGAAGATCGATGGCGAAGCCTTCAAGGAACTCTTCCTGCCGGTCTCACTGCCCGCGGAAAAGATTCTGCGCGTGGGCCGCAAGATGAAGAAGGTCGTGCTGCGGTAGGCGCGGCGAGATCGCGCATCGGAGCGATGTTACCCTGAGCGAGCGGCTGTTTCTGCCGCGAGTTGAAGGGCCTCTACCTTGCGAAATAGTTTGCGTGGAATAGGGGTGCTTCGACTTCGCGCGCCAGACTCGCGCGCTCCTCTCAGCATGACAAGCGCGGCTACGAAATATGAAAGGGGCCTGCGGGCCCCTCTCGCTTTATACTGTTGCGCATGTTCGCCCGCAAAATTCGCGTTGAGTACAACGATGGCCACGCCCTTACCCCTGCGCCCATCAAGTGGCTGGACAACTTCGCCATGCGCAACTTCACCAACGATCAGGTCTTTGATGACACCCTGCCAGTGGCCGACGGACTCATCGAGATCGGCACGCGCGTGCCGCTCGATTTTCTGGCCGAGCGGCTGGAAGACTGGTGCCGCCGCAAAAGCTATTTGAAGCCGGAAGAAAAGCTAAGGCTCACGGAACTCTAGATTGAGGAAGTTCTTGCTTTCCCATGTTTCCCGAGTAACAACACTCGGGGAACATGGGACACACCACGCGTTCAAGATTCCTAAAGCCGCGTCAGCTTGCCATCCTTGAGGTGGAATTGTTCGCCGCGCCACTCGATGGTGTTGCCGCCAAAGGCCGCGAACCACACGGCCAGTCCCACAAAATCTCTCACGGGCACCAGCCACAGGTCGCGCATGGCGGATTTATCTTTAAGCACCGGACCGCACAGCACCACGGCCGAGGCGAATCTGGCGGCGGCCACCACGGCCAGCAGCCACAGAGACCACGCAGCGCCGCCCGCAAGAATAGCGGCCAGCACGGCCCAGGGCAGGCCAAAGGTCATCAGCACGCCAGCGTAGCCAGCACGGCGCAGGTCGCGCATGGTGCGAGCCCAGCGCAACTGGTGGCGGAACATATCGCCGAATCCATAGTCTGGCAGGAAGGTCTCCACCACCACATCCGAGAGCACCACCTTGTATCCGGCCTGGTAGATGCGCTTGCCCAGTTCGTGATCGTCAGCCAGGTGGTCGAGCAAGGTCTCCAGGCCGCCAATGGCCTGGGCAGCTCGGCGAGGAAACGCCATGGTCGAGCCCAACCCAAAGGTCATGCCGCCATCCAAGGTAACGGCGCAGAGCACGCCTCCGGCAAAGTCGGAGGCAATGGTCACGGCCTCGGTGCGCGAGGCCAAGCCCGCTCCGGCCTGCGCGCGGTAGAGCGCGGTGACCAAGCCCACCTGCTCGTCCCGCAGGGGAGCCACAATGCGGCGCAGGTAGTCAGGCTCGACAAGGATGTCGCTGTCGTTGATGACGATATGGCCGTAGCGGGCGGCCTCGAGCATCGCTACCAGGTTGCTGACCTTGCGATTCGTACCCGTGGGTTCGGGACAGACGAGCAGGTGAATGTCGTGCCGCGGAAATTCCTGCTTCAGGCGCTCGACCTCGGCCACCGCCTCGTCGTCTGCCTGGTTCACGCCAAAGACGATCTCGTAGCAGGGATAATCTTGTAGGCAGTGCGAGCGGAAGCTCTCGTACATCTGGCGGTCGGTGCCGCGCAGCGGCTTCAGGATGCTGACCGGCGGAGTAAAAGCGTCTGCGTCTGCGGCATCCTTCGGCGCGGCAATCTGCGCACGCTGCCGCAGGAATCGCCACTCGCTGAAGAGAGACAGAACGAGGTATCCCAGCCCGCACAGGGCAAGCAGGGCGAAGAACCAGGAAGCGAGATGGATGACGGCGTTCGACATAAGAACCGATACGAGCTTACCGAATCCGGCGGCGGGCCGGAAGGGCGCCGCTTTCCGAACTACGATCCGGCTTCCGGAGGTAAGGGTTTTCGGGCATACTCAAAGCAGCGGCAAAGGGGGAGCTTTCTGGTGAAAATTCGTCCCTGGCACGGAGTCGCGACTGCCCTGTGGGTGGCCGCCTGTGGGTGGTTGCTGGTGCGCAATTATCAGATTGAAGCTGGGCGCAAGGCCTTTGAAGGCCTGAGTTGCCCCTCGTGCCACATCGCCGGCGGAGCACCCTCTTTGGAGCACGTTGGCGCCAAGTACAACCGGGCCACCATCCGGGATTTTGTCTCCGACCCCGATACGGTGTATGCGCGCATGGGACGCAAGCCACTGAACTCCGGCTACGAGCCGATGCCGCGTCCCAAGGCCACACCGCATCAAATTGAAATGATCTCGCATTTTCTGGCGGCACAAGAATAGCCGCGTTATCCGGCATTGTAAGGAGAGCCTCTTGTTCAAGATTGTGAAGTGGGCCGTACTCGCGGGAATTGCTGTGTTTGCCCTTTGGGGCGCGTATCACACCTACATGCTGGACCTGGGCAAGCGCAATTTTGCCCGCCTGGGATGCGCCAGTTGCCACTTTTCCGGAGGCGGCCCGAACCTGGCGCATGTGCTGCCGCAGTATGACGAGAAAACCGTGGAAGATTTCATACGCGATCCCGAAGCGGTGTACAAGCGCCTGGGACGTAAGCCTTTGAACCCCGGCTTCGGCGTGATGCACCGGGTGAAAGCCAGCGACCTGGAAGTGACGGCCATGGCCGAGTACCTGAAGAGCTGGTAAGTAGAGAGGCGGCAATATGCGCGCTCGTTGGGCTTTCGCGTTTGTTGTACTGGCGCTGCTGGCGGCGCTCACCGTTCCCTGCCCGGCGCAGCAGCCGCCTCCGGAGGCGAAGCCGGAAGCTGCCGCCAGCGAGGCACAGCGCCCGCCGGTGCTTTCCACCCAGGCACGGCTGATGGCGGCGCGCAGCATTGTCATACAACACTCGGGCGGCTCGATTCCCAACGACGTCATTGATCAGGCCTTTGAGGGCTGGGGACGGTTCGTGATCGTCTATGACCGGCAGAAGGCCGACCTGATCGTTTCCATTGAAGCACCCACGGTGGATAACGGCGTGTCCGTGAGTGGCGGCCCGGGCGGTCGCGCCAGCCGCAACCTCAGCTCCGGCGCCGTGACACAGGTGCGTTTGCTGGTGCGCGACGCGCACGACGGCGTAACGTTGTGGAGCGGCGTTGAATCTCCGAAAGGCGCGCTCAAGAGCAGCCGGCGCGAGGACAACGAGGTCGAAGCGTCGCTGAAAGTCTTCCGCCGCTTCCGCGCCATCTTTGAACCAGGCACGGTGCAGTAGAGCGGTTTTCACCGCGTTTTCCACACGGCTCCACAGCATTTCGCGCTTCCAAACAGCATTCCCACAGTGCGGCCTCGCAATTTCACACACAGCCCCCGGGCAATGCGGCAATCTTCCAATAACGCAACGGTGCGCAGTCCGGTGCGTGGTGCTTCCCGGTCCTGGGAAGCGGTGAAAAGGCACGGCAGCAAGCGGTGCACCGCGCCCTCACAGGCGCGGCCGGCCCATGGCACGGCGCGAGCAATCGCAGCCGACTGAGGCCGAACCGCACTCTGCCGCCCCCTTGGCAACAGGGCGCCGCGAAAGGGACTGGAAGGGGAGCCGAACACGGGCCTCCGGCAACGGACCAAAGTCCGCGGAGAACGCCCGCCGCGTGTTCGCAGCCGCAACGGCAGCAATGCCCGCGCGATGCGAATACCGTTCTGGCTCCCAGGTTTCGCTATGGCGGCGGAACGAGCAATCCACGCGCGTGCTGCGTGCAGTTCAGGCCCGGAGCGGCGGCTGGCCTCTCCGGGCTTCTTTGCATCTTGTTGCGCGCGGACGCTACCATCAATAGGGGAGTTTTCACTCGAAGTATGTCCACTACCGATTACAGCCTCGACCGCGGTTTGCCCGCCAGCCCGGAAGCCGAACGTTCCATCCTCGGCGCTATTCTGCTGGATAACAATCTGCAGAACGAGGCGCTCTCCTCGCTCAAAGCGGATCACTTTTTTCTGGATGCGCATCGCCGCATCTACCAGCGCATTGCCGACCTCTCCGAGGTCAACCGGCCCATCGACATTGTCACCCTGACCGAGGAACTGCTGCGCCACAAGGAGCTGGAGGCCGTGGGCGGAGCCGCCTACCTGGCCTCGCTCACCGACGGCGTGCCGCGCCGCACCAGCGTGGAGCATTACGTGCGCATCGTGCGCGACAAGGCGATGCTGCGCAACCTGATTCATGCCGCCAATGGCGTCATCTCGCAGGCCCTGGAGCAGGCTTCCACGGCCACCGAGGTGATCGAGTCGGCCGAGTCCAGCATCTTCAACATCAGCGAAGAACGCAGCGGACAGCAGCTCACCGACATCAAGACCATCGCCATGGAGTCGTTCGGCGGCGATCTGGACAAGCTCTTCCAGCGCGGCGGGCGCATCACCGGCCTGGAGACCTACTACTCCGACCTGGACGACATGACCAGCGGCCTGCAGAAGTCCGACCTCATCATCATCGCAGCCCGTCCCTCGATGGGCAAAACGGCCTTCGCCATCAACATCGCGGAGAACGCTGCCATCCAGGGCGGCAAGAGCGTGGCCGTCTTCTCGCTGGAAATGTCGCGCGAAGCGTTGCTGAACCGTATGCTCTGCTCGCAGGCGCGGGTGGACGCACACAAGATGCGCACCGGCTTTCTGGCGCGGGAAGACTGGGGCAAGCTGCGCACGGCTCTCGACCACCTGGTGCAGGCGCCCATCTTCATCGACGACACAGCCGGCATTTCGCTGACCGAGCTGCGGGCCAAGGCGCGCCGCAAGGCACAGGACAAGAGCGGACTGGACCTGATCGTCATCGACTATCTCCAGCTCATGTCGGCCTCGGCGCCCGGCGGACGCCGCTATGAAAACCGTACCCAGGAAGTCAGCGCCATCTCGCGCGGATTGAAGGCCATTGCCAAGGAGTTGAAGGTTCCTGTCATCGCTCTGTCGCAGCTCAGCCGTGCTCCGGAAACCCGCGGTGCCAAAGACGCCGAGCCCAAGCTGAGCGATCTGCGTGAATCGGGTTCCATCGAGCAGGACGCCGATATTGTCATGTTCATCTACCGCCCGGAGTATTACGACCGCAACAATCCCGAGCTTGAGGGCAAGGCCAAGATCATCGTCGCCAAGCAGCGTAACGGACCCACCGACACCATTCAGTTGGCGTTTATCAAAGGATCCACGCGCTTTGAGACCCTGCGGCATGAGGAATGGTTGCAGGGATAGCCACGGCAGCCTGGGCTGCCATCTGAGGTGTCATGAACGTATTGCTTCCGCTGTTATTCGCCTTCGTCGCCGCCGTCGGCAACGCCATGTTTGCCCTCGGCCAGCGGCGTTCGGCCTCGGCGCACAACGGCCTGGCCTTTGTCGGAGCCTCGGCCGTGGTAGCCGCCACGCTGGCCTGGCTCAGTTCGCCGCTGCTGGGCGCGCCGGAGGTTGCGCAACTGGTCCGTCTGCACGGCCGCAACATTTTGCTGGCGGGCACGGGACTCTTTCTGACCTACCTCGGATTCAACTTACTGTACTCGCGTTACGGGGCTTCGCAGTACGTTCTGTATGCCGTTTTGTCGATTCTTACCACCACGGTTTTTGTCGGCATCCTCTGGCTGCATGAGCCGGTCAACGCCTATAAACTGGTGGCCATTGTGCTGGCCACGGCCTCGGTCGTCCTGTATTCGCTGGGACAGGCGCGGACTAGCTAACTTATTCTTTCCGCGGCATTTCAGCCCGCATCTATCTATGCACTTCGCATCCTGAGGCGCAGGCGTTCTATACTGATGTTGTAAAGGTCTTAGTCTCTTGTCATCCACACAGCAGAAATTCTCCGTGCACACCCGCCCCAACTGGGCGGAAGTCTCTCTCTCCGCCTTGGCGGATAACTACCGCGTCATTGCCCAGCACCTTGGCCCTGATGTGACCCCGTGCTGCGTCATCAAGTGCGATGCCTACGGCCACGGTGTCATTGAATGTGCCCGCGCCCTGGAAGAGGCCGGCGCCGTGTTTCTTGGCGTCACCTCCACTGAGGAAGGCACGGCCGTGCGCGAGGCGGGCGTTGCGCTGCCCATCCTCATCATGACCGGCTTCTGGCGCGGCGAGGAAGAAGCGGTGCTCCGCCACTCGCTGATTCCGGCCATCGCCACCGAAGAGCACATCCAGGCGCTGGAGCAGGCCGCCGCCAAGCTCGGCATCACGCATCGCGTGCCGGTTCACTTGAAGGTGGACACCGGCATGGCGCGCCTGGGCGTGTCGCTGGACGGCCTGCCCGCGCTGGCCAAGCGCATTGCCGCCTCGCCCACCATTGAGTTGCAGGGTGTCTTCAGCCACCTCTCCGAATCCGAAATTCTCGACTCCGCGTTTGTGGCCAAGCAGAAGGAAAAATTCGACCGCACGGTGGCCATTCTTACCGAGGCAGGCGTGAAGCCGAAGTATTGCCACCTGGCCAACACCGCGGCCACCGTGGCCCGTCCCGACATCTGGAACAACATGGCGCGCCCCGGCATTGCGCTGTACGGCTACAACCTGGCTTGTGAAGGCCCCGGTGCGGAAAAGGCCGTGCTGCCGGTGCGTCCGGTGTTGACCTGGAAGACCCGGGTTATCGCTCTGCGCGAGATCGCCGAAGGCACTCCGGTGGGCTACAACGGACGCTGGGTAGCCAAAAGGCCGACGCGGCTGGCGGTCATCCCCGTCGGCTACGGAGACGGCTTCAGCCGCCAGCTCTCCAGCCGCGGACAGGTCATTCTGCACGACCACTACGCGCCCATCGCGGGCAACGTCAGCATGGACCTGACCATGATCGACGTCACCGACATTCCCGGCGTGGCCTTGGGCGACGAGGTGCTGATCATCGGCCGCTCGGAGCACTGCTCGGTAGGTGCCGACGAGCTGGCGCAGCTCTCCAACACCATCGTCTATGAGGTTTTGTGCGGCCTGTCGCCGCGCGTGCCGCGCATTTACGTGGAGTAGTGCAGCGGCGTTAACCATATGTTTTCAAGGGGGCCAACAATAGCCGTTGGCCCCCTTTCCATTGCCTTTCAGCGCCCGCTGGAAACGGCTGAATGCACACTGTTCCATCCCTCGCCCGGCGGCTTGTTACACTGCAAACATCTACTCTTATGATTCGCTCTCGTTATTCGCGTTGGATGAACGATTGGGAGTTCCGCCTGGAGACGCGCGACAGTAATCGCGTGGTGCGTCCCTTTGAGTGGGGACTCGACTGGACCAAGGACTTTCCCGGCGCCACGACGGTGCCCACGGAACCCGCGGCGATGAAGGATTATTTCTTCGCCCTCAACGAACATCTCGTCACACGCTCGGATGAGTTCTTCGGCTACCGCACGCCCACCGACTTCCGCCTGGAGCGGCGGCAGATCCGCGTCTATGGCACGGGAAGCCACGCCAATCCCGAGGTGGACGACGCGCCCTACCAGGGACAATACGGCACTTTCCTGCGCTTCACCTCGCCGGTGCGCTCGCCGTATCCGGAGAACGACCAGGTCAACGCGCGCTGGTTCCCCGTTCCGGCCGCCAAGGGCAAGCCCAAGCGGGTGATGATTGTGATTCCGCAGTGGAATGGCGACGCCTTGAGCCACAACGCCTTCTCCAACCTGTTCAAGCTCTTCGGCGTGTCCATGCTGCGCCTGAGCATGCCCTACCACGACATTCGCATGCCCTCGGAACTGCACCGCGCCGACTACTCGGTCAGCTCCAATATCGGACGCACCATTCACGCCGCGCGCCAGGGCATCCTCGATATCCGCTGCTGCCTGGACTGGCTGGAGCAGCAGGGCTACACCGAGTTCGGCGTGCTGGGCACCAGCCTGGGCTCCTGCTACGCGTTCATCGCCAGCGCCCACGACGCGCGCCTGCGGGTGAACATCTTCAACCACGCCTCCACCTACTTTGGCGACGTGGTGTGGACCGGCTTCTCCACCCGGCATGTCAAGCAGGGCATTGAGAAGGTGCTGAACATGGAAGAGCTGCGCCAGGCTTTTGCCTCGATCAGCCCCATGAACTTCTTCGAGAAATTTGAGCGCTGGCCCAAGCAGGTGCTGATGATTCACACCGCCTACGACCGCACCTTCCTGCCGGAGTTCAGCCATCGCATCGCCGACGAGTTCCGCCGCCGCAAGCTGGAGGCGGAAATCCGCTGCCTGCCCTGCGGCCACTACACGCTCGGCGAGTCGCCCTACAAATACATGGACGGCTTCCTGGTGACGCGCTTTGTGGCCAAGGCCTTCAACCGCGCCTATCCGGACAACGAGGCGCTGGAGCCGGCGGGGCTGCAAACAACTTCGTAGTCCACGGTTTTTCGCTTGGGACGGCTCCGGGCTTTCATTACAATGAGGCCATGAAGATTTCGCTCGGAGCCGACCACGCCGGATACCTGTTGAAGGACCGCATCCGCCAATATGTCATCGGCCGTGGCCATCAGGTCGTGGACGAAGGCACCAACACCTCGGACTCGGTGGATTACCCCGATTTCGCCCAGAAAGTCGCCGAAGACGTGGCCGCGGGCCGCGCCGAACGCGGCATCCTGGTCTGCGGCTCCGGCATTGGCATGGCTATTGCCGCCAACAAGGTGCGGGGAATCCGCGCGGCCAACATCAGCAGCGCCTATGAAGCGCAAATGTCGCGCGAGCACAACGACCTGAACGTGCTCACCATGGGCGCACGCATTCTGCAGGAACCCGACGCGTTGCACATTGTGCAGATCTGGCTGGATACGCCGTTCTCCGGCGGCCGCCACGCGGGACGCATTGAAAAGATCAGCGATTTGGAAAAGACGCGCTGCTAAGTAGAGCGTTTTTTTCTTGCGCGCTATACGCTGCTTTGCCGTAAACTGCCGGAGCTACGATTTGCCGGAAGGGAGATCCCCCTTGACCGCAGTTCACCGCACACTCCGCCTTGCCGCTCGCATTTCGCTTGCCCTTTTGCTCCTTGTCATTTTCTGCGGCGTTGCCCTTGCCCAGGAAAAACCGGCCGAGCCCTGTAAGCCCGAGCCGCCAAAGTCCTCCTGGGAAGTGGAGCACGAGCGCCTGCTGCACGAGGACTGGCCCGAGCTGGGCCGCTTCCGCGCGGCCAACGCCGCCCTGCCCGCTCCGGCCGCCAGCGAGCGCCGCGTGGTCTTTATGGGCGACTCCATCACCGAGGGCTGGCGCTACACCATCGACCCCAATGGTCCGGAGTTCGGCGCCTTCTTCAAGGGCAAGCCTTACCTCAACCGCGGCATCTCCGGACAAACCACCGGCCAGATGCTGCTGCGCTTCCACGACGACGTCATCGCGCTGAATCCCGCGGCCGTGGTCATCCTGGCCGGCACCAACGACCTGGCCGGCAACACCGGCGAGATTCCCCTGGAAGATATTGAGAGCAACATTGCCACCATGTGCGAGCTGGCCCATCTGCACGGCATCCGCGTGCTGCTGGTGTCGGTGTTGCCAGCCGGCGACTATCCCTGGCGCCCCGGGCGCGAGCCGGCAGCGAAGATCGTGGCTCTGAACGGCTGGCTGCTCGGCTATGCGCACAGCAACGGCTACGCCTTTGCCGACGTGCATACGTCCATGGCGGCACCGGATTTGTCATTGAAGAAGGAATTCAGCGAAGACGGCGTACACCCCAACTCCCAGGGCTACGCGCTGATGGAAAAGCTGCTGCAAACGGCCATCGACCAGGTGCTGGCCAGGAAGTAGTTGGCGTTTTCGACGCAGATGGAACCTTTGCGCCAGAGAAAGGCGCGGGGAAAGTCCAGGGCAGCGGCACCGGCTTTTGCTCCTCGTGCCCATTCCGTCGTACCCTAATAGTTCAGTCCCCGAGGAGATTTCTGCCATGTCAAACGCATTCCAATCGCGCCCGCTCAGCGCGGTGGATCCCGAAGTTGCCCAGGCCATTGCCCAGGAAGAAAAACGCCAGCACGAAGGATTGGAGCTGATTGCTTCGGAAAACTTCGTCAGCGAGGCGGTTCTGGAAGCGGCCGGCTCGGTCTTCACCAACAAATACGCCGAGGGTTATCCCGCCAAGCGTTACTACGGCGGCTGCGAATATGCCGACGTGGTGGAAAACCTGGCCCGCGACCGCGCCAAGCAGCTCTTTGGCGCCGCGCACGCCAACGTACAGCCACACTCCGGCTCTTCGGCCAACATGGCGGCCTATGCGGCCATCATCCAGCCGGGTGACACCATCATGGGTCTGGACCTGGCGCACGGCGGCCACCTGACCCACGGACACAAGCTCAGCTTCAGCGGCAAGCTCTACCGCGTGGTCAGCTACGGCGTCACCCGCGAGACCGAGACGCTGGACTACGACGAGATGGAAGCCATTGCCACTCGCGAGCGCCCCAAGCTCATCATCGGCGGCGGCTCGGCCTATCCGCGCATCATCGACTTTGCCCGCATGAGGCAGATTGCCGACAAGGTTGGCGCCTTCCTGCTGGTGGACATGGCGCACTTCGCCGGACTGGTGGCCGGCGGCGCGCATCCTTCGCCGGTGCCGCACGCCCACATTGTGACCACCACCACGCACAAAACCCTGCGCGGGCCGCGCTCCGGCATGATCCTCTCGCAGAGCGGCTCATTCTACGGCTGCAAGGACCTGCCCGCGGCCATCGACAAGTCGGTCTTCCCCGGCTGCCAGGGCGGGCCGCTGGTGCACATCGTGGCCGCCAAGGCTGTCTGCTTTAAGGAAGCCCTGCAGCCCGACTTCAAGGAGTATGCGGCGCAGATTGTGGCCAACGCCAAGGTGCTGGCCGCCACGCTGGCCGCGGAAGGCTACCGCATCATCAGCGGCGGCACCGACACCCATCTGATGCTGGTGGACGTCTTCAGCAAGGGCATGTTCGGCAGCGAGGCCGAAAAGGCCCTGGGCGAAGCCGGCATCACGGTGAACAAGAACGCGATTCCCTTTGACGCCAATCCTCCCATGAAGCCCAGCGGCATCCGCCTGGGCACGCCGGCCATGACCACCCGCGGCATGAAGGAAGCCGAGATGAAGCTGGTGGGCCAGTGGATTGCCCGCGCCCTGGAGCAGCGCAACGATGCATCGGCGCTGGCCAAGATTCGCCGGGAAGTCTTCGAGCTGTGCGAGCAGTTCCCGCTCTATCCCGAGCGGCGCAAGGCGCACCAGTCCGACGCCGTCCACGCCTAGGGCGACGGCGTTTCTTTTCCGAGGGGGCACGGCCACACGGCCGTGCCCTTTTTCAATTTCCGCCATTCGCATCCCGTCTCTGTCCGGTTACACTAGGCCCATGCGCATCGCCATCGACATTCGAAGGATGTATGAGTTCGGCCTGGCCACTTACATCCGCAACGTGGTGCGCGCCCTCAGCCGCAACGATCAGGACAACGAGTACCTGGTGGTGGGTTCGACGGCTCGTTTTGAGGAGCTTGGCGAGCTCCCGGCCAACTTCCGTCTGCTGCCGCTGCAAAATCCCGAGGCGTCGTTCGCCAACTACATGGAAATGCAGCGCGTGGTGAACGCGCACAAGGTCGATCTGCTGCACATTCCGCACACCTTCTGGCGGCCGCTTTTCGTCAAGGCTCCCTATGTGCTCACCGTGCACGACCTGCTCGATTACATGTACCGGGCGCACTCGCGCAATAACATGCCGCGCGTCATGCATTCCTACCTGACGCGCCAGGTGATGAACCACTCGGCCCGCATCTTTGCCGTCTCCAACTTCACCAAGCGCGACCTGGGCCGCCTCTTCCATGTGCCGCCGGAGAAGGTCGAGGTGGTCTATAACGCACTGGACGACACCTTCCTGCGCGGCCACTCCACGCCGGAAGAGCAGGCCATGATACGCGGCCGCTACCAGGTGGACTCGCCCTTTCTGCTCTATGCCGGACGCATCAGCCCGCACAAGAACGTGGCGCGCATCATCGAGGCCTTTTCGGCCCTGAAGGCCGACCTGGCCAAGGACGGCTCCTTCTCCGACCTCAAGCTGATCATCATCGGCGACGAGGTCTCCAAGAATCCCGACATCCGTCGCGCGGTGATCCGCAGCGGCGTGCAGCACGATGTGCGCTTTCTCGGCTACGTTTCCATTGACGTGCTGCGCGTCTTCTTCGACATGGCCAAGATCTTTGTCTTCCCCTCTTTGTACGAAGGCTTTGGCCTGCCGCCCCTGGAGGCCATGGCACACGGCACGCCGGTGGTGGCCAGCAACACCACGGCCCTGCCCGAGGTGGTGGGCAACGCGGCCGTCATGGTGAATCCGGAAAACGTCTTTGAACTCAGCCGCGCCCTGTTCCGCGTACTCACCGACCAGTCCCTGCGCGAGCGCATGAAGGCCGCCGGGCTGGAGCAGTCGCAGCACTTCAGTTGGGACTGCAGCGTGCGGCGTATGCTTGACGTGTACCGCCAGGTGGTGGCCGAACAGCGGCGGCGCTAGAGCGGTTCCAGAGTTGCTGTGTCCCGAAGTCACCGGCCAAGGGCCGTTGCGACCATCAGGGAGCAATGGCTGTGCACTATTTACGCCGGATATAGTTACTCGGGAACCGCTCTAAAGCGGAATACATTCAACGATGCATGTTCAGGAGAGACAGATGAAGAAGTGGTTGATCTACACGTGCTGCGCCGTGTTCGGCCTCAGCTTGCTAGCCCCCGCGCCGGCACAGGCCCGGAAAAAGAAAAATCAAGACCGCAACTACACGGTAGCGGAGTTCCAGGCGAAGTCGCGCAAGGACAAGATCAAGGCCGACAAGAAGGCGCGCAAGGCGCAGCACAAGGCCGCCAAGGAAGCTCGCAAGGAACAGCGGCGTAACCATCACTAAACAGGATCGGCGTCAGATGCACCGAATTAGATGCCGTACTGCCGCCAGAGCTTGAACCAGGGATTTTCCGCCATGGCGTGGTCGTGCTGCTGGTTGGCCGCTTCGCGGTCGGCCATGGACAGCGGACGCCGGTCGGGCAGCGCATAGATCTGCTCCAGCAGCAGAATGTCGGTAATGTTCTTCTCAAGGTCCATACGTGATACGAGTGGATAGATGCTAGCACCGACGGGCGGCTTTCGCCCCCCATTGCAAAGCCTTTTTCGCGACCACCGGGCGAATTTGTTGGCATTGGACGTGCTATTTCCGGGCGAAAATCCAACGAAAATGGGAGTGCCGCCGGCCTCTCTCGGGGCGCGGCGGCACATGCAACGTTGGAACCTGTAAGCCGAATTCTGTACGGCATTGCTGCCGTGGCGATCATTCGTCTAGGCGGCGCGTTACCGCGACGCTCAAGCGACCTACCCGGATGTTTGGCGCGCCGGGACGGCACGCATTACAGGATTGCGCCCGCAAACTTCATCCCTATTTGGTCTTGCTCCGTGTGGGGTTTACCATGCAGCGTTCATTACTGAACGCCCGGTGCGCTCTTACCGCACCTTTTCACCCTTACCGCCGGACGAATCCGGAGGCGGTATATTTTCTGTGGCACTGGCCGTCGAGTGACTTTGACGCCACCCTCCCGGACGTTATCCGGCACACTACCCTGCGGAGTTCGGACTTTCCTCCCCCCGCGGCGCACTCTCCGGCCAAAACCGGCGTAAGCTCCGCGGGCGGCGATCACCCGGTTCCAACACTCGCTCTGTGATTATAGCCCGGATAGGGCTAGAGCGGTTTTCGAGTTGCCGTGTCCCGAAGCCACCGGCCAAGGCCGTTGCGACCATCAGAGAGCAATGGCTGTGCACGATTTACACCGGATATAGTGACTCGGGAACCGCTCTACATCACTCGATTCAAGCCATCCACGTAGGCCTTGGCGCTGGCTTCCACAATGTCGGTGGAAGCTCCGCGGCCCATGGCGCGGCGTCCATCCAGCTCCAGATGCACGTTCACCTCGCCCAAGGCCTCGGTGCCGCCGGTGATGGCCCGGATCTCATAACGCAGCAGCTTGGCCTTTACCCCGGTGATGGCGGCAATCGCCTTGTACACAGCGTCCACCGGACCGTCGCCGATAGATGCGCCCTGCTTCAGCACACCCTTCAGGTGCAGGCGTATGGTGGCCGTGGGAATGGCTCCGGTGCCGCTGAAGACGTGCAGCGAATCCAGCTTGATGGCCGTCTCGGTCTGCGGCAGCTCGTCGTGCACAATGGCCGCCAGATCCTCGTCGAGCACTTCCTGCTTTTTATCGGCCACGGTCAGGAAGCGCTGATAGAGGCTTTCGATCTCTTCCTTTTCCAGCTTGTAGCCGAGCTTTTCCAGGCGGGCGCGCAGCCCGGCGCGACCGGTGCGGGCGGTCAGCACCACGCGGCTCTCGTTCAACCCCACGTCCTCGGGACGCATGATCTCGTAGGTCTGGCGGTTCTTCAGGAAGCCGTCCACGTGGATGCCCGAGCTGTGCGAGAAGGCGTTGGTGCCGATGACGGCCTTGTTAGCCGGAACCGGCATGCCGAGCATATCGGCCACCATGCGGCTGGTACGGAAGAACTCTTTGGGCTCAATGCCGGTGCTGACGCCGTAATAATCATGGCGCGTGCGCAGGCCCATCACCACTTCTTCAATGGCGGCGTTGCCGGCGCGTTCGCCGATGCCGTTGATGGTGCCTTCCACCTGGCGCGCGCCGTTGATGACGCCGGCCAGCGAGTTGGCCACGGCCAGGCCCAGATCGTCATGGCAGTGCACGCTGATGACGGCCTTGTCGATGTTCGGCACGTTCTTTTTGATGCCGGCAATCAGCGCGCCGTACTGCTCGGGCACGGTGTAGCCGGTCGTGTCTGGAATGTTGACCACCGTGGCGCCGGCGGCGATGACCGCCTCCAGCATCCGGTACAGGTACTCGGGATCGGAGCGGCCCGCGTCCTCGGCGTAGAACTGCACCTCGGCCGAGCAGTTGCGCGCGCGCTTGACGGCGTCCACGGCGATAGCTACCAGCTTGTCCTTCTTGCCCTCCAGCGTCTTGCCGTAGCGGTCATCCTGGAACTTGCCCATGATGTGAATGTCGCTGACGCCGATGCCGGTATGAATGCGCGGACGGCGCGCCTTGGCCAACGCCTTGCCGCAGGCTTCAATGTCGGACGGAACGGCGCGCGACAGGGCGCAAATGGTGGGCCCTTCCACCCCGAGCGCGATCTCGCGCACGGCATCAAAATCCTCGGGAGACGACGCCGGAAAACCCGCTTCGATGATATCCACCCGCAGCTTGGCCAGTTGCCGCGCAATGGTCATCTTGTCGCGCTTGCCCAGGCGTGTACCGGCCGCCTGCTCGCCGTCGCGAAGGGTGGTATCAAACACTGCGATCTTGGGAGTCGCCTTCATATGCCAGGTCCTCGATGATTTGAAAAAATGCCGGCCGGATGGAACGGTAAGGATCAGGATAACGCAGAAGCGCCGCTCTACAGCCGCGCTCCTGTTGCTCAAGCCATTAAGAATACTGATTCGGGCGGCAGGGCGCCGCCCGCGTTCACTTCCTGTTGGACGCCTGCGGCTCCATCTTGCGTGCCACGGAATCCAGCACGCCGTTGATGAACTGCACGCTCTCCGGGGAGGAGAAGCGGCGGGCAATCTCCAGCGCCTCGTTGATAATCACCGGCCGCGGCGTCTTGGGAAAGCCCAGGAACTCGGCTACGCCCGCCCGCAGAATGTTGCGATCGACGGCGGCCATGCGCTCCAGGCGCCAGTGCTCGGCCTGGCCCTCCAGAAGATCGCTGATCTCGTTGTAGCGCTCCATGGCCACGCGGAAAATATCGTCGGCAAAGTTGCGCACGCTGTCTTCCAGGTCGCGGCGCTCGGCCCAAAACGTCTTGCGGACCTGCTCCACCGACTGCTTGCCCATGTCGGCCTGGAACAGCATCTGCAAAGCCAATTCGCGCGATTTGCGGCGTGTACCCATCTTCTTGTTTCCGGTCTCAGTCACCACTACTTCAACTTCTCGTTTCTACTTCGTAAAAAGCTATTTGGTCTGTTGTTTCAGCGCGGCCAGTTCCAGCGCGGCCAGCGCGGCTTCAAATCCCTTGTTGCCCATCTTCAATCCAGCGCGGTCAATGGCCTGCTCCAAAGTATCGCAGGTCAGCACGCCAAAGCCGATGGGAACGCCCGTATCCAGCGCCACCTGGCCAATGCCGCGCGTCACTTCGTTGACGATCACGTCGTAGTGCGCCGTGTCGCCGCGGATGACGCAGCCCACGGCCACCAGCGCGTTGTACTTGCCCGTCTCGGCCAGCATCTTGGCCGCCGTGGGCAGCTCAAACGCTCCCGGCACGCGAACAATCTCAATATCGGCCAGCTTGGCGCCGGTGCGTACAAAAGCATCGGTGGCCGCCGACAGCAGGCGCTCGGTGATGAACGAATTGAAACGCGCCACCACAATGGCAAACTTCATGCCGGTGGAATCCAGTTGCGCTTCCTTCGTGGGCTGCCGCCAGTTCTGCTTGTAGCTGAACACCGCCAGCTTGCCGAGGCCCGCTGGAATTTCCAGCACGAACAGGCGCGCTCCCCAGGAGCAATCGGCGACGTCGCTGACAAAGACAAAGCCCTTTTTGTGCGCCGCTTCGGCCACAATGTCGGCGTTGTCCACCTCGACCACGTAGTCGGCGGCGGGCATCTCTTCGCCCTTTGCCAGCTCCACGCCCGACTCGAAGGCGTTGAACTTGCGTCCCGTGGAACGCTTGCCTTGCCAGCTTTCGCCCTCGGCAAAGCCCAGAGCGGAGAAAAACTCTTCCAGCCGCTGAAAATCCTCTTTGCGGCCAGGCACAATCAGACGATGGAATGAACGGATCACAGTTCTTTTGTACCACACACGGGCACGCCGCTGCCCGCGAAAGGGGCCGCGACACAGACCGCACAGCGGCCGTTATGCCCGTGTTTCCCTTCCGGAAACGGCTTACTCGCCCTTGAACGCCGGGGCGCGCTTTTCCAGGAAGGCCGCCGTTCCCTCTGCCTTATCTTTGGTGGCAAAGCTCATGCCGAACAGCGCCGCCTCAAAGGCCAGGCCGTCTTCCAGGCTCATATCCCACCCCTTGCTGACCGATTCAATCGTCAGGCGGGTGGCAATGGGGGCGTTGGCAATGATCTTTTTGGCGATGGCCTCGGCGCGGGGCAACAGTTCGGCGGCGGCCACCACTTCGTTCACCAGACCAATGCGCAGCGCCTCATCGGCCTTCACCATGTCTCCGGTCAGGATGATCTGCAGGGCGCGTCCCTTGCCCACCAGGCGCGGCAGCCGCTGCGTGCCTCCGTAGCCGGGGATAAGCCCCAGCTTCGTCTCCGGCTGGCCGAAGCGCGCTGTCTCCGAGGCGATGCGGAAGGTGCAGGCCAGCGCCAGCTCGCAGCCGCCGCCCAGGGCGAATCCGTTGACCGCGGCAATCACCGGCTTGCCGCAATTTTCAATCTGCGCGAAGACGCCCTGCCCGCGGCGCGCCAGCGCCTGGGCCCCGACCGCTCCCAGCGCGGTGAATTCGTTGATGTCCGCGCCGGCCACAAATGACTTCTCGCCTTCGCCGGTAAGAATGACCACGCGCACGTCATCGTCTTCGTGCACGGCTCGTATGGCGCGGCTCAACTCCAGCAGAGTGGCCGCATTGAGCGCATTCAGCACCTTGGGACGCGCAATGGTGATGAACGCAATCTGCTCTTTTTTTTCGTAGCGGAGATTTTCAAAAGAACCCGTGTCTGCCATCGATTCCTCCCGGAAAACGCCACGAGTGTAGCAGCCGCGGAAGGGCCGGGCAACGAAATCCGGGAGCTATTTACTCGGGCTGCGGAGGTTCTGATTTTGTAGTCTGCTGGCGCAGAACTTCGCGTATTTCGCGGTTGATGCGCGCCGAGTCGCGCGCCGCCTGATCGATCATCGTCACCCAGCGCCGGTCGGTCTCTTTCATCTCGGCCTGACTCAGCAAATAGCTGGCCTGCATCACGGTTTCAATGGAGTTGCTCAGGTCGTGCGCCAGCCGGCGCAGCTCTTTTACAACCGGAAGGGGAATCTGAACGGCGGAATTGGGGGCAGGATCGGACATAAAGGACTTCCTCGGCTGTGCCCAGTGCTTGCGTATGTGGGGTAATTCACCGTCTCTCCACGCCAGACAAATGACGCGGCGGCTCACCCCGGAACAGCCGACACAGCATAGCAAACTCCGCCGCCAGCGGCATAGCACCGCACCTACGTCAAATTTGGCCGGCCTCTGGAAAACTTTTTCAACCTGCTGTGAATGCACGAGTTAGGATGCTTCTGCCAGAGGCTCGACAAAGCCCTTCGCTGTGTTACAATTCGAATGTAGCCAAAGGAAAGGCCGGTTTTTTGAACCGGAGGCGCTTGCGCCACAACCTTTTCTCCGTGCCGAAGTGGCGGAATTGGCAGACGCGCATGGTTCAGGTCCATGTACTCGCAAGGGTGTGGGGGTTCGAGTCCCTTCTTCGGCACCATTAAGTTTTTGAGAGCGCCTCGTAAATGCAAATTTACGAGGCGCTTTTGCGTTTGCTGCGGAAACAAAAAAGGGCGGGAGCACGCCTGCTCCCGCCGAAGCCGTTCAGCCCGGGTTACACCAGATGGGTAAGGTAGAACACTGCGATGATGAAGAAGACGGCAGTTGTCTTAATGCAAGTAACAGCGAATATGTCCTTATAGGACTGTTTATGAGTAAGTCCCGTGACGGCCAGCAAAGTAATGACGGCGCCGTTATGCGGCAAGGTATCCATGCCTCCCGAGGCCATGGCGGCCACGCGATGCAGCACTTCCATGGGAATGTGCGCGGCGTTGGCGGCGTCGATAAACTGCTGCGACATAGCGGCCAGCGCAATGCCCATGCCGCCTGAAGCCGAACCGGTGATGCCGGCCAGGATGTTGACGCTCAATGCCTCCTTGATCAGTGGGTTCGGAATCTTGCTCAGGGCGCCGCTGACCAGCACAAAGCCGGGCAGCGCGCTAATGACCGAGCCGAAGCCGTACTCACTGGCCGTGTTCATGGAAGCCAGCAAGGCGCCGCCAATGGCGCTCTTGGTGCCGTCGGCGAACTTGTTGCCAATCCGCTTCCAGCCGAACACAACCACCGTCAGGATGCCCAGCACCAGCGCGGCTTCCACCGCCCAGATGCCAACCATGCCCGGCACCTTCACCGCGATCGGATCATGCATTCCCGAGCTGAGCTGAAAGCTGTATGCGTCGCCGTAAAACGCGGGAATGATCTTGCGGGTGAAGACCACGTTCATGATGCCCACCACCAGCAGCGGCAGAATGGAGATGTAAGGGTTGGGCAGATCGCTCATGTCAATCGGCTCAGGCTCGTTGATGTGGCCGGTGCCGTAGCCCTCGCCCGCCTTCTGCGCCTTGCGCCGCTGCCACTCCAGATAGGTCATGCCGATGGCGAGGATGAACACCGCGCCGATGGTTCCCAGGATGGGGGCCGCGTAGGCGTTGGTCTTGAAGAACGTGGTGGGGATGATGTTCTGAATCTGCGGCGTGCCCGGCAGCGAATCCATGGTGAAGGTGAAAGCGCCCATGGCGATGGTGCCGGGGATGAGCCGCTTGGGGATGTTCAACTCGCGGAAGAGTTCCACCGCGAAGGGATAGACGGCAAAGACCACCACGAAGAGCGAGACGCCGCCATAGGTGAGCAGCGCACAGACGGTGACAATCGACAGCATGGCGCGCGATGGGCCAAGCAGCTTGACCACCGCGTGCACAATCGCCTTGGCAAAGCCGGAAAGCTCGATCACCTTGCCAAAAATTGCGCCCAACATGAAGGCCGGAAAGTAATTCTGAACAAAGACCACCATCTTCGCCATGAACAGGCCGCTGTAAACCGGCAGCACCGCCTTGGGCTGGGTCAGCAGCACGGCCAGCAGCGCGGCCACCGGCGCGAAGAGGATGACGCTGAAGCCGCGGTAGGCAACAAACATCAGGAAGCAAAGCGCGGCGATACATACGATAAACGCCATATAGTTCCTCCCAGGAGCGCCGCACCGCCGTAAATGATGAGAGCGATGAATCGGGGAACAGCGCCCGATGATTCATTTGCTTCGGAAAATTTCACCACTGAAAATTGGCCACGGTTCGCCGTACGCGCCGGGCTTATGCATCTCCGGTACGGTCAGCGTGCTTATCCGGTGCGGCTTGCCCGCGGCCCCTGCTCAAAGTGCTGGCAGACCTGTTCGGGAGCAAGCCGCGCCGGTGCAGCGCGTACAACTTGTTTTGCTTCCGTTTACGACTTGAAGAGCCAGCCCGGCAGCTTCACCTGGGCTTCTCCATCCATCACAACTTCGCCGGTCTGCTTGGTGACAATGGTCGAGATGCGAGCGATGCTCTTCGGCAGGATCTCCACGATCTCGGCCTTCAAGGTCACCGTGTCGCCGATCAGGACCGGCAGTTTGAAGTTGCACACCTGGCTCAAGTACACCGTGCCCACGCCCGGCATATCCATGCCCAGCACCTTGCTGACGATGCCGAACAGGATGGCGCCGTGCGCGATGCGCTGTCCGAAGCGGCTCTTCTTGGCCACTTCGTCATCCACGTGAATCGGGTTGCGGTCGCCGCTGAGTTCGGCAAAAGCCCGCACCAGTTTGTCGTCAATCACCTGCGTGTAGGTGTGCGTCAGTCCCACGTAGAACTTCTCGGAAGTCACTGCGTCCATCGTTTTTCTCCTTAGTATTGCGTCCGCCGGAAGCGCGCTGTGGGCGAGCCTGCGGCGGGAATGAATTGACTGCATCCACCCGGTAGTGGCCGGCCGCTAACTGCAACGGAAGGTCACGCCATAGGAAGCCCGGGGATAATTCCAACTGGTGACGCCGCCATAGGTACACACCACCCGGCAGGTGCCACACTCCAGGCACCCGGCGTACTCAAAGTTCACCTCGCCATCTTTCTGGCGGTAGCAGCGCGCGGGACAAACCACCAGGCAGGGACGGGCCGTGCACTGGGCGCACTTCGTCTTGTCCACCAGGATGTGAGGATTGCCTTCGTCAACGGCAAATTTGTTCAGCGCCAGCAGATCTTCAGGACTCAACTTTTTGATGCTCATAGGCTTCGGTACGCCTTCCATCCGTCGGCCGCCAGTTGACCGAAGGAAACATTGCTCTTCAGAATCCGCAGCAGGCCCTTCGCCATGGGCTCGGGAACCTTGCCGTCCACGCGGAAGAGGAATTGCAGCGCCTGGTTCGCCAGTTGCGGATATTGCTGGAAGACCCGCGGCATGGCAAAGATGTTGTGGAAGTTGGCATAGACCTTCATGTTCGGCAGCAGCAGCAGTTCCTCCAGTTGCCGCATATAAAGAGGACCAGCTTCAGCCGGCGACGAGGAAGCCAGAATCGCCCGCGCCGCGGCCAGGCCGCTGACAATCGCCAGGTCCATGCCGCGGATGATCAATCCGGTGTTGATGCCGAACTGCGCCGCGTCGCCCACCACCAGCATCCCCTCGCGATGCAACCGCTGCGGAATGCCGTGAAAGCCCATCTCCGGAACCAGGTGCGCGCCATATTCCACGCTGGTGCCGCCCTCAATCAGGGCCAGGATTGCCGGATGCGTTTTGAAGTCCTGGAAGATGTCCTGAATCTGCCGTCCGTGTTTGGCTGCCTGCTCCGGGTTGAAGACGATGCCCAGAGAGATGCTGCCCTGGTTGGTGTAGAGGAATGCGCCGCCGGAGATGCCCTCGGTGCAGCCCAGGGCAACCCGCGCCGCGCCCTCGCCCGCCTTGAGGGCGAAGCGCTGGCTGATGACCTCGTCGGGCAGTTCGATGGTCTCCTTTACGCCGATGCCGACCGCGTGTTGCTTGACGTCCGGAAAGAGCCCAGCCTTCTGCCCCAGCAAGGAGTTCACACCGTCGGCGGCTACCACCACGTCGGCATACATCTCTTCTTCCCCGGCGCGTATGCCCACGATCTTGCCGCCTTTTTCTACCAGCCCATCCACCAGGATGCCGGCTCCGACCATGGCGCCCTGGGCTTCCACTTCGGCGGCAAACCACTCATCGAGCGAGGCGCGCACCACCGAGTACGACTGCGGAACCTCCTCGCCGAAGCCGTAGTCCACATAGTCGAGGGTCATGGCACTGCCCTCGCCCAGCATCATGATTTGTTCGCGAACGATTTTGCGCTGCAACGGAGCCCTTTGATACATGCCGGGTTCCACCAGCTCCAGCGCATAGGTGTACAACCGTCCACCGGAGACGTTCTTGCTGCCCGCGCTGTTGCCCCGCTCCAGCAGCAGAACGCTTTTGCCCTGCTTGGCCAGGGTGTAGGCGCAGGCACATCCCGCCGGACCGCCGCCCACCACGATTACGTCGAACTTATCGTCGGACATCTTTCCGCCTCAGTTCTTCAGCGCCGCCGTGAGCAGCGGCAGCACCTGGTACAGGTCGCCGACGATCCCGTAGTCGGCGGCTTCAAAGATGGGGGCGCGCTCATCGTTGTTCACCGCCACGATGAGCTTCGATTCGCGGCAGCCTACCATGTGTTGCACCTGTCCGCTGAGTCCTACCGCGAGGTAAAGTTCGGGCTTCACCGTCTGGCCGCTGATGCCGATGTAGCGCTCGATCGGCAGCCAGTGCTCGTCCTCGGCAATGCCGCGGGTGCAGGCCAGTTCGGCTTTGATTGCGCCCGCCAGATCGGCGGCCAGTTTGACGTCGTCCTGCTTGCGGAAGCCGCGCCCGATGGACACCAGCATGGAGGCAGCCGAGATGTCCACGCCCTCGTTGCCTGTCGCCGTCACCGCCGTGATAGTCACGCGAGCATCGCCCGCGAGTTCCACCGTTTCAACCGCGCCGGCCTGCGCCACCGCCGAGGGCGGCAGGAAGGTGCGCGCCGGAACGGTGGCCACCGCCGGCAGCACGAGTACTTCTTCCGCCACGGCAAGTCCGGCATAGAGAACACGCGTGATCTCCAGCTTGCCATCGGCAATCTTCAGCGTTTTGGCGTCGGTAGCCATGGCCGCGTCCAGCCTGGCGGCAACTTGCGAGGCCACGTGCTTGCCGCGCAGCGTGCCGCCCACCAGCACCACGCTCGCCTGTTCCTTGCCCAGCAGATCGGCCAGGGCCAGGGCGAGTTGCTCCGGCGCGGCCTCCGTCTTGAGCCAGATGGCGCGGTCGGCGCCCAGAGCCGCCAGTTCCTTGGCGCCAGCTTCGCTCGTGGTCAGAGCCACCAGCGGCTCGCCCAGAGAGGCTTTCAGTTCCAGCGCCGGGGTCAGCAACTGCCGTGCCAGCGCAAGGTCTTCCGAAAATACAAATACTCCTGCCATGTTCGTTGCTCTCCTAGCGCAGTCCTTCGGCGGCAAGGCTGGCCACCAGCTTTTGTACGTTGGCCTCGGCGTTGCTCTCTTTGTAGATGACGTTCTTGCGGCTCATCACAAATCCCTTGACGGATTTGCGAACAGCCTTGGGAGCCAGTTCCTGCGGCGACAGACCGAGATCCGCCAGCTTGATTTCCCCGGAAGGCTTCTTCGATGCGCCCAGCACCTGCTTCATGCTGGGGATGCGGGGCTTGTTGATCTCGCTGAGCACCTGCACTACGGCCGGCGTCGTCACCGTCACCTGCTCCGTGCAATCAGCCAGCTTGCGCGTGGCCGTCAGCGTGTTGCCCTCCAGGGTCATCTTCGCCACAAAGCTCACGCAGGGCAGGCCCAGCAGCGCCGCCAGGCGCGGCCCGGTCTGCTGGTTGAAGGCATCCGAACTGCCTTCGCCCACCAGGATCAGGTCGTAGCCACCCAGCTTGCGGGCGGCCGCAGCCAACACTTTGGCCGTCACCGCGCCGTCGGCGATTTCCGCCGAAGCGTCGGCGATGTAATACACCTTGTTCGGGCCGCGGGAAAGAACATCCTTCAGGGACTGCTTTACAGCGGGAGTGCCGTAGCTCAAAGCGTCCACGGCACCCCCTTGCTTCTCGACGATCTGGGCGGCTTCTTCAAGCGCCATGCGGTCGAAGTCGCTGATCTTTCCCTTGGCCCGGCTGCTGTCCAGACTCAGATCCGCGGGATTGATTTTGATGTCCTGCTCGTCGAGCGTCCACTTGTAACAAACCAACAGATTCGGCATCTCTAACTCCGTGGGTTAGGCCAGCAACGCGGCCGCAATGGTCTTGTCCGGGAACTCCGCGGGAGCTTCCAGAAGGGTTGTGCCGGCGATGTCGCGGAACAGCCGCGGCAAGGGCATGAACTCGCTGTATCCGAATCCACCTTCCACCTGGCAGGTATCCAGCAGCATCTTGCTGCCAAAGCGCGCCAGGAACTGCTTGACCATGGCGGCCTCAACGGCAAAGGGCTTGCCCTCTTCAAAGAGCTGCGCCGCGTCGCGCAGGGCGATGCGGGCCACGTGCGTGTCGGTCGCGGTCTCGGCCAGCATGGTTTGGATGGCATGCAACGCGGAGATAGGACGCCCGAACTGCACGCGGGTCTTCGAATAGGCGGCGGCGTGCTCCAATGCTGCCTGTCCGATGCCCACGGTAAGCGCGGCCTCGCCCAGGGAATAGACGGCAAGAGTCTCGGCCGCCAGCTTGGTGCCGGCGTCCAGAGAACCCAGCACGGCCGACTCGGCAAGGATGACGTTTTCAAAGCTGAGCTCGGCTACCGGGCAGCCGCGCAGCCCCATCGTCTCCTTGGCTTCGCCCACCTTCAATCCGGTGGCCGCGGCATCCACCAGGAACGCCGTCAACGCCTTGCCCTGCGACTCCGGATCGGTGGTGGCCAGCACGACGTAAACTCCGGCCACGCCCGCGTTGCGGACGTAGGCCTTGACGCCGTTCAGCACCCAGCCTTCTTCCTGCTTCTTCGCCACCAGCGCATCGGAACCGACGCCGGGCAGCGGACCGTTCTCGTAGAAGGCCAGCGCGCCCAGCTTTTCGCCCGTGGCCAGATCGCCCAGGTACTTCTGCTTCTGCTCCGGGCTGCCCCAGTGTTCAATGGCCCAGGCCGCAATGCTGTGGTTCAGCACAATGTTGGCCACCGCCGCACTGGAGCGCGCCAAGGCCTCCAGGGCTTCCACGAAGGCGACAAAGCCAGCTTCGGCTCCGCCATACTCGCCCGCCAGGAACAAACTCAGCAGGTCATACTTGGCCAGCTTCTTTACCATCTCCGCCGGATACACCGCGCTGTGATCCAGTTCGGCGGCGATGGGGTCCAGGCATTCCTTGGCAAAATCACGGGCGCTCTGCCCGATCAGCAACTGTTCTTCCGTCAGTGCGTAGCTCATTACTTACCTGCCTTCTGCGCGGACGCCGCCGGAGCCGGGGCCAGAACCGCACGCGAAATGACCAGCCGCTGAATCTGGTTGGTGCCTTCGTAGATTTGCATGATCTTGGAATCGCGCATGTACTTGCCGAGTTCCGAGGTGTAGCCGTAGCCGCCCATCAACTGCACCGCCTGGGTGGTGATGCGCATGGCCACGTCGGAGCAGAAGACCTTGGCGATTGCAGACTCTTTGCTGAACGGCACGCCGCTGTCGCGCAGGACCATGGTGTGATGCAGCATCTGGCGCGCCGCCTGGATTTCCGTCTCCATGTCGGCCAGCTTGAATTGCAGCGTTTGCCCCGGCTGAGGCTTTCCCGGGAACTTTGCCTGCAGGTGCTTGACGCACTCATCGAGAGAGCGCTGGGCCAAGCCCACGCTGAGCGCGGCAATCGCCGGACGCGCCAGGTCCAGGGTCATCATGGCGATCTTCATGCCCTCGCCTTCTTTGCCCAGCAGATGATCGGCTGGAATGCGCACGTCCTTCATCAGCAGTTCCACGGTGTTGGAGCTGCGAATGCCCAGCTTGTGATCCACCGTGCCGACGGTGAAGCCTTCCAGTCCGCGCTCCAGGATGAAGGCGCTCAAGCCCTTCACACCCTTGGTCGGGTCGGTGGAAGCGTAGATCACGTACACGTCGGCAAAGCCTCCGTTGGTGATCCAGCATTTGGTTCCGTTGAGGATGTAGCTGTCGCCGTCCTTGACCGCCGTCGTTTTGCCGGCGCCGGCGTCGGAGCCGGCTCCCGGCTCGGTGAGGCCAAAGGAACCAATTTTGGTCTCCAGCATCGGGGTAAAGAACAGCTTCTTCTGCTCGGGCGTTCCCGCCACCAGCACGCTGTCCATGCTCAGGATGCTGGCCGCCAGAGTGGTTCCCATACCGGCGCAGCCGTAACCCCACTCTTCCAACACCAGCGCCTGGGTCAACGCGTCGTAGCCCAGACCGCCGTATTCAACCGGCACGGCCATGGCGAAGATTTTGCTCTCCTTGGCCGCTTCCAGCAGGTAGGGATGAAATTCACAAGACTTGTCGTATTGGCTGGCGAAGGGAATGATGTGCTTGGCTGCAAATTCCCTTGCCTGCTGCTGAATTGCCTTCTGTTCCGGAGTTAATAAGCTCATCGCTTTCTCAACCTTTCCTTCCGTCCGCCCTAGGCGAGTACGATTTCCTCTTTGGCAGCGGCAGCCGCGGCCGTCGCTGCGTTCTTTTTGGTTTCAATGATCTTGCGCAGACCAAACAAATTGGGCTGGAAGAGTTCAGCCGGCATCGGCTTCAGATGCGGAGAGATCGCCGGGGTAAACTCCATCTGCGCCAGGATGTCCTTTTCCAGGTCGATGCCCGGAGCCACTTCGGTCAGCGTCACCTTGCCGTCGATCAATTCAAAGACCGCACGCTCGGTGACGAACAAAACCGGCTGGCCCGTCTTGTTGGCATAGGCTCCGCTGAAGGTGACCTGCTCAACCGTCTTGACGTACTTCTTGCCCTTGCCTTCCTGCAGGATCACCAGCTTGCCGTCCGCAACCTTGACCTTCAGGCCGCCGGCGGTAAAGGTGCCGCAGTAAACCACCTTCTTCGCGTTCTGGGTGATGTTGATGAATCCGCCGCAGCCCACGCAGCGGCCCTTGAACTTGCTGACGTTGACGTTGCCGTGTTCATCCACTTCCGCCGCGCCCAGGAAGGCCTGGTCCAGGCCGCCGCCGTCGTACCAGTCGAACTGCGCCTGCTGCTCGACGAAGGCCTGGGCGTTAAACGACATGGCGAAGTTTTCGCCGCCGGCGGGCACGCCGCCAATGGCTCCGGCTTCGGTGGTCAGGGTCAGCAGGTCGGCCGCGCCCTCTTCTCCGGCCACAATGGCCACGCCATCCGGCATGCCAATGCCAAGGTTCACGATCGAGCCGGGCGTCAGCTCCATGGCCGCGCGGCGGGCAATCACCAGGCGCTCGTCCAAAGCCATGGGAGGAATGGCGCCCAAAGAAACTTTGATATCGCCGGAGAATGCGCGATTGACCACCGTGCCGCCCGACTGCCAGTGGTTTTCTTCCTTGGCCACCACCACGTAGTCCACCAGCACTCCGGGAACCCTCACGTTTTTCGGATGCAGGGTGCCACTCTTGACCAGATTCTTGACCTGGGCGATGACGATGCCGCCCGAGTTCTTGGCCGCCTGCGCCAGCGGCAGGCATTCCATCAGCACGCCTTCATCGTCGGCCGTCAGGTTGCCGTCTTCGTCGGCCAGAGTGCCACGGATGATCGCCACATCGACCGGGAAGGTGGGATAAAGCATCCACTCCTCGCCCTGTAGCTCGATGACTTTTACGATGTCGCCATGGGTGTTGCTGTTCATCCGTCCGCCTTCCAGGCGGGGATCGACAAAGGTTCCCAGTCCGATCTTGGTGATCAGGCCCGGGCGCTTGGCGGCAATCTCACGCCAAAGTTGGCAGATGACGCCCTGCGGCAGGCAAAAGCCCTCGCAGCCGCCTTCGATAATCATTTTGGCCATGGCCGGCGCCAGGCCGGTGTGCGCGCCAATCCAGCGCTTCACCAATCCGGGATGGGCGAAGTGCGAGGCTCCCTTGGTCTTCCAGTCGCCGATGCCCGAAGCATGAGTGAAGGTAAGCCCCTTGGGATGCTCCGTTTCCAGAAAGCGTTTTTCAATGGCCATGGCGACCTCTTCGGGCCACCCCGCAAGCACAATTGCGCTCGCTCCAATAGTGGCGCCATCCTTGATCAGCGCCGCCGCCTGCTCTGCTGTCACTACTTTTGCCATACCGTATTCCTCTCCGCTTGCGTTGGAAGACGCGAGGGACCGTACCCTTTTTGCGAGGGCATTCCCTGGCCATTTCGGGCCGGGAAATTCTCTTGTTTTGAGAACTGGCGTAGGGAGGTGGGGAAGAAAGAACTTATGCCGAGGCGGCTAACCTGAAAGATAAAAATGAAGGCTGAAACCAAAATCGTATGCCCGCCCGGGCAACTCGTTTTTTCTGCTTCCGCAATTCCACTTACGCGACGCTCTGATTAGGCCGGCCGCCTCCTTACCTGCCGTAAGCCATGCTGGCCCCGGCTGTCATTTCTCTGTCTCAACTGTTTTGCTGCCTAGCTACCGCTTATGAACGAACGATTGAATCGATGATTTTTCTCATTACTATGAAACCGGACACACAGTAATCTGTTCCCCGCGAACTTGGAAAATACATTGTTTATCTCAATTCATACGTGGCAACTCTCATTCCGGACGGCCTGCCTGCAAACCGGTGAATTCGCCCTGATCGGGGTCACGACTTGTCATCCCAGTTTCATCTTTGAGAGATGAAGCAAGGTTCATTTGTATGGCGGGTTGCCATTTCGCATCTCCTGCTGACGGGAAGACCATTCCCGGCTTAAAATCCTTGCGACTTCGAAGCGCGAGATTACAGGTTTGCTGAATCGCTTGCCGGCGCGAATTCTTTTGCAATGAAGCTGGCACGCCAATGCAGATCTGGAGGTGAGACGTGGAACTGCGACTGTTGCGGTACTTTGTGGCCGTGGCCGAGGAGTTGAACGTAACCCGTGCCGCCGAGAAACTGCATACGGCACAGCCCTCTCTGAGCCAGCAGATTCGCCAACTCGAAGGCATTGTCGGCGCGCCGCTATTTGAGCGCGACAAGCACCGGCTGCGCCTTACCCAGACGGCCCGCGTGCTGCTGCCCGAGGCCAAGCAGATATTGGCCGCCGTCGAGATGGCGCTCTCCCGCGCGCGCAGTTCCGGACGCAACGAGATCAATACTCTGACCGTCGCCATGGTCCCCGGTCCCGAGGGCACGGTTTTCTCTCGCATTGTTCCGCCCCTGATGCGAGCCCATCCGGAAATCCATCTGATGCTGCGCACCATCACCTCTCCCGAACAGATTGCCGCCCTGCGGAAGCGCGAGATTCATCTCGGCTTTTTGCGCGGGCCCGTCGATTGCGAGGAGATCGCCACGGAAGTCTTTATGCGCGAGGACACCTTGGTCATTTTGCCCAGGGATAATCCTTTGGCCGCAAAGGAAAAAGTGTCGCCGCGCGAGCTGTCGCAGTACCCCTTGGTCTCGATTTCCAGCGAAGTTGCCCCGGCCGTGCACGACATTGCCGACACCATAGCCCGCCAGGGCAACACGCAATTCACCGCCGGCTACAACACCGAAAACCTGCTGACCTCTTTGAACGCGGTTGCCTCTGGACTGGGCTTCTGCTTCTTTGCCGAATACGTGCAGGATCTGCTGCCGAAGGGCGCGGTCGCACGCCGCCTCGATCTTGACCCGGTGCCGAAGATGGAATTACTGGCCGCCTATCACAAGGACAACTGCTCACCGGCACTGCTGCACTTCCTGCGAATCATCCGCGACAACGCGATGCTGGGCACGGAGACGCCAGAACCCAGGCCGCAAGGCGATAACGCCGATGAGGTTCTCGCCGGCTAGAGCCGGACACCATTCCACGCGACACCGGGAAGCGCGAATATTCTCTCGCCGGCAAAACGCTTTTGCGTGTGCGCGTGTAGCGGGCGCCGCCCTCATCCGAAGGACTTTACCAAGTCTCACGTTCAGCGCCTGCTGCATTTCTCAACATCCGGCACGGCTGTTCCACCTCCTCCACGCTTTGGTACTTCAACTTTCATCGCACCGAAAACAATCTTCAATCTCGATTCGAAATGACTTTACGTGGCACTTCATAAAAGCATGGCTGGCCTATCGGCCCTCCATGGGTCTGTTTTGACACGCCCTCCCAAAGAGAACAGTGCTCACGGGATAAGCCGTTTTTAAGATGCCGCATCACAGTATTTTTCCCTTACACAAAAGCAATCTGTCAGCGTCCCGCAAGCCGGGCACGCCCACGCTCGCCGCACCCAGCGTGGCGCCCGGAACCCTTTCAGTGAGGTCAACATGGATTCTTCCAGGAACACGATATGGAGCGCCATGCAGTCGAAAGGCTACAACCGGCGCGACTTTCTCCAGTTCTGCACCATGGCCGCCGTAATCGCCGGCATTGAGCAGTCGGCGCTGGGCTCAGTGGTGGAGGCCTTTGAGAAAGTGGAACGTCCGCCCATCGTCTGGCTGCACTTTCAGGAGTGCACCTGCTGCAGTGAGAGCTTCATTCGCGCCTCGCATCCCATCGTCGCCGATATTCTGCTGGACGCCGTTTCGCTGAACTACACCGAAACCCTGCAGGCCGCCAGCGGCTTCCAGGCAGAGAAATGCCTGCAAGACACCATCAAGAAATATCCCGGCAAGTACATCCTTATGGTCGAAGGCGCCATTCCCACCGCCGATGGCGGCGTGTACTGCATGATCGGCGGCCGCACGGCCGAGCAGATTCTGCAGGAGTGCGCCAAGGACGCGGGCACCATCATTGCCTGGGGCTCCTGCGCCAGCAACGGTTGCGTGCAGGCAGCCAAGCCCAATCCCACCGGCGCCACGCCGGTGCACAAGCTGGTCAGCCAGCCGGTCATCAACGTTCCTGGCTGCCCGCCGATTGCCGACGTAATGGCCGCCGTGGTAACGCACCTGCTAGTGCACGGCCGCGCTCCCGAGCTGGACAGCCTGGGCCGTCCGCGCGAGTTCTACGGACGCCGCGTGCACGACACCTGCTACCGCCGTCCGAACTACGACGCCGGACTCTTTGTGGAGAGCTTCGACGACGAAAACGCGCGCAAAGGATATTGCCTGTACAAGATGGGCTGCCGCGGACCGATCACCTACAACGCCTGCTCGGTGGTGAAGTGGAACGAAGGCACCAGCTATCCGATTCAATCCGGCCACGGCTGCATTGGATGCAGCGAGGAAGGCTTCTGGGATAACGGTCCCTTCTACCAGCACCTGCGCTCGTTCCCCGGCTTTGGCATTGAGAGCACGGCCGACACCGTGGGCGCCACGCTGGGACTGGTCACGCTGGCCGGCGCCGGAGTTCATGCCGCCGTCACCAACATTCGCAAACAGAAGCTCATCGCCGAAATCCACGCGGAAGACGCCGAGAGCAACCACCAGAAGGAGTCCTAATCCATGTCTCGAATCGTCGTTGATCCCGTTACTCGCGTCGAGGGCCATTTGCGGGTGGAGGCCGTGGTGGAAGGCGGCCGCATCGTGGACGCCTTCAGCAGCGGCATGATGGTGCGCGGCCTGGAAAAAATCCTGATTGGCCGCGATCCGCGCGACGCCTGGGCCATCGTTGGCCGCGTCTGCGGCGTCTGCACCAGTTGCCACTCGCTCACCAGCGTGCGCGCCGTCGAGGACGCCCTCGGCATCGTCATTCCGCGCACCGCCGAACTCATCCGCAACCTGATGGAATGCACCATCCAGATTCACGATCACGTGGTGCACTTCTACCACCTGCACGCCCTCGACTGGGTGGACGTGGTCAGCGTCCTCAAGGCCGATCCGGCGCGCACCGCGGCCATCGCGCAGTCCATCTCGACCTATCCCAAGTCCAGCGCCGCATACTTCAGCGAAGTGCAGCAGCGCATCAAGAAGTTCGTGGACTCCGGCCAGCTCGGCATCTTCGCCAATGGCTACTGGGGACATCCGCAGTTCAAGCTGCCGCCCGAGGTGAACCTGCTGGGCGTGGCGCACTACCTGGAAGCCCTGGAGTGGCAGAAGGAAATCGTCAAGGTTCACACCATCTTCGGCGGCAAGAATCCCCACCCGAACTACCTGGTGGGCGGCGTGCCTTGCTCCATCAACGTGGATGAGGTCAACGCCATCAACACCGAGCGCCTCAACTACGTTGGCTCGCTCATCTCGCAGGCCGAGGAGTTCATCAACCAGGTCTATATCCCCGACGTGCTGGCCATCGCCGGCTTCTACAAGGATTGGGCTTCAATCGGCGGCGGACTGCCAAACTACCTGAGTTACGGCGACATGCCCACTCGCGGCTACGCGCATCCCGAGTACTTCAAGTTCCCGCGCGGCGTGGTGTTGAACCGCGACCTTTCCACCGTGCATCCGGTAAACGCCAAGGACAAGCAGGAGATCAAGGAGTACATCGCGCACTCCTGGTACAACTACCAGGAAGGCAATGACGCTGGCATGCATCCCTTCGACGGCGAGACCAGCCTCCACTACACCGGCCCCAAGCCGCCGTTTGAGACCCTGGCCGAAAGCGAGAAGTATTCGTTCATCAAGACTCCGCGCTGGCAGGACCAGCCGATGGAAGTCGGTCCGCTGGCCCGCCTCGTCGTCGGCTATGCCGCCGGTAACACGGACATCCGCGAGGTTGTGAATGACGCTCTGGGCCGCCTGAACGTGCCCAAGGAAGCCCTGTTCTCCACCCTGGGACGCACCGCCGCCCGCGCCCTGGACGCCAAGCTCGCCGTGCACTACATGCGCGAGTTCTTCGGACAGTTGCTGGACCAGGTGAAGGCCAACGAGACTTCCACCTTCAATCCGGAGAAGTGGAATCCCTCGACCTGGCCCGCGGAAGCCGAGGGCGTGGGCCTGACCGAGGCGCCGCGCGGCGCCCTGGCGCATTACATCAAGATCAAGGACGGACGCATTGCGAACTACCAGTTGGTGGTGCCCACCACCTGGAACGGCTCGCCGCGCGACGGACGCGGACAACACTCGGCCTTCGAGGCTTCGCTGATCGGCTCGCCGGTGGCGAACCTGGAACAGCCGCTGGAGATCATCCGCACGCTGCACTCCTTCGATCCCTGCCTGGCCTGCTCGGTGCACCTGTACGACCCCAAGGGACGGCACCTGGGCCAGTTCCACGAGGAGTAATGCCATGAGCGCAACGAGCTTGCCCAACGCCAATTCCGCTCCGGCCGGTTACCAGCGTGTGTACGTCTGGGAGCTGCCAGTGCGCATCTTTCACTGGATCAACGCACTCTGCATTGTTGTGCTGTGCGCCACGGGATACATCGTCGGGGCGCCCATGCGCATGTTCTATGCCGCCGAAGCCTATCAGCAATACTGGTTCGGCACCGTGCGCTTCCTGCACTTCCTGGCGGCCTTCACCTTCACCTTCAACCTGGCGTTCCGCTTCTACTGGGGATTTGTCGGCAACGAGTACTGCCGCTGGACGCGCTTCATTCCCTTGAAGCGCTGGCAGCAGAAGGAAATCGTGGAAGTTTTGAAGGCCGACGTGTTGCAAACCAAGTTGCACGGGCCCATTTCCACCGGACACAACTCGCTGGCTGCAACCATCTACATTGGATTGTTCGCGGCCTGCGCGGTGCAGATTGTCACCGGCTTTGCGCTGTACTCCAGCATGAGCCTCGGCCTGCTGCCGCGCGCGTTCACCCATGTGGTGGCCTTGTTCGGCAGCGAGTTCCCTATCCGCTTTCTGCATCACCTGATGATGTGGTTCTTCCTGCTGTTCATCATCGTGCACGTCTATCTGTCCTTCTACCACGACTACATCGAGGGGCGCGGTACGGTCAGTTCGATTATCGGCGGGTGGAAGTTCGAGAAGCGCAAGCATGACTGAGCGCAGACATGAACTGCTCATTCTTGGCATCGGCAATCTGCTGCTGGGCGACGAGGGCGTTGGCGTCCACGCCGTCCAGCAGTTGGAGCGCATGGAGCTGCCGCCGGAAATTGCGTGCATGGACGGCGGCACCGGCGGCTTCCATCTGCTGGAGGCCATGCAGCAGGCCGAGCGGCTGGTGATCATCGACGCCGCCGCCGCGGACGATGCTCCGGGAAGCATCGCGCGCCTGCGCCCGCGCTACGCCTCCGACTATCCGCCAACGCTCACCGCGCACGACATCGGGCTGAAGGATCTGCTCAGCGCCTTTCACCTGCTGGGCGATAATCCCGACGTGCGCCTGATCGCCATCACCATCGACCCGCATCAGGACCTGGGCATGGAACTCTCTCCGGTCATTCAACAGGCGGCTGAGCAGGCCGTGGCCATGGTGCTGGAAGAGGTCGATGAATTCTGCGGCAAACAATTCGCCTGATTCTTTGCCATTCAGGTAAGAAGAAAAGGGGAAGTCCGGCCCGGTCCGGACTTTCCCCAAGGTGTTTCGTGCCGAATCGCTAGAAGCCGAAGAGGTTCGCCTGCACCGGCTCATAGCCTTCTTGCCGCGCCCACAGGCTCAGCGAGAGAGTAGCAAGGTCGTCCACCGCCGGAACCGCCAGCCCATCCACCGTAAAGTCGATGCACTTCAGCGTGTGGTTGCAACTGTCACAGCCGGCAAGGTAGATGTGCTTGAGCTTCTCACTCTTGAAGTTTGGCAGTTTGTCGCGATCCTCTTCGCCGCAGTACACGCACTTCAAACGGCGGTAAGGCCACTCGGTGCCGCACATTCCGCAGTAGAGAAAGCGCCGCGCGCCTTCACCCTCGGGACGCATGACGGCAAGCATGGGCGGCGCCTGGCAGAAGGGACAACGGGTTGCGCCCTCCTGCGGAACGGTCTCCCAGGCCAGCGCCTCGGCGTAGGGTTGCAGCAGCGCGTCGGAAAAGAAGTCCGGCTCACGCTCCAGCCCGTTCAGTTGCGCGGTCCACGCAGAGGACAGACGCGCGTTCCAATCCGTGTTGTGCAAGTCGCGCGCCAGGGCGGCCATGGGCGCCGGCGCCGTAGTCTCCACTAGATGTAGCAGTTCAGGAGCTTGCGCCGCCAGGGGAGCGATCTCCGGCGTTGCTGCCGCAACCGTCTTTTCATAAACGGACTTCTGCAGACGCAGCAGCCCGGTATAAAACCCGAGCAACTGCGCTGCAGATTGAATCTCCCCCTGCAACTGTTCGGCCCGCTCGATGCGCATGTCCCAGGAATAGCGCAGCTTCACTTACGCGCCTCCTGCTCGGTCACCTTGCGGTACCACAGTGGATGGTGCAACATGCCCCAGCCGCGCGAGACGTAGCCGAGGGTGATGGCCTGCCAGCTTCCGGGAACGATCATCGTGCCCATGTACACATGGATGATGAACAGTCCGAAGGAAAGCAGCGCGGCCGCCGAGTGGACAAAGGCCACAATGGGCAGCACCCAATGGATGGAGCGCGGCATGTACTCCGGGAACCAGAGCACAAAGCCGCTGAGTGGCAGCAGAATGGCCGCCGCCAACATGCCGATGACGAACACCTTCTGACCGCTGTCGAAGCGTCCCTGCGGCGGCAGCTTCTCGTCTTCGTTGGTGATGTAGTACATCACCTTCTCATTCCATTCCTTGTCCTCGGGGATGAACCGCACATCGTCCCGCCACATGATGAACATCCAGAAGAACGCCGCGACAAAGCCGAGGCCGAGGATGGGGTGCCAGAAGCGAGCGGTTGGACCGCCGCCCACAATGACCGCGAGCCAGAACATGTAAGGTGTAAAGAACGCCATACCGGTCAGGCCGCAATACACGTACGTAGCCGCCGTGGCCCAGTGACACACACGCTCCCACCAGGTGTAGCGCATGATCTTGTCGCTGGGAACTTCGGTACGCAGCACTGCATGTTTGTTAGTTGCCATGCGTTGCCTCCTCGCTCGACGGGGGAATCTGGTCTTCGCGGATTTCGGCTTCCTTTGGGCCCCAACGCAGGAAGTGAACCACGGCCGCAATCAGCCCAAGGATCAAACTGCTGCCGCCCACCCACTTCAGCGGACCTTTCCAGAGTTGAGTAAACGCCGCAATCGAAGGATTCTTGGGCAGCCCGCCATAAGCCTCGGGATGCTCGATGTCGTGCAGCACGTACATCACGTGCGTGCCGCCAACGCCCTGCGGATCGTACACGCCCGCGTTCTTGTGCGCGGTGTGTTCGCGCAATTGCGCGGCGCGTTTCTCCGCCAGTTCCTTCATGTCGTCCTTGCTGCCAAAATGCAGGCAGCCGGTGGGACAGCTCTTGATGCAGGCCGGCTCCAGACCGTTGCTGACGCGGTCCGAGCAGAGCGTGCACTTGAAGACCTTCTTCGTCTCCGGGTTGAACTTCGGAATGTTGAACGGGCAGCCGGTCACGCAGTACTGGCAGCCGATGCAATTCGCCTGGTTGAAATCGACAATGCCGTTGGCGTACTGCACGATTGCGCCTTCCGCGGGACATGCCTTCAGGCAGCCCGGTTCTTCGCAATGCATGCAACCGTCCTTGCGCATCAGCCACTGGAACGTTCCGTCCGGATTGGTGTGCTCGTTGAAGCGGATCAGGTTCCAGTAGTTCCACGCGGTGTCCGGCATGGTCTGGTAGGTGTTGTTGAACGTGGTCTCGCGGAACTGGTAGCCGTTCCATTCGAGACAAGCCACCTCGCAGGCCTTGCAGCCGATGCAGGTGGTCACGTCGATCAATTTACAGACATCGTAATCCCGCGACGCATCCTTACCCGGAGCAGGGCCCGCGTGTCCCGAGATCGCTTTAATCTGGAGTTGCTTTGGCATCGCTTCCTCCTATGCTTTCTCGAGCTTCACGAGGAAGCCCTTGAATTCGGGTGTAAAGGCGTTGGGATCGGTGGCCGCCATCGTCAACTGGTTGGCCAGGGTGTGTCCGGTTTTCCCTTCGTCCTCCTTGATGCCGCGGAAGCCCCAGTGAATCGGCAGGCCGATCTGGAAGGTCTTCTTGCCGTCGATCATCATCGGCTTGATGCGTTTGGTGACCATGGCGCGCGCCACGTAACTACCGCGGGCACTCTTCACCCGTACCTGTTCCCCACCGGTCAGGCTCATTTCATCGGCCAGCTCGGCGGGAATTTCCACGAACGGTTCGGGCTGCAACTGCACGTTCATCGGATTGTTCTTCGTCCAGTAGTGGTAGTGCTCGGTCAGTCGGTAGGTGGTGCACAGGATGTTGTACCCCTCGGCCGGCGTGCCGTACTTGTCATCCGGGCTCTTGAACTTTTTGCTGACCGGATTGGTGACCTGCTGCGGATGCAACAGGTTGGTCACCGGGCTTTCGTGCGGTTCGTAGAACTCGGGGAACGGTCCGTCATTCATGCCGCCGAGCGGAACGAACAAGCGTCCGATGCCGTCTGGATTCATGATGAACGGGCCCATGTGCTCGGAGGGCGCGGAGTCCGGCTTGAAGTCGGGGACGTCGTTGCCCACCCACTTTTTGGCCGACTCGCTCCACCACACCTGCGCGCGATCCGGATCCCACGGTTTGCCGCTGGCGTCGCAGGAGGCGCGGTTGTACAGCACGCGGCGATTCATCGGCCAGCACCACGCCCAGTTGGGATAGGCTCCCAGCCCGGACGGATCTTCCGTGCCGCGGCGCTGAATCATCGACCCGGCTTCCGTCCAACTGCCGCTGAAGATCCAGTTGCCGCAGGCGGTCGAGCCGTCGTCGCGCAGGAAAGCAAAGCCTGGAAGCTGCTGTCCGGCCTTGATCACCGTCTGCGTGGCCGGATCGGTCACGTCGGCCAGCGCCTTGCCGTTCAGCTCCTTCGCCACTTCCGTCAGCGACGGGCTGTACTTGTCGGTGTAGCTCCACGAGGCATTCAGAATCGGGTCGGGGAACTTGCCGCCCTCTTTCTGATACAGTTCGCGAACCTTGAGGAAGATGCGCGCCAGAATCTCCTGATCGACCTTGCAGTCTCCCGGAGGCGGCACCGCAATCCACTTCCACTGCAACCAGCGCGCGGAGTTGACCATGGTGCCGTCCTTCTCCGCAAAGCCCGCGCCCGGCAAGCGATACACGGTGGTCTGAATGTCCTTCAACTCCTCTTTCGGAATCGTCGGCGACATCCAGAACTCGCTGGTCTCGTCCGGGTAAATCTCGCAGACCACCAGCCACTTGGCCTTCTTCAAGGCGTTGATGTTCTTGTTCGAGTTCGGCCCAATGGCCACGCCGTTCATGCCAAAGGCGAACAAGCCCTCGACTTCTCCACGCAGCGTGGCATCCCACAGCTCGGTCCAGCTATAGTTGCGGTCCACCTTGGGCAGGTAGTGGAAGGCGAAGTCGTTCTCCTTGGTTGCCGCCGCCCCGTACAAAGCCTTGAGAAGCGAAACCATGAAGCGCGGCGTGTTGGAGTTGTAGTTGAACGACGCCCACTCGTCCGGCTTGGAAACCGTTGGAGTAACGCGTTTCAGGTAGTCGTCCAGCGACTTGTCGGCCGGAGTTGGCACGCCCAGGTAGCCGGGCAGCAAGTGATACAGGCCCGCCATGTCGGTGGCGCCCTGAATGTTGCTGTGGCCGCGCAGCGCGTTCACGCCGCCGCCGGCGCGTCCCATGTTGCCCAGCAAGAGCTGCAGCATGGCCGCGGCGCGGATGACCTGCGAGCCCGAGCTGTGATGCGTCCAGCCCACGGCGTACAGAATCGTTCCAACCTTCTTCATATCTCCATCCTTGCGGATAGAAGTCAGCAGGTCGGCTGCCTTGAGGATGCCTTCCTTGGGAATGCCGGTGATGCGCTCCACCATCTCCGGCGTGTAGCGCGAGTACTGTTTGCGCAGCAACTGGTACACGCAGCGCGGATGCTGCAAGGTCAGATCGTAGGCCACGTTCGGCGGCAGCTTCGCCGCCGGTGCCGGCTTGCCCGGCTCCGCCGCGGGAGCTTTCGCCTCCGCGAACTTCACCGCAGCCGGTTCCTTGCCCGTGACGTTGCCACCCTCCTGGTAGTTCCAGGAACTCTTGTCGTAGCTGTGCTTTTCCGCGTTGTATCCCGAGTACAGGCCTTCTTCCGGCAACTCGAAACCTTCCTTGATGATGAAGGCCGCGTTGGTGTAGTTGACCAGGTACTCCTTGTTGATGCGGTTGTTCTCCAGCGTGTAGTGGATGAACGCACCCATCAGGGCGAGGTCCGATCCGGTGCGGATTTGCAGATGCATGTCGCCGACGGCAGCCGTGCGCGTATAGCGCGGATCGACCACGATCAGCTTGGCATTGCGGTTCCGCTTGGCCTCCATGGCCCACTTAAAGCCGCAGGGATGGTTCTCGGCAGGGTTGCCGCCCATCACCAGAATCATGTCCGCGTTCTTGATGTCCACCCAGCCATTCGTCATGGCGCCACGCCCAAACGTTGGTCCCAGACCTGAGACCGTTGGGCCGTGTCAAACCCTGGCCTGATTTTCCAGGTAGGTCACGCCCAGGCTGCGCATGGACTTGACCGCAAGGTAGTTGAACTCGTTGGTGTCGGTGCAGCCGCCGGTAAAGGCAATCGACGGGCAGCGGTTTACCGTGTTGCCCTGGTCGTCTTTTTCAATGAAGTGGTCGTCGCGCGACTTCTTGACCAGATGCGCGATTTCGTCAATCGCCTGCTCCCACTCGATGTATTCCCAGTGATCCGAGCCGGGACGGCGCACTTGTGGCCGCAGCAGGCGGCGTGAGTTCATAATGTCGTGGAACAGCGAGGCTCCCTTGGGACACAGCGTGCCCCGATTGATCGGGTGATCAGGGTCTCCCTCAACATGCACCACTTGCGGCGTTACGTTTTTTGCCCCATCGCCGATCGTGTGAATGATCAGGCCGCAGCTCACCGAACAATAGGGACACGTCGAGCGTGTCTCCCTGGTGCGGGCGGTCTTTAATTCGGACACTTCAGCGTAGGCCTTCTCCAACCCGAACCCGAAGGCAACGGCGGGAATCGTGCTCCCCAACGCCGATGCCTTCAGGAAGTCCCTACGGGTAACTCCCATCTTTTTCCTCCTCCTCCAGTATTGCGCCGGAGGCCCTGCAAACTAAGCCCTGGTACCGCGATACAAGCCCTGGCACTACAAGGTGTTCTTAATGAATTAAGCCGGCCGGCTCCTGAGAATGCTTTCTCCCATGGTCGGCATCGCAATGAATACAAAGAATCTACATCATGAAACTCTATTTAGATTGCTTTCCCCGGCAATTGGATTCACCTAGTGTTCCAAAGCTGTCATTTCCTGTTACAGAGCCATGCTGAAACGCCACAATATGAGAGTTGACTTCGCATTTCGTCTCACGATTTCCCCGGCTTCCTGATCGGGAGCGCCAACGGTGCACCCAAGGATTTTTTCTTCCACGTCAAACCAATCCGTTTGCCGTTGACTTTGCTTTCCCACAATTCAATACTTTTGATGTCCGGCCAAGGGAAGGCGGTGTAAATCCGCCACTGCCCCGCAACTGTAAGCGCCGAGGCACAGGCAGCAAGGCCACTGGAGATTCGCTCTGGGAAGGCAGTCTGTGTTCGACGACGCGCAAGTCAGGAGACCTGCCGGACACACCTCGTGGCAAGTCAGGCTTCGATGGGAGAGCCGACGTGCGTCCTTTTGCTGGCCCAATCCGGTCGTCAATGGAAGCTGCCTTTCTTCGTATCCCGCCCGGCGCCCTCGTGCGCCTGGACGAGCAAATGACACCTTACCGAACCGCATCGCTTTCCGGCGGCGCCGACGTTGTCCGCCGCCCGCAATCGCTAAGTTCCACATCCCCGGCGCTTTACCTGCTCCCAGCCTTTGTTCTTGCCCTGCTGCTGATGCTGGCCACTTCCCTGTTCGCCGAGCCGCCCGCCACCGTCGGCGGAACCGTCACCGACTCCTTTGGCGCCGTGGTCGCCAACGCCAAAATCGAGTTGCTGGACGCCTCCAGCGGCGTAACCATGCAGAACGCAACCTCCGATGGCACCGGCCACTACCGCTTTGCCGTCGATCAGGCCCGCCGCTACCAGGTGCGCGCCACCGCCACCAGCTTCCGCCCCTCCACCAGCGCGGCGCGCTTCGTCTCCGGCAACCATGCGGCAGACGTCGATTTGGTGCTGGCGCCCTCAACCGTCTCGCAGAAGATTGTAGTGACCGCCAATGGTCTGCCGACCCCCGAAGTGCAGGCCGGCGCCTCCATCGATGTGATTGACGGACAAGATCTTACCGGCCGAAGCGTAGTAGAGCAGGAGATGCGCCTTGTCCCTGGCGTGCAGGTTGCCGCCACCGGGCAGCCCGGCTCGCAAACCGCCCTGCGCGTGCGCGGCGGCCCCACCGACAGCACCAAGGTTCTGGTGGACGGCATTCCTGTCAACGACATTGGCGGCTTCGTCGATCTCTCGCAGTTGAGTGCCACTGGCATCGGCAAGGCGGAGATCTTCCGCGGCCCCAACAGCGCCCTGTTCGGCTCCGACGCCATGGCCGGCGTGGTCAGCCTCACCACCACCCGCGGCACCACTCCCTTGCCGGAACTTACCTACCAGGCCGACGGTGGCAGCTTTGACACCAATCACCAGCAGGCCTCTCTGGGCGGCGCCTGGCGCAAGCTCGACTACTTCACCGCCGCCTCACGCTTCAACACCCAGAACGACACGCCCAACAGCCAGGCGCACAACACCACCTACGCCGGCAACCTGGGATGGCAAGTTGCTCCCAACACCGAGCTGCGCGCCACCGTGCACCGCTCGGCTTCGGCCTTCAACCTGGCCAACGCCTATGACATGTTCCTGATTCCCGACACCGGTGTGGCTCGCGAGCATGACACCGACTTCGGCGTCACCCTGCAGAGCCGCTTCACCGAGCACTGGCACGGACTTGTGCGCTACGCCGGAATGCGCTACCGCTACACGTCGAATACTTACGGCGCCACTGGCATCCCCTACGATCCCTACGACACCGGCTATCCCGTGTACCTGGGCAAAGAGGTCACCATCCACGGCGCCAACGGCTACTCCACCACCGGACAGGCCATCCTGCAGTACAGCAGTGATTCAACCAGTTCGCCGCTGCTTACCAACAAGAACTCCATCTATGCCCAGACCGACTACCGCTTCAGCGAAAAGCTAACGGCGCTCTTCGGCTTCCGCTACGAGGCCGAAGACGGCTACAGCGGATACTTCGACGAAGGCTACGGCAGCCTGACCCGTCCCGGCGAGCGCGGCAACTACAGCTACACCATGCAGCTCAACGGCGGCCTGTGGAACCGCCTCTTTTACACCGTGGGCAGCGGACTGGAGCGCAACGCGGTCTTTGGCTTTGCCGCCACTCCGCGCGCTTCGCTGGCTTACTTCATTGCTCCGCCCAGGCAGACCGGTGTCTTCAACGGCACCCGCCTCTCGTTCAACTTCGGCAAGGGCATCAAGGAGCCGACCATCGGGCAGGAGGCAAACTCGCTGTACCGTTTGGCCGGCAGCACGTTTGATGAGCAGTATGGCATCAAGCCCTTCCTCGCCGAGCAGTCGCGCACCTACGACGGCGGCGTGCAGCAGACGCTCTTTGGCGGACGCGCCCGCCTGGGCCTCACCTACTTCCATAACGAGTTCAATCACCTGGCAGAGTACGTTCCCTACGCCGGACTGGTTGATCTCGGCGTGCCGCAGAGCGTGCTCGACAAACTCGGTCCTTACGCCTATGTCAACACGCTGGCCTATCGCGCGCAGGGCAGCGAACTGAAAGCCGAAGTCCGCGTGTGGAAGAACCTGACCCTGCGCGGCAACTGGAGCTACACCGACGCCAAGGTGCAGCAGTCGTTCTCCAGTTCGGTGCTCAGCCCGGCCTATAACCCCAACATCCCGGGCATCGCCATCGGAGCGTACTCGCCGCTGGTTGGCGCGCGCCCCTTTCGCGTGGCTCCGCACACCGCCAGCTTCGCGGCGGAGTGGAATGGAGGACGCTGGCTGGCCCGCGCCACCGGCACCCTGGTGTCGCGCCGCGACGACAGCACCTTCCTCTCCGACAAGGACTATGGTTATTCGATGCTGCTGCCCAACCACGACCTCGACCCCTCGTACCAGAAGGTCGATGTGTATGGCAGCTTTAACCTGTGCAAGTTCGCCAGCGCCTACGTTTCGGTGGAGGACCTGTTGAACCAGAAGTACTACGAGACGTTCGGTTATGCCTCGCTGCCGGTCAGCGCGCGCGCTGGAATCCTCATCCGCCTGGGAGGCGAAAGCTGGAAGCTTCGCTAACAAGACGTCCGCGGACGATTCTCGCCATCGCCCTTCCCGCCGCATTGCTGCTGCTTGCAGTAGTCGTGTCGGCGGGATTGGGCGCGGTGCGTTTTTCCCTGGCCGAGGTGGTGCGGGCCATCCTGCACCCCTCGGCCACGGATGACGCCAGCGTCGTTTTGTTCACCCTGCGCCTGCCGCGCGTGCTGGCCGCGGGACTGGCCGGCGCCGGACTGGCCGCCACCGGCGTTCTCTTCCAGGGACTCTTCCGCAACCCCCTGGCCGATCCCTTTGTGCTCGGCTCTTCGGGCGGCGCGGCCTTCGGCGGGGCCATCGCCATCTTCATGATTCCCGGCTTTTCCTTTGGCGGCGTCGGCGCCGTGGAATCCATGGCCTTCCTCGGTTCGCTGGCCTCTATGGGCATTGTGTGGGCCTTGGCCCGCCCCGGCAAACGCTTTGCCATGGAAGACATGCTGCTGGCCGGCTTCGCCATTGGCACCATCCTGAACGCCGCCACCGCCGCCCTGGAGATGCGCGACGAAACCACCAATCCTGCCGTCCGCATCCTTACCGCCTGGCTGCACGGAGAGATCACCGTGCCCTCCTGGACACAGCTCCTCGTGGTGTCCGTCACAGAAACCATGGTCATCCTTCTCGCCCTGCCACTGGCGCGTCAGCTCAACGCCGTGGCCCTCAGCGAGGAATACGCCGCGCAGCTCGGCGTGCGCGTGGCCCGCCTGCAGGTTCTCGTCATCATGGCCGGTTCGCTGCTTACGGCGCTTGCCGTCTCGCTCGGCGGCCTCATCGGCTTTGTCGGATTGCTGGTGCCGCACTTCCTGCGCCTGCTCTTCGGCCCCGACCACTTCCGCCTGCTGCCGGCGGCGGCCTTCAGCGGCGCCGCGTTCCTCATCGTCGCCGACACCATCGCCCGCACCGCCTTCGCGCCCCGCGAGATTCCCGTGGGCATGTTGACCGCGTTCCTCGGCGGCCCCGCGTTCCTTTACCTGCTGCACCGCACCAAAAGGAGGGCCTGACCATGTCCGCACCGGCCATTCTGGAATTCCGCGACGTTGCTTTCTCGCACGGCGAACACAACGTGCTCTCCGGCGTCAACTTTGCGGTGCGCCCGGGCGAGATGGTAGCGCTGATGGGCGCCAACGGCGCTGGCAAAACCACTCTGCTGCGCCTGGCCGCCGGATTGCTTCAACCCGGCGCGGGGGATGTGCTCTTCCAGCAGCGCTGCATCCGCGAGTGGCCGCGGCAGCTCTTTGCCCGCCGCGTGGCCCTGGTACCGCAGGAGCTTGAAGTTCCGTTTGCCTTCCGCGTAGAGGAACTCGTTGCACAAGGCCGCATGCCGCATCTGGGATTCTTTGGCGGCCTGAGCGCCGCCGACCGCGCGGCCGTGGAAGAGGCCATGGAGGCGGTCGATCTGATGCCCCTGCGCCACCGCGTTTTCTCCGAACTCTCCGGCGGCGAGCACCAGCGAGTGAAACTGGCCATTGGACTGGCGCAGCAGCCCGACGTGATGCTGCTGGACGAGCCCACACAGCACCTGGACCTGGGCCGCCAGATCGAGCTGATGGCGCTGCTCGACAAACTGGTCGCCCGCGGCATCACCATCGTCGCCGCCATTCACGACCTCGCGCTGGCCCGCGAGCACGGCAGTTCCGGCGTGCTGCTGATGCCCGGCGGACAGGCCGAGTGCGGTGCCCTCGAATCCCTTTTGCAGCCCGAACTGCTACGCAATGCGTTTGACGTGACGGACGCGGCGCTGGAAAGCTACCTGGGCAGCACCGTCGCCCAGGAAACCGCCGGCGCAGGCGAAAAAAATCCATTGCGGCGCCCGGCGGCGGAGCACGGAGAGGCCATGCGGCGGCGTCATGTGCCGGGCCGCAACCGTCAGCGCCCGCCGAAGCCTCATAAGATCGATTAGTGTCTATTTACTAACAGAATCAATCGCTTTCATTTCTTCCCTCGTTCCGTATCCGCACCGCTGTTCCTCATACCTAACAAATCTTCCCGAGGCCGCATATCTTGCGGCTCTCCCTTGATGTTTGGCCGTCACAAAACTGAGTGAGTATTGCCACAGCGCAAGGCGGCGAAACACCCAGATACTGTCTTGTTTGGGGGATGGCAAGTTCTTACGCCTGTTGGCCACTTGAGCAACAGGAAAGAAGCAAGAAACCTGTTCGCATTCTGCGGGCAGGCGAGGATGGCACTCGAACACTGTCTGCGTCCTGCAGGCAGCTAGGGGAAGACAAATGAATATGAATCGGCGGCAGTGGTTCAAAACCGCTGCCGGTATGGGCGCAGGTCTGGCCCTGTCTGAGTTGGGCGTCAACGTCCAGCAGGTTCATGCCGCAACCAAGGGCATGAAGCTGAATGGCACAGCCGAATTTACCTCGGCGTGCAACTTCTGCTCCTGTGGCTGTGGCATGATCTGCCACGTCAAGGACGGCAAGCTGATTAACCTGGAAGGCGACCCGGATCACATCGTCAACCAGGGATCGCTGTGCAGCAAGGGCGCGGCCATGTCCGCCGTGCCGAATTCGGCGCAACGCCTGAAGACGCCCATGTACCGGGCTCCCGGCGCCACCGAGTGGAAAGAAATCTCGTGGGACGAGGCGTATGACCGCATTGCCCACAAGATCAAGGACACACGCGACAAGCACTGGAAGACCACCGAGATGGACGGCGACAAGCAAATGGCCGCCAATCGCACCGACGCTCTCGCCTTTATGGGCGGCGCGCAGAACACCAATGAAGAGTGCTACGCCTTCACCAAGTCCATGCGCCTGCTGGGCACGGTAAACGTGGAACACCAGGCCAGACTTTGACACAGCCCAACCGTCCCCAGTTTGGGGGCGACATTCGGCCGTGGCGCCATGACGAACAACTGGCTGGATATGCAGCACTCGAAGATCTTCCTCATCGAGGGCAGCAACGCCGCTGAAAACCACGTCATGAGCATGAAGTGGATTCGCAAGGCCCAGGAAAAGGGCGCGATCATCATCCACGTCGATCCTCGTTACACCCGCACGTCGGCCGTGGCCGACATTTACGCCCGCATCCGTCCCGGCGCCGACATTGCGTTCCTGGGGACGATGATCAATTACATTCTCGAAAACAAACTCTATGACGAAGCCTACGTCAAGCTGCACACCAATGCGCTGCTGATGGCGGGCACGGAGTTCGGTTTCGACGACGGCGTATTCACCGGCTACGACGAAGCCTCCCATCACTACGACATGGAGAGCTGGGGCTACCAGCTCGGAGCCGACCGCAAGCCGAAGAAGGCCGCGAGCCTGGACGATCCGCACTCGGTCTTCGCCCAGTTGAAGAAGCACTACAGCCGCTACACCTTGGAGATGGGATCGCAGATCTCCGGCATCCCGCAGGAGACGATCAAGAAGATCGCCACCCTCATGGCCACTACCAAGCCGGGCACCATCATGTATGCCCTGGGCATGACGCAGCACACGGTGGGCGTGCAGAACATTCGCTGCTACGGCGTGCTGCAACTGCTGCTGGGCAACATCGGCAAGGCGGGCGGCGGCGTCAACGCGCTGCGCGGCGAGCCCAATGTGCAGGGCGCCAGCGATTTGGCGGTGCTCTTCGGCTACATGCCCGGATACCTGAACTATCCGGCGCACAACGAACCCACCCTGCGCGAATGGACCAAGAACGCCGGCACCTTCCGCGCCAAGATGCTGATCAACACCTTGAAGGCCTGGTACGGCGAACACGCCACGGCGGAGAACGATTTCGGTTATGAGTGGCTGCCCAAGCGCAGCCTCAAGCTCGATCATTCCAGCTACGGCTTCTTCGAGTCGGCCATCAAGGGCGACATGAAGATGCTGTACGTCGTCGGCCAGAACCCGATGGTGACCAACGCCAACCTCTCCGTCACCTACGAGGGCCTGACCAAGATGGAGATGGTGGTGCTGCACGAGCTGTGGGAGACCGAGACCGCGGCCTTCTGGAAGCGTCCCGGCACCGACCCCAAGTCGATCCAGACCGAGGTCATCCTGCTGCCGGCCAACTACTTCATGGAGAAAGAAGGCACCATCAGCAACTCCAGCCGCATGGTGCAGTGGCGCTACAAGGCGGTCAACGGCCCAGGCACGTCAAAGAACGACCTGGAGATCATCGACGCGGTCTTCCGCCGCGTGCGCGATCTCTACAAGGACTCGAACGACCCCAAGGACCTGTCGATCAGGAACGCCGACTGGAACTACCCGCAGCAGGGCATGGCCGAGGCCGTCCTCAAGGAGATTGGCGGCTTCGACCTGAAGACCGGCCAGACGGTGAACGGCATTGCCGACCTGCAGGCCGACGGCTCCACCAGCAGCGGTTGCTGGCTCTACGCCGGATGCTTCAAGGGCGGCAAGAACCTGAGCAAGCGCCGCGACGGCAAGACCGACCCCAGCGGCATGGGCATCTATCCGGCCTTTGCCTGGAGCTGGCCGGGCAACATGAAGGTGCTCTACAACCGCGCCAGTTGCGACGAAAAGGGCCAGCCCTTCGATCCCAACAACAAGCTGGTGTGGTGGGACGCCGAGCAGAAGAAATGGGCGGGCTTCGATACGCCGGATGTGCCGGTGCCAACCGATGGTCCCGACACCCCCAACGGACAAAAACCTTTCCGCATGAACGGCGAAGGCGTGGGGCGCCTGATTGCCGCGCGCTACGCGGACTTCGATCCCAAGGCCACCGACAAGGAGCTGCCGCGCGACGTGTCCTACACGCCCAAGGACGGCCCCCTGCCGGAGTTCTACGAGCCGGTGGAAAGCCCGACGCTCAACGCGCTGCATCCGCAGCGGCAGAATAATCCGTTGCTGAAGTATCCGCGCTTGAAGGGCCGTCAGCCCATCGGCACCGTGGAGAAATTCCCCTACGTGCTGATGACCTCCAGCCTGGCCGAGCACTGGTGCGCCGGCTCGACCACGCGCAACGTGCCCTGGCTCTCGGAGCTGTTCCCCGAGCCGGTGGTGGAGATCTCCGAGGAACTGGCCGCCAAGCTGAACGTGAAGACCGGCGACAAGGTCAAGGTCGCCTCCGCGCGCGGTGAAATCGAGGTCAAGGCCAGCGTCACCCGCCGCATGCAAACCATGCATATCAACGGCAAAGACGTGTACGTGGTCTGGATGCCGTACAACTGGGGCTTCCAGGGACTCACCACCGGTCCCAGCACCAACTACCTCACAATCGATGCCGTGGATCCTGGCGCCGGAACGCAGGAAACCAAGGCCTGCCTGGTGAACGTGGTACCGGCGGAAGGAGGAAACCATGCCTAGCGCAACCTTGATCGATACCACCAAGTGCATTGGTTGCCGCGCCTGCCAGGTAAGCTGCAAGCAGTGGAACGAGCTGCCCGCGGAAAAAACCTCCGCGCCGGAAGCCGGACTCGGCTATCAGGAACCGAAGCGGCTCTCGGCAAAATCCTATGTGGTCATCGCCGACAAACTGGTGGATGACCAGAACTCTTCCACCGGCTTCCGCCAGGTGTTCGTCAAGCGCCAGTGTATGCACTGCGACGATCCGGCCTGTGCCTCGGCCTGTCCGGTGACTGCTCTGCACAAGGATCCGAGCGGTGCGGTTGTGTATGACAAGTCGCGTTGCATCGGCTGCCGTTACTGCATGTGGGCCTGCCCCTGGGGCGTGCCCACCGCGGAATGGGATTCGCTGAATCCTTCCATTCGCAAGTGCACCCACTGCGCCGACCGCATCTCCTCCCAGGTACCCGAGTACCGCAACGGAGTGGCGCTCACCGCCGCGGAGAAGACCACCTGGGCGGCGCAGCATACCGAACCGGCCTGCGTAAAGGCCTGCCCGGCGGGCTGCCTCAAGTTCGGCGACCGCGGCGCCCTGCTGGCCGAGGCCAAACAGCGCATCGCCAACAACCCCGGCAAGTACGTGGACCACATCTACGGAGAGAATGAGGCGGGCGGCACCAACATGATGTACCTCGCCAGCGCTCCCTTCTCCGAGCTTGGTTTCCCCAAGGTGCAGTCCGAGGCCTTCCCGAAGCTGAGCGCCATCGCTCTTGGCGCGGTGCCTCCGGCAGTGGTTGGCGTGGGCGCCGCGTTGAGCGGAACTTACGCCATCAGCAAGCGCCGCGAGGAAGTGGCCAAGGCGGAAGCCAAAGCCAAGGGACTGCACGACGAGCACGCGCATCCCGAGTTCGCTCCCGTGAGCGGCAACCTCTACTCGCAGACGAACAAGGTGCTCATGGGCCTGATGGGTCTCGGAGTGCTTTCCTTCGTGCTGCGCTTTGCGCTCGGACTGGGCGGTTCCACCGGCCTCTCCGACACCTGGGCGTGGGGCTTGTGGATCGTCTTCGACTTCGCGTGGATTGCCATTGCCGCCGGCGCCTTTGCCACGGCCGGCATCATCTACGTGCTGCGGAGGCAGGATCTGTATGCCATCGGACGAAGCGCCGTGCTCATGGGCCTGCTGAGTTACACCTTCGTGATGATCACGCTGCTGGCCGACCTCGGCCTGCCGTGGCACCCCTACTCGCTGCTGCTCTATCATCCCAAGCACTCCGCCATGTTTGAAGTGGCGTGGTGTATCGCCTTCTACCTCTCGGTGCTGGCTCTGGAGTTCGCTCCGGTTCCGCTCGACTGGTTCGGCATGAAGAAGTATCGCGAGATGTGGAACCAGTACTCGGATTGGTGGGTGGTCTTCGCCGTCTCCCTCTTCGTCTTCATCCTGTCGCACAATCTGTTGTGGACGGGACTGGCCGCGGTGGTCTTCTCGACCCTCGCCGTCATGCTGAAGCCGAAGCCGGGAGCGAAGAAGGAGCCGATCATGCTGGCGATCGGCGCCATCACCTTCTCCACCATGCACCAGAGCTCGCTCGGTTCGCTCTACCTGCTGATGCCGGATAAGATGAGCCACCTGTGGTGGTCACCCATCCTGCCCATCTGCTACTTCCTGTCGGCCATCGCCGCCGGAATCGCGCTGATGATTCAGGTGGAAATGTGGATTGCCAAGGGCTACAAGCGCAGCCTGCGCATGAACGAGTTGTCCTCCATGGGCCAGCTCGGCTTCTGGGCGCTGCTCGTGTACCTGGCGGTCCGCTTCGGCGACCTGGCGGTGCGCGGGCAGTTCAGCCAGATCCCGGCCAACCTGCGCGGGCTCGACTTCCTTGTCGAAATCGGACTGATGGGCGTGCTGCCGCTGATCCTGCTGGGCTCGGCCAAGCTGCGCAACAACCCGAAGGTTCTCAACGTGGCCAGCGCCCTGGTGGTTCTCGGCGTTATCTGGAACCGCTGGAATGGTGTGGTTTATGCCATGGATCTGAAGGGCGCCATGCCGCAGCTCGGACCGCTCCACTACATGCCTTCGCTCGTTGAGTGGGGCATCTCGGTGGGAATGGTTGCCGCGACCGTCTTCCTCTTCCGGTTGGGAGTGAACTACCTGCCCATCCTGCCAAAGGAAACGTCGCACTCGGCTGCCGCCGCCGACTAAACCTGCAAACCAAACAGGGGCCGGAGATTTTCTCCGGCCCCATTTCTTCCCGTCCGCTGCGTGGCGCGCCCTCCCGTGGGCCGCGGGCGGCGGCTTAGGATAAGATATTTCATGGCTACTGCGCAGGAACACTGGATCGAATCGCACCCCTATCTCCGCGAGGTCGCGGAGTTCGAGCAGAAGATTACCGCCGCCTTTGCCGGCGCCAAGGCCGGTGAAATTGCTATGCCGCAGTGGGCGCCCATCCTGGAGAAATACGTCCAGGGCATCCCTCTGCTGGAAAACACCGATCAACTCATCTATGCCCAGGCCGCCGGCAGCGTGCTGTCGCAGGCCCTGGAAAGCCTCGTTGCGATCGGCTTGACGGAATCCATCCAGCCATCGGCACAGTCTCTGCTCGACCATCTCCGCAGTGGCGCCGACGCGCCCGCCGCGGCCATTCAGTGGGTGTACAACGGCGACCCCACGCATCCTCCGGTGGATTCTTCGGGCCTGCTGCGCTTGTTGGCATGGCCGGCCATTGTGCGCGCCCTGCAACCCGTGCTCAACAGCTTTGCCGAACTACGCAAGGAAGACGACTGGGGGCACGGGGATTGTCCGGTGTGCGGTGCGCCGCCGGCAATGGCCTCGATCCTTGCCAACACGCCGCGCAAGCTGGTCTGCGGCTACTGCCGCACTTCGTGGCAATTCCGCCGCATCGGCTGCGCCTTCTGTGACAACGTGGACCCCAAGGAGCTGGAGATCTTTACCAGCGAAGAAGAACCGCTCTTCCGCCTGGACCACTGCAAACTTTGTAATGGATACCTGAAAACCTACACCGGCCGCGAGAACATGGACCTGTTCCTCTCCGACTGGGCCAGCCTGCACCTGGATCTGGTGGCGCGGCAGAACGGCCTGGAGCGCAAGGCCGGCGCGCTGCTGGAGTTGTAATCCTCTCCGCCGCGGCCGGCCAGTGCCGGTACGCCTAGAACGTGACGACCTTGTCGGCCTCGGAGGACCAATCGCACAGCATGTCCAGCGTGCCGCGCTGCACCTGCGGGATGAGCGCCTGCAACATGCCGCGCGACTCCAGGCAGGTTCCGCAGGCGGCAATTTCCGCGCCGGTGGCGGCAATGCCCGCCAGCATCTCCTGCGGGTTGTAATCGGCGCTGGCCGGATTGAAGCCCGCCAGGGCCGCAGTCACGCCGTCTCCCAGCAGAAAGACCTTGATCTTTGTTTTGCGCGCCTGCGTCAGTGCCCAGCGCATTCCGTTAAAAGTTCGCTGATTGCCGTACGGCGTGTCGTTGAACACAAAAAGATAACTCATGCTCCCAATATCCTTTCCAGAATGAACTGGCTTGCCCTGCAACTTGTTAGGATAACTCCCGCGCACCAAATCTGCTCGCCCCGTGTAGTATGAAACATGGAAGCGCGGAGTATCCGGTGATGCTCCCGGTCTTCAAAACCGGAGGGAGGCAGTTCATCCTGTCTCTGGTGTGTTCGACTCACACGCGCTTCCGCCAACTTCCCTCTCCTCCTTGTGCGCCCCATCCCAGCAGGCTTAATGTAGTCCCATGAAATCCGTGATCGTCGGCACCGCCGGCCACATTGACCATGGCAAAACGGCGCTGGTCAAAGCGCTCACCGGCATAGACGCCGACCGCCTGGCCGAAGAAAAACGCCGCGGCATCACCATCGAACTCGGCTTTGCCCACGCCACGCTGCCAACGCCGCAAGGCGGCCTTCGGCTGGGATTTGTCGATGTCCCGGGCCACGAGCGCTTTGTGCGCAACATGCTGGCCGGCGTCGGCGGCATGGACCTGGTGCTGCTCGTGGTGAGCGCCGAAGATTCCATTAAGCCGCAAACGCGCGAGCACTTTGACATCTGCCGCCTGCTCCAGGTTCCGCGCGGCATCGTCGTCATTACCAAGTGCGATCTGGTGGACTCCGACACGCGCCAACTGGTGCGCATGGAGCTGGAAGAGTTCGTGCGCGGCTCGTTCCTGGAAGGCGCGCCCATCGTAGAGGTCAGCGCTTTTACTGGAGAAGGTTTGGAGCAGCTCAAGAGCGAGCTGGCGCGCATGGCCTCCGAGGTCTCGCAGAAGGATGCCGCCACGCCCTTCCGCCTGCCCGTCGATCGCGTTTTCACCATCAAGGGCTTCGGCACGGTTGTCACCGGCACGCTCATCGCCGGACGACTGCGCAAGGAAGACGAAGTCGAGATTCTGCCCACCGGCCGCCGCGTGCGCGTGCGCGGCTTGCAAACGCATGGCAAGGACACCGCCGAGGCACTGGCCGGACAGCGCACGGCCGTCAACCTGGCGGGCATTGCCCCGGAGGAGATCGAGCGCGGACAAGTGCTGGCCGAGCGCAACCTGCTAGTCCCCACGCACCGCCTGGACGTGCAGTTCACCTTGCTGAGCGATGCACCCGTGCTGAAGAACCGCGCCCGCGTGCATCTGCACCTGTTCACCGCCGAGCTGGTCGCGGCCGTCAAACTCTATGGCGTTGAGGAACTGCTGCCCGGCCAGACGGCGTGGGCGCAACTGCGCACCGCACAGCCCATCGCCTGCGCCCCCGGAGACCGCTTCATTCTGCGGCGCTTCTCGCCGGTCACCACCATCGGCGGCGGGGTAGTGGCCGACGTGCGCCCCTTGCGCAAGCTCAAGCCCGCGGCGCGCGTGGAAGCCCTGGCAAAACTGCTCTCCGCGCCGGACGCCGAGCGCCTGGCATTTCTCGTAACCCGCCGCCTACGCAGCGGCCTCACCCTGGAAGATGCCGCGCATGAAACCGGATGGTCCGCCGCGCGCCTGAAGAGCGCCCTGAACGTGGCCACGCGCGACGGTGCCGTGCGCGCCTTTGCTGAAGTGCTCATCGCCGCCGCGGAATTCACGATCATTCAAAACGACCTCTTCGCCGCGGTGGGGAAGTTCCAAAAAGCCAATCCTCTCGCGGGCGGCATCAACCGGCAGGAGTTGATGGAGCGCGCCGAAGCGCCGCGCCCCGTCTTTCTCGGCGCGCTGGATACGCTCGTGGCGGCCAGCAAGCTGGCCACGACCGGCGACCAGGTTCACCTGCCCGGCAAGAATGTTGTGATGCAGGACGACGAGGCCGAGACCAAGCGGCAGATTGAAGATCTCTTCGCCAAGGCCGGTTGGAAGGTTCCCACCTTGAAGGAAGCGCTGGCCGGAGCCAAGGTGGATGCCGCGCGCGCACAGAAGATCGTCACTCTGCTGCTGCGGGAAAAGGTGCTCATAAAAATTTCGGACGACCTGGTCTTTCATCAGCGCGCGCTTGAAGAATTGAAACGGCTGGTGCGCGACTACAAGTCCAAGTCGCCGCAAATCGACGTGGCGCGCTTCAAGGAACTCACCGGCGTCACCCGCAAGCACGCGATTCCGCTGCTGGAGCACCTGGACCGCGAGCACGTGACGCGCCGCGCGGGCGATGCGCGCATCATTTTGTAATAAATTTATATTTGTAAATCTATACGGAAGCCGCTACTCGACGATATGGATTGGCGGCGAAGTGCGCGGCACAATCTCGCCGATCTCCACCGCGCCCACGCCCGCGGCGCGCAACTCCGCCACCATCGTCTGCGCTTCACCGGCGGCCACCGACACCAGCAACCCTCCGGCCGTCTGCGGGTCGCACATCAGCATCTCGAACTCTTCCGCCACCGCGGCGTCGCGTTGTATGCAGCAGGAGACAAACTCGCGCGTCTTGTGCAGCCCTCCGGGGACGAGTCCCTGCTCGATGCACTCCATCGCTCCCGGCAGAATGGGGAGCTTTGCCGCGTGAAGAATCATCCCCACGTTTGAGCCCAGCGCCATCTCCCGCGCGTGCCCCAGCAAACCAAAGCCGGTCACGTCGGTCATGGAGTGCACGTCATACTTCAGGCAGATGGCGGAGGCTTCGCGGTTCAAGGTCGTCATGGCCCGCATGGACGCCTCCAGCCACTCCGGCTGGCAGGCCTCGAACTTCGCCGCCGTGGAGATCAGTCCCGTGCCCAGCGACTTGGTCAGCACCAGGCGGTCGCCCACGTGCGCGCCGGAGTTCGTCAGAATGCGCCGCGGGTCGATGGTTCCGGTCACCGCGTAGCCGAATTTCATCTCGGTGTCGCGAATGCTGTGGCCGCCAATCACCGTGCAACCGGCTTCGATCATTTTGCTGAGGCCGCCGGCCAGGATCTGCTCCAGAATGCCGATGTCTTCCTTCTCCGGGAAGCACACCATGGTCAGGGCTGTGCGCGGCACGCCGCCCATGGCGTACACGTCGCTCAGGGCGTTGGTCGCGGCAATCTGTCCGTAGGTGTAGGGATCGTCGGCGATGGGGGTGAAGAAGTCCACTGTTTGCACCAACGCCAGCTCCGGAGTGAGTAGATACACTCCGGCGTCGTCGGATTTATCAAATCCAACCAGCACGTTCGCGTCTTGTTGCCGGGCTAATTTCCCAAGCACCGAGTCCAGCACCGCCGGACTTAGTTTGCTTGCTCAACCAGCGGCGGCAACCGTCTGCGTCAACCGAATTGGTTTCTCTTCGGACATCGTATTGAATGGTAAACGGAACTGGTGCACAACGCTAGAGCGTCAGTCCGCGCAAGACCTGCGCCAGGTATGCGTCTTCCTCCGGCGGAACCGTGCGCAAATCCAGCAGCACGCGATCCTGCTCCACCCGCGCAATCACTGGCACAGCCAGTTCGCGCAGCCTCCGCGCCAGCGCATTGGCGCCGTCCGCGCCTGGCAAAAGCGCCACGGCAAAGCTGGGCAGGCTTTTCCCTGCGGCCGCTCCGCCGCCAATCATCGCCTCGGTTGGCAGCAGTTCAGCAGCAAACTCCGGCACCACCGCGGCCAGGGCCTCGCAGCGCCGCCGCACTTCCGCAAGCGGCGTGCGCATCATGCGCAGCAGGGGAATCTCATCGTACTCCTCGCGCAGATAGCTCAACAGAGTGGCTTCCAGAGCGGCGTAGCAGAGCTTGTCGGCCCGCAGGGCACGGAAGAGCGGATGCTTTGCGATCTTCTGCACCAGCGCCGGCTCGCCGCTCAGCAGACCCGCCTGCGGCCCGCCCAGCAGCTTGTCTCCGCTGTAGGTGACTAGCGCCACGCCCGCGTGCAGCGAGTCGTAAACGTTCGGCTCGTCGCGTATGCCCAATTCGAGCAAATCCACCAGCGCGCCGGAGCCTAGATCTTCCATCACCGGAATGCCTTTGCGGCGGCCCAGTTCTACCAGCTCGCTCAGTTCAGGACGCTCGGTGAAGCCGACAATCTCAAAGTTCGAGCGGTGCACCCGCAGCAGCAGCTTGGTGCGCTCGTTGATGGCCTGTTCGTAGTCGCCCACCCGCGTGCGGTTGGTGGTGCCCACCTCGTGCAGGATGGCTCCCGAGCGTGCCATGATGTCCGGAATGCGGAACGAGCCGCCAATCTCCACCAGCTCACCGCGCGAGACGATGACCTCTCCGCCCTCGGCCAGCGCCGCCAGCGCCAGCATTACCGCGGCGGCGTTGTTGTTCACCACCGCCGTGCGCGCCTCCTGAATGCCGTGGCGGGCAAAGAGCCGCTCAAAGAGATTCTGCGCGTGCTGATTGCGGCTGCCGCGCTCGCCCTTTTCCAGATCGAACTCAAGATTGCTGTAGCCGGTGGTGATCTCCGCAATGTGCTGCACAACTTTTGGCGAAAGCGGCGAGCGGCCCAGGTTGGTGTGGATCAACACGCCGGTGGCGTTGATGACCCTCCGCAGAGAGCATTGCGCATCCTGCTCCAGCTTGTTGCACAGCGCCGCCGCCAGCCCATCGCGCGCGCCCTCCAGCCCGGCATCGTCCACCTCTCCGCGGGCAATCGCCGCGCGCAGGTCGCTGAGCACCACACGCGCCGCTTCGGTCACACTGGCTCGTCCGTAGGCGCCGCTCAGGGCCTGCACCGCGTCATGGCGCAGCAGTTCGTCCACGCTGGGTATACGGCGAAACAGCTCGGCTCTTGTGCTCGTAGAGGCCTCCGCGAAACGCCCAGGCCGCCGCGCGCGAAGTTCTTCCGGCGCGGCCGGGCGTACTCAACTTCAGTATGAGCGAGGGTACGGAGCGGCGCAAGCCAACGGTGCCTGCGCGACGTAAAGGAATAGCAGACAAAGGAAAAAGGCGGGCCGCAGCCCGCCTTCCAGAGTGGAATTGGTTCGCGTTAAGCCGCCGGAGTCGCGGTTGCCTGAGCGGCTGGAGCCGCTGCGGGAGCCGCGCTGGGCGCCGGTGTGCTCTGCGCCGGAGCCGGTACTGGAGCGGGCGGCGGCGGCACCGGGGCCGGAGCGGGTTCCGCGGCCGGAGCCGGCGGGTTATGCGGCACGCCCGGCTTGTCAAACGTAATCTTTACGGTGCGGTCCGCAATGACGTAGATTCTCAGCTTCTGCACGTCGGTGCCCGCATGCTGCTCCAACGTGTACGTGCCCGGCTGCAGCCAGAAGTGCTTCAAATCCTTGGCGCGGCCCGCCAGCGAGCCGTTGATGAAGATCTGCGCGTCCGGAGTCGGGCTCTTGATCTGTACCTCGCCCAACGGCCGTCCCGGATAGCCGTACGCCCCATAAGGACCGGGATAGTCCCAGCCATAAGGCCCCCAATACGATCCCCAGTACGGTCCACCGCCCCAGAATCCCCTATGGCCGCCGACGAAAACCCTCTGGGCAGCCGCCGTGGAAGGCAGCGCCACCAGCGTGCAAGCGGCCAACGCAACTAACAACGCAGTACGCAGAATCCGGTTTTGTAACATAATCCACTCCTTCGAACTTCATTTGTCCCGGCCGGGCCACAATTTTCGCGTTTTGCGGCCGTCGCGGAGCACGCCCTCTTCGGGCTACACCCTTGAGAACCCGGCCCCTGAAGAGAAGTTGCGTGGCCGCCAGAAAATCCTCATTCGGCGGGCTATCCCAAATAGTGGTAAGAACTTACAGGGAACTACGGAGGCTTCCGCCGGGGGGAATCTTACCCGGCGCGGCGCATTTCGGCCAGCGCTTCATCCAGCACGCGGCTCAAATCATGGGCGCGTTGGCTGTAATCGCTCTCAATGCCGTCGTACTTGCGGCGCAGTTGGTAGTAATCATCGGCCAGGTTGATGGCCGCCAGCACCGCCAAGCGCAGGGAATCCACCGAGGAAGTATGCAGGGCCACGGCGCGCATCTTGGCATCCACCAGCTCGGCCAGGCGCTCAATGTATACCGGGTCGGTGCCGCGCAGGTGGTAGCTCTCGTCGTAGATTTCGACGCGGATGCCGGATTCGTTTTCGTTGGCCACGGTTGCCCCCTGGCTATTCTTGTTCGAGGATCGTATCCACTTCGCCCATCAACTTTTCAATCCGCGAGCGCGCTTCCATGCGCTCGTTCCGCAGGGCTTCCACCTGCGACTGGAGGGCGGAGATCTCCAAGACCTTGGCCTCTAGCTGCCCTTGCAGCAGAGCCGTCTCAGCCTCGGCCGCGGCGCGCTCGGTGCGCGCGGTCTTCAGCAACTGAATGGTGCGGTAAACCTTTTCTTCCAGCGACTGGAAATCGCCGGCGGAACCTTCGAATGCAAGCTGGCCTTCAGCCATGGAAGCCATTGTGATGCCTCAACTTTCCCGCAACTTTGGACACGGGTACTAGCGGCAGTATAACGCAGATTGTCACCGCTATTCCCGCTTCCTGTGGAGAACCTTGATTCCTCCCGCAACGGTCTTCCAGAGAGGAGTTGCCGTGCGGACGAGGCTCCACTCCTCTCTCCCTGCTCAGCGGTGCGCCGGCGAAATAACCAATCCAGGAGAATCCGCGCCAACTTTTCCCGCGCCCGCCTCTCGCGGAGGCTCTACTATGTCATCAGGCGGAAGGGCGCTCGAAATACGGCCATGCGAACCAAACTCTTACTTCTCATTTCGTTAACCTTGGCCTTGTCTAGCTGCGCCCTGGCGCAGGACGCAGCCCCTTCCGGCCAGACGGCGCCCGCGACCGATTCCCCGGCGCAAGCCTCCCGTGACGACTCCGGCAAGCCGCAACTGCAGCCGCCTGCCAAGCAGGAATCCGCCGAAGAGGTCAGGAAGGAAGAGAAGGATCTGGAGTTTCCACACGACGGCAAGACCGATGACATTAGCGCCATCGGCAACCGCAACGTGGGCTGCAGCAAGGGATTGGGCAACTGGTACTCGCTGGAGAGCCAGGTGCGCATGGGCAAGAGTTTTGCCGCCGAGGTCGAACGCAGCGCCAAGGTCATCAACGATCCCGTCGTCAGCGAATACATCAATCGCATTGCGCAGAACATCGTGCGCAACTCCGACGCCAAGGTTCCCTTCACCGTCAAGGTGCTGGACGATGACGAGGTAAACGCCTTCGCTCTTCCGGGCGGATACTTTTACGTGCAGAGCGGACTGATTCTGGCCGCCGACAACGAGGCTGAATTGGCCGGCGTGATGGCTCACGAGATTGGTCACGTCGCCGCCTGCCACGCCGCCCGCCAGGTGTCGCGCGGCAACATGGCGCAGATCGCCTCCATTCCGCTGATCTTCCTCGGTGGCGGCCTGGGATACGGACTCTATGAAGCGGCCGGACTGGGTGTGCCCGTGACCTTCCTCAAGTTCCAGCGCAACTTTGAGGCGCAGGCCGACTACCTGGGCGTGCAGTACCTGTACGCCAGCGGCTACGACCCGCAGGCCTTTCCGCAGTTCTTCGAGAAAATTCAGGCGCTGGAGAAAAAGAAGCCCGGCGTCATTGCCAAGGCCTTTGAGACGCACCCGCCCACCCCGGCGCGCATGGAGCACACGCAGAAGGAGATTGCCACCATCCTGCCGCCCAGGCCGCAGTACGTGGTGGACACCTCGGAGTTCCAGGACATAAAGGCGCGCCTGGCCAAGCTGGAGAATCGCCGCAAACTGGATCAGGACAAGGACAAAGGCCCCAGCCTGCGCCGCGCCAACACGCAGCAGGGAGAGGGCAAGGAGCCCGACCCGAACAATCCGCCGGACGGCCGCCCCACGCTCAAGCGCCACGACTAGAGCGGCGGGCCAGAGCTGGTTCCGTTCCAACTCCGGGGATTCACCTTGCAAAATCCGAAACCTTCAGACCTTCGATTTTCGCAACCTGCGCAACTTGTGTAACCGGCGCAACCTCGGCAACTTTGAAACCTATATACTGACCACATGTGGTACATCCTGCGCTTTTTGTGGAATGCAACCCGCGGTCATCGCCTGGCTCCCTGGCGCAGCCCCTACCTGAAATGGCGCCTTGAGACCTACACCGGCATGAAGATGGAAAAGATCGGCCTCTGGCAGATTCTGACCATCATGTGGCATGAGCGCCGCCAGATGTTCCGCTACCTGCTTTGGACCGCGCGCATGAATGGCTACGCCCACGCCAAACCCAGCAAGTCTGCGACGCAGGACTGGCAATAACCGCGCACTCTCAATAATGTCTTAGAACTCCACCGTCACTTCCGCACCGCGGCCGGCGTGGGCCAGGTGCGAGGCCGATCCCCGATTGCAGGCAATCTCCAGGTAGCCCATGCTGTTCAGCATCGCAAAGCACTCGCCGGGCTTTCCCTGCGCGTAGTTCGTGCTCAGGTACGCGGCCACGGCCTGGCCCACGGAGATCTTTACCTGCGCGCCGTCGGCAAAAACATACGGCGCATTCTCCGGCGTAAAGTTGGTAATCAGGTTGCCGAAGCGGTCGGTCTTCAGCACCACGCCCTTCACCGCGCGCTCAGCCACCTGCTTCGGTTTGGGAATGGCGAAGCGCACGTAGTCGGTGATCTCCTCGCCGAACTTCTCCGGCTCTACGCCTTTGGCCATCCAGGCGGCGCAGGGAGCAAAGACATCGCGGCCATGAAAGGTGTTGCTGACCGGCTGCAGGAAGTAGTGCTCGGACGTGATGTGGCGCACCGCGATGCGCTCTTCTTTTTCCATCACCAGCGAGAGCACGCCGTTATCGGGTGCCATGAAGTAGTGCCGCGAGGTAGCTACCAGCAGCGGACGCCGCGCCGAGCCCACGCCGGGATCAACCACCACAAGGTGAATCGTGTCCGGCGGATAATACGAGTAGGCCTGCGCCAGGGTCATGGCGCCGTCCAGCACGTCAAAGGAACCGACGGAGTTGCACAGGTCCACGATTTTTGCCTCGGGAAAAATGCCGAGGATAACGCCCTTCATGGTGCCGACAAAGTGATCCGCGACCCCGAAATCCGTGGTCAGGGTGATGATGCGTGAGCTAGCCAACTCCGCCTCCTGCTGCAATGCAAGCAATCTTCTCTGCCCGCAATTCTGTCACGAATGGGGGCTGCCCGCCACTGACCAAGGGGTGTGTATGCGGAAACAGGCCGCGCAAACAAGAAAGCCCCGGCGTGGAAGACGCCAGGAGCAGCGAAAGGATGCGAACGCGAATCGAACGGAACCGCTCTAGGACTCGACGATGCCCACCAAGCCAGGTTCCTGGGCCGGAGCCGCGGGATTCAATCCCATCGATTTGGCAAGCCCCACTCCGAAGTGAACGTACACCTCGGGGCTTTCTTTGAGCGGCATCCAGTAGCCGATGATGCGCGTGCCGTTGGTCTCGCTCTCCTGGCAGACCGTGCGCTTTTCCCACATGGCCTGGTTCGCCTTGCACTGCTGGCAGTTGTCGCCGTGTGCCTCGGGATTGAGCGAGTAGCACTTGATTCCCTCGGGTATGCCGGTGATGCGCGCCAGCTCGTTGCGCGCCAGGATGGTGCGGTATTTATCGATCAGCATGACCGGTTCGGGGAACGGTCCCCACATTTCTTCAAACGCGTCGAGTGTCTTTTGCTCCACCACAATCATTGCTCCTCATCCCTATCGTTCAATCTCCAGTCCCGCGCCGAATTCCCGCTGCGCGGCCCCTGGAGGTTTACTTCACCAGCGAAGGCAAAAAGCGGACGATGAAACTCGGAATAAGGAAGAACAGCACGGGAATGCTCATCAGGGCCATCGCGGCTGCCCGCAACAACAGCCTTTGATCGTTGTTGAAAATTGTGCCGCCACTTCTTTCCACGTTTGCCATCGCTCGTAACTCCTTCTTCCCGGTATGACGCGCAGGTGCGGAATTTATTGCAGAAAAAATTGGGCCCTCCCGGAATGAGGAGGGCCGCAGGCATTGCCGTTATCTTTTTGTGGCTAGGAGCGGTTCTCGAGATGGTGTGTCCCGAAGCCGGGGTCCGTTGGCCGTTGCAACCAACAGGGAGCAACGGCAGAGCACAATCTCAAGAGGATATAGCTTCTCGGGAACCGCTCTAGGAGCGGTTCTCCGGCGACGAGAAATCGCTGAACGATTTCTCGCCGGACTCCTTCCACCATTCGTCATACTTGCGCCATGCCTCGCCATGGCGATAATCCTTCAAGTTCTTGTGGCGTCCGTGGCTAAAGCCGCCAAACAGAATGCGCGCCAGCACCAGCAGCCCCACGCTCTGCCAATACGTGATGGGATGCGCGGGAAGAATGGCGGGCACCACGGCGTTCCACAAGCGCATCACCACGTAGCCCGCCAGCAGGGCCAGCGCGCAGGCCAGCACAAACAGCGCCGCCATATGAACCACCACCAGATACGTCCGGCTATGTTTGGAAAGACGGTCGGGATAATAAGTCATAATCACTCCTTGGTACCTGCTCCCTGCCGGTAGTCCGACAGGAGCGTGCGCAAGCGGGCGTTGGCCCGGCTTTTAAGTGAAAGCAGCGTGCCCATGGGCTCGTCGCACTCTTCCGCCAACTCGCGGAACGTCTGCTCTTCGATCTCGGTTGCAATCCACACCGCGCGCTCGCGCGGAGAAAGCTGCCCCAGCGCGTCATGCAGCCGCGCCTTTAATTCGCGCTGCTCCATCTGCCGGTCGGGCTGCGGGCGATCGTCCGGAATGCTGAGAGCGGGCGCGTCATCCTCGCCTTCCGGCGCCACGTCAATCGGCGTCGTCGGCACCTGGCGGCGATGCTGATCCACCACGCGATTGGCCAGCGAGCGATAGATGTAGGCCGTCAGGTTCTCCGCCTGCTCCACCACGTCGGCCCGTCGCAGCAGGCTGTACGCCACGTCGGAGAGGATGTCTTCGGCATCCAGCGCGGGCAATTCGTCCAGCTTGCGGCGCACAAAGCGCAGGAAACGTTCGCGCTCGTGAGTGAGCACCTCGGCCAGCCGGTTTTTCCCTCTGTCGCCCATCACGCCCCTGCCCGCCGGAGTTGTTCCTCACTCATGATGACGCAGCCGGAAAAGATTTATTGCACGCCATGGCGATTTCTTTCGGCGCGGGCGCAGTCTCTGCTGACGTTCCACGGCGGAACTTAGCTTGCGTGCCCACCGCAAAAAACGCCCCGCCGGAAAAGGCGGGGCAAGTCAAACAACGCATTTGGATCGAAACCTGTTTATTGCAGCACCACTTGCTGCCCCTCGTTCAGGCCGCTCAGAATCTCCGTTTTGGCGCCGTTGGAGATGCCGGCCTTCACCGCAATCTTCTTTTTACCTTCCTTCAACGAGGGGTCGGGGACTTCCACCGAGGCCGATTTTCCCTGGTCGTAGATCAACGCGCTCTCCGGAATGTTCAGCACGCCTTTGTGCTCTTCCAGAATCATCTCAGCGTTGGCCGTCATCATGGCCTTCAGCTCACCGCCGGGGTTGGTAATGGAGACGCGCACCTCGAAGGTGGTCACGTTCTCCTTCTCCACACCCATGGGCGAAATCCTGGTCACCTTGCCAGCGAAGGACTTGTCTTTGAACGACTCCACGCGGATGCGAGCCGGCTGGCCAAGATAGACCTTGCCGATGTCGCTCTCATCCACCTTGCCCTTCACATAGACTTCGCTGGTGTCGCCCAGGGTCATCACCAAGGTGGCCGAAGAACCCAGCACCAGAATGGAGCTGACAGCGTCGCCCACTTCCACGTCGCGCGAGAGGATGATGCCGTCGATTGGCGCGACGATGGTGGTGTAGCTCAACTGCTCCTGCTGCTGGCTCAAGGTGGCTTCGGCGCGCTTTACATCGGCACGTGCCTGCGCCACGCGCGCCTGGTTCACCGCAATCTGCGCGCGCGACACGTTCTGCTTGTTGGTGGCCAGCACGTAGTTCTTCTCGGCGTCATCCAGCGACGACTGCGAGATGACGCCCTGCTTGGCCATGGCCGCGGCGCGCTCCCAGGCTCGCTTCAGCATGGGCACGTCCACCCCTTCGGCGTCCACGCGCGAGCGCGCCAGGTCGGCCTCCGAAGAAGTCAGCGTGGCCTTGGCGGATTGCAGTTGCGCCTCGCTCTGGCGCACCTGTGCTTCCATCTCCACGCGGTCCAGTTCGGCCAGCACCTGACCCTTCTTGACCCGGTCGCCGGCCTCTACGTAGAGCTTCTTCACAATGCCCGAGGCTTTGCTTTTGATCTCCACCTTGGTGATGGGTTCCACCTTACCGGTGGCCACCACGCTCTTTACCACGTCGCCGCGCTCCACCTTGGCCAGCTTGGTGGGATCGATCTTCTTTCCGTTGTTGCGCGCTGCCAGCGCGCCGCCCAGCACCAGCAGCACCAGAACTACGATGACTGCGGTAATCCATATGAACTTACGCCGGCGCTTGCCGTTTCCGTTTGCCACCGCAACCCTCCTGCCAAAGCTGGCACACCCGTGCCGCGCACATAGCCTATGTACGCAGGCTAGCGGCCCCAGGTTCCATCTACTTTGCTAGAATCCATTCCACGGACCTTTCCAGGAGCCAGCGGCTTTGTTCACCTACGTTTTAGTGCGGATCATCGCCGTTTTATTCCTTGTTGCCGGCAACGCCTTCTTTGCCGCCGGGGAATATGCGCTGGTCAGCATCCGCGACACACGCCTGCAACAGCTCATCGACGAGGGACGCACCGGCGCCCGCACCATCCGCAAACTGCACAACAAGCTCGATGAGGTTCTGAACGGCATCCAGATCGGCGTCACCATGGCCTCTTTGGCCTTGGGCTGGATCGGTGAAACCGCGCTGGCGCATCTCATCGAAGTACCGCTCGCACGTCTGCCGCACTCCGTGTTGTTTGCCCACGCGCTGGCCTCGGTGGTGGCCTTCACGGCCATCACCTACATGCACGTCATCCTCGGCGAGGTGGTGCCCAAGTCCGTGGCCCTGCAAAAGACCGAGCAGGTGGCGCTGGCCGTGGCCGCGCCCTTGGACGTGTTCATCACCGTGGTCTCGCCCGCCACGCGCTTCATGGCCGCCTCTTCCGGCTACGTGCTGCGCGCCTTCGGCTGGGACCGCGTGCGCGAGGTTGGCGTGCACACGCCCGAGGAACTGAAGCTGAGCGTGACCGCCTCGCACCGCTACGGGCTGCTGACCTCAGGGCAGCAGGAGTTGCTGCACAACGCTTTGGACCTGGAAACGATCACCGCGCGCGAGATCATGGTGCCGCGTCCGGACATCTTCTCCTTGCCGGCCGACCTGCCGCTGGAAGAAGCCTGCTCGCGCGTGATCGAGGAGCAGCACTCGCGCATTCCGGTGTACGACCCCGAGCGCGGGCCGGAGTTCATTGTCGGCGTGCTTTACTCCAAGGATCTGATGCGCTGGATGCAATACCGCCTGCGCCGCGCCGCCGCCGCGCCGCCCGCCAGCGGATTGACCGTGCGTAACCTGATGCGCGACGTGCTGGTGGTGCCGGAGACCAAGCCGCTGCCCGACCTGCTGGAGGAGTTCAAGTCTCGCCGACGCCACCTGGCCGTGGTGGTGGACGAGTTCGGCTCCACGGCCGGCGTGGTGAGCGTGGAAGACGTTCTGGAACAGATTGTCGGCGAGTTGGAAGACGAGTTCGACGTGGTGGACCGCGGAAACCGCGGCAACGCCTCGTCTCTGCTGCTGGACGCCGCGCTGAACCTGCGCGACCTGGAAACGCAGTACGACCTCACTCTGCCGCGCGACGAGGGCTTTGAGACTCTCGCCGGCTTTGTGCTGGCACAGCTCCAGCGCATTCCGCGCCCCGGAGACAGTTTCCTCTACCAGCAGCGGCGGTTTACAGTGGTGGAGATGGAAGGACTCCGCGTGGGCGCCGTGCGCATTGACCTGCTGCCGCAACACTCCGCCGGCGGCGCGGAACGAGCATGATCCGTTACGTGCTGACGCGGCTGAGCTACATGCTGCCCGTGGTGTGGCTGGTGGTCAGCGTCGTCTTCCTGCTCATCCACCTTGTCCCCGGCGATCCCATTCAGGCGATGCTTGGCGAAGGCGCAGCAGGCGCGGACATTCAGGCCACGCGCCACGCCTACGGACTCGACGTTCCGCTGCCGCAGCAATACGTGCACTACTGGAGCGGCGTGCTGCACGGCGACCTGGGACGCTCTCTGCGGCTGAACAAGCCGGTGACGGCCCTGGTGGCGCAGGCGTATCCGGCCACGCTGCGGCTGGCGGTAACCGCGTTGCTGGTGGCCATTCTGCTGTCGATTCCCGCGGGCGTGCGTTCGGCGGTGCGGCGCAACCGCTGGGACGACCGCGCGCTCTCGTTCGTCAGCCTGCTCGGACTCTCGTTCCCCAACTTCGCCTTGGGGCCAATCCTGATCCTCATCTTCGCCATTCACTTCGACCTGCTGCCCGTCTCGGGAGCCGAAGATTGGCGCGCCGTCATTCTTCCGGCCGTCACCATGGGAGCCTCTCTGGCGGCCATTCTGACGCGCATGGTGCGCACCTCGATGCTGGAGGAACTGGGCCAGGACTACATTCGCACGGCGCGCGCCAAGGGACTCAGCGAAGGACGCGTCGTCTATTGCCACGCGCTGCGCAACGCGCTTATCCCGGTCATCACCGTCATCGGCTTGCAGTTCGGCGCGCTGCTGGCGGGCACCATTGTCACTGAGAAGATCTTCGCCTGGCCCGGCCTGGGACGCCTCACCATTGACGCCATCAGCAACCGCGACTACGCGCTGGTGCAGGGCTGCCTGCTCTGCATCGGACTCACCTACGTGGCGGTGAACTTCCTCACCGACCTGGTGTATTCCGCGCTGAACCCGAGGATTCGCCAATGAGCGCCGCGGCAATGAACAACGCGCCCATCGTGGTCGAGCGCTCGAAGCGGCCTCTGTTCGGCGGCTTTGGCCGCGTGCTGCGACGCAATCCGCTGGCGATGATCGGCGCGGCGCTGATTGTGCTCTTCGTGCTGTGTGCGCTGTTTGGTCCGCTGGTGGCGCCGTGCGATCCGGCGGCGATTGATTTGCCCGCGCGCCTGCAAGCACCCAGCGCGGCGCACTGGTTTGGCACTGACGAGTTAGGCCGCGATATTTTTTCGCGCATCCTGTATGGCGCGCGGATTTCGATGCTGGTAGGTGTGTCGGTGGTGGCGGGGTCTTTGCTGCTGGGCACGCTGGTGGGTTCCTTGGCGGGATACTACGGCGGAATACTCGACCGCTTCATCAACGTCATCGTGATGAACGCGTTCCTGTCGTTCCCGGGAATCCTGCTGGCGATTGCTTTTGTCGCCTTCCTCGGTCCGAGTCTCTTCAATCTTGTGCTGGCCCTGGTGATTGGCGGCTGGGTGGGCTACGCGCGTTTGGTGCGAGCGCAGGTGCTGGCCGCGCGAGAGAAAGAATACGTGGAGGCCGCCCGGGCGCTGGGCGCAAGCGACTTCCGCATCCTGGCGCGCCATATTCTGCCGAACATCCTGCAGCCGGTGATTGTGCAGGCGGCCATCGGCATGGCCGCGGCCATCCTGGCGGAGGCCACCATGAGCTTCCTCGGGCTGGGGGTTCCTCCGCCGGTGCCAAGCTGGGGCGGAATGCTGAACGACGCGCGCACCCACCTGTTCGACTCGCCGCACCTGGTGCTCTTTCCTGCCGCGGCGGTGATGCTGGCGGTGCTGGCCTTCAACTTCGTCGGCGACGCGATGCGGGACTTCCTCGATCCGCGGTCGCGGATTGAGGCGGGGCTGTAACGAAGAGTGTGAGGTCTGAAGGTTTCGGATGTTTCGAAGGTTTCGAAGGAACAACCAACATCGACTGAATCGAGCGCCTGCGGTTTTAACCCTGAAATCTTGAAACCTAATTTTTCCTCCGAAACTTCCGAAATCTCTCAGACCTCCGAAACCGCGCCTTAGTTCAAATCGTACTTCTTCATCATGTGGCGGAAGCTGCGGTAGCTGAGGTGCAGCAGTTCGGCGGCGCGGGTTTGCACGCCGTTGGAGCGCCGGAGCGCCGACTGCAACAGGCTCTTTTCCACGTCGGCGATGTAACGCTCCAGGTCGATGCCTTCCTGCGGCAGGGCGATGCCGGTGGCTCCGCTGCCGGCGGCAAGGGGAATTGAGCTGGGCACGGAGTTGGGCAGTTCGATCTGCAACTCCTCTTCGTTGGACATGGCGACGGCGCGTTCGATGGTGTTTTCCAGCACGCGCACGTTGCCCGGCCAGTCGTAGCCCTTCATGGTGCGCAGGCTTTCCGGCGAGATGCGCAGCACATCGCGTCCCATTTGCACGGTGAATTTTTTGAGGAAGTAATTGGCCAGCAGCACCACATCTTCGCCGCGCGCGCGCAAGGGCGGCACCTCGACGGGGATGACGCTGAGGCGGTAGTAGAGATCTTCGCGGAACTGGCCTTCCTGCACCATCTGCGATAGGTTCCGGTTGGTGGCGGCGATGACGCGCACGTCCACCGGCATCTCCTGTCCTCCGCCGACGGGGCGCACCGAGCGCTCCTGCAAAACGCGCAGCAGTTTGACCTGCATGGGCAGCGTCATCTCGCCGATTTCGTCGAGGAAGATGCTGCCGCTGTTGGCCAGCTCGAAGAGGCCGCGCTTGTTGGAGTTGGCGCCGGTAAAGGCTCCCTTGACGTAGCCGAAGAGTTCGCTCTCCAGCAGCGTCTCGGGAAAGGCGCCGCAGTTGACGCTGACAAAAGGGTCGCCCGAGCGCGGCGAGCAGGTGTGGATGGCGCGCGCCACCAGCTCCTTGCCGGTGCCGCTTTCTCCGCTGATGATGACCGTGCTGGCGGTGGCGGCGATGGTGCGGATGGTTTGCTTGAGGCGCCGCATGGGTTCGCTTTCGCCGATGATGTTGTCCAGCGAATTGTGCAAGGCGGCGTCGCGCTTGAAGGCCGCGTTCTGCTGCCGCAGTTGCGAGCGGTCCATGGCCAGGTTGGCGGCAGTCATCACATCCTCGAGCAGCTTGGGGCCCTTGCGGATGTAGTAGAAGGCGCCGGCGTTCAAGGCCTCGATGGGCGCGGTGCTGTCGTCCACGGCGGTGATGATGATGACCATCGTGTCCGGTGAAACCTTGCGCGCGTGCTGTAACACGTCCATGCCGGTAACGACCGGCATGCGCACGTCGGTGACGACCACGTCGTAGAGGTTGGAGTCGATCTTGCGGCAGGCCTGCTCGCCGCCGGTGACGGTCTCCACGCGGTGCCCCTGGTTCTGGAAGGCAATCTGCAGCATGGTGCAGATGGAACGTTCATCGTCGCAGACCAGGATGTATCCCATCTACTTGCTCTCACTTTCGCGTCCGGAAAAAGCTTCTCCGGCGAGTTGATCCTGCGGCACTTCATCTTCCTCGCCGGCGTTGCGCCACGGCGGAAAGAGCAGGGTAAATTCGGTGCCCACGCCAGGCTCGGAGTGCACGCTGATGTGCGCATCGTGCGCCTGCATGATGCGATAGACAATGGCCAGCCCAAGGCCGGTGCCGCCTTCAAAACCGGACTGGAAGGGTTCGAAGAGTTTCTCGATAAGTTGCGGAGCAATGCCCGGCCCGGTGTCGCGGAAGCGGATGCGCCATTGGCCATCCTGCGCGTCGAGCGCGACGGTGAGCGTGCCGCCGGAGGGCATGGCGCGCTGCGCGTTGCTGGCCAGATTCCAGAAGACCTGCTTCAGTTTATCGCCATCGCCTTCGGCCCATGCTTCGGAGACGGCAAAATCGTGCACCAGGCGAATGCCTTCGCCGCGGTTTTCCAGCAGCAGGAGCGTATCGCGCAGCAAGCCGCACAGGTCCACGCGGGCGCTCTCGAACTTGCGGTCGCGCGAGTAGGTAAGAAAGTCGGAGATGATCGAGTTGAGGCGCTCGGACTCGCGGTTGACGATGCCGACCAGCTCGCGCTGATCGTCGTTGAGCGCGGCAATGCCGGAGAGCATTTTGACCGATCCGGCGATAGACGACAGAGGATTGCGAATCTCGTGGGCAATGCCGGCGGCAAGGCGTCCGACGGCCGCGAGACGGTCGCGCAGGCGAAGCTCGCGCTCGAGGTGGCGAATCTCGGTGAGGTCGGTGAAGGTGTAGATGTAGCCGATGGTATCTCCCGCGCCGCCAAGCAGGGCGCTGCAACCAACGCCGAACATCTTCTCGGCGCCGGCCGGAGTGCGGGTGCGAACCTCAGTGCGCTCGGCGCCGGCCACGGGCAGCGGACTGATGAAGAAATCGGCGGCGTTGAGAGTGGCGGCTTCCTCCTGGCTGCGGCCGAGCAGGCCGAGGGCGGCGGGATTCATGAGCTTGATGGCGCCGTCGAGGCCGGTGATGATGAGGCCGCTGGAGATGCAATGCACGATGCTCTGGTGCAGCAGTTGCAGGTTCTCCAGTTCAGAGCTTTTGTCGCTGAGGGCAACGTCGGCCTGGCGCAGGCGCGTGGCCAGGCGGCTGGCCAGGTAAGCCACCGAGAAGAACGCAAACAGGTTGATGAAGATAACCGCCTGCAGCGACTTGAGACCGGGATGGCTGTTGCTATAGGAATGAATGACCTCAAAGTAGCAGAGATCGAGCATTCCTCCGAAGAGCACAAAAGAGAGGCCGGCGGTAAGGTACGCCCAGCCGCTGCCGATCATGGTGGCGGCCACGATGATGAGCAGCGGATAAAGGAAGTTGAAGGACGTGTCGATGCCACCGCTGAGGTAGATGACCGCGGTGGCAAAGCAGAGGTCGCAGAGAATCTGCGCCTTGGCCAGCAGCGCCCAGCCGTGCCGGGCGCGCGCGGCCAGCACGAGGTGGACGGCGCCCGCGGCATACCACCCCAGAATGACCAGGACAAAAAGCGTCCGGCTCACATGGGTGGCAGTGAGGGTGACGATCGCCATCTCGATGGCGAGCAGAATCGTGATGATGATGACGCGGACTTTGACCAGCCAGTCCAGCCAAAGCCGCTCGTTGATGCCCGATGCCATGAATCCTCCCCGATCAGCCGGAGAGCTTGGCGATCATGGAGAACAGCGGCATGTAGAGCGAAATCACAATGCCGCCGACGGCCACGCCGAGGAAGCTGATCAGCATGGGTTCCATGAGGGCCAGCATGTCCTTGGTGGCGGCGTCCACTTCGTCCTCGTAGAAGTCGGCGACCTTCTGCAACATGTTGTCCATGGCGCCGGTGGCTTCGCCAACGCCGATCATCTGGGTGACCATGTTGGGGAAGACGCCGCATTCGCGCAGGGGATCGACGATGGTGCGGCCTTCTTCAATCGACTTGCGGACGCCCATCAGCGCGCGCTCCAGCACAGCGTTGCCGGCGGTGCGGGCGGTAATGGCCAGGCCGTCGAGAATGGGCACGCCGGAGCTGATGAGCGTGCCCAGGGTGCGGGTGAAGCGAGCCACGGCGATTTTGCGCAGCACGGCGCCAAAGACCGGCAGGTTCAGCAGGATCTTATCGGTAGCGTAGAGGCCGTCCGGCGTGGTGCGCACAAACTTGAGCACGGCGTACAGGATGCCCACCGAGAGGAAGATGAGCCACCAGAAGTGGCTGACGAAATCGGAAAGCCCGATGACAAACTTAGTGGAGGCCGGAAGATCCACACCAAGGCCGACAAAAAGGTTGGCGAAGATGGGCACCACGAACTTGAGCAGCGCGCCCACCACCAGAAGGGCGATGACAATGACCGAGACCGGATAGACGAGCGCCGACTTGATGGCGGCGCGCATCTTGACGGCCTTTTCCACGTACTGCGAAATACGCTGCAAGATGATGTCGAGAATACCGCCGGTTTCACCGGCTTCGATCATGTTGGTGGTCAGATCGTCAAAGACCTTGGGATAGGCGCGCATGGCGTTGGCCAGCGTAGAGCCGCCTTCCACCGAGGTGCGCACGCCCATCAGGCATTCCTTGAAGAACTGGTTCTGCTGGTTGCTGGCCAGAATCTCCAGACACTGCACCAGGGGCAGGCCGGCATCGATCATGACCGAGAACTGGCGGAAAAAAACCGCGGCTTCCTTGGCGTTGACCGAACCGCCGCCAATGCGGAAGTTCAGCGCCTTGCCGCCTTTTTCGCGAATGACGTTGGCCTGAATGCGTTCGCGGGCCAACGCGGCGCGCAGTACCTGCTTGTTTTCCGCGGCACGCTCGCCCTGGACCTTTTCGCCCGCCGAGTTGGTGCCTTGAAAGGTAAAGACCGGCATCGTTTCGTCTCTCTTCCCAGTAAGTTACTTGCGCCCGCCAAGCAGGCTGGAACCCTGCTTGGTGGAGGCCATGGCGCGGTTGATCATATCCTGCAATTCGTCCGGGTTGGAGGAGCGCAGCAGCGCCGCCTCCAGGGTGATCGACTTTTGCAGGTACAAGGTCATCAGCGATTGATTGAAGGTCTGCATGCCGTACTTATCCTGGCCCGACTGCATGGAGGAGTAGATCTGGTGAATCTTGTCCTCGCGGATCAGGTTGCGGATGGCGGGGTTGGGCACCAGGATTTCCATGGCCATGGCGCGCCCCTGTCCGCCGGCCTTGGGCAACAACGCCTGGCAGAGCACGCCTTCCAGCACGAGCGAAAGCTGGGCGCGAATCTGCGGCTGCTGGTGCGCCGGGAAAACGTCGATCACGCGGTTAATGGTGGACGACGCCGAGTTGGTGTGCAAGGTGCCAAAGGTCAAGTGGCCGGTTTCCGCAATGCGCAGCGCGGACTCGATGGTCTCCAGGTCGCGCATTTCACCGATCAGCACCACGTCGGGATCTTCACGCAGGGCGGCGCGCAGAGCGGCCGAAAAGCTCTTGGTGTCCTGGTGAATCTCGCGCTGGTTGACCAGGCAGTTCTTGTGCGGATGCACGAACTCGATCGGATCCTCAATGGTGATGATGTGCTCGTGGCGCTCGCTGTTGATCTTGTCCAGCATGGCGGCCAGCGTCGTAGATTTGCCCGAGCCGGTTGGCCCCGTCACCAGAATCAATCCGCGCGGGCGGTCGCAGAGTTTGCTGACCACGGGTGGCAAATTGAGCTGGGCAAAGCTCTTGATCTCAAAGGGAATGACGCGGAAGACCGCGGCCACCGCGCCGCGCTGATTGAAGATGTTGGCGCGGAAGCGGGCCAATCCCTTGAGGCCGAAGGAGAAGTCGAGCTCGAAATCTTCCTCGAAGCGGTGCTTCTGCGCATCGGTCATCACCGAGTAGGCAAGCTGCTTGGTGTCGGCCGGGCCGAGGGGAGGCATATCCAGAGGCTGAAGGTGACCGTGGACGCGCACCTGGGGAGGAGAATTGGTGGTGATGTGAAGATCGCTGCCGCTGAGTTCCAGCAGCCTCTTCAACAGATCGCTAAGGGTTACCGCCATCGTTTCTCCTTGCCTTGTCCCATCGCGCGCCTCCAAATGGGAGGCGGCGATTTGTTAGTTCACGGTTTCGCGCAACACTTCGTCCATGGTGGTCTGTCCGGCCATGATCTTGCGCAGACCGCTGCGGCGCAGGGTGAGCATGCCATTCTCAATGGCCTTCTTCTTCAGCTCCAGCGACGAGGCGCCGATCAGGATCAGCTCGCGCAGCGCGTCATCCACTTCCATGACTTCGTAAAGCGCGGTGCGTCCCTTGTAGCCGCTGTTGTTGCACTTCTCGCAGCCGCGGCCCTTCATCACCTTCACCGAGCGCGCTTCTTCGGCGGAAAAGCCCGCCTTGAGCAGGGCTTGCGCCGGCACGGCAACCTGTTGAATGCAGTTGGTGCAGATGCGGCGGATGAGGCGCTGGGCTACGATCAGGTGAATCGAGGTGGCCACCAGGAAAGGCTCAATGCCCATGTTCATCAATCGCGAAACGGTCTCCGGCGCGCCGTTGGTGTGCAGGGTGCTCAACACCAGGTGGCCGGTAAGGGCGGCCTTGATGGCGATTTCAGCGGTCTCAAAGTCACGGATTTCGCCGACGAGGATGATGTTGGGATCCTGGCGCAGGAAGCTGCGCAGGGCGGCGGCAAAGTTGAGGCCAATCTGCTCCTTCATCTGCACCTGGTTGACGCCCTGCAACTGAAATTCGACCGGATCCTCGGCGGTCATGATATTGGTGTCCGGCTTGTTGAGCAGAGAGATGGCCGAGTACAGCGTGTTGGTTTTACCGGAACCCGTGGGGCCGGTGACCAGCACCATGCCGTAGGGCTTGAGGATGGCCTTCTGGAACTTGTCGAGCGATTCCGGCTCGAAGCCGAGTTGCGTCATGTCCAGGCGCAGGTTGTCCTTGTCCAGAAGACGCATCACGATCTTTTCGCCCCACAGAGTGGGCAGGGTGCTGACACGCCAATCGAGCTGGCGGCGGCGGCCCTCGATGCGCATGCGCAGCATGATGCGTCCATCCTGCGGCAGACGCTTTTCGCTGATGTCCAGGCGGGCCAGAATCTTGATGCGGGAGATGATGGCATCGCGCGTCTTGAGCGGCGGCTTCATCAATTCCTGCAACACGCCATCCACGCGGATGCGGACGCGGTATTCCTTTTCGTAAGGCTCCAGGTGAACGTCGCTGGCTTTGGCCTTCACCGCCTCGCGCAGGATGACCGAGACGATCTGCACAATGTTGGGCTCGCCGGCGGCAGCCTCCAGATCGGCAATGGAGACCTCCTCCTCCAACTCCATGCCATCTTCGTCGTCCTCCATGCTGAAATCGTCACTGGTGCCGTCGAGCGACAACATCTCCTCGGGATTCGGCTCGGGGATGTTGTAGGCATACTCGATGGCGTCCATGATGGCCGCCTCCGAGCCGCGCAGAGGCTCGATGTCCAGGCCGGTGATGAACTTTAAATCGTCAATGGCGCGGAAGTTCGTCGGGTCGGCCATGGCCACCTGCAGCGTCTGGCCAATGCGGTTCAACGCCAGCGCCTTGTACTTGTGCGCGATGTCCTGCGAGACCGTTTTGACGATCTTGGGATCGATGACATAGTTGGAGGGATCCCAGGCTGCAATCTGGGTGCCCTTGGAAGGAGTCGCCACCTGATAAACCTCACCGGAAGAAATGACTGATCACGCGACGGCACTTGCCCGGCGCACGCGCCGCGATTTGAGCGTCATGCCTCTCCTGCCCACGAATGTGGCGCAAACCACAGGGCAAGAGCATCCTGCCGCTTATAAATGCAGACTAGCAGCTTGACACTAATTGTCAATTGCAGGGACGCTGCTGAGTCATGACGAAGGGTCAACTCCATCTCACCAAGGTAACGAACCTATTCGGTAAACTGTCGGCATGATTCTTTCGCCCAGCCGTCCCCAACTGATTGCGATCCTCTTCCGCCGCCTGCAGGCCACGATGGGCCCGCAGAACTGGTGGCCCGCCGCATCCGCTTTCGAGGTGATCCTGGGGGCTTACCTGACGCAAAACACGGCCTGGACCAACGTCGAACTGGCGATGGAGAACCTGCGCCGCGCCCAGACGCTTACGCCGCAGGCAATTCTGCAGATGGAAATCAGCAAGCTGGAAGAATTGGTACGCCCGGCCGGCTACTTCCGGCAAAAGGCGGAGCGGCTCAAGCTATTTGCCGCGCACCTGGAGACGCGCCACGGCGGCAGCCTGCGGCGCATGTTCGCCCAGCCCACCGGGCAATTGCGCGCCGAGCTTTTGGCGCTGAAAGGCATTGGCCCGGAGACCGCCGACTCCATTCTGCTGTACGCCGCACAGCACGAAGTCTTTGTGGTGGACACCTACACGCGCCGCATCTTCGAGCGCCATGGGCTGTCCCGCGCCGGCGACGCTTACGAAGGGATTCGGCTGGCCGTGGAAGAGGCTTTTGCCGCCGGATTGGGCACGGCCGAGAAGCCAGGCGAGCTGGGCGTGACCCTGGAAATCCATCCGCCGTCCGCGGCCTCGCGGCTGCCACGCAGCGCCAAGTCACATGATTACAACGAGTTCCACGCTCTTTTGGTGCAAACCGCCAAGCACTTCTGCCTGAAGAAAGAAGCTCGTTGCGAGGAGTGTCCGCTGCGTGAGTTCCTGCCCAGCGGAAAAGCAAAGTTGTAAGGCGGCCCTGTCTTCCCGGATCGGGCACCTTCGCGGAAGGCGCGGGCTACGAAGTTCTGTTTTGTAATATTTGCAATTATTGTCTCTTTTTTGCACTAAACTCATAGCCAAGACCGTGCCCACCGCACCGCCAACCCGCTCGCGCCGCCGCCGTCTCGTGCTTTTGGGCGTGGGAATTACCGTGTTGCTGGTCATCATCGTCTCCCAGGCGGCCTTTAACCTGAAGTTTCTGCGGCCGGACTCTCTGGGGCAGATCTTCGCCCTCATCGCGCTTTCCACGCTGATCTTCATGGCCCTGGTGGCGCTGATCTTTGTGCTGCTGCGCACGGTGATCAAGCTGTACCTGGAGCGGCAGTCGGGAGTGGCCGGCTCGCGCTTCCGCAGCAAGATGGTGCTGGGCGCGCTGGTGCTCTCCTTTGGGCCGGTGCTGGCCTTGTTCTTCTTTGCTTACGGGCTGATGAACCGGTCGATTGACAAGTGGTTCTCGCAGCCGATTGAGGAAGTGCACGGGCGCAGCGTGGCGGTGGTGAACGCGCTGCGCGATTACGCCGGCCGCAACGCCGTGGCCGAAGCACAGTCGATTGCCGCCGACGAAGACACCGTGCGCTCTTACCGCAGCGGGAACTTCTCTCCACTCATCAAGGAACTGCGCGAACACGAGATCACGCTGCAGGACGGCTTTGTGCTGGCGTTCTACCAGGGACAGCTTGAGGCGAGCTTTGGCGCGCCGGAGCCCTGGAGCGTGCTGCGCAAAACCGTGCCGCTCGCCGCGGGTCAAAAGGGTCCGCGGCAGTTTTCCATGGATGGCCACGGCTACATGGTGGGCACGGCGCCGGTGGAGAACCTGGGCTACATCGCCGTCATTATGCCGCTGCCGCTGGATTACGCCGGCGCGCTGGGCCAGCTTGAGCAGAGCGAGCACCGCTACCAGGAGCTGCGCGGCAATCGCAAGCTGATCCGGCAGACCTATATGCAGGCTTTGCTGCTGATCACCCTGCTGGTGCTGTTTGGCACCATGTGGTCGGCGCTGGCGCTGAGCAAACTGGTGACGCGCCCGGTGGCGGCCCTGGCCGAGGCGACGCAGGCCATCAGCGAAGGCCGCCTGGATTATCGCGTGGAAGTGAACGCCGCCGATGAGTTGGGCGAACTGGTGGCGTCGTTCAACGGCATGGCCGCCGAACTGGAGAGCAACCGCCGCGAGCTGCAACAGGCCAACGTGGATTTGGCGGAGCGCTCGCTGCAGATTGAAACACTGCTGGAGAGTATTCCCTCGGGCGTGCTCTCACTGGACGCCGCCGGACAGGTGACGCGCGTGAACGATGCGCTGGTGCGCATGTTCAAGTTGAAGGACATCCATCCCGGCGAGCAGAAGGGTCTGCGGCTGGTGGACGTCTTTCCCGCGGCGGAATCGGCGGAGGTCTCGGAGGAGATTCGGCGCCTGTCGCGCAAGGCGGACCGCATGGGCACCACCGGCACGCAGATGGAAATTCCCTGCGGCGACCGCATGTTGGAAACCGGCGTAACCGTGGCGTCGATGACGCGCCCGGGACAGCCGCGGCGGCGGTTGGGATACGTGATTGTCTTTGAGGATCTGAGCGACCTTTTGAAGGCGCAGAAGCAGGCGGCGTGGCGCGAGGTGGCGCGCCGCGTGGCGCACGAGATCAAAAATCCCTTGACGCCGATTGCGCTGTCGGCCGAGCGCATCAAGCGCAACCTGGAGCGCGAAGCCAGCGGACAACCCGCGCCGCGCTCCGTGCTGCAGAGCTGCGCCGAGACGATTGGCAACGCGGTGGAAGCCGTGCGCAAACTGGTGGACGAGTTCTCCCTGCTGGCGCGCTTCCCGCAGTCGCAGCCGCAGGACTCCGACCTGAACACGATTGTGCGCAACGCGCTGGCCATGTTCGACGGACGGCTGGAAGGCATTCACCTGTCGCTCAACCTGGACGGAGAACTGCCGCGCGTGCTGGCTGATCCCGATGCGATGCAGCGCGTGGTGGCCAACCTGGTGGACAACGCCGCCGAGAGCATGAAGGACAGCGTGGTGCGCGAAATCCGCATCTCCACCAGCTTGACCGAGACCGGTGACATGGCCGAGTTGGAAGTGTCCGACACCGGCCAGGGGTTGACCGAGGAGGCCAAGGAAAAACTCTTTCTGCCGTATTTCTCCACCAAGGGACGCGGCACCGGACTGGGCCTGGCGATTGTGGCGCGCATTCTGGAAGAGCACGGCGGCAACATCCGCGTGGAAGAAAACCGGCCTCTGGGATCGCGCTTCCTGGTGGAACTGCCGGTGGCAGGCAGCGCGCCGCGCGCGGGCAGCGAGGCTCCCCGCGAGGCGCAGGAAAGTTTGTAGGCAGAAAGGCAGCAGATGATTCACATCCTGGTGATTGACGACGAAGCGAGCATACGCGAGTCGCTGGGCGGCATTCTGGAAGACGAAGGCTATCAGGTGACGGCCGCGGCCGATGGCGAAAGTGGGCTGGAGTTGATGGCCGGCCAATCCTTCGACGTGGTGTTGCTGGACATCTGGCTGCCGAAGATGGACGGCCTGGCCGTGCTGGAGCACATGAAGGAGTTCGCCGACCGTCCCGAGGTCATCATGATCAGCGGCCACGGCACGGTGGAAACCGCGGTGAAGGCCACCAAGCTGGGCGCGTACGATTTTCTGGAAAAGCCTCTGTCGCTGGAGAAGACGCTGATTGCGGTGAAGAACGCCGCCGAGGCGCACCGCCTGCGCGCGCAGAACCAGGAGTTGAAGCGCCAGGTGGCACGGGTGGAAATTGCCGGCGACAGCGTGCCGATGAAAGCTCTGCGGCAGCAGATTGGGTTGATGGCGCCGACCAACGGACGCGTGCTCATCTACGGTGAAAGCGGCACCGGCAAGGAACTGGTGGCGCGCACCATCCACGCGCAGAGCGCGCGCAAGGAGGGGATGTTCGTGGAGGTAAACTGCGCCGCCATCCCCGAGGACATGATCGAAAGCGAGTTGTTCGGCCACTGCAAGGGAGCCTTCCCCGGCGCCGAGCACGAAAAGGAAGGCCGCCTGCGCAAGGCCGACGGCGGCACTCTGTTTTTGGACGAAGTGGGCGACATGAGTTTGAAGACGCAGTCCAAGGTGCTGCGCATGTTGGACGAGGGACGCTTTACGCCCGTCGGCATGGAAGAACCCGTCCGCGTGGACGTGCGCGTGATCGCCGCCACCAACAAGGATCTGGAAGAGGAGATTGCGCGCGGCAACTTCCGCGAGGATCTGTTCTACCGTTTGAACGTGGTGCCGTTCGTGGTGCCTCCGCTGCGCGAGCGCAAGGAAGATATTCCGGTGCTGGCGCGGCACTTTGTGCGCGAGTTCAGCAGCCAGTACAGCCGCCGGCCCAAGGAAATCAGCGACGAGGCGCTGGAGGTTCTGGGCCGCTACTCGTGGCCGGGCAACGTGCGCGAGCTGCGCAATGTGATCGAGCGCATTGTCATCATGAATCCAACGGTGCAGCGGCTGGAGAAAAAGCATCTGCCCTCGGTGCTGTACCGCGAAGGCACGCGGCGCTCGCTGGGCGAGTTCAACAGCCTGCACGAGGCGCGCGCCGCCTACGAACGCGATTACATTCTGAAAAAACTGGACGAGACCAACGGCAACGTAAGCCGCACGGCCGAGGTGCTGGGCCTGGAGCGCAGCCACCTGTACCGCAAGATGAAGGCCCTGGGCATTGCGGTGAAGGAGTAGAACTCTACTCGATGTTGAGAAGTTCGATCCGGGTGAGCAGCTTGAGCGCCGAAGCGAGTTCAGTCTTTCCCACTTCCTTTTCAAACGCCGACTGCAAGTGGTCAAAGGCGCGTATGACGCGCAGGGCGCAGCGCTTGCCCGCCGGACGCAGCATCAGCAGATAGGAGCGCGCATCGTCGGAGTCGATGGCGCGCTGCAACAGCCCGCGCGCCTCCAGGGCCGAAATGCAGTGGCTGATGTTGCCGCGCGTGGTGGCGAAAGTCTCCGCCAGGCGCGAAGGCTTGACCGGGCGCGGCTCATCGAAGAAGAGCGCGGCGAGCACCAGGCCCTCCAGAAAATTCAACTCGTCGGCGGCCAGCGCGCGCGTGGCCATCTGGTCAAAGCGGCGCGCGGCGCGGCCGGCGGCAAACATCGGACTGTGTTGCAGAAATGTTTCGATGCGCATATTCATAAAGTTATAGATAGTTGATTCATTCAATTATCTGACTCACTATCAAACCATCCTTGAACCGCGCCGCGCAAGAGGAAACAATACCCATGGGCGCGGCAACGCACCAATTTCGATACGGGACATTCTTGTGAAGCAACTGGTTCTCCTTTTTATTTTGCAATGCGCCGCCTGGGCGCAACAGGCGGCGCAGAATCCCGCAACACCGTCGACGCTGCATCGCGAGGAGCAGGTGGTGGTCACGGGAAGTTATCCGGCCATTCCCATGGAAGAGGCTGACCGCAGCGTGGACACCTTGCCGGTGGGACAGTCGCCGGTGAACTTTCGCAGCTTTGTGGACGTCTTGCAGCAGGACCCGGCGCTGGACGTGCAGCAGCGCGTTCCCGGCATGCAGGGAGACATCTCCATCCGCGGCGCCAGCTACGAGGAGACGCTGATTCTGCTGAACGGGCTGCGGCTGAACGACGCGCAGACCGGCCACAACAATCTGGACATTCCCTTCCCCTTTGCCTCGCTGGAGCGAATTGAGGTGATGAAGGGCGCGGGG